>NZ_JBWKVP010000004.1:0-427902 GCF_059421765.1 Stenotrophomonas sp. GW821-FHT02D01
CCCCCCCCCCCCCCCCCCCCCCCCCCCCCCGCCCACCCTCAGGAAGCCCGCTCTTGATTCGGCTGCAGCTTCGGCTGTTGCTGTTGAGGTTGCCGGCCAGCGGCCGGCACTACCGCTTCGGCGGGTGCAGGGCGCAGCCCTGCCGGCAAACCCTCCTTGACCGCAGCGGCCCGCGACCCGGAGAATTACGAGATTAATTCTCATTTGCTGTTGCGCAGGATGCGGGCGGCAGCCTCGACGGCCCTCGATCCCGATGTTCAAGAACGTCCTGTTCCAACTGCACTGGCTGCTGGGCATCAGCGCCGGTGCCATCCTGGCCGTGATGGGCCTGAGCGGTGCGGTCCTGTCGTTCGAGGATGAGCTGCTGCGTGCGGCCAATCCCGGTTTCGCCGCGATCGCCGAACACCATGCCGACAATCAGCAACCGCTTGCCTTGAGCGAACTGGTGCCGTTGCTGCAGGCGGGCAGCGAGCGGCCGCTGCAGCGCCTTCGGGTGGATGCCAGCGGACAGCGCCCATCGGTGGCCCGCTTTGCCGGTGGCAAGGACCACTGGGTGTATTTCGACCCCTACAGCGGCGAGCGCTTCAGCGCGCTGCGTGGACAGGCCTTCTTCGATTTCGTCGAGGACCTGCACCGCCACATGGTCGCCGGTGAACGCGGATCGTGGATCACCGGCAGCTGTGCGATCGCGCTGTTGTTCTTCACCCTGTCCGGGCTGTACCTGCGCTGGCCACGCCGCTGGTGGCACTGGCGCAGCTGGCTGGCGGTGGAATGGGCGCGCAAGGGCCGGGGTTTCCTGTGGAGCCTGCATTCGGTGATCGGCACCTGGGTGCTGCTGATCTACCTGATGAGCGCACTGACCGGGTTGTGGTGGTCGTTCGACTGGTATCGCAACGGGCTGACCCAGCTGCTGGGTGTTGCGCCTCCCGCCAAGCACAAGGTCGCCACGGATCTGCCCCTGGATCTGCACAAGGTCGAGGCCACGCTGTACGCACTGCCCGGCGTGCGCCAGGGCTTCATCGACCTGCGCCTGCCGGAAAAGCCCGGTCAAGCGCTCAACGTACGGGTGATGTCGGCAGATCCCGCACAACGGGGCGGCCATCACGACCGCGCACATGACCTGCTGCAGCTCGACCCGGCCACCGGCGCGGTCCTCGACGCGCGCCCCTACGCGCGCCAGGGTGCCGGCGGCCAGCTCACCACCAGCATGTTCGCCCTGCACTCGGGCAGCTTCTTCGGCATGCCCGGGCGGATCGTGGTGATGCTCAGCAGCCTGGGCATGTGCCTGTTCTTCGTTACCGGCTGGCTGTTGTACCTGGACCGCCGCCGCGGCCAGCGTGCCGCCCGCGCGCTGCGGCAGACCGTGCCGGCAGCAGCACCCCATGCTTCGGGCACGCCCTGGCTGGTGGTGCATGCCAGCCAGAGCGGCCTGGCCGAACAGTTGGCCTGGCGTGCGGCGGCGCAGCTGCAGGCGGCCGGCCACGCGGTGCAGGTACTGCCGCTTGCGCGCGTGAGTGCCACGCAGCTGCAGGCCGCCACGCAAGCGCTGTTCGTCCTCAGCACCTTCGGTGATGGCGAACCACCGGACAACGCACGGCGCGGCGCGCGCCAGTTGCTGGCACAGCTTCCGGACCTTTCCGGGTTGCACTACGGCATGCTCGCACTGGGTGACCACCAGTACGCGCAGTTCTGCGGGTTCGGCATCCAGATCGACGACTGGTTGACGCGCTCGGGCGCGCACCCCTTGTTCGCCCGCATCGACGTCGATGCTGCTTCGGTGCTGGCGCTGCGCCAATGGCAGCTGCAGCTCACCGGACTCACTGGCATCGACACCGACGACAGCGTGTTGCCGGCCGCCACAGTGATGCACGACTGGCGCCTGATCGACCGCACCCTGCTCAATGCTGGCAGCGTCGGCGGCCAGATCTGGAAGATCCGCCTGGCGCCGCCGGCCGATGTCGATTGGCAGGCCGGCGACATCCTGCACATCGCGCCCCGCCAAGACGCGTTGCATGCCAGCGCGGTACTGCGCGCGCATGGCCTGGATCCCCAGCAGCCACAGCTGATCGACGGCGTTGCGAAGACCCTGCTGGAACTGGCCAGCGAACGCGTGCTGCCCGAACCCGGCCGTGCGTTGCAGGTGCAGGATGCAGGCCTGTGGTTGTCGGGCCTGCCGTCACTGCCTGGGCGTGAGTACTCCATCGCCTCATGCGCCGCCGATGGCGAAGTGGAGCTGGTAGTGCGGCTGGTCCACGACGCAGCTGGCCGCGCCGGACTGGGCTCGGGCTGGCTGGCCCTGCATGCGCCGCTGGACGGTGCGATAGCCGCCCGCGTGCATCGCAATCCGGGCTTCCATCGGCAGCCGGGTGCGCCGATGGTGCTGATCGGCAACGGCACGGGCATCGCCGGCCTGCGCAGCCTGCTGCGCGAAGCCGCGCACCGGGGCGAGCACGGTCACTGGCTGCTGTTCGGCGAGCGTCAGCGCGCGCACGATTTCCTGTTCGCCGACGAGATCATCCGGTGGCAGGCTGACGGGCATCTGCTGCGTTTGGATCAGGCCTATTCGCGTGATGTGGACGATGGCAGCTACGTACAGCATCGACTGCGCGCTGCGACGGATGAACTGCCGGCGTGGTTGGCACAAGGTGCAGTGATCCATGTGTGTGGATCACTGCACGGCATGGCCGAAGGCGTGGATCTGGTGCTGCGCGAGGCACTGGGCGATGGGATGGTGGAACTGCTGCTGGAGAACGGGCGCTATCGGCGCGACGTGTATTGAGTGGAGCCCGGGCCACGCCCTGCCGCTGAGGGTGGGCGGAGCACGCTCCGCGCCCACCACAGCTGATCCCGCCGGTATCGGCAGCCCTACCCGTCGCTGCTAGGCCGCCCATGCCCGGCGCTCGGGCTGCAGCTGGAACGCGGCCACCGCTTCGGCCAGTGCGCGCACCTGGGTCTGCATCTGCGCAGTCGACGCGCCGGCCTCTTCCACCAGGCTCGCATTGCGCTGCGTGCTGGCCTCCATCTGTACGACGGTCTGGTTTACCTGGGCAATGCCCGCATGCTGTTCGTGCGAGGCACTGCGGATACCGGCCAGCAGACCGGCCAACTGCTGCACACTGCTGACGATCTCGTCCATCGTCGTACCCGCCTGCTCGGCCTGCATACTGCCCTGGTCGACCCGCGTCACCGAATCCTCGATCAGCCCCTTGATCTGCTTGGCCGCATCGGCACTGCGCTGGGCCAGCAAGCGTACTTCAGCCGCCACCACCGCGAAGCTTCGGCCCTGCTCGCCTGCACGCGCGGCCTCCACTGCCGCGTTGAGGGCCAGGATGTTGGTCTGGAAGGCGATGCCGTCGATCAGCTGGATGATGTCGCCGATGCGCCGCGACGCCGCACTGATGCCCTGCATGGTCGCCACCACCTGGCCGACCGCAGTGCCGCCGCGCTCGGCCACCCTGGCGGCGTCGCGCACCAGTCCATCGGCCAGCCCCGCCGCGTCGGCGTTGCGGCCGACCGTATCGGTCAGTTCATGCATGGATGCAGCGGCTTCTTCCAGGTTGGCTGCCTGTTGCTCGGTGCGCTGGGAAAGATCGTGATGGCCGGCGACGATTTCGCCAACACCCACGTCCAGGCGGACCGTGGCCTGCTGGATGCGGGTGACGATGTGGCCCAGCTGCGCGACAGTGGCGTTGGCATCGTCACGCATGCGGGCGAACACCCCCTGCAGGTCACCCTCCAGGCGCACGCTCAGGTCACCGCGTGCCAGTGCGGCCAGCAGTGCCTGCAGATCGCCGAGGTTGGTCTCGAAGGTGGACAGCAGGCGATTGATGCTGGTCGACAGCGTGCGCACGAAGCCCTGCTTGCCCTCCAGTACGATGCGCCCTTGCAGCTCGCCATGCGCCGCCGCGTCGACCAGTGCCGCCACTTCGGTTTCCAGCAGCGTTTCCAGCGCGCGGCTGCGCCATTCCACCGCAACGCCAAGGAAGTGGTCGTCCTCGACGATGGCATTGGCGATCAACTGGTAGCGGGTACCGGCGTGGCCGATCTCACGCTCTTCGCGCTGACGAACACCGATCAGTCCCGCCAGCGCCGGATGCAGGCGGACCGCGTCGCTGCCAAGCAACGTCTCTGCGGGAAGATCCAGCAGCTGCAGCAGCGCCGGATTGGCGTAAGCCACCAGTCCTTCCGCATCAACCACCATCAAGCCGGTCTGGGCGCTGTCCAGCGCCTGCCGCACGCGCGTGTTGCCGCGTGCCACCGCGCGCTCGGTTTCGATCCGCGCACGCAGGCGTTGCTGCATGTCGACCAGGCACTGCGCAAGCTGGCCGATCTCATCGTTGGCGTTGTGCACGCGCAGCGTGGTGTCGAGCCGGTCATCGGCAATATCGCCAGCGAAACGCAGGGTGTCCTGGATCGGTCGACGCACCGCGCGGACGACCAGCATCAGGCTGGTGATCAGCACGCCAGCCACCAGCAGCAGGGTGGCCACGAACAGCACGCTGGCCATCCGAGCGCCCGACTGCTGACGAAGCTGCGCCTGAGCCAGTGCCGCACTTTGCGCCTGCTGGAATGCGGCCAGTGCCGGGCCCACGGCTGCCGCCGTCTCGAGCAGCGACTGTGCTTCCACGTCCAGGCCGACACGCGCGGCGGTATAGCCCAGCAGCGCGGCCTGGTAGGCCTCCATGCCCGTGCGCACGTGCTCCTGCACCTCGGCGGGCAGGCCCGCCAATGCCAGATCGAAGGGCAGCTTTTCTTCGCTGGCACGATCGGCGTGGGTGGAATCGCCATCGAGCAGCAGCAGCGCTTCCTGGCGCCGCATCCGCTGCACATGCAGGGAAAGCGCAGGGCGCTCCAGCGCGTCCACCTGTGCCTGCAGTGCGTCGGCGGACTGCTGCAGCTGCGCGGCCAGGCCTGCGTCGCCGCGCCCCATCTCATCCACCCGCTCGAACAACGCGGCGATGCCCTGTGAGAATGCATCGACGGCTTCAGTCATGGCCTGCAGCACCTTGCGCCGCCCCGCCTCCATCGGCATTGCGCGCAACACCTGCAGATCCTGCTTCAACATCCGTTGCGCGGCCAGCAACTGGCTGCGGTCGGCATCGTCGAAACTTCGCGCATACTGGGTCTGCAGGCGCCGGGCCTCGGCCACCCGCGCTGCCAGCGAAGCTACGCGGTCACTACCCTGCTGGTAGCTGGCCTGATCGCGCGCCGCCTGCATGCTCGCATGGCTGGTCCAGGCATGGACGGCGGCAATGGCCACCAGGCCCAGGCTGCAGACCAGCAGGGTCGCCTTGAGCTTGTCGGCGACGCTGAGCCGATGGGGTTGCAACCAGCGCAGCAGGCCAGGGAAACGGGGGCGCAACCCGACAACGCGGCTACGCAGGGACCGAAGGTGGGGAACGACGGCCGACATGACAGACTCCAGGCGGAAGGACGCACCTGTATCGACCGGTTGGGGCGGAACTTTAGCGTCGGACTGAATTCTTCTGCGGGCATTGGCCAGTTGTCGCTGTTGTACCGGCCGCAGACGACCGGGGGATGACACCGTCGGGGCGCGCTTGACCTCAACCCCGGTTGCGGTATCACAGTGGAGCCCCCTGCCCGTGATGCCTGCCATGTCCATCGATGTCCCCCGCTACCTGCAGCGCCTGCAGCTGGATGCCCCGCCCCCGCTCACCCTGGCCGGGCTGACCCTGCTGCAGCAGCGCCACAACGCCCTGCTGCCGTTCGAGACCCTGACCAGCCTGCTGCGCGACGCGGTAGCGATCGACCTGGACAGCGTCCAGCACAAGCTGCTGCACGCGCAGCGCGGCGGTTACTGCTTCGAACTCAATGGCGCGTTCCTGGCCCTGCTGCAGGCCTTGGGCTTCGATGCGCGACCGCTGAGCGCTCGGGTGCTGCTGTCGGCTGCAGAGGGCGAGCTGACCGCGCGTACGCACCTGCTCCTGCGGGTGCGTCTGCAGGACGAGGATTGGCTGGTCGATACCGGCTTCGGCAGCCTGACCCCGACCGTGCCATTGCGCCTGCATGAGACCGCAGTGCAGGAGACACCCCATGAGCGCTACCGCGTGCGGCGCCTGGACGATGGCGACTTCATGCTTGCCGCTGAGGCCGGTGACGACTGGCGGCCGCTGTACCGTTTCGACCTGCAGCCACCGGCACCGATCGATAACGAGGTAGGCAACTGGTACGTGTGCACGCATCCGCAGTCGAGCTTCCCCGGCCAACTGCGTGCATCACTGACCGGGCCGGATTGGCGGCGCACCATCGGCAGCGGCAACTACACCGAATACCGCCCGGGCCAGGCGCCGGCCAAGCGCCCGCTACGCGATGTGCAGGACGTGCGCGAGGTACTGCAGCAGGGCTTCGGCATGCGCCTCCCGGACGATCCGCGGTTGGATCCGGCGATCGCCGATTGGCTGCAGCGATCGCGAGCCACGTCCGTGTAGCGGCACGTCATTCCCGGCTGCTGTGCTTGCGGCTATGGGTTGATGGGTGCCTGCAGGGCGATCCGGTTGCCCTCGCTGTCGCGGATCTCGGCCACCCGCCAGCCAACGGCCACGGCCGGGCCAAAGCACAGCACCGCGCCGGCCTGCAGGGCACGCTGCAGGCTGCGATCCACATCGTCCACGCCCAGGTAGATGCGCGGACCCTGCTCCGACGGCAGGTAGTCGGCGCCGTGCACCAGCGCCATGCTGGCACCTGCGGCGTCATCGTTGAACGACAGGTAGGCCATTCGGCAGTCATGCAGGTCGATCGGCGCTTCGATGCGCACCTGCAGCCAGTGCTCGTAGAACGCCACGGCGCGTTCGAGATCGGCGACCGGAACTTCAACATGCAGGATGGGATTCATGGTGATCGTGCTCGGCGTGCAGGCGGATGAAAGGCAGCATCGCAGCCCTGTGCACTACACGCTACAGCCACGACTGGCATGCTGGACAGCCCGCCACCCTCCTGGAAACGCCCATGTCCCTGGCCGACCATCGTCATGCTTTGGCCCCGCTCGGCCACCTGCGCGTTGCCATCAACCTGGGCAACCCGGTGCTGGCCCAGGGCGACGCCAATTCACCACATGGGCCGTCGGTGGAACTGGCCACCGCGCTGGCACAGCGGCTGGGTGTGCAGGCACGCTTCAGTTGCCACGACGCGGCCGCATCGGTGGTTGCAGCGGCGAGCGACGATGCATGGGATCTGGCCTTCCTGGCGGTGGACCCGGCACGTGCCGACCGCATTGCCTTCAGCGCCCCGTATGTGGAGATCGAAGGCACCTATCTGGTGCGCGATGACAGTCCAGCGCAACGGGTTGCAGACCTGGATCGCAACGGGCTGCGCATCGCGGTGGGACGCGGCGCCGCCTACGATCTGTTCCTCAGCCGTGAGCTGCGGCACGCGACGATTGAACGTGCCGACACCTCGGCCGCGGCCATCACCCTGTTCGACCAGCAGCGGCTGGATGCAGCGGCCGGCGTACGCCAGCCCCTGCTGGCCTGGGCGCAGGCACATCCCGGCCATCGCGTGCTGGCCGATCGCTTCACCGTCATCCAGCAGGCGGTTGCCGCGCCCATCGCACGGCCCGCAACGGCGTTGCAGGCGCTGTTCGCGGAAGTGCAGGCGATCAAGGCCGGGCCGCTGCTGGGCGAGGCGTTCGCGCGTGCCGGGCAGGCAGTCACGCTGTTGCGGTGACGCTCACTCCATGGCGTCGCGCCTGCCCGCGTGGCGCTACCCCGCGTCTGCGGCCTGCATGTGCCGCACGTGCTCGGCTGCCTGGGCGTGCAACCATTCGCGGAAGGCCAGGAAACCACGGTGCCGCACCGAGCGCTGCGGATACACCAGCCAATGCGGCCATGCGGTTTTCAGGCGCCGGTCCGACAGCGCAACCAACTGGCCGGAATCCAGCAGCAGCCGCGCCCGCGTCACCCGCCCCAGCGCAACACCGACGCCGTCCAGTGCGGCGCGATGGTGGGCTTCGGAATCATCCAGCACCGCCACGTACCGCGCCGGCGGGCGCTGCCCGGTCAGCGCGAACCACGCGCCCCACGCGCCGTCGGGGTCTCCCAGCAGCGGCCACTGTGCCAACGGCAGGTGGCCGATGCCGCCCATGCGCTCGATCAGTGCCGGGCTGGCCATGGGCAGCAGCCATTCGTCGAACAACGGTTCCACCACCAACCCCGGCCATTGTCCGCTGCCCAGCCGTAGTGCTGCATCGAACTGCAGTTGCCGGTCGAAGTCGATCAGCCGCTCGCTCGACTGCAGATTGATTTCGATCTGTGGATGCGCGGCCACGAAGTTGCCCAGGCGTGGCACCAGCCAGGCGCTGGCCATTGACGGCACGGCGCTGAGGGTGAGCACATGCTCCGGTCGCGCGGCGTAGGGCTGGAAGGCTTCGTTGATCGCATCCAGGTGGGGGCCGATCTGATCCAGCAGGCGCTGCCCTTCCAGGGTCAAGGCCACACCGCGTGCCTGCCGTATCAGCAGCGGCTGGCCCAGGCGTTCCTCGAGCTGGCGCATCTGATGGCTGAGCGCACTGACCGTCAGGTTCATCGACGCGGCGGCGCGGGACAGGTTGCCCAGGCGTGCGGCAGCGACGAAGCCCTGCAGGGCATGCAGCGGTGGGCGGGACATAAGCCTTGAATTCCTCTCAAGTCGACCTTGCGGAAATGTCGCTTTTTGCACCGCCATGCTGCCCGTATCGTGCATTCCACTCAAGTGGAGGCACGATCATGAACATCTTCAGCGGTCTGTTGTTCCTGCAGGGTCATGTGACCAACGTTGCCCTTGCCCAGCGCCTGGCCAGCCCCGTTCCCGCAGCGCCCGATACACGCCAGGCACCCCGTCCGGGCAACACCCCGGCCGCCCCGGGCAGTGTCACCAGCCGCGCTGCAGGTGCTCGGGCAACCACGGCTGCGGATCGATAGCGAGCGCGCGATACGCATCGATGGCGTCGCGCAGTGCGGCCACGCCGACGGGCGAACGCAGGCTTTCCTCTTCCGGCACCTGCACTGCGGCCCAGTCATGTAGCCGGTCCAGGCGCTGGACCATCGCAGCCCGCAGCCACAGCCGCAGCGGATAGGTGTGATAGCCCTGCTGCGCCAGCGCTTGCACAGCCTGGGCCAATGCAGCGTTGGCCCCGCGCACCCACTCGGTGTGCCCACCGGCCTTGTCCTGCACCGTCATCGGTGCCGGCGCACGATGCAGCTTGAAGGGCCGGCGCAACTGCAGTTCCAGGTCACGCGCATCCCGCTCTGATTCCGCCTCGACCAGCGCGCCTGCTTCCAGATCGAAGAACTCGAACCAGCGCCGATGCAGCGCACTGATCCGGCCCAGCGGATCGCGCGAGAAGCCAATCTTCGCGTAGTCCTCCCAGGCACAGGGAAAGACGTAGGCGAACACACGGCCATCGATGCGGATGTCGGAATCCATGACCACAGGATCGCGTGGCGGGTATTCGCAGGATGTGCAGGCAATGCCCACGGCATGCGTACTTCCGGCTACGCTTGCGCGACCATGTCTTCATCGCACGCCCCTCGCCCGCCTGTGTCATCGATCACGATCGATGCCATTTCCCTCAGAATCCTCCAGCAGCAGCACGCGGATCTGCGACGACCACCGGCCTCGCTGACCAAGCTGATGACCGCCTACATCGCGTACGACCTGCTCGCGCAGTCGGGCGGTTCGTGGTCGGACACGATCACCATCGACCCGCGCGACGTACACGAGGTGGCCGACGATGAAACAGGGATGGGCCTGGTGCCCGGCGAAAGCATCGTCCTCGGCAGACTGCTGGAGGGCCTGATGGTGGTTTCCGGCAACGACGCAGCGCTCGCCCTGGCACGTCATCTGGCTGGATCACAGGCGGCGTTCGCGCGGCACATGAACGATCACGCGCGAGCGCTGGGCCTGCACGATACGCACTTCATCTCCGCGTCCGGCATCACCACTGCGGGCCATCTGTCGACCGCACGCGACATGGCGATGCTGGCCGCCCACCTGCTCGCCCGCCACCCCGATCTGCTCGCGATCACCGCACAGCGCAGCTTCGTGCACCGCACCCTGCACAAGGCCAACCAGAACGCCCTGCTGGGCGAAGACGGCGTGGATGGTTTGAAGACCGGTTACACACAGGCTGCAGGCTTCTGCCTGGCAGCCACCGCCCGTCGCAGGTGCGCTGGGCACGCGCTGCCACTGCGCCTGATCACCGTGGTGCTGGGTGCTGATTCCCGTGCGTCGCGCGATGAGCAGGTACGTGCGCAGCTTGATGCAGGCTTCGCCAGCGCCGGAATGGCCGACGCCCAACCCGCGTGACCGGCAGGCTGGGCAGACACCACGGGCAATGCGCTCTATAGTCCAGCGCCCGAAGGAGTACCCCATCGATGGATCGACGTCTCTTGTGCTGGATGCTTGCGCTGTTCTGCACTTTCTCTGCGGTACTCACCCATGCCGGCGAACTCAGCCCTGCCGAGACCGGCGCGCTGCAGCAGGATGTGCGTTCTCTGCTCTCCACCTTCGCGCGTGGCGATACCGATGCCATGATCGAGCGAACGCATCCGAGCGTGAAGCGTTTTGCCGGCGGCGACGCGGCGTATGCGAAGGCCACGCGCGATGCGATGAAGGCACTCGGCGACATGGGCCTGAAGGTCATCAGCGATGATGTCGGCGAACCGACCCGCACCTACGCTGCCGGCGACGAAGAAGTCTGCTTCGTGCCGCGGACCACGGTATTCACCACCGACGCACAGACAGTGAAGAGCCTCACCTTCATGGTCGCCATCCGGCAGGTCGGTGGTACGCAGTGGCGCTACATCGATGGTGCCGCCATGCAGGCAATGCCAGAGCTGCTGCGACAGCTGTTGCCGGACCTGCCGCGTGACGTGCCACTGCCATCAGTCAGCGTCGAGCAACTCTAGGCCGCTTCGCCCACACGATTCAGCTGCCACGCTTGACGATGGCGACGATCACGCGCTCCAGCTCGGCCTCGGCAGCCGTGTGTTCCACCGCACCGGCCGCAACCGCTTCAGACAGGGTTTCGGCGGCACCGAGAATGGCCCACAGCCCGGTAGCCGGCACGGCCTCGCCTACTGCGAACGGGCCCAGCCACCGCGCGCACTTGTCGATGAAATCCTGCTGATAGCAACGGCGTACCGCACGCAGTTCCGGTGACCCGGCCAACGCGGCGAGAATGTCCTGGATCTCGCTGCCCTGCGACAGCACACAATCGATGTAGCCCGAGGCGATGGCATGCGCGCGATCCTTCAGCCGCGCCTTCGCACTGCCGATGCGGTCGTCGAAGACCACGGTCTGCTTGTGGTCATAGTCGGCATACAGCGCGGCCAGCAGGCCGTTGCGGGTTTCGAAGTGGTCGTAGGCCAGCGGCTTGGTCACACCGGCCGCCTCGGCCAGGCGGGCCAGGGTCAGCGCATCGGTGCCCTCTTCGCCAACCAGCGCCCACGCCACGTCCAGCAGCTGCCGGGCGCGCTGTTCACGGGTCAGGCGGCGGCGGGGCTCGGGCGCGGCAGGTCTGGAAGGCAAAGGAGATCGTCAGGGCGCGGGGGTTCCGATCTTACGTCCGATGTCCACTGCCGTCTGCAGATGCGCCTCGGCCATGCCGCTGTCGGCATCCAGCAGCAGCGTGGATGACAGCACCGGCGCTCCGCAGTAATCGAAGATGCCCTGGTCGATCTGGGTCTTCATCGCCTCGCCATAGCCACGCCGGTCGATCATCTGCTGGCCGGCGCCGCCCAGACCTACCAGATGCACCTGCAGCCGCTGCAGCTTCTTTTCCACCTTGCCATCGGCACCTTCGTCATAGGCCCAGCCCTGGGTGAAGACGCGATCAATCCAGCCCTTCAGCAGCGCTGGGAACGACCACCAGTAGAGCGGGTAGACCAGCACCAGCGCATCGGCCGCATCCAGCCGCGCGTGCTCGGCGGCGACATCGGCTGGCAGCCTTGTGGTCCTGCGGAAGAACGCGTGGTCCTGGGCGCTGAAACGTGGATCGAAGCCTTCGGCCATCAGATCCACGGTGGTGACCGTGTTGCCGGCATCGGCGTTGACGATGGCCTCGCCGATACGCGCCGCTACGGCATGGGTAAGCGAGGCCGGTTCGGGATGGGCCACGACAATATGGGTATGCATGATGGGGCTCTGCTGTTCACTAGTTACCAATGGTAACTACGATTGCAGCCAGCACCAGCACCATCGGTGGAATGCTGTTGCGCGCTGCGGTCTCTGTTGTGCACATCACAGCCACACCGGGCTGCCACGGCCTTGATGCCGGTAAGCGGATGCTTGCCGGACCAACGCAGCATTCGCACGACAACACACCATGCAGAGCAACAACGAACGACCCGCACCACTACCCCGCCTGCTCCTTGTGGAAGACCAGCTCGATCTGGCAGATCTGATGGAACAGGCCCTGACCGACGAAGGCAACGAAATCGCCCACGCCAACAGCGTCTTCGAGGCATTGGGCATGCTCGACACTGGCCACTTCGATGGCGCCGTGCTGGACGTGGAACTTCGTGATGGCGTGGTATTTCCTGTGGCCGATCGGCTGCTCGAACTGGGCATCCCCTACCTTTTCGCTTCAGCGGTATACGACCAGCTGGTGCCGGTCCGGCATCGGCGCGCGCCCTTCCTGGCCAAACCGTTCCATGTGCAGGGCCTGCAGCGCGCGGTGCGCGAAGCGCTCGGCAGGACGGCCGCCCCGCCGACACCGCCACACTAGCCTGCACGCACCTAGGGCTTGAACAACCCGTTGAGCTCGGCACCGGACGGGGTGGCCGGCAGCGCATCGAATGATCCACTGGCAAGCATCTGCCGGGAGGCGTCGAGAAAGCCGGACCACGCGCTGCGGGCCAGCGCACCGCCGACACTGACCCGGCGCACGCCCAGGCTGGCCGCCTGCTGCAGCGTCATCTGCCCGGGCGCACTGATCAGCAGGTTGACCGGCTTGCCAGCAGCGGCCTCCACCACGGCGCGGATCTGCTCTGCGGTCCGGATGCCTGGCGCGTACAGACAGTCGGCACCCGCCTGCGCATAGGCGCGGATGCGGGCCAATGTATCGTCCAGATCGGGGCGGCCGACGAAGAAGTTCTCCGCGCGCCCCACCAGCATCACGTCGTGCCCGCTCTCATCGATTGCACGGCGCGCGGCCTGGAGCCGGGCCACGCTGTCTTCGATGCTGCGCAGCGGATGGTCCGCATCGCCGCTGGAATCTTCGATCGACAGGCCAGCCACACCGGTAGCGATCGCCATCGACACGCTCTCGTGCACCGCCTCCGGGCTGCGGCCAAAACCATCTTCGAAGTCGGCGTTCACCGGTAGATCGGTCGCCGCCACCATCGTCTGCAGATGAGCGAGGATCTCGCTGCGACCCATCGCCCCATCAGGCTGACCATGGGCCCAGGCATGGCCGGAGCTGGTGGTGGCCAGTGCCTGGGCACCCAGCCGCGCCAGCGCCACCGCACTGCCCACGTCCCATGGATTGGGCAGCAGGAAGCAACCGGATGCATGAAGCGCCCTGAAGGCGGCACGGCGGTTTCGGATGGCGTCGGCACTCATCATGGACTCCTGGTGGATACGTTTTCCCCGGCTGCTGCCGGCGCAGCGGTCACCGGGCAGCGGGCTTCACGGCGGCGCGGCCCGGTTCCGCTGTCGTCTGCAACGGCAGCCCCTGCAACACTGCCTTGTCCAGCTTCGCTGCCACGCCAACACTGCGCCCAGCCAGGTTGGCCACCTGGTACTGCACCGCCACGCCCAGCACCTGGGTCGCCTCGGACAGCGTCAGCCCATAGGCCTGGCGCAGCCACTGCAGCATGCCCGAGGTGGCGATGCGCAGCGCATCATCGCTGGAGCCACCCTGGCCCAGAGTCATGATCTGCGTTGCCGATTCCACCCGTGGCGTTGCGATCGCATGCTGCTTCAGCAGCTCTACTTTCACCACCACATCCAGCGACGTCTCCAGCGCCCACTGGGTGGTTTCGCCATCGCCTTGGAGCGCGTGGCCATCCCCCAGGTACATCAAGGCACCAGGCTGCTGCACGGGCAGGAAGACCGTATTGCCTTCCACCACGGCGTTGAAGTCCATGTTGCCGCCGAAGTCACCGGTATCGCCGGTGGAGAACGGCGGGTAGCCGAAGCCGGGCGCCAGCGCCAGGCCGCCGAGCATCGGCTTCACCGGCACTTCGAAATGCCGCAGGCCACCACTTGCGCCCTGCGGACGCGCGACGCCCCTGCTGCGGTCCAGCTGCCAGCGCACCGGCTTGCCCAGCCCGGTGGCTTCGGCAGCCACCCGCAGCGTCTTCAAGCGCCCCACCAGGCCATCCAGGCTGTCGGCGTAGTCACGGTTGAGCTTCAACGAGGTGAGCGTGATCGCCAGCGTGTCGCCGGGTTCGGCGCCGACCACGAAGAACGGCCCCACCTGCGGATTGCCAAACAGGGCGCGGGTAACGCCCTTCTCGTCCACGCCGCCAGAGTCCAGCGTGCGGGTCTGTACCGAGTCGCCTGGCCAGATCACCAGCACCGGCGCGCGGTCGGCGCTGAAGGTATTGGAATAGTCGGTCGGCGTGAACACATGGCGCTGAGGTGCGGTCGAAACTCGCGCCGGTACTTTCCAGGCGCTGAAGGCGTGGACGGCACGCGCCTCGCGGTTGTTGGTGTCCGGCTGATCGCTCTGTCCCTGCATCCGCGCACCGTCAATGCGCCCGTCGAACTGGTAGCGCTGGCCCTGGCTGTCGGTGGCGGTGAACACCATCTGTCCCGCGCCCAGGGTGCCGGTGACCGGGTCGGCGTCCAGCCGGCCGGCGATACGCCCGCCCTGCACGTCCAGATGCAGGGTCTGGTAGTTGCTGTTGCCCCACAGGTCGGTGGCAACGATCCATTGTTCGGCAGCCAGCGCATTCAAAGGCAGCATTGCCAGCAGCAGTGCGGGCAATCGCAGGGAGGTAGGCAAGGCGGGCATCCATGAACGCCGACATGGCGGATAGGCGCAGTGTAGGAATGCCGTGGCAACCTCCGCAGTGTCGAACGTAATGCGGCCCGGCCGCAGTCTTTCGGCAGGGGGGATGGCCGGCACGCGCAATTTCCACTATCTATAGTGAACAACCATGCGGAGCACGGCTTTTTCAAACGATCGCTTTAAACACCACTAATTTCGCCGAACTGGACAGCATCCTCAGCTTCCGCCAGACTGCCGCCCTTTCCCGTCAATCGGATCCCATGGCGAAGCTGCTGGTCCTGCATGGCCCCAACCTCAACCTGCTCGGCAGCCGCGAGCCGGAGGTCTACGGCCACACCACGCTGGCCGACATCGACCAGGCGCTGGCCGCCCAGGCCGCTGCCGCGGGTCATGCGCTGGAGAGCCTGCAGTCCAACGCCGAGCACGTCCTTGTGGATCGTGTACAGGCCGCACGCACCGACGGAACCGCCTTCATCCTGATCAACCCGGCCGCCTTCACGCATACCTCGGTTGCCCTGCGCGATGCGCTGGCGGCGGTGGCGGTGCCGTTCATCGAGATCCACCTGTCCAACCCGCATACCCGCGAGCCCTTCCGCCAGCACAGCTATTTCAGCGACAAGGCGGTTGGCGTGGTGTGTGGCTTCGGTGCCGACAGCTACCGCTATGCGATGGACGCGGCATTGGCGCGCGTGCAGGCTGCCGCCGCATCATGAGCCTGTCGCGCGTCCTCGCCAGCGTTGTGCTGTGGGCCGGCCTGTGCGGCGCTGCCAGCGCGTTCGACCGCAAGGACGAGGGCATCGACTGCGCGCATCCGACCACCACGATGGAGAGCGACCTGTGCGCCTCGGACGTGGCAGCGGCCGCCGACGTCGAACTCAACACCGTCTACGCCCAGGCACGCAGGCAGCTGCGCACGCCGGCCAACGGCGGCGCTTGCAGCTACTGCGGCGACGCCGAGCAGCAGCTGGTGCTGGCCCAGCGCGCGTGGATGCAGCTGCGCGACCACGACTGCCAGGCGGTGTATGCCCTCAACTCCGACGGCACCGCCCGCAACGGCGCGCAGATGCGCTGCCTGATCACCCTCGCGCGCGACCGCACCCGGCAGCTGCGCGACTTCTACGAACTGCTTTGACCCGAGCGCAACGCGCTTCCCACCACACTGACATCAAAGAGCAAAGAGGCCACCATGGATCTCCGCAAAATCAAGAAGCTGATCGACCTGCTGGAAGAGTCGAACCTGGCTGAAATCGAAATCAAGGAAGGCGAAGAGTCGGTGCGCCTGTCGCGCGCTCCGGTGTCCGGCTACGGCATGATGCAGGCCCCGCCGCAGATGATGATGGCCGCTCCGGCCGCCGCCCAGCCGGCCACCCCGGCGATGCCGATGCAGTCGCCGACCGAAGCCTCCACCGGCGGCACCGCCAAGCCGGGCAACGCGCTGCCGGAAGGCCACGTGCTGCGCTCGCCGATGGTCGGCACCTTCTATGCCTCGTCCTCGCCGGACAAGCCGGCCTTCGTCAGCATCGGCCAGCAGGTCAAGGCCGGCGAGACCCTGGCCATCATCGAAGCGATGAAGATGTTCAACCCGATCGAAGCCGATGCGTCGGGCACCATCGTCGCCATCCTCGGCGAGAACGGCCAGCCGGTGGAATTCGACCAGCCGCTGTTCGTGATCGGCTAAGGGACGGCTGCCATGCTCGACAAAGTCGTCATCGCCAACCGAGGGGAAATCGCGCTGCGCATCCTGCGCGCGTGCAACACCCTGGGCATCCGCACGGTGGCCGTGCACTCCACGGTCGACCGCAACCTCAAGCACGTGGCCATGGCCGATGAATCGGTCTGCATCGGTCCGGCGTCGTCGGCGGAAAGCTACCTCAACATCCCGGCGTTGATCGCCGCGGCAGAGGTTACCGACGCCCAGGCCATCCACCCGGGGTATGGCTTCCTGTCCGAGAACGCCAACTTCGCCGAGCGCGTGGAAGAGTCCGGCTTCATCTTCATCGGCCCGAAAGCAGACACCATCCGCCTGATGGGCGACAAGGTCGAAGCGATCCGCGCCATGAAGTCGGCCGGCGTGCCGTGCGTGCCCGGCTCGGGCGGCCCGCTGGGCGAGGACATCGTCGCCAACACCAAGATCGCCCGTGAGATCGGCTACCCGGTCATCATCAAGGCGGCCGGCGGCGGCGGCGGCCGCGGCATGCGCGTGGTGCACGCCGAAGCCTCGCTGAAGACCTCCATCGAGACCACCAAGAGTGAGGCCAAGGCCGCGTTCGGCAATGGCGAGGTCTACATGGAGAAGTTCCTGGAGAACCCGCGCCACGTGGAGATCCAGGTGCTGGCCGACGGCCAGGGCAACGCCATCCACCTCGGCGAGCGCGACTGCTCGATGCAGCGTCGTCACCAGAAGGTGGTCGAGGAAGCACCGGCACCGGGCATCACCGCCGAGCAGCGCGAGCAGATCGGCAAGGTGTGCGTGGAAGCCTGCATCCGCATCGGCTACCGCGGCGCCGGTACCTTCGAGTTCCTGTACGAAGACGGTCGCTTCTACTTCATCGAAATGAACACCCGCATCCAGGTGGAACATCCGGTCACCGAGATGGTCACTGGTATCGACCTGGTCGCCGAACAGCTGAAGATCGCTGCCGGCCAGAAGCTGTCGATCAAGCAGAGCGATGTGGTGCTGACCGGCCATGCGATCGAGTGCCGCATCAATGCCGAAGACGCAGAAACCTTCGTACCGAGCCCGGGCACCATCACCGGCTTCCACGCACCGGGTGGTCCCGGCGTGCGCGTCGATACCCACATCTACAGTGGCTACCGCGTGCCGTCGAACTACGACTCGATGATCGGCAAGCTGATCGTGCACGGTCCGGACCGCGAGACCGCCATTGCCCGCATGCGGGTGGCGCTGAGCGAGATGGTGGTCGATGGCATCAAGACCAACATCGCCCTGCAGCAGCGGATCATGCGTGACAAGGGCTTCCAGGCCGGTGGCCAGAACATCCACTACCTGGAAAAGCGCCTTGCCGAGCGCAAGAGCAAGCCGATCGCGTTGACCTGATCGGAAGCTGCTGTCGCTGCACATGAAAAGGGCGGGGATTTCCCCGCCCTTTTCTGTTTTGTTTTCGGTAGAGCCGAGCCCACGCTCGGCTTGCTGGAGAGCAGCCGAGCATGGCTCGGCTCTACAAAAGCAGATCAGCTCAGCGCTTGTCGGCGACTTCCGCGGGAATCTGCGAGTTCGCCAGAGGACGCACGCCGTTCGGCGAGGTCGGATCGACGATCACCATGGTCTCGCTGGACCCATCCGGCCACACCACCTGGAAGGTGCTGCCGGCCGGCAACGACGAGAACGGCACGCCACTCTGCGCGCGGTAAACGGCGGCAACCTGGCTGGCACCGGCACGACGCACGTCTTCCTGTGCCTTCACCGAGGTCAATTCCACCTTCGACAGACGCCGGTAGCGGTCCTCGTAGGTGTCGATCATCAGCAGGCCCACGGCACCGGCCGAGTACGCCACGAACAACACCACCCAGAACCAGAACTTGGCCCCATGCAGGAATCGACGGTAGTTCATCGCCCGTCCCTCGTTCCAATCAATCGCTTGATCCATTCCTTCATTTTCCCCGCACCTTGCCGCGAAACCGCGGCGTCATACACAAATTCACGGAAGTCCTGCGTTCCATCCGGCGAACAGATCCCTCCATTCGCACAAAAACTGTTGACCAGCACGCTGTCGGCTCCACAGGGAAGACCGAGTTCGCAGGCCGCAACCCGCCATGCCAGTTCACTGAGCTGTTCGCCGGCCACCATGCCGGTCAACGCCTTGTCGCCAGCCGCGCGCAACCCCATGCCCGGCGCGATCGCCATGTACGCCTCCGGATCGCGCGAGGTACGTACGCGTTCAACCAGATCGCGGCGATACTGCTCGCTGTCGTGCAGCGGCTCACCTTCGGCAAACAGCGCCGCTTCGGCCGCCAGGTTGCCCTGCTGGGCCGCACGACGACGTTCGCCGAGCACCAGTGCCGGCCCCAGCTTGTCGCCGGGCACGAAGCCCCCGCAGCGCTGCGCCACCCGTTCGCGCGCCTCCACCATCTCCGGTGCAGCACTCAGGCCGAGGCCGGCCAGCACGTTGTTGTCCAGGCGATAGCCACCTGGATCGACCGCGTACTGCGCACAATAGTCGTAGACCCGGCTGAGCATCCAGCGCGCCTCGTGGTTGCCCTGGTCGGCCTGCACACGCAGGCGCTGCGCGTAGGCGTACAGATCGGTGGCTCCTTCGATGTCGGCACGGATATCCAGCGGCAGGCCCGAAGGCAGCGCGGTACCACGTTCGAACGCAGCGAGGCGGCGTTCCAGGGCTTCCGGCATTACCGGTGCCAGCGCTCCCTGCGCATCGCTGCCCTGGGCTGCCAGCGGCACATCGACGCGCGTGTTCGTGTCCAGGTTGTGGCCCGTGGCCCGATAGCCGGCCACGCCCAGCACGGCCACGGCCGGCAGGACGAGCAACCAGGTTTTCAGGGTCGGGGCGAAGGCCATCGGCAACGGGCGGTTGTACGGCGCACAGGAAAGCGCCGAGTTTAGCAAGGCCCGTGAGGCCTGTCTGAATCGGCTTCGTTCATCTCAAGGCATACGGAGACGGCCTGATGGTCTAGCATGGCCCCCTTTCCCGCGATTGCCCTCACCGCCATGCCGTTCCTGGAACTGACCCTGCGTTGCACCGAAGCCACCCAGCCCCGCTATGAGAATGCGCTGGAGGATGTGGGCGCGCTGGCGGTGACCCTGCTTGATGCCGAAGCCGACACCAGCAACGAGCAGGCCATCCTCGAACCCGGCGTGGGCGAGACCCCGCTGTGGGACACCCTGGTGCTCAGCGCGCTGTTCCCGGCCGACAGCAACGCCTTGCTGCTGCTGGCCGCGCTGGAAGCCTTCGACCCGGAGCTGGACTGGAGCAACGGCAGCTTCCGCGCCGTGGAAGACGAAGACTGGGAGCGCGCGTGGCTGGACCAGTTCCAGCCGATGGACTTCGGCAGCCGTACCTGGATCGTGCCGTGGAACCACGAGCTACCGGAAGCCGCGCAGGCCACCGACGCTGCCATCGTGCGCCTCGACCCGGGCCTGGCCTTCGGCTCGGGCACCCACCCGACCACCGCGCTGTGCTTGCGCTGGCTGGACCAGTTGGCCGTTGATGGCCAACTGCAGGGCCAGCGCGTGCTCGACTTCGGCTGTGGCTCGGGCATCCTCGCCCTGGCCGCATTGAAGCTCGGTGCTGCCCAGGCCATCGGCGTGGACAACGACCCGCAGGCGTTGATCGCCACCGCCGACAATGCCGAACGCAACGGCGAACAGGCACGCATGCAGGTGTACCTGCCGCAGGACGAACCGGTCGCTACCTACCCGATCGTGGTCGCCAACATCCTGGCCTCCGCATTGGATGCACTGGCCGAACTGCTGGCCGCCCGCGTCGCCAGCGGCGGTCGCATCGCCCTGTCGGGGATCCTGCATGGTCAGGAAGACGAACTGCTGCAGCGCTATGCAACGTGGTTCGACGACCTCCAGGCCACCCAGGATGGCGACTGGATGCGCATCACCGGCGTGCGTCGCGCCTGATCGTGGTTGAATGACCGCTGGATCCGAGCCCGCGCCCTGAGCATGTCCGAGCCGCACCCACCGCGCCGTCCCCTGGCCACGTTCCTGCGCACCGCGCAGGAGCGAGCTGCCACGCCTGAAGCCAGCGAACCGCGCGAACCGGTACCTACCGATGCAGCGCCGGTGATCGAGGGCATCGACCCGGCAACGGACATCGTGGCGGCAACCGAAACAGAACCGGTGGCCGCCGCTGATCCAATCATCGAGCCGGACTTCACCGCCAAACCCAGCATCGTTGCCACCGCCGCCGATGCGCCCAGCTTCCTCGGCGTACGCCCGCGGGCGCTGCCCACCCCACGCTGGCATTGGCTGCTGGTGGCCACGCTGGCGCTGCTGCTGCTGCTGCAGAGCGTGCTTGCCGACCGTGCACGATTGGCCGCCGATGCCGGCACCCGGCCGTGGATCGGCGCGCTGTGCAACGTGCTGCGCTGCGAGCTGCCCGCTTGGCGCGAGCCCACTGCATTGACCATGACCAGCCGTGAAATCCGCCCGTTGCCGGCCCAGCCAGGCGTGCTGCAGATCCAGGCCAGCATCCGCAACGACGCGCGCTGGCCGCAGGCATGGCCGGACCTGCGCCTGTCGCTGTCCGATGCCGATGGTCGTGTGATCGGCACCGGCGTGTTCGTACCAGCGCAGTACCTTGGCGAAAACCCGGGTGCGGCCCCGCTGGAGCCGGGTCAAAGCGCACGCATCGCCTTCCGCGTGCAGGAGCCTGCCGCATCCACGGTCGCATTCACCTTCGAGTTCCTTTGACCTGGGCCGGACCGTCCGGCCGTGGCAGGTCGGCCACGCTCGCGCTAGACTGACCGCCATCACCTCATCCGGTCCGGCGCCTCGCGTGCATGGACCAACCAGATCGGGAACCCCCTTGAACGCTGTCCTTTCTCGTCCTGACAACAGTCGTGGCGCTGCCCGGCCACCGCTGCGCGAACATGTGGCCCAGTCCGTGCGCCGTTACCTGCGCGACCTCGATGGCTGCGATGCGGACGATGTCTACGAGATCGTGCTGCGCGAGATGGAGATTCCACTGTTCGTGGAAGTGCTCAACCACTGCGAAGGCAACCAGAGCCGCGCAGCGGCGATGCTGGGCATCCACCGCGCCACCCTGCGCAAGAAGCTGAAGGAATACGGCATCAGCGCGTAAGCGCGTGCCCGGTAGATCCACGCCATGCGTGGATGGCCTGCCGGCGGAATCACCCGCCGCCACCCGCCTTCCAGTAGTAACGCACCACGTGGAAGAACACCGGCGCGGCGAAGCACACTGAATCCAGCCGATCGAGCATGCCGCCATGGCCCTCGATCATGTTGCCCCAGTCCTTGATGCCGCGATCGCGCTTGATCGCCGACATCACAAGGCCGCCCCAGAACCCCATCAGGTTGATCAGCAGCGACAGGCCGAACGCCTGCAGCGGCGTGAACGGGGTGATCCACCAGAGCGCGGCGCCCAACGCGCTGGCACAGAGCACGCCGCCCACGAAGCCTTCCACCGTCTTCGACGGCGACAGCTTCGGCGCGATCAGGTGCTTGCCCAGCAGCTTGCCCCAGATGTACTGCAACACGTCCGACGACTGCACCACGATCACCAGGAAGGCGAACAGCAGCACGTTGCGCGCCGGATCGTAGCCCGGCACGCGCAGGTTCAGCAGCAGCGGCACGTGCGAGATGCAGAACACGCAGATCATCAAGCCCCACTGCACCTTCGACGTGCGCTCCAGGTAGTGGGTGGTATCACCACCGATGGTGGCCAGGATCGGCAGGAACAGGAACGCGTACACCGGGATCAACAGCGTGTACATGCCATACCAGTCGATCCACACCAGGTAGTACTGCCACGGCAGCACGATGTAGAACGCCGCAAGCAACGCGTAGTAATCGCCCGATCGTGTCGGCGCCAGGGTGATGAATTCGCGCAGTGCGAACAGCGAGATGATGGCGAACAGCACGATCACTCCGGCGCGCCCGAAGAACAGCGCCAGCCCCACCACGATGGCCATCACCCACCACGCTCGGATGCGCGAGACCAGGTTGGCGATCACCGCGCTGGGCTGTCCACGCTGGCGCCAGCGCAGGGTTTCGGACACCAGCGTGGCCAGCACCAGCACGGCACCTACGCCCGCGAACAGCAGGCCGGTCTGCTGGCCCACGCTGCGTGCGGCAAGATCACCGGAAACGTCGATCATGAAGCTCATGCACGGCCTCCGTTCGGGGCAAGGGCCAGCAGCGCCTGGCGGCTGCGTGCCAGGAACGCGGCCTTGTCCTCATCGGCCTGCAGCCGCAGCGGCGTACCGAAGGTTGCCGTGCACAGCAGCGGCAGCGGCAGGAAACGCCCTTTCGGCATCACACGCTTGAGGTTGTCGATCCACACCGGCACGAACTCCAGCTCCGGGCGTTGCCGGGCCAGGTGGTAGATACCGCTCTTGAACGGCAGCAGCGGCTCATCACCGATGTTGCGCGTGCCTTCCGGAAACAGGATCAACGAACAGCCCTCATCCACCGCATCACGCAGCACCTGCAGCGGATCCTGATGGCGGTTGCCCGCCTCACGCTCCACCAGCACGCCATTGAACACCGCGTCGATCAGATAGCGACGCAGACCATCGCGCTGCCAGTACTCGGCGGCGGCGACCGGCCGCACCTGGCGCCGTAGTGCTGGCGGCATCGACGACCAGATCAGTACGAAATCACCATGACTGGCATGGTTGCCGTAGTAGACGCGGTGCTCGCTGGATGGCGCGCAGCCGACCCACAGCGCGCGTGCGCCGGTCACTACATGGATGGCCGCGCTGCAGGCGCGGGCGATCAGTTCAGCGAACATCGGCACCTCCGGTCAGGTCTGCGGCCACAGCACGGCCAGCAGCAGGGCAGCGAACTGCAGCAGCGTGGCGGCGTACTGGCGCATCAGCAGGCGACGCATGCCAGTCCAGCGCGCATCCCAACCACGCGTCGGCACCTGTGCGTCCAGCCTGCGCAGGCCAGCGGTGTGCAGTGCCTGGTCCACCCGCTGTGCCGCGTCTTCCCCCTGCAGCCCCTCCTGCTGCAGCAGGCGCAGCAGGCTGGCATCCAACTGCACGCGCACCGCGTAGTACGCCTGCAGAACGCCTGCAACCAGGCTCAGCAGCAGCAGGCCAGCGGCGAACATCGCCAGCCCAGGCTCGATGCCCAACAACAACAGGGCTACCAGCAGCAGGCCCAGTGACAACGCGGCAGGCAATCGCCCCTGTCGCAGCAGCAGGTGCATCATCGGCAGATCGGGCACGGCGCTCATGCAATGGTCTCCTGCGCGGCAGCGGCCGCGATCACCTGTAGATGAACGTCGTGCAGCACGATCGACGGCCGCGCGCCACGCACGATCGACAAGGCGTCGGCCACATCGCGCGCACGGCCGGTGCGCAGCAGCCAGGTCGCCACGCTGGCCGCGCTGCGCGAATACCCCAGCGCACAGCAGACCAGGACGGGGCCATGGCCGCGCAGGCGTTCAATGGCATCTGCCGCTGCACGCAGCTGCGCGGCCGACGGCACCACCAGGTCCAGCATCGGCACGCTGGCGTACGCTGCTCCCGGCGCGCGGCAGGACAACTCGGCACAGGTGTCGACCACGCCCACCAGCGGTGCCGGCAGTGCGGTGCCTGGCAGGCGCCCCAGCCAGACCGCGTCAGCCACGTGCACCGGCTGCGGCGCACGGCGCGTCCACAGCCGCGAATTGATCCATGCGGCAGCCAGGTACGGTGCCAGCAGCCAGCGCGCCGCCATCGTCAACCGGCCATCGGCGCGCTTCTGGAACACCGCCGTGCCCAGCCCGGCGTAGGCCAGCGACACCAGCAGCAACGACACCATGGGCCACAGCAGCCACAATGCGGTGCCGCGCAGCATCACCACCGGCACCAGCAGCAGGCCGGCACCCAACACATACAACGCGGCCAGCCGCCAACGCTTCGGGTCACCGGCGGCCTGCCAGGCACGCAAAGGCGGCGTGCCCTGCTCCGGCCACAGCCACACGCACAACCAGCCGGCCAGCAGCCCGGTGGGAATGTCGATGAAGTGATGCTGGAACGTGGTCAGCACCGAAATGCCGATCAGCAGCGCCCACACATGCAGCACCAGCCGCCAGACCCCGTGCAGGTACTGCGCGAACTTCACCCACAGCACGATCAGCAGCACGATGTGCAGCGACGGCGCCTGGTTGAATGGCTTGTCGAAGCCCAGCAGCACGTCGAACAACCAGCCGAACACACCGCCGATTTCCGGCCGTTCGAAGCTGAAGCGCAACGGCCACAACAGGAAGCATGCCACCGCGATCACCTGCGCGCTGAGCAGGCGCAGCGCGTGCCGGTCCAGCTCCAGCCGGCGCCGGCACAGGAAGAACGAGATCGCATAGAACAGGTCGATCGACCAGTACGGCACGATCGTCCACGGCACGAACGGAATCCGCGCCTCCCAGGCAAATGCCATCACCGGCAGCTGGGCATGGCGGCCGGCCATCCAGTTGGCGAAGCCATAGCTGGCGAAGAAGAACGGACCGAGCAGGGCCAGCCACAGCAGGGCGCGCCGCCAGGGGCGCGCCTCGCTGGATGATGCGGTTGCCGCCAGCGTCGCCATCACGCGATCCGTCGTGCCAGCGATACGGTGAAGATGCCGAAGTCATCGATGCGCTGGGCCACCTTCTGGAAGCCGGCCAGGCGTACCAGTTCGTCCATCTCGTGCTGGGTACGGCGGCGCATCACCCACGCCGCACCACCACGATGGCTGGTCAACGCACGCGCGATGAACTCCAGCTGCGGATGCCACGGCTGCCCGGTGTAGGCCAGGTAACCGCCCACCGGCACCGTCGCGGCGATGCCCTGCAGCGAACGCAGCACCGCATCGTTGTCCGGGAACAGTTCGTACAGGCCGGACACCACCGCCAGCGTCGGCGCCGGTTCCACCGCTGCCAGCTGCGCCGGATCGAACGCATCGCCCTGTTCGAAGCGGGCGATGTCGGCCGCGCCGAGGCGCTCGATCAAGGCTTTGCCCTGCGTTACGTTCAGATCGCTGAAATCGCGCAGCACGATGCGGTCGGCACGCTGTTCGCCCTGGCCGAGTGCTTCCAGCACGTAACGGCCATGGCCGGCCGCCACGTCCAGCACGCGCACCGGCGCGCCCTGCCCGCGCAGTCGCTGGGCGGCATCGCGCAGCAGTTCCTGCAGGTGCTTGCCGCGCACGCGGATGCCGCGCCAACCGATCGCATCCAGATAGTTGCGGTCGACCATCCGGCCCAGCGGGCCCTTGCCCCGCGCCTCATCACGGTAGATGTAGTCCAGCGTGCTGCCCGAGTCGAAGCCGGTCTGCAGGCCCAGCGCGATGCCCTCCGACAGCGTGCCGCCGAAACGCAGGCCACCGCGCACCACGCGCCAACGCAGGTCGGCCAGGCTGTTGCGCTCCGGTGGCCAGGACAGGATCTCCGATTCCTCGAAGGTCGGGCCATGCCGATGCGCATCGCGCCGCGACAGTTCCTGCAGCGGTTCGGCAAAGCGCGCCTGGATGAAGCTGCGGATACGCGCCAGCGCCGGCGCACGGTCGCGCTCGCCGAGGGTGTCGTGGAAGAAGCCCGGCAGGTGCACACGCTCCTTGATCGGGCTGGACAGGCGTTCGTAGAAACGGTCCTGCGGGCCGCGATGCACCACGAAGTCCGAGCCCGATACCAGCAACTGCACCGGCACGCTGATCGCCTGCGCGTCGGCCACGATGCGGTCGGCGGCTTCGTACAGGCCCAGCAGCACGCGCACCGAGATCGGCCGGGTGATCAGCGGATCGGTGCGGTAGCTTTCCACCCGTGCCGGGTCGTGGGTCAGCCACTGCGGCTTGACGTAGCTGTTGACGAAGAAGTTGCCGCGCAGCTTCTGCATCAGCGCCAGCCCAGCGCGTGCGAAAGGCACGTACAGCTTCACCTTGAAGGCGGGCGAGGCCATCACCAGCGCGCGCAACCGCGGCGCATAGTCATGCACCCAGGTGGCGGCAACCACCGCGCCCACGCTTTGTGCGATGACCACGATGTCCTCCACCGCGATGCCATGCTCGGCACCGATGTGGGCGATGAAACTGTCCAGGTCGCGTACCAGCGCCGGGAAGCCCGGTGCATCGCCGCGCGTGCCGGGTGAACGGCCGTTGCCGCGCGCATCCCATGCAAAGAAAGCTGTGTCGGGCAGGTCCAGTTCGTCGACCAGATGGGTGACCCGGCCTGAGTGTTCATGGCCGCGATGCAACAGCACGATGGCCTTGGCCGACGTGGTTGCCGTGGTGCTCGGCCAGTACCGGTAGAACAGCGGTACCTGGTCGAAGCTGTGGAATTCCCGTTCCTGCGCCTGACGCATGCAATCTCCGTATTGATTGGGCGTGTAGTCTTGTTGTGTTTACCGCTGCGGTGTCGCCGCGGCTTCCTTCAATCCCTGGCGTACGCGACGGGCCATCGTCAGCACACACAGCAGTGCGGCCAGTGCGGCGACCGCGCTGACCACGGTCGCGCCTGCCCAGCCAAACGCCAGCAGCAGGCCCAGCACGCCGATCACGAACGCGCGGTCGCTCTTGCCCATCGGGCCGTCATAGCGGCGGCTGGCGCCGACCATCAGGCCCAGCACGCCGGCGTACTCGCTCAGCGCGGCGGCCCAGGCCAGCAGCCACAGTGCCTCCGCACGCACGCCCGGTACGCTGAGCAGGCTCAGGTACAAGGCCGCGTCGGCGATCACATCGCACAACTCGTTCAGATAGGCGCCCAGCCGCGATTGCTGGCCGAACTCGCGGGCCAGCATGCCGTCGACGGCGTTGAGGGCCATGCGCAGCAGCATCCACAGCGGCAGGGCCAGATACAGCAGCGGCTGGGTGGGAGCGCAGCACCACACCGCAGCGGCCACCAGCAGCGAGACCACGGCCGCGACCACGGTCACCGTGTTGGCGGTGATCCCCATGCGGTACAGGCCGTGTACGGCCGGACGCAGCAGGTCCTGGAAACGTCCTTTCAATGCATAGATCGACACGATCTGAACCCGCTAATCCTTGGCAGTGCGGGCACAGCCTACCTGATTGCGACAGCACCACGTATCGAATTGCCTCCAATGCCGGTCCATGCAGACGCTACCGAGCGCACCCGCGACGGGGTCTGCACCGGCCAATTTCCCCCACCAGCACCCGCCACCGGCCCCCACCGCCTACAATATCGGCCCCGCTCCGCTGCCGATTGCCCTGTCCCCATGACTGCTGATCTGTTGCCCGTCCGCCGGGCCCTCCTCTCCGTTTCCGACAAGACCGGCCTGGTCGAGCTGGCCACCGCGCTGGCTGCACGCGGCGTGGAGCTGCTGTCCACCGGCGGTACCGCCAAGGCGATCCGCGATGCGGGCCTGGCCGTGAAGGACGTCGCCGAGGTCACCGGCTTCCCGGAAATGATGGATGGCCGGGTCAAGACCCTGCATCCGATGGTGCATGGCGGCCTGCTGGGCCGCTCCGGCCTGGACGACGCGGTGATGGCCGAGCACGGCATCGGTGCCATCGACCTGCTGGTGCTGAACCTGTACCCGTTCGAATCGGTCACCGCCAAGGCCGACTGCACCCTGGCCGATGCGGTGGAGAACATCGACATCGGCGGCCCGGCGATGCTGCGCTCGGCGGCCAAGAACTTCGCCCGCGTGGCGGTGGCCACCGACCCGTCGCAGTACGCCGAACTGCTGGCCTCGCTGGATGCCAACGACGGCCAGCTGTCGGCCGGCACCCGTTTCGCTTTCTCGGTAGCCGCGTTCAACCGCGTCGCCCAGTACGACGCGGCGATCAGCAACTACCTGTCGGCGGTCACCGCCACCGACGCCGCCGTGCCGGTGCGCGCCGAATACCCAGCACAGATGAATTCCACCTTCGTGAAGGTGATGGACCTGCGCTACGGTGAGAACCCGCACCAGAGCGGCGCGTTCTACCGCGACCTGCATCCGGTGCCGGGCACGCTGGCCACCTTCCAGCAGCTGCAGGGCAAGGAACTGAGCTACAACAACCTGGCCGATGCCGATGCAGCCTGGGAATGCGTGCGCCAGTTCGACGCGCCGGCCTGTGTCATCGTCAAGCATGCCAACCCGTGCGGCGTGGCCATTGGCGCCGGCAACGGCGATGCCTACGAGCTGGCCTACGCCACCGACCCGACCAGCGCCTTCGGCGGCATCATCGCCTTCAACAAGCCGCTCGATGCAGCCACCGCGCAGGTGATCCTGGACCGCCAGTTCGTTGAAGTCCTGATTGCGCCGGACTACGAACCGGCCGCGCTGGAATACGCGCAGAAGAAGGCCAACGTGCGCGTGCTGCGCATCCCGCACGGCGACGGCCTGAACAACTTCGACAACAAGCGCGTGGGCTCGGGCCTGCTGCTGCAGTCGTCGGACAACCGCGGCATGACCCGCGACGAACTGAAGGTGGTCAGCAAGCTGGCACCGACCGACAAGCAGTTCACCGACCTGCTGTTCGCCTGGAAGGTCGCCAAGTTCGTGAAGTCCAACGCAATCGTTTACGCCAAGGACAACCGCACCATCGGCGTGGGTGCCGGCCAGATGAGCCGCGTCTACTCGGCGCGCATCGCCGGCATCAAGGCCGCCGATGCGAACCTGGTGGTCGAAGGGTCGGTGATGGCCTCCGATGCGTTCTTCCCGTTCCGCGACGGCATCGACGCCGCTGCCGCCGCCGGCATCAAGGCGGTGATCCAGCCGGGCGGTTCGATGCGCGATGCTGAAGTCATCGCTGCCGCCGACGAACATGGCCTGGCCATGGTGTTCACCGGCGTCCGCCACTTCCGCCACTGATTACTGGAGCGACACGGATGTCTGCAGTCTCTTTGAAACCGCTTGCCGTGCTCGCCTTCGCTGGCACGGCCCTGCTGGCCGGCTGCAAGCCGGCTGCCGAACCCGCATCTGCCCCGCAGGCAGATGCGGCAAAGCCCGCCGCCAGCGAACCGGCGGCGCATGTCAGTCGCACCGCGCGTCTGCAGGCGTTCCTGACCGGGCGTTACGGCAAGGACGCCAAGCTTTCCGGCCAATGGCGCGGCAGCTGGACCCAGGACGATGAAACGCGCGCGATCGACTGGCAGGTCTGCGCCGAGCAACCGGTGGTGACCGGTGACAGCTGGCAACAACTACTGGCGGTGTGCGGTGCGCTGGTCGATGGTGCGCATATCGACCCGGGAACGATCGAGTTCTTCGTGCTGCAGCCCAAGGGCGATGGCTTCGGGATAACCAGCGAGCTGACCGGCGAGCGCTTCGGCAGTGGTGGCCAGCCCGGCACCGCCAGCATCATCCGCGCCGGCAGCGATTTCTACGGCTTCCGAGTCGAGGATGGCTGGTTCGGCCAGGGCTTCTCGCTGCTCTCGCAGACCCTGGTCCTGCCGGGCCCGAAAGGCCTGACCAGCACCGGCAACGTGCGCAGCCACATCGACAACGACGCCCAGTACGAATGCGAGAACGTCGACGCGGCCGCCGACCCCGATACCGCCGAAGACTGCCGCACCCGCCGCTTCAGCATCGATTTCGCACTGCGTTTCGACGACAGCGACCGCAGTGCGCGCATCTGGCCACTGCTGATCGAGGAAACCGGCAACACCTGCGGCGGCAAGCGGGTGCGCCAGGAGCACCGCTTCACCCTGGACGCGAAGTCCTGGACCTACTCCTTCCCCGAATCACTGCGACGCGAAGGCTGCGAGTGAACCACGCGCGCCGCCGGGGCTATCGACCTTCCCTTCCCACGCAATCTGGAATCTCGTGATGAACGTACTTGTCATCGGCTCTGGCGGCCGCGAACACGCCCTGGCATGGAAGCTGGCCCAGTCCTCCCGTGTCACCGAAGTGATCGTCGCGCCCGGCAATGCCGGCACCGCCAACGAAGACAAGTGCCGCAACGTCGCGGTGAAGGTCACCGACATCGATGGCCTGCTCGCCCTGGCCCAGGCCGAAGGCGTGGCGCTGACCGTGGTCGGCCCGGAAGTGCCGCTGGTGGCCGGCGTGGTCGACCGCTTCCGCGCTGCCGGCCTGCGCATCTTCGGGCCGACGGCGGCAGCCGCGCAGCTGGAAGGCAGCAAGGCCTACGCCAAGGATTTCCTGGCACGCCACAACATCCCCACCGCGTTCTATTCGGTGCACACCGAGGTGGACGCGGCACTGGCCTACCTGCGCGAGAAGGGCGCGCCGATCGTGGTCAAAGCCGACGGCCTGGCCGCCGGCAAGGGTGTGATCGTGGCAATGACCCTCGCCGAAGCCGAAGACGCGGTGCGCGACATGCTCTCGGGCAACGCCTTCGGCGATGCCGGTGCACGCGTGGTGATCGAGGAATTCCTCGACGGCGAGGAAGCCAGCTTCATTTCGATGGTCGATGGCGTGCATGCACTGCCGATGGCCACCTCGCAGGATCACAAGCGCGTCGGCGACGGCGACACCGGTCCGAACACCGGCGGCATGGGTGCGTACTCGCCGGCCCCGGTGGTGACACCTGAAGTGCATGCCCGGGTGATGCGCGAGGTGGTGAACCCGACCGTGCAGGGCATGATCGCCGATGGCATACCGTTCACTGGTTTCCTCTACGCGGGCCTGATGATCGACGCCAGCGGCGCGCCGAAGGTGATCGAGTTCAACGTGCGTTTCGGCGACCCGGAAACCCAGCCGGTGATGCTGCGCCTGCAGTCGGACCTGGTGGAGCTGGTGGAAGCGGCGATCGATGGCCGCCTGGACCAGGTGGAAGCGCAATGGGATCCGCGCCCGTCGCTCGGCGTGGTGCTGGCAGCCAAGCCTTACCCGGAAACGCCGATCACCGGCGAGGTGATCTCCGGCCTGGATGAAGTGCCGGCAATGGCCAAGGTGTTCCATGCAGGAACGACGCTGGATGCGCAGGGCCAGGTGCTCAGCGCCGGTGGCCGCGTGCTGTGCGTGGCGGCGTTGGGCGACAGCGTGCGCGACGCGCAGGCGAACGCGTATGCGGGTGTGGCGAAGGTGACCTGGGCCAACGAGTTCCACCGCAGTGACATCGGCTGGCGGGCGATCGCACGCGAAAACTAAGACCGCGCTGATCCACGCATGGCGTGGATCTACTGGATCGCGAAGTAGATCCACGCCATGCGTGGATTGAATACCTCGGAAAAAGCAAAGGCCCGGCAATGCCGGGCCTTTCCATTACTCAAACGCTTCATCGCCTCAAGCGGTGAACAGCGCCTTCATCTTCTTCAGCGCGTTCGCTTCGACCTGGCGGATACGCTCGGCCGATACGCCGTACTCGTCCGCCAGTTCCTGCAGCGTCACCTTGCTGTCCGCATCCAGCCAACGGCGGCGGATGATGTCGCGCGAACGCGCATCCAGTTCCGCCAGGCCTTCGCGCAGCAGCTGCATCTGGTTGTCTTCGCTGTCCTCGCGCTCGTAGGCCATCGACGGATCTTCGTCATTGGCCACCAGATACGCAGCCGGCGACGGCGGCGCGTGGTCGTTGTCTTCATCGGTCGGCGCATCGAAACCGATATCGCGGCCGGACAGGCGCGATTCCATTTCAAGCACCTCGCGCTCGGACACGTTCAGGTCCTTGGCCACCGCGGTGACTTCGGCGGCGTTCATCCAGCCCAGGCGCTTCTTCGATTTGCGCAGGTTGAAGAACAGCTTGCGCTGCGCCTTGGTCGTGGCGACCTTCACGATGCGCCAGTTCTTCAGGATGAACTCGTGCATCTCGGCACGGATCCAATGCACGGCGAAGGACACCAGGCGCACGCCCATGTCGGGGTCGAAGCGCTTGACCGCCTTCATGAGGCCGATGTTGCCTTCCTGGATCAGGTCGCCCAGCGCGAGGCCGTAGCCGTTGTAACCGCGGGCCACGTGCACCACGAAGCGCAGGTGCGAATGCACCAGCTCACGGGCAGCGTCCAGATCGTTGCCGTCGCGGAAGCGACGGGCCAGGTCCTGTTCGTTATCGACCGACAGCACCGGGATCTGGTGCACGGCACCGATATAGGCGTCCAGCGAACCGAGCGCACTGGGAATCGGCAGATTGTTTGCCACAAGGGCAGTAGAGGTGTTCTGGCTCATAGGCACCCATCTTAGCAGTCTGGGATTTGGACTGCTAAAGGAGGAAAAAGTTCCAGCATTCCACTGATGAAACACTGGTCCCAAACAGAGCCCTACCGTAACGCGATTTGATGACAGTGGCGAGCGCGCTTTTCGGGATACACAATCCCTTGGAATTCAACCCACTAGCCCGCAAACCACGGCCATTCCGGGTCAAAGGGAGCTGAACAGGTGGCGGTTTCGCCCATTCAACACCGGGCAGCGTTGCCCGCCGTTCAGCCCGTTGCCGCCAGCGTCGCCCGCGGCGGCAGCGACCAGTCGATCGGGGTCTGTCCGCGGCGCTGCAGGTATTCGTTGGCCATCGAGAAATGACGGCAACCGAGGAACCCACGGTGGGCCGACAGCGGCGAGGGATGCGGCGATTTCAGCACGCGGTGGCGACCGCCATCGATCACCTTGCCCTTCTGCTGCGCGTAGGCGCCCCAGAGCATGAACACCAGGCCCTCGCGCTCACGGTTGAGCACGTCCACCACGTGATCGGTGAAGCCTTCCCATCCGCGCCCTTGGTGGGCACCGGCCTTGCCCTCTTCCACCGTCAGCACCGCGTTGAGCAGCAGCACGCCGCGCTGTGCCCAGGGAATCAGGCAGCCATGGTCCGGACGGCCAATACCGAGGTCACCCTCGATTTCCTTGTAGATGTTCAACAACGACGGCGGCACCGGCACGCCCGGCTGCACCGAGAAACTCAGGCCATGGGCCTGTCCACGGCCGTGGTACGGGTCCTGGCCGAGGATGACCACTTTCACCTGATCGAACGGCGTCGCATCAAAGGCGGCGAAGATCTGCGGTCCAGGCGGGAACACCGCCGCACCGCTGGCCTTGCGCTGCCGCAGGAAGCTGGACAGCTCGCGCATCTGCGGCTGCAGCAGGTAATCGCCCACACGCTGCTTCCAGCTCGGTTCCAGCTGGATCGCCGGGGTGTCCACTACTTCATCGATCATCGCAACAGGGGTCCATCATTCAGTCGGGCCAGCCGCAGCTGGAACAGCACCTTGGTGATCAGCAGGCGCTCTTCGATCGGCTTCAGCACCAGGTCGTTGGCGCCAGCCTGCAGCAGGCCGGTCTGGTTGTGCGGATTGCCATCGCCGGTCATCACCAGCACCGGCAGGCGGCGCTTGCCGTAGCCGAAGTCCACGCGCACGCGCTGCACCACGTCGCGGCCGCTCAGCTCTCCCTTCAGGGTCACATCGGTCAGCACCAGGTCGATGCGATGGCGGCTGCGCCCCAGCGATTCGGCGGTCAGCAGGGTGAACGCTTCTTCGGCGCTGACCACATGCATCACGTTGAGCTGCTGGCGCTCGAGCATGCGCTTGGTGGCCTCGGCCACCACCCGGCTGTCCTCGATGTAGAGGATGGTCGCGCCGGGAATGGTCTGCGGCTGCACGTAGCCGCGCACGAACGTCGCAAGGGCCTCGTGGCCCAGCGATTTGTCGAAATAGTCGGTGACGTACTCGGTGAAGCGGCGCTGCTCCAGGTGCTGCTGAGCGTCGCCGGAGACCACGATCACCGGCACATAGGCCTGCCCTGCCGCTTCGCGCACCATCCGCGCCAGCGCCAGGCCGTCGCCATCGCGCAGGGTCAACGAGGTGGTGACCAGATCGACCGGGCCCTGCGCCAGCGCATGCTGTGCGTCTTCGATGCTGTCGCAGCCGATCACCTCCACGCCCGGCAGATCGCGCTGCAGGACGTCGGCAATCAGCTTGCGTACCAGCTTGGAACCGTCAACCACCATCACCCGCGTCGCGGGCCCTTCAAGGTGCTTCAGCGCTTGCGGTTGCATGCCGGTCTCAGGTGTCTGTCGGGCGGGTCTGGCGGAGGAAGTGACCGGTCACCAGCCATGCACCCAGCCAGCCCAGCAACAGGGTGCCGAGCAGCACCAGGCTGCCATGCAGCAGGTCCAGGCCATGCAGTACGAACGGGCTGCCGTAGCTGCGCGACAGCTCGGCCAACGGCGCGCGCAGGGCGGCACCGGCAATGCCGATCAGGCCCAACGCGACCGCACCGGCGCCCAGGCCATACCAGGCACCCAGGTACAGGAACGGGCGGCGGATGAAACCATCGCTGGCGCCGAGAAGCTGCAGCACGCCGATTTCCTCGCGGCGGGCCTGGATGTCCAGGCGCACGGTGTTGCCGACCACCAGCGCGGCACCGGCGCCGAGCAGCACCGACAGCACCTGCACCAGCCGCGCACCAAACGCGAGCCAGGCATCCAGGCGCTGGCGCCACAACGCGTCGTGCTGGACCAGGTCTGCCCCGGGCAGGCTCTCCAGCGCGCGCGCCAGCCGCGCATCGTCCTGGCCCTGGCCGGGGGTGACCACCAGCAGCGAGGGCAACGGGTTGTCGTTGAGTGCGTCGATGGCTTCGCCGAGGCCGGCCTGGCGCAGCTCCTCCAGGCCCTGATCCGGCGTGCGTACGGTGACACTGGCCACGTCCGGGCGATCGCGTAGTTCACCGGCCAGGCGCAGCGCACCGGGGCCGTCGACGTCCGCCTTCAGGAAGACATTGATGTCGCGCGACTGCTGCACGCTCCCGGCAAACTGCTTGAGGTTGTCCAGCGCGATCGACAGGCCCAGCGGCAGCGCCAGGGCCAGCGCCATGACCATCACGGTCAGCAGCGTCGCCCACGGTTTGCGGCAGGCGCGGCCGAGGCTGAACACCACGCTGTGCACGTGATGCTGGAACCACACGCCCAGGCGCGACGGCGCAGCGGCTTCGGTGTTTTCGTTCTTGGCCATGGTTACTCCGCCAGATCCTGCGGCGAGATGTCGTCCACCAGCCGGCCGTGGTCGAGGATCAGCACGCGCTTGCGCATGTGGCGCAGCAGCGGCAGGTCGTGGCTGACCACCAGCACGCTGGTGCCGCGCGCAGGCAGCTCGGCGAACAGGGACATGATCTCGGCCGCCAGGGTTGGATCGAGGTTGCCGGTCGGCTCGTCGGCCACCAGCAGCTTGGGCTCGCCGACGATCGCCCGGGCGATGCCGACGCGCTGCTGCTCACCGGCCGACAGCTGCGAGGGCAGCGCCTTCTCGCGGTGGCCAAGGCCCATGCGCTCGAGCACCGAACGCACGCGCTTGTTGATGTCGCCACGGCGGGTACCGCGCAGGATCAGCGGCAGGGCCACGTTCTCGGCGATGGAGCGGTCCATCAGCAGGCGGTGGTCCTGGTAGACCGCGCCGACCGCGCGTCGATGCCGCGGCACATCGCCGCCGCGCACCTTCAGCAGGTTGCGCTCGTCGAACATCACCGCGCCGCGGCTGGGCCGCTCGTCGAGGTGGATCAACTTGAGCAGGGTGCTCTTGCCCGCCCCGGAGTGACCGGTGACGAACAGCATTTCGCCCGGCGCGACCTCGAAGCTGACATCGGTCAGGGCTTCGTGGCCACCGGCGTACTGTTTGCTGACATTGTCGAAGCGCAGGACACTCATGCCCCGATTATGCAGGACCGGCGCGACGGCGTGGAGATGCCGGGGCGATGGTGGGTGCCGACCGTTGGCCGGCACGCCCCGAAAGCCACCCGACCAACGGTCGGGTGCTACCGCACCGATCAGCTGCCGGAGAGCATCCGGCGGATCTTGCGGCCGATACGGGTCAGGAACGAGTCGCCGGCATCGGCGCTGGTACGCACCGGCTTGGCCACCACCTGCACCGGAGTGACCGGGCTGGCACCGTTGCCGGCGTTGCTTGCCACACCTTCGGCGCCCTCGACCGGACGGCCGTGGCGACGACGACGACGCTTGCGCGGCTTGCGCTCGCCATCCACCGCACCTTCCGGCGCAGCTTCAGCGCGCGGCGGACGCGGGGCCTGCACGGCAGCAGCTTCAGCCGTCACCGCACCTTCGACTGCGGCGGCGGCTACCTGCTCGCCTTCCACACGCGGCTTGCGCGGGCCACGCGGACGGCGTTCGCCGCTGCGCTCGCCATCACGGCCACCACGGCCGGCGCCAGCACTGCTGCCGGAACGACCGCCACTACGGCCGCCGCCACGACGCTCTTCCTCGGCGGCACGCGCTTCGCGTGCTTCGCGGAAGATCTGGCCGACGCTTTCGTTCTCGTCGCCTTCCTCACCCGGTGCCGGTGCGGCACGCTCGGGGCGCGGCAGCGACGTCAGGATCTCGCTGGTGACCGCTTCGACCGGGATCTTCTGTTCAATGTAGGCCTCGATGTCCGGCAAGCCCATCGCATAGCGCTCGCAGGCGAAGCTGATGGCATCGCCTTCCTCGCCCAGGCGGGCGGTACGGCCGATGCGGTGCACATAGTCTTCGGCATCGAACGGCAGGTCGTAGTTGTAGACGTACTTGATGCCGTCGATGTGCAGTCCGCGGGCGGCGACATCGGTGGCCACCAGGATTTCCAGCTGGCCCTTCTGGAAGCGGTTGAGCAGGCTCTCGCGCTTCTTCTGCGGCACGTCGCCGGACAGCACGCCGACGCGGTAGCCGGAACGCTCCAGCGAACGGGCCACGCGCTCGACGAACACCTTGGTGTTGACGAAGACCATGGTGCGCGCGCCTTCGCTGCGCGACAGCAGGCCCAGCAGCAACGGAATCTTCTCTTCGTCGGCCGGGAAGTAGATGCGCTGGCGCACGCGCGCGGCGGTGATGGTCTCGGCTTCGACCACCAGCTTCTGCGGCTCGTTCATGTGCTCATAGGCCAGCTCGAGCACGCGGTGGCTCAAGGTGGCGCTGAACAGCAGGGTCTGCCGGGTGGAGCGCTCGGGCATGCGGCGCAGCAGGAAGCGGATGTCCTTGATGAAGCCCAGGTCGAACATGCGGTCGGCTTCGTCCAGCACGCAGATTTCGCAGGCGTGCAGCGACACCACCTTGTGCTGCTTGACATAGTCGATCAGGCGGCCCGGGGTGGCGATGATGACGTCCACGCCCTGCTGCAGGATCTCGCGCTGCTTGTCGTAATCAACGCCGCCGTAGACCAGCGCGAAACGCAGACCCAGGTCCGAACCGAACTTGACCGCATCCTTGTGGATCTGGATGGCCAGTTCGCGGGTGGGGGCCAGGATCAGCGCGCGCGGGTCTTCCGGCTTGCGATCGGCCAGTGCCGGGCGGGTCAGCAGGCGGTTCACGACAGCGACCAGGAAGGCCAGCGTCTTGCCGGTGCCCGTCTGGGCCTGGCCGGCGACGTCGCCACCGGGCAGCGCGACCGGCAGGGTCAGCGCCTGGATGGGCGTGCAACGGGTGAATCCGGCTCCTTCAAGACCGGCCTGCAGGGCCGGATGCAGATCAAAGGAGGAAAAGGTCAAATCGGTCAGCGGTTTGTCGCTCATGTGTCCGTCTTGGTATGGCCACGCACCTGCGGGCGGCGGCACTGAAATCTGTCTGGGGCTCCGTCGCAAACTGCGGCCCCTGCGGCGGGTCGGGCTGGCCGGGACCCCTCGGGTCCGCGCGCCGCACAATGCCCCAGTTTACCGCACTCGGGCCAGCAAACCGGGATTGAGCGTCTCAGCACTTACGGAGACGCATCTCTTCACCCCGCAGTACCGCGCTTGAACAGCAGCGCATGCACCCATGGCCTACCGCGCCAGCACCCCCATTTCTGGCATGGACAGTGAAATCGGACACATACCGGGCTCAGCCCCGATCACGATACGCTGGGTTCCAACCAGCATCTGTCCCCGCCCTGCGATAGGGGTACACTGCCGGCCGTGAGCGTCCAGGCATCCCGCCGAACGCACCGTGGCAGTCCGCCGCGAGGCAACGACGAGGGTCACGCCACCGGGCATGGCCCAGTTCACCCACCTCCGGCCTGGCCGGGTGCAATCCAAGACGAGAAACCAAGATGAGCGACAAGGTTGTACACGTCGGCGATGCCGACTTTGATAGCGCCGTGCTGAATTCCAAGGAACCGGTGCTGGTCGATTTCTGGGCCGAATGGTGTGGCCCCTGCAAGATGATCGCCCCGGCGCTGGACGAACTGGCCGATGCCTACCAGGGCCGCGCCAAGATCGCCAAGGTCAACGTGGACAACAACCGCGCCCTGGCCGCCAAGTACCACGTGCGTTCGATTCCCTACCTGGTCGTCTTCAAGGACGGCGAGAAGGTCGGCGAGCAGATCGGTGCCGTTGGCAAGGCCCAGCTGGCCGGCCTGCTGGACAAGGCCCTGGCCTGATCCTGCGGGTGACCGGCAGCCGTTTTCCACGGCTGCCGGGCGGGCGCCCCGGCGCCTGACTGAATACCGTATCCGGCGCCCCTTGCGTGGCGCCGCGGGCCGATGATAGTGTCGGCACATCCGGCCGCGTTCGCGTGCCGCATCTTCTGGACGCAGTTTCTTCCAGACCCATTCCCAATGTTCGCCGCCCCAGCCGGGCGCTCGCACCTTCAAGCGAGGAATAACGCTCTTGTCCGATAACACTCCCGAAACCGGTAGCGCTGATGCGCCCGCCGAAAAGCGCGTGCGCAAAGCCCGCGTAACCAAGGCTGCCGCTCCGGCCGCCGCCGAAACCAGCGCTCCGGCGCAGCCTGCCCTGCCGCTGACAGCCGCGCCCGAGGCGCCGGCACCGGCCGCAGCGCCTTCCGCGCCGAGCGCACCCGCCGCCGAGGCCCCTGCCAGCAGTGGCGGCGGTGAAGGTGGCGAGGGCCGCGAATCCGGCCAGCCGCGGCAGTCGCAGCAGAACAACCAGGGCGGTGGCCAGAACCAGAACCCCTACAACCAGGGCGGCCAGCAGGGCCAGCAAGGCCAAGGCAACCGCCGTGACCGTTTCCGCAACCGCCGCGACCGTGATCGCAATGGCGGCGGCGGCGGTGGTGGCGGTGGCAACGGCGGTCGCTTCCGCGACGACGGCATGCCGAACGACAACGGCGAACAGCAGCCGTTCGTACCGCGTCCGCACGCAAACGTACCCGAAGGCTTCCCGGTCTATTCGCTGAGCGACCTCAAGCGCATGCCGGCCCAGAAGCTGCTGGAGATCGCCGAGCAGCTGCAGATTTCCGAAGGCGTGGCCCGTGCCCGCAAGCAGGACGTCATCTTCGCGCTGCTGAAGGTGCTGACCCGCCACGGCGACGGCGTTGCCGCCGACGGCGTGCTGGAAATCCTGCCGGACGGCTTCGGCTTCCTGCGCGCGGCCGAGGCCAGCTACCTGGCCGGCCCGGACGATACCTACATCTCGCCCAGCCAGATCCGCCGCTTCAACCTGCGCACCGGCGACCATCTGTCGGGCCGCATCCGCTTCCCGAAGGACGGCGAGCGTTACTTCGCGCTGTCGATCGTGGACACCATCAACGGTGAGCCGCTGGAAGCGTCGAAGAACAAGGTGCTGTTCGAGAACCTGACCCCCCTGTTCCCGCGTCGCCGCTTCACCCTGGAGCGCGGCAACGGTTCGTCGGAAGACATCACCGGCCGCATCCTCGACCTGATGGCACCGCAGGGCAAGGGCCAGCGCTCGCTCATCGTGTCCCAGCCGAAGGCCGGCAAGACGATGATGATGCAGCAGGTGGCCACGGCCATCACCACCAACCATCCGGACGTGCACCTGATCGTGCTGCTGATCGACGAGCGCCCGGAAGAAGTGACCGAAATGCAGCGCACCGTGCGCGGCGAGGTCATCAGCTCGACCTTCGACGAACCGGCCGCGCGCCACGTGCAGGTGGCCGAAATGGTCATCGAGCGCGCCAAGCGCCTGGTCGAGCACAAGAAGGACGTGGTGATCCTGCTCGACTCGATCACCCGCCTGGCACGTGCTTACAACAACGTCGTGCCGAGCTCGGGCAAGGTGCTGACCGGTGGTGTGGACGCCAACGCCCTGCATCGCCCGAAGCGTTTCTTCGGTGCCGCGCGCAACGTGGAAGAAGGCGGCAGCCTGACCATCATCGCCACCGCGCTGGTCGATACCGGCTCGAAGATGGACGAGGTGATCTACGAAGAGTTCAAGGGCACCGGCAACAGCGAAGTGCACCTGAGCCGTCGCATCGCTGAAAAGCGCGTGTTCCCGGCCATCGACATCAACCGTTCCGGCACCCGTCGCGAAGACCTGCTGATCGAGCCGGAGCTGCTGCAGAAGATCTGGATCCTGCGCAAGCTGCTGCATCCGATGGATGAAATGACGGCGATGGAATTCCTGCTGGACAAGATGAAGAACACCAAGTCCAACGACGAGTTCTTCGGTTCGATGAAGCGCTGATCGCGCGGCATTGATGGAATACGGAAAGGCCCCGCAGTGCGGGGCTTTTTCTTTCAGGCCGACGACGATCTGCGGCGCGGCAGGGTTCTATTGGCAGATCTGCCGGGGATCCAGCCCCAGGTCGCGGCAGACCCGATCGTGGACCCTGCACGCACCCCGCGACTTCGAACGGATCATATGCATCCAGATCGGCAGCGGTGAAACGTAGTACTCCCAGAATTCCGCCTGCAGCCGACCGCGCAGTACAGTGAACAGCAGGCGCGCCTCATTCGTGGCCCCACAGAAATAGGCGGCGAGTGCGAATGACTCAAGGCAAACCGCATGGTAGTCGTCGCCGTGGGCAGCGATGATCGAGTCAATGCGGCGCTCCAACGTCTCGGGCGTGGCGCCAGCCCACTTCAGGATGGCCTGCCGGAGCCAGGCGGCAGCGTCCTCATCGCGGAGGTGATGGGCGATCTGCCTGATGTCATCGATCTCCTCGGATGCACTCAGCGCATCATCCAGAATCGCCTGCGCCGCAACCACCAGCGAGCAACTTCCGGCAGGCGCGTTCTCCATTACCCAGGCGGCAAACTGGTAGTGTTCGCCCACCTCTCCCCCCCATCGTGCATATGTACCTCGCGCGTACTGCACAATGACCGAGCAGTGGAACGGCTGGGCCAGCATCGCCGCATCCATCCATTGGTCCCGATGACCGTCACCAGCACCGATCACCACATTGCAATGGATCAGGCCGGCCAGCGCCATCGCATGGCCGGGATCGTTCTCGATGATGCCGAGGAACTTCTCGTAGGCCTGATTCATTATCTTCGGAAACCTACGCCGGCGCAGGAACGGAATGTCCCTTACGTAGGTTTCACCACGGACTTTCCACGCGTTGGAGATGTCGACATAGGCCGAAAGCAGCGCTGGATGAGGCGACTGAGGCTTTGCCCGTGACCACGTCTTGAGCCATCCAGGCATCTGACGATCATCTGCCAGACGCCAGACCAAGCCCTCGTAGGATTCGGCAGACAATTGCGCAAGCTGCGATTCAAGCAACGAGAAATCTCCCGTTTTGAGATGCATGCGCGCCTGTGCAAGAGAAGGTTCGATGAAGTGAGGGACCATGCGCGCGCACGGAACCAGTCGGAGAGTCTGCAGAAGACGTCGCATGGAATTGGGCCCAGCCAAAGAAACCATGTTTCCAGCCTCGTGGCCCCCGTTCCATTCAACAAGTTGCAGATTGTCCCCGGATGACCAGCGGCTTCACTTCGCGGCCCGGTGATTTGGCGATAATCTGCGGGACAAATGCCTGACTCTCCGCCCCGACCGTGCTGGCCGGGCCGCCGATTCCCGCTGTTGCCCCATCCGGAGGATCCGGCGGGTCCAGCCCTGCCCGATCCTTCAACCGCATGCGCACACTGTCCCCCCGGCTCAACCTGGGCAAGCTGATCCTTGCCCTGGCCCTGCTCAGCGCCGTCATCGCCCTGGCCAATACGCTGCTTGCCAGCTATCGCGTGCAGCGCGACCAGCTGGTGGGCAACACCCTGGAAGCCAACCGCGTGTACGCCACCAAGCTGGCCGAGACCACGCAGAACTTCCTGCTGGCCGCGCAGCAGCAGCTGGCCTATGCCGCCACCCGGCTTGGCGACAGCGACATGGATCCGGCCCAGGCGCAGGATGAGGCCCGTCGCCTGCAGCTGCAGTCCAGCAGCTTCAACTCCTCGCTGGTGGTGGCCAACGACGGGCGGGTGATCGCGACCTCGCCGCAGAGCCTGCAGCTGCAGGGCGAGATCCTGCGCAGCGCTGGCAACAAGGCAGCATTGGAATGGCGCCAGCCGATGATCAGCGATCCCTACCAGTCGGCCACCGGCAAGCTGCTGATCTCGATCTCGCACCCGGTATTCGACCGCAGCGGCCAGTACCGGGGCTATGTCAGCGGCACGCTGTACCTGCGCCAGCGCAGTGCACTCAATACGCTGCTGGGTACGCACTATTACCGCGATGGTTCCTACCTGTACGTGGTGGACCGCCATGGCCGTCTGATCTATCACAACAACCCCAAGGAAGTGGGCACCTACGCATTGAACAACCCGGCGGTGAGGGAAGTGATGCGCGGCCAGCGCGGTGCGCAGCAGGTTCGCAACAACCACCAGGTGGCGATGCTGGCCGGTTACGCGCCCGTGGCGGCAACCGGCTGGGGCATCGTCGCGCAGCGCCCGACCGAGGCGACGCTGCAGCCACTGTCACGCCTGATGTCGGCGGTGATCTGGAATGCCATTCCGCTGGGCGTGTTGTCGCTGCTGATCACCTGGTGGTTCGCCCGCCGCATTTCGCTGCCGCTGTGGCAGCTGGCGCGCAACGTGCAGGACGGCGAAGACACCGGCAATGCGATCAGCCACGTCAATGGCATCCGCGCCTGGTACTTCGAAGTGGCGCAGCTGAAACAGGCCGTGCTGTACAGCTTCAATGCGCTGCAGGACCGCATCGGCACGCTCAACCGCGCCAGCCGTACCGATCCGCTGACCGGCCTGCTCAACCGTCGCGGGCTGCAGCAGGCGCTCGACGCGCTGCAGGCGCAGGGCCTGCCGTTTGCGATCCTGACGCTGGATATCGACCGCTTCAAGTCGATCAACGACAGCCACGGTCACGACGTCGGCGATGCGGCCATCGTGCATATCGCCGAACAGATGCGCCGCCATTCGCGCGAGACCGACGTGCTGTGCCGCGCCGGTGGCGAGGAGTTCCTGGTGCTGCTGCCGGGCGTTGGCATCGAAGCGGCCCGGCAGACCGGCGAGCGCCTGCGCCAGGCCATCGCCGACGAACCGTTCGCTCCGGTGGGCACCATCACCGTGTCACTGGGAGTGGCCCACTTCCCCAGTTTCCATACCGATCCGGAACAGGCGCTGCGCTTGGCCGACAAGGCCCTGTACCTGGCCAAGGAACAGGGCCGCAACCGGGTGGTGGTGTACCCGCACGCCGATTGAGCACATCGATTCCAGCGGGATGCGCCGGGACAGGCCCGGTGCATCCCGCAATCACGCATCAGCCCAGCGGGGTCAGCAGGCGCGGGCCTTCCTGCGCACGACCCACCATGTACACACCGCCTTCGGGCAGCAGATCGGTTCCGGCGACCTGGGTTTCCTCACCGGTCTTCCACGGCGCCTGCTGGCGCGGGCCGGGAATGTACGCGGTCCAGCGGCCGTAACGCTCGCTCTGCTTGTCGAAGAAATAATTGACCGGCACGCGCACGGTCCAGAAGTCCCGGTCCTTGTCCTCGCCGGTAGTGGGCGGGTTGAAGGTCCATTCGCGGGCGCTCCTGACACTGGCCTTGGCAAGCACGTCGCGCAGCTGGTTCATCGTACGCTCGGGACCGACCACGGTCAGGTTGGTCTGCTCGGCAATTACGTCAGCTACCTTGCCATCACGCCCTACCTTGACCAGAAGCATGACAGTGCCCTGCCCGCGGATCGATGCCGCCTGTGGTGGGTAGTCCGGTGCGCGCGTCTTCGCTGCGGTGACGTCATCGGTGCTCGGCGCACTGGATCCGCCGAGCTTGCCGAAGCGCGCATCAACCACCCGTACCTGCATGCTGTTGCCCTCCATGTTGCCGGCAATCAGACGCAGGTGGACGGTAGTACGGGCAGGCATCGGCTTGCCGTCGACCAGCGTCGGCTCAAATCGCCAGCTCTGCACCGCCTTGTCGACGAACCCCGCTACGCCAGCATCAACCTTCTCGCGGTGATCGAGCTGGAACCCTTCAACCTGGCCTTCGCGGCCGATGTCGATGACCCCGCTGAGGGTCATGCTGGCCTCGGCCTGCCTGCGTACCTCGCGCGCGGTCTGCGCATCGGCGGTATCGATCAGGGCGCCACCGCCAGACACCGCAAGGGCCAGTGCCAGGAAAAGAGAAGAACGCATCATTGCCGATCCTTGGTGATGAAAGCACCGAGATTACCCGAGTTCCTCGCCGTCGGCGCGACCAATCACGCCAACCGCTGCGCAGCCGAGTACGGTGGCGTGTCCGGATAATCGCCCGCCGCAAAGCGCGCCTGCAGTCCCTGCCACCAGGCGGGATCGAACAGATGGCGATAGTGCTCGCGCACCGCTGCCAGTTCCTGCGCCGGCAAGCCCATGAACGGCCCAAACCGCTCGGGGAAGACGTCACGCGGACCGACATGGAACCAAGGCTCATCGGCCATCGCTTCCTCTGCGGAGTTTGGCTTGGGCCAGGCCCGGAATACGCAGTCGCTGACCAGGCACAACTCGTCGTAGTCGTAGAACACGGCACGGCCGTGACGCGACACGCCGAAGTTCTTCGGCAGCATGTCACCGGGAAAGATGTTGTTGCGCGCCATGTCGGTGATCGCCTGCGCGTAGTCGAGTACCGCTGCGCGCACGGCCTCTCCAGCCTGTTCGCGCAGATAGAGATTCAGTGGCCGGAAGCGACGCTGCACGTAGCACAACGCGATCTCCACCTCGTCGCCATCCACGCGCACGCTCTGCGCGCACTGCTGCAGCAGCTCTTCCAGCAACGCCGGGGCAAAGCGTTCGCGCGGGAAACGCAGGTGCCGGTAGGGCTGTGCGTCAAGCAGGCGACCGACGCGGTCGAGGTTGAACACCAGGGCGTACTTTTCCTCCACCTGCTGCCGCGACATCGTCTTGGGCCAGGCGAAACGATCGCGGATCAGCTTGAACACCAGCGGGTAGCTGGGCAGGGTGAACACCGCCATGACCATGCCCGGCGTGCCTTCGGCATGCGCCAGACGCTCATTCGGGTATTCATTGAAGTGACGGAAGAACGTCCGGTAGCGCTCGGTCTTGCCCTGTTTGGCGCGTCCGAGCACGGTATAGATCTCGTCGATCGGCTTGCCCGGCAGCAGGCTGCGCAGGAACACCACCGCATCGCCAACCGTGCCCAGGTCGGCCTGGAAATAGCTGCGCGACACGCCGAACAGATGGGCCACATCGCGACGCCGGGTCAGCACGGCATCGGCGCGCAGGCCCCGGTCGTCGTTGACCAGCGCGATCACGCACGGCGAGAAGCGGTGCTCGCCGAACACGCGCCCGACCAGATAGGCGCGACGCTCGCGGTAGAACACGGTATCGAGCAGTTCGATGCTGCGTACCGGCGTGTCGCCCCAGTGCGCCAGATCGTCCTGCAGGCGCACGGCGATGGCGGCGGCACAGCGCAGCTGGTGCGCATACGGAACACCGAAGCGGTAGTCGGCCAGCACCCGTTGCAGCGCCTCTACCGGCCGCGTCAGCGATACCGCGTAGGTGTGCCGCGCCACCGGATGGGTGATCGCATCGGAGGGCTCGACATCGAAGGCGATGAACTCCACTTCCGGATCCACACCGCGGATGGCGAACAGCCGCCGCGACAGGGTGTTGTAGAAGGTCTTGTAGAGCTCGGCGTCGATCAGGCCCTGCAGCAGGGCGCTGAAGTGCGCGTGCACTTGCAGCCACAGCGCGCGTTCGCTGATGACGTCACCGGCCAGCCGCCGCAGCGCATCCATCTGCTCGGCGATGCACTGGTCGTACAGGGCGATGCGCTCCACCGCATCGTGGCGCGCTGCCGCCCAGTCGCGCTGCTGGAAACGCACCCGGGCACGCGCCGTGATCGCGGCGAAGCGGGCGTGATACTGCTCGAAACCATCGCGGATGGCGTCGGCGATGCGCGGCGCCAGTTCGGTTGCAGTGACAGGATCGGACATGCACGACGTATCCGGGGGAACCGACCTCACCATACGCTGGCGTGTGTGATGTCGTCGAGCGTGCAGACGGTGCCGCCCGCTGGTCGGCACCGTCTGGGCAACCCCTGGATGCAGGCAGTTGCCGGCCGCCGGCCGGCACTACCGTTCAGATAGCCAGTTCGGCCTCCACGTCCTGCACCTTGCGCCGCGCCAAGGCGAGGTTGGACTTGGTCCGGTCCAGCACGATGTAGAAGAACAGGCCCTTCTTCTTCGCCACCGGGCGCATGATGTGATACGCCTTGCCGAGCGAGATCAGGATGTCCTCGATGCCATCGTTGAGGTTGAGCGAGGCGGCGGTTTTCATCTTCGCGCGGATCACTTCGGTGTTGCCGGCGGCCGCCACTTCCATGTCCATGCCCGAACCGGCCTCGCCCAGCAGCATGCCGCTTTCGTAGTCGACCAGCGCCACGGCCTGCGCGCCATCGATACCCATCAGTGCAGTCAACGAATCATTCAATCCAGCCACGTTGCACCCCTCTCAATGTTGGTTCGAGCCCCTCGTTCCCCTGCGGCCGGGCTCACGATCCGCTGAGTTCGGCCAGGATCGCCTGGCCACATTCCCTGCTATGCCACAGCACCTGGCCGATCACGCTGCGCTGGTCGCAGGCCGCCATCAGCAGCAGCGGCGCTCGCCCCTCGGCCTGGATGGCCAGCATCAGCACCTTGCCACCGGCGGCCTCCAGCATCAGTGTCTGCAGATCGCCCAGTGCCAGTTCGCGCCCCACTGCTGCGGCCAGGGCCAGCATCGCGCTGGTCATCGCCGCCAGGCGTTCGCCGCGCCCGTCCGCACCAGCACTGACCAGGGCAAAGCCATCGACGCTGGCCAGCACCACGGTCCGCACCCCTTCCACCCGCTGTTGCAGGTCCTGCAGCAACGGCTGCAGGCGCTCGCGCTGCTGCGCGTCCGGCAACGGCGCGCCTTGTCCATCAGCCATGCGCGGCCACCAGTGCATGCGCTTCCATTTCGCTCATCAGTACGTCCATCAGCAGCAGTCCTTGTTCGCGATCACGGGCATCCACCGCCAGCAACGGCAGCGGCTGGCCATCGAGCCGGGCGCGTTCGGCCCAGTCATCCAGTGCCGCTGCCGGCACCTGGTCAAGATGGGTCACCGCCACCACCAGGGCCAATGCCGGACCGAACGGGCGCAGCACCTGCAGGTAGGCGTCCAGCTCAGCGGCCACCCCGGCACGGCGCGCATCCAGCAGCAACACCGCACCGCGCGCACCCTGCAGCAGGATCGGCCACAGGAAATCAAAGCGCTGCTGGCCAGGCGTGCCATACAGGCGCAGCCTCTCGCCGTTGGGCAGGTCGATATCGGCGTAGTCCAGCGCCACCGTGGTCGAAGCCTTGTCGGCACCCGCGCGGTCGCTGTTGGCTACGTCGGTGTCGACCACCGCACCGGCGGCGATGCTGCGTACCAATGTCGACTTGCCGCTGCCCATGCCACCGAGCACCACCACCTTGTGCTCACGCATCGCGATCACTCCCGCGCAGCGTCCGCCACAGGCGTGCGAGCAGGCCGTTGTCGGCAGTGCTGGCACGCGCACCCGCCAGCGGTACTGCAGGTGCGACCTGCAGCTGCGCATAGCCGCACAGGTAGGCGGCGTGGATGAAATCGCGCACGGCCGCGGCGGGAAGATCCAGCAGCATCGCGCATTCGTCCACCGTGCAGGCACGCTTGAGCAGCAGCGAACATAGACGGAAGCCATCGTGATCGTGGCCGAGCACGCGGAAGTCCGGCCAGCGCAGCAGCTTCACCGACGCCCCGCGCAGGCGCTCATCCAACGCCTGCCAGTGGCGGCTGCGCTGCGCCCATTGCCACAGCAACGGACGCAACGGCAGTCGCGTGCGGTCACCCGCCAGTGCCTGCAGCTGCGCCGGCAGCAGCGCATCCAGATACAGGTGCTCGAAGCCCTGCGCCAGCCGTTCCACCAGCACCGTGGCCGGCTCGTGCAGCAGCACGGCCTGGTCCTGCTCCAGATCCAGCAGCAGCAGCGGCTCTGCGCCCTCGCCCAGCAGCGCCTGGCCCTGCCGCGATGGCAGCCGCTCGCGCAGCAGGCGGGTGATCGCATGCGCGCCGTCAGCCAGGCGGATCGGTGTCGCTTCGGTGCCGGTCTGCATGCCGCGCAGCGCCCGTCCTATCGCGCCATCATCCAGCACGTCCTGGCCGCCATCGCCTTCGCGCAACTGGCCGCCGAGGTCCTCGATCCAACAGTGCAGGCGCGGGCGCTGCTGGCGCATGCGCAGTGCTGCGTTGCGCAGCGCCGGCGTATCCCGGATCACCAGCAGATCGCAGTCGTCCAGGTCCTGGCTGCGGCGGATCTGCCCGTCCGGCAATGCCGAGGCCAGCCGCAGCCTCTGCAGCAGGGCCTGTTCGCCCTGGATGTCGGTTCCCACTACGAGCACGCGTGCCATCCGTGTTCCCCGTGCGACCGCCTCCCCGGCGGTCTCGCATCGCCAAGGCTAGGCCATGGCTTGCCGCCATCGTCGTGATCGACTGCTCATATTGGTGGCAGTGGTGAATAGGCACGCATCCGTTCTGCGACGGCCATCGCGGGCAAGTTTCATGCCGTGTTGACGGCGTTCCGACAGATGACGGATTTCACGGTTCCGGGCCCGAGTACATCCACGCCATGGGTGGGGTCAGATCCCTCTGCGGTACAGAGGGATCTGACCCCAGGCCCGCAAAAAAGAAACCCGCGCCGGAGCGCGGGTTTCGAGGTCACCACCGGGCGGCGATGAATCAGCCGCGCAGCTGCTCCAGCGCGGCATTGAAGGTCGCGCTCGGACGCATCGCGGCAGCGGCCTTCGCCACGTCCGGACGGTAGTAGCCGCCGATGTCCACGGCCTTGCCCTGCACCGCGATCAGCTCGTCAACGATCTTCTGCTCGTTGTCGGCCAGGGCCTTGGCGAGCGGAGCAAAGCGTGCCTGCAGTGCGGCATCTTCGTTCTGCGCTGCCAGGGCCTGCGCCCAGTACAGGGCGATGTAGAAGTGGCTGCCACGGTTGTCGATGCCACCGAGCTTGCGCGAAGGCGACTTGTCGTTGTCCAGGAACTGGCCGTTGGCCTCGTCCAGTGCCTTGGCCAGCACGCGGGCGGCAGCGTTGTCGTAGCGGTTGCCCAGATGCTCCAGCGACGCGGCCAGGGCCAGGAATTCACCCAGCGAGTCCCAACGCAGGTAGTCCTCTTCGACGAACTGCTGCACGTGCTTCGGCGCCGAACCGCCAGCACCGGTCTCGAACAGGCCGCCACCGGCCATCAGCGGCACGATCGACAGCATCTTGGCGCTGGTGCCCAGCTCCATGATCGGGAACAGATCGGTGAGATAATCGCGCAGCACGTTGCCGGTCACCGAAATGGTGTCCTCGCCCTTGCGGATGCGGGCCAGCGAGAAGGTGGTCGCTTCCACCGGCGGCAGGATACGGATGTCCAGGCCGTTGGTGTCGTGGTCCTTCAGGTACGTCTCGACCTTGGCGATGACCTGCGCATCGTGGGCACGGGCGGCGTCCAGCCAGAACACGGCCGGGGTGCTGCTCAGGCGCGCGCGTTCGACGGCCAGCTTGACCCAGTCCTGGATCGGCGCGTCCTTGGTCTGGCACATGCGCCAGATGTCGCCCGCTTCCACGGCATGTTCGAACACCACGTTGCCGGCGTCATCCGTGACCTTGACCACGCCGTCGGCAGCGATCTGGAAGGTCTTGTCGTGCGAGCCGTACTCTTCAGCCTTCTGCGCCATCAGGCCGACGTTGGGCACCGAGCCCATGGTGGCCGGGTTGAAGGCACCGTTGCTGCGGCAGTCGTCGATGACAGCCTGGTACACACCGGCATAGCAACGGTCCGGAATGACCGCCTTGGTGTCCTGCAGCTTGCCTTCGGCATTCCACATCTTGCCGGAGTCGCGGATCATCGCCGGCATCGAGGCGTCGACGATCACGTCGCTCGGCACGTGCAGGTTGGTGATGCCCTTGTCCGAGTTGACCATGGCCAGGCCCGGACGCTGCGCGTACTCGGCCTGCAGGTCGGCTTCGATGGCGGCACGGGTGGCTTCGGGCAGCGACGGCAGGCGCGCGACCAGATCACCGATGCCGTTGTTGGCATCGAAACCGGCCTGCTTGAGCGTGTCGGCGTGCTTGGCGAGCACGTCCTTGTAGAACTCGTTGACGACCACGCCGAACATGATCGGGTCGGAGACCTTCATCATGGTCGCCTTCAGGTGCAGCGAGAACAGCACGCCCTGCGACTTGGCGTCTTCGATCTGCGCATCGATGAAGGCGGCCAGCGCCTTGCGGCTCATCACTGCCGCGTCGACGATCTCACCGGCCTTGACCGCAGTCTTTTCCTTCAGCACGACGGCGCTGCCGTCCTTGCCGTGCAGGGTGATCTTCAGCGCGCCGGCGTTGGCCAGGGTGGCCGACTTCTCGCTGCCGTAGAAATCACCCGCGTCCATGTGCGCAACGTGCGACTTCGAATCGGACGCCCAGGCGCCCATGCGGTGCGGGTGCTTGCGGGCGTAGTTCTTCACCGACAGCGGCGCGCGCCGGTCGGAGTTGCCTTCGCGCAGCACCGGATTGACTGCGCTGCCCTTGACCTTGTCGTAGCGCGCCTTGTAGTCGCGCTGCTGGTCGTCGGCCGGGGTTTCCGGGTAATCCGGCAGCGGATAGCCCTGGTCCTGCAGTTCCTTGATGGCGGCCTTCAGCTGCGGCACCGAGGCGGAGATGTTCGGCAGCTTGATGATGTTGGCGTCGGGGGTGGTCGCCAGCTGGCCCAGCTCGGCCAGGTCATCGTTGACCTTCTGCGCATCGCTCAGCAGTTCCGGGAACAGCGACAGGATGCGGCCGGACAGCGAGATGTCACGGGTTTCCACTGCGATGCCCGCGGTGGAGGTATAGGCGTCGACGATCGGCAGCAGCGACTGGGTGGCCAGGAACGGTGCTTCGTCGGTCAGCGTGTAGAGGATCTTGGACATGGGGGACTTGGACTCTGTAGCAGTGCTCAGGGGAAGGCCGGCGCCAGCGCCGGGCCACGTGCAACCGTGTCACTTTCCCCGCCGCCGTCAGGGTGGGCGCGCGCCGGGGAAACCCCTGCATTGTCGCGTTTTCAGCCGCGCGGGGCAAAGCCGTGCCATACGCGGCGGTACTGCACCCTGGCAACGCTGTGATCCATCCACGCGTGGCGTGGAGGAGATGCCGCGTGCGAGGCCCAGGTAGATCCACGCCATGCGTGGATGAGGCCTTCCCGCAAAGCCACCAACAAAAAAGGACGCAGCCTCGCGGCTGCGTCCATCGTGAGTCCAACCGGGAGAGAGTCGGCGGGACTTACTTGACCTCGAACTCCTGCGGCGTTCCGGCCGCCTTACCATCAACCATGACTTCGGCGCGGTACTTGCCGGCCGGCCAGCCATTGGCATTCTTGAAGGTGATGTTGGTGGTCTCTGCACCGCTGGTGTTCAGGGTTGCGTTCTGCTCACCGGCCACCTGGCCGTCCTGGAAGGTCAGCTTGGCGCCGACGGTGACATTGTTGGCCGCGCCATCGGTCTTCACCGAGACGATGACATCGTCCTTCGGCGCGAACAGGGCGGCCGTGGTGACCGACTTGTCAGCTGCGGCGGTCTTGCCGACAGTGACCGCCGATACCGCGACGGCCGACGCAGCCATCGGCGGCGGTGCGCCGGTCATCGGCGCGGGCGCCTCGGCCGGCGTGGTTGCCGCCGGAGCCGCGTTGTTGTCTGCGGTTTCTTCCTTCTTCTTGCAGCCCACCAGGGCGACGCTGCCCAGCAGCGCGGCCAGCAGGGCATTCTGAAGCGGGGTCGTCTTGATCATTCGGGGTTCCTCCAAGGATTGTTCGGACGGCGATTGGATCGCCGGTATTACTTCGGCGGCAGTTTCAGGGTCTGGCCCGGGAAGATCTTGTCCGGGTCGTCGAGCACATCGCGGTTGGCTTCGAAGATCTTCTTCCAGGCGTTGGCATCGCCCAGGTGCTGCTTGGCGATCTTCGACAGCGAATCACCCTTCTGCACGGTGTAGGTGCCACCGCTGACCACCTCGGCGGTACTGTCCACCGAAGCACTGACGCCGGAAAAGTCCGCCTTGGGGACCTGCTGGGCGGTACTGTCGACGCTGCCACTAACGCCGGAGAAATCGGCTTTCTTCTCGGTACTCATCCACACACTCCCGTCTGTATGACTACATGGCTGGCACGGTGTCATAGAGGTTGTTAAATGGGGATGGTGCCGATGTGAAGCCGCCCCCCGGGGCGGCTGAACAATCGGGGCCCAACCGGTAGCGCCGGGCCATGGCGGGCGGCTCTGCATATGGCCGCTGCGCTCGCCGGGCATGGCCCGGCGCTATCTGTAACCGCCTGCGGCGGTTACTGCCGCAGTTCGCGGTAGGTCGCGGCCGGGGCGGCAATGCCAGGGCTGGCGCGCCACGGGTTGATGTCCAGGCCACCGCGACGGGTATAGCGGGCTTCGACTTCCAGCCACTGCGGCCGGCAGCGCGCAGACACTTCACTGAAGATGCGCTCGACGCACTGCTCATGGAACTCGGCGTGCTCGCGGTAGCTGACCAGGTAGCGCAGCAGGCCGGCACGATCGATCTGCGGGCCGCGGTAGCGCAGGCTGACGGTGGCCCAGTCCGGCTGGCCGGTGACCGGGCAGTTGGACTTCAGCAGGGCCGAGACCAGGGTCTCCTCCACCAGCGCATCGGCGTTGGCCGACAGGTAGTCCGCCTGCGGCGGGCCATAGCAGTCGATGTCCACCTCAAGGCCGTCGATCGACTCGCCCAGCGGTGATTCGCGCAATGCCGGCAGGCCGAACGTGACCTGGACCGGGGCACCGGCGCAGGCCGACAGGTCGGCGACGAGGCGCTCGCGCAGGGCTTCGGCACTGTCGATGCGGGTGCTGTTGAGGGAGTTCAGGTAAAGCTTGAACGACTTCGATTCGATCAGCCGCGGCGAGGTGCACGGCACCTGCACGGTGGCGACGGCGACCTGCGGTTTGCCACGCGGGTCAAGCCAGCTCAGCTCGAAGGCGTGCCAGCGGTCATGGCCGACGAAGGGCAGCGCGGCCTCGTCCAGACCGATCTCGGCGCGGGCGCCGACGCGCGGGATGGGAAACAGCAGGCCGGGATCGTACTGCGACGGGTAACTGACCTCGCGACCGAGGCTGGAATCCTGTGGGGTGTTCATGGTGCTTATTGTATCGCGCGCAGAGCGGGCCTTCGGCCGGGTCGGCCAACGGCGGAGCCCCTCCGTGGTGGTTGTATTGGGATGATCGCGAAAGGCGGTCTATCGGCTTGGCCGGGTGGGCAGGCGGGTCGGGGGACGCCGTAAACCCGTCCATGGGGGCTTGGCCGCGGCATCCATGCCGCGGACACCCCCGCCCCGCCTGCCCACCCGGCCCCTGACAGTTCCTTGCGCGCGGCCACCACCACGGGAAAGATCAGAAAAATCAAAATCAAAAACCGATCCTTCAGACGTTCCTGACGCCTGCCGTGTCGACCAAGGTCGACACCCACCAGAAGCAGAATGTCGTTCCGACAGCTCGCGTGAACCTGTCGGGGGTGGGGCGGTGTGGGCCTGCAGGACCGTTGGCGCCATGGATGGCGCCATCGAACCCCCATGGATGGGTTTACGGCGTGTCCTGCAGGCCCACACCGCCCCGCCCAACCAGCAGAAATCCAGCACCGCTTCTGCCGTTGATGTTGCCGTTGCTTCGGCGGGTGCAGGGCTGCAAGCCCTGCCAGAAACCCTCACTCCGCCGGGGTGCCGGCACCGTGCAGGTAATCCAGACTCACCTGCAGCAGCGCACGCAGACCCACGTCCAGCGCCTTCTCATCCAGCAGGAACTTCGGCGAATGGTTCGCCGGCGCCGTCGCCGGGTCGATGCCCACGCTGGTGGAACCGACGAAGAAGAACATGCCCGGCACTTCCTTTGCGTACAGCGAGAAATCCTCCGCGCCCATCTGCAGCGGCGGCTCGTAGACGTTGTCCTTGCCCACCACCGCCTGCAGGCTCGGCAGCATCTTCGCGGTCAAGGCCGGGTTGTTCACCGTGGCCGGGTTGCCATCGGCCTCGTAGATCTCGGTCACCGCCTTGGCACCATGCGCGGCGGCGGTGTGCTCGGCCACATTCCGCAGGTCGGCGAAGATCTGTTGGCGCATGCCTTCATCGAAAGTGCGGATGGTGCCGACCATCTCCACTTCATCGGGAATGATGTTGTAGCGGATGCCGCCGTTGATCGCACCGAAGGTCAGCACCGCCGGCTGCTTGGACAGGTTGGCCCGGCGGCTGACGATGGTCTGTGCGGTGCCAATCAGGTCGGCAGTGGCAACAATCGGGTCGACGCCGTTCCATGGGGCCGAGCCATGGGTCTGGCGGCCGATCACCTTGATGCCGAAACGATCGGACGCGGCCATCAGCGGGCCACCGCGCACAGCGATCTGCCCTGCCTGCACGCTGGAGAACACGTGCAGGCCGAACACCGCCTCGGGCTTGAAGTCGGCAAACAGGCCTTCCTTCAGCATCAGCGCCGCACCGCCCTCTTCCGGCGGCGGCGCACCTTCTTCGGACGGCTGGAAGATCAGCATCACCTGGCCCGGCAGGTCCTTCTTCATCGCCACCAGCGCTTCGGCCACGCCCAGCAGGGTGGCGGTGTGCGCGTCATGGCCACAGGCATGCATCACGCCTACGGTCTGCCCGCGGTACTGCGCGGTGGCCTTGGAGGCGAACGGCAGCCCGGTCTGCTCGGTCACCGGCAGTGCGTCCATGTCCGCGCGCAGGGCGATCTTCGGCCCCGGCTTGCCGCCTTCGATGATCGCCACCACGCCGTGGTGGGCAATGCCGGTCTTCGGCTTCAGGCCCATCGCACGCAGGCGCTTGGCGACCTCGGCGGAGGTGCGCTCCTCGCGGTTGGAGAGTTCCGGGTGCTGATGGAAATCGCGGCGCCATTCAACCACCTTGGCCTGCAGGCGCTGCGCGGCGGCGGTCACTTCCGGGCGCTGCGCGTCCTCGGCGTGGGCAAGGGCCGGCAGGGCCAGCAGCAGGGCGGACAGCAGCAACGAACGGCGCATCTCGATCTCCACGGAAGGGGTCTGCACCTGAATGTAGGGCAACCTTGCCGTTACGGGAACCTCCAGCGTCGTCCATCTGTCTGAGCGCCCGTCCCATCCGTCATGCAGGAAACCCGGTGGGCCACAGGTATGCTTTGCGCATTGCCACCCGGGGTTGCACCCCGTCCAGCCCTCTTGGAGTCTTGAATGTCACGTGTTTGGAAGATCGTGCTGCTGGTCGTGGCGGTACTGGTGCTGGCCGTGGTCGGCCTGCGCGTACTCGGTGGCGGCAAGGACAAGGCAGCCGGGCAGGAAGCAGGCGCTCGCGAGGGCGGTGAAGATCCCGATGCCGGCCCGGTGCCGGTAACCGTGGTCGATGCCGTTCGCCAGGACGTGCCGGTGTATGCCAGCGCACTGGGCACGGTGACCGCGATGAACACCGTGACCGTCAGCCCCCAGGTGGGCGGCCAGCTGATGAGCCTCAATTTCCGCGAAGGCCAGGAAGTGAAGAAGGGCGACGTGCTGGCGGTGATCGACCCGCGCACCGCCCAGGCCAGCTATGACCAGGCCGTCGCGTCCAAGCGCCAGAACGAAGCCCTGCTGGCCACCGCGCGCTCGAACTACCAGCGCTCGAACGCGCCGGAGTACCGCCAGTTCGTGGCCAAGACCGATCTGGATACACAACGAAACCAGGTGGCACAGTACGAAAGCGCAGTGGCGGCCAATGAAGCCAGCATGCGTTCGGCGCAGGTGCAGCTGCAGTACACCAGGGTCACCGCGCCGATCACCGGTATCGCCGGCATCCGCGCGGTCGACGCCGGCAACGTGGTCAACGCCGGTACCGCACTGGTCACCCTGACCCAGATCCATCCGATCCACGTGCTGTTCAACCTGCCCGAACGCCAGCTCGGCGACGTGCGCCAGGCGCAGGCCGCCGGCAGCGTACCGGTGGCAGCGCTGGACCGCGCCGATTCGCACGTGCTCAGCGGCGACGGCAAGCTGGACGTGGTCGACAACCTGATCAGCGCCGACAGCGGCACCTTCAAGGCACGCGCGGTGTTCGACAACACCGACAACGGCCTGTGGCCGGGCCAGTTCGTCAATGTGCGCATGCAGCTGCGTACCATCGGCGGCGGCGTGGTGATCCCGACCCAGGCAGTACTTCGTGGCCCGGACGGCGAGTACGTCTACGTCGTGCAGGGCGACAACACGGTGAAGATGCAGACCGTGCGCAGTGGCGTGGAAGTGGGCGACAGCCAGGTGCAGATCGCCGAAGGCCTGAAGGGCGGCGAGCGCGTGGTCAGCGAAGGCCAGTTCCGCCTGAAGCCGGGCAGCAAGGTGACCGCGCTGAAGCCGGGTGAGACCCCGGCCGCACCGACCGAGGCCGAACTGAAGGCCGCCGAACAGAAGAGTGGCGGCGGCCGCCGCGGTGGTGGCCCGCGCTGAGCGCAGGCCCCTGTTCTTCCCCGCGCCGGCGATCCCGCCGGCGCTGCCATTGAAGTGCCAGCAAGGATCAGTCCGTGGGCTTTTCGACGATCTTCATCCGCCGCCCGATTGCCACCTCGCTGTTGATGGCGGGCTTGTTGCTGCTGGGCATCCTCGGTTACCGCAAGCTGCCGGTGTCGGCGCTGCCGGAAATCGACGCGCCCAGCCTGGTGGTGACCACGCAGTACCCCGGTGCCAACGCCACCACCATGGCCTCGCTGGTGACCACGCCGCTGGAGCGCCAGTTCGGGCAGATCTCCGGGCTGGAACTGATGACCTCCGATTCCTCGGCGGGGTTGTCCACGATCATCCTGCAGTTCTCGATGGACCGCGACATCGATATCGCCGCACAGGACGTGCAGGCGGCGATCCGCCAGGCCACCCTGCCCTCGTCGCTGCCGTACCAGCCGGTCTACAACCGGGTGAATCCGGCCGACGCGGCCATCGTCACCCTCAAGCTGACCTCCGATACGCGACCGCTGCGCGACGTCAACAACTACGCTGACTCGATCCTCGCCCAGCGCCTGTCGCAGGTGCAGGGCGTGGGCCTGGTGTCGATCGCCGGCAACGTGCGTCCGGCCGTGCGCATCCAGGTCAATCCGGCGCAGCTGTCCAACATGGGCCTGACCCTGGAAGAGCTGCGCAGCGCGCTCACCCAGGCCAACGTCAATGCGCCGAAGGGCTCGCTGAACGGCAAGACCCAGTCCTACAGCATCGGCACCAACGACCAGCTGGCCAGCGCCGCCGAATACCGCGACACCATCATCAGCTACAAGAACGGCCGCCCGGTGCGGCTGTCCGACGTGGCCGAAGTGATCGATGGCGTGGAGAACGACCAGCTCGCCGCATGGGCCGACGGCAAGCCGGCCGTGCTGCTGGAAGTACGCCGGCAGCCGGGCGCCAACATCGTGCAGACCGTCGAGCGCATCCGCGCGCTGCTGCCGCAGCTGCAGGGCGTGCTGCCGGCCGACGTGCACCTGGAGGTGTTCTCCGACCGTACCGAAACCATCCGCGCCTCGGTGCATGAAGTGCAGTTCACCCTGATCCTGACCATCGGCCTGGTGGTAGCGGTGATCTTCGTATTCCTGCGCCGGTTCTGGGCCACGATCATTCCCTCGGTGGCGGTGCCGTTGTCGCTGGCCGGAACTTTCGCAGTGATGGCCTTTACCGGCATGTCGCTGGACAACCTCTCGCTGATGGCGCTGGTGGTGGCCACCGGCTTCGTGGTCGACGATGCGATCGTGATGATCGAGAACATCGTGCGCTACATCGAACAAGGCAAGAGCGGCAAGGAGGCGGCCGAGATCGGTGCGCGCCAGATCGGCTTCACCGTGCTGTCGCTGACGGTTTCACTGGTGGCGGTGTTCCTGCCGCTGCTGCTGATGCCCGGCGTCACCGGCCGCCTGTTCCACGAGTTCGCCTGGGTGCTGAGCATCGCGGTGGTGCTGTCGATGCTGATCTCGCTGACGCTCACCCCGATGATGTGCGCCTACCTGCTCAAGCCCGATGCGCTGCCCGAGGGCGAAGACGCGCACGAACGTGCGGCCGCGGCCGGCAAGCAGAACCTGTGGACGCGCACCGTCGGCCTGTATGAGCGCAGCCTGGACTGGGTGCTGGAACACCAGCCGCTCACCCTGGCCGTGGCCGGGGCCGCGCTGGTACTGACCGTGCTGCTGTATGTGCTGATTCCCAAGGGCCTGCTGCCCGAACAGGACACCGGCCTGATCACCGCCGTGGTCCAGGCCGACCAGAACATCGCCTTCCCGCAGATGGAGCAACGCACCCAGCAGGTGGCCGAAGCGCTGCGCAGGGATCCGGACGTGACCGGCGTATCGGCCTTCATCGGTGCCGGCAGCATGAACCCCACGCTCAACCAGGGCCAGCTGTCGATCGTGCTGAAAGAGCGCGGCGAACGTGATGGGCTGGAAGACATCCTGCCGCGCCTGCAGAAATCCGTCGCCGGTATTCCCGGCGTGGCGCTGTACCTGAAGCCGGTACAGGACGTGACCCTGGACACCCGCGTGGCCGCCACCGAGTACCAGTACTCGCTGTCGGACGTGGACAGCGCGGAAGTCGCGCTGCAGGCCAACCGCCTGACCCAGGCGCTGCGCCAGCGCCCGGAACTGGCCGACGTCGACAACAACCTGTCCAACCAGGGCCGCGCACTGGAACTGAACATCGACCGCGACAAGGCCAGCGTGCTGGGCGTGCCGATGCAGACCATCGACGACACCCTCTACGATGCGTTCGGCCAGCGCCAGATCTCGACCATCTTCACCGAGCTCAACCAGTACCGCGTGGTGCTGGAAGTGGCGCCGCAGTTCCGTACCAGCACTGCGCTGATGGAACAGCTGGCGGTCGCCTCCAACGGTGCCGGCGCACTCACCGGCACCAACGCGACCAGCTTCGGCCAGGTCACTTCGTCCAACTCGTCGACCGCCACCGGTATCGGTGCACAGAACACCGGCATCACCGTCGGTGCGGGCGGCATCATCCCGTTGTCGGCGCTGGCCGAGGCGAAGGTTTCCAGCGCGCCGCTGCTGGTCAGCCACCAGCAGCAGCTTCCTGCGGTGACGGTTTCCTTCAACGTCGCGGCGGGCTATTCGCTGTCCGATGCGGTCAAGGCCATCGAAGAGACCAAGGCCAGCCTGGACATGCCGGCGCACGTGCATGCGCAGTTCATCGGCAAGGCCGCTGAATTCACCGGCAGCCAGACCGACGTGGTGTGGCTGCTGCTGGCCTCGCTGGTGGTGATCTACATCGTGCTGGGCGTGCTGTACGAGAGCTACATCCACCCGATCACGATCATCTCGACCCTGCCGCCGGCCGGCGTCGGTGCGCTGCTGGCATTGATGGTCTGTGGCCTGAGCCTGTCGGTGGACGGCATCGTCGGCATCGTGCTGCTGATCGGCATCGTCAAGAAGAACGGCATCATGATGGTCGACTTCGCCATCGAGGCGCGGCGCACCGGCGCCAACGCGCGCGAAGCCATCCGCCGCGCCTGCCTGCTGCGCTTCCGCCCGATCATGATGACCACCGCTGCAGCCATGCTTGGCGCGTTGCCGCTGGCGCTGGGCACCGGCATCGGCTCGGAACTGCGTCGGCCGCTGGGCATCGCCATCGTCGGCGGCCTGCTGCTGTCGCAGCTGGTAACCCTGTACACCACGCCGGTGATCTACCTGTACATGGAACGCTTCTCGGAATGGCTCGCCCGTCGCCGTGAACAGCGTGCGCTGCGCGATGGCACGGTGCAGGAGCCGCAGGCATGACCCTGGCCCCGCACCTTCGGGGGACTGCACGATGAACCTGTCCGGCCCCTTCATCCGCCGCCCGATCGGCACCGCCCTGCTGGCCATCGGCTTGTTCATGGTCGGCGTGATCTGTTACCTGCGGCTCGGCGTGTCGGCACTGCCGAACATCGAGATCCCGGTGATCTTCGTGCACGCCAGCCAGTCCGGTGCGGATGCGGCGACCATGGCCTCAACGGTGACCGCGCCGCTGGAGCGTCATCTCGGCCAGCTGCCTGGCATCGACCGCATGCGTTCGTCGAGCTCGGAAGGCAGCTCGCTGGTCTTCATGATCTTCCAGAGCGACCGCGACATCGATTCGGCCGCGCTGGACGTACAGACCGCGATCAATTCGGCGCAGGCCGACCTGCCCTCGGGCATGGGCTCGCCGATGTACCAGAAGGCGAACCCGAACGACGACCCGGTGATCGCCATCGCGCTGACCTCGCAGACGCAGTCCGCCGATGAGCTGTACAACGTCGCCGATTCGCTGCTGGCCCAGCGCATCCGCCAGATCGGCGGCGTCGCCTCGGTGGATATCGCCGGTGCCTCGACGCCGGCGGTGCGTGTGGACGTCAACCTGCGCCTGATGAACGCGCTGGGACTGACCGCCGACGACCTGCGCAATGCCGTGCGCGCGGCCAACGTGACCTCGCCCACCGGCTTCCTCAGCGATGGCAACACCACCACGGCGATCATCGCCAACGATTCGGTCGCACGCGCCGCCGACTTCGCCGATCTGGTGGTCAAGACCCAGGGCGATGGCCGGGTGATCCGCCTGAAGGACATCGCCAACGTCTACGACGGCCAGCAGGACGCCTACCAGGCCGCGTGGTTCGACCACAAACCGGCCGTGGTGATGTATGTGTTCACCCGTGCCGGCGCCAACATCGTCGAGACCGTGGACCGGGTGAAAGCGCAGATTCCCGCGTTGCGCGACTACCTGCAGCCGGGCACCACGATGACGCCCTACTTCGACCGCACCCCGACCATCCGGTCGTCGCTGCATGAAGTGCAGATCACCCTGCTGATCAGCCTGGCGATGGTGGTGCTGACCATGGCGCTGTTCCTGCGCCGGTTGGCACCGACGCTGATCGCGGCGGTCACCGTGCCGCTGTCGCTGGCCGGTGCAGCGCTGGTGATGTACGTGATGGGCTTCACCCTGAACAACCTGAGCCTGCTGGCGCTGGTGATTGCGATCGGCTTCGTGGTCGACGATGCGATCGTGGTGATCGAGAACATCATGCGCCACCTCGACGAGGGCATGCCGCGGATGCAGGCGGCCTTCGCCGGTGCGCGCGAAATCGGCTTCACCATCGTCTCGATCACCGCTTCGCTGGTGGCGGTGTTCATCCCGCTGCTGTTCGCCAGCGGCATGATGGGCGCGTTCTTCCGCGAATTCACCGTGACCCTGGTGGCGGCGATCGTGGTGTCGATGATCGTTTCGCTGACGCTGACCCCGGCGCTGTGCAGCCGCTTCCTCAGCGCGCACGACCACACGGCGGCACCGTCGCGCTTCGGCCGCTGGCTCGATGCCGGTCACGAAAGGATGCTGCGCATCTACACCGTGTTCCTTGATTTTTCGCTGCGTCATGCGCTGCTGCTTTCATTGACACCGTTGATCCTGATCGGCGTCACCATCTTCCTGTTCGGTGCGGTGAAGAAGGGCGCGTTCCCGCCGCAGGACACCGGCCTGATCTGGGGCCGCGCCAATTCCAGTGCGACGGTGTCCTTCGAGGACATGGTCAGCCGCCAGCGCCGCATCACCGACATGCTGATGGCCGACCCGGCAGTGAAGACCGTGGGCGTACGCCTGGGTAGCGGCCGCCAGGGCTCCAGCGCACAGTTCAACGTCGAACTGAAGTCGCGCAAGGAAGGGCGCCGCGAAACCACCGCACACGCACTGGCACGGCTGAGTGCGAAGGCCGACCGCTACCCGGACCTGCAGCTGCGCCTGCGCGCGATCCAGGACCTGCCCAGCAACGATGGCGGTGGCAACAGCCAGGGCGCGCAGTACCGCGTCTCGCTGCAGGGCAACGACCTGGCCGCACTGCAGGAGTGGCTGCCCAAGCTGCAGGCGGCATTGAAGAAGAACCCGAAGCTGCGTGATGTCGGCACCGACGTCGACAACGCCGGCCTGCGCCAGAACATCGAGATCGACCGGGCCAAGGCCGCGCGCCTGGGCATCTCGGTCGGCGCCATCGACGGTGCGTTGTACGGCGCCTTCGGCCAGCGCCAGATCTCCACCATCTACTCGGACATCAACCAGTACAGCGTGGTGGTCAATGCGCTGCCGTCGCAGACCGCCACGCCTTCGGCGCTGGACGAAGTGCATGTGCGCGCACGCAACGGCGAAATGGTGCCGATCACGGCGGTGGCCCGCCAGGCGCCGGGCCTGGCGCCCTCGCAGATCACCCATGAAAACCAGTACACGACGATGGACCTGAGCTACAACCTCGCCCCCGGCGTCAGCATGGGCGAGGCCAAGGCCATCATCGACAGCACCGTGGCCGGCATGCGCATGCCCGGCGACATCCGCCTGGCCGACGATGCGGGCTTCGGCTTCAATTCCGACCCCAGCGACATGCTGATCCTGGTGCTGGCAGCCATCCTCACCGTCTATCTGGTGCTGGGCATCCTGTACGAAAGCCTGATCCACCCGGTGACGATCCTGTCCACCCTGCCGGCCGCTGGCGTCGGTGCGTTGCTGGCGCTGTTCGGCACCAACACCGAACTGTCGGTGATTTCGATGATCGCGCTGGTGCTGCTGATCGGCATCGTCAAGAAGAACGCGATCATGATGATCGACTTCGCCCTGGTGGCGCAGCGCGAACATGGGCTGACTCCGCGCGAGGCCGCACGTGAAGCCAGCATCGTGCGTTTCCGGCCGATCATGATGACCACGATGGTGGCAATTCTGGCGGCGGTGCCGCTGGCGATCGGCCTGGGCGAAGGTTCGGAGCTGCGTCGCCCGCTGGGCATCGCGATGATCGGCGGCCTGCTGTTCTCGCAGAGCCTGACCCTGCTCAGCACGCCGGCGCTGTACGTGATCTTCTCGTGCCTGGCCGAGCGCTGGAAGGCGCGGCGCGCGCGCAGGCGTGAAGCGAAGCTGTTGAGGCGCGCACAGCGGGCGTAGCAAGGCCCATCCACGCATGGCGTGGATCTACTGCAACACCCGCCCTGGTGGGTGCGGACCGTTGGTCCGCACGCCGATGGCATTTGACGCGCTGTAACGAAAAGAGAACAATTCTCATCCAGCCATGGTCCTGCGCCCCCTTGCGGCGCCCCGCTGCCGTCCCCGGCATGCCTGCGTGATCCCAGCCACCGACCTTTCCCCCCTGCATGGGCGGATGGCCCGTGGCCGCCCGCCGAGGATCTCCATCGATGTTGCCGATTCGCTCCCCCCGCCTGGCCGTACTGGCCATCGCGCTGTCCGCCGCCTGCACTGCACACGCCGAAGCCCCGGCCGAATCCCGCAGCGCCACCGATCTGGACGCGGTCAAGGTCATCGCCGAGCGTACCCATACCGAGGCTGGCGCCCTGGGCGATCGCGCGCTGCGTGATACACCGTTCGCGATCACCGCCATCGGCCGTGAGCAGATCGAACAGCGCCAGGTCGTGTCGCTGGGCGAAGCCTTCCTGCTCGACCCCTCGGTCACCACCCAGGTCAGCGCCTATGCCAGTGGCTGGAGCTCGCCGATCCGCAACCGTGGCATCGACCTGAATTTCGACAGCTACCGGGTCAACGGTCTGCAGGTCTCGTCCTGGGGCACCGAATGGCCGCTGGAAGTGATGGAACAGGTCGACCTGCTGAAGGGTCCGGGAGGTTTCCTGTACGGCTTCGGCGCGCCGGGCGGCATCGTCAACTACATCACCAAGAAACCGACCGACGTACCGACCTTCTCCGCCCAGCTCGGCTGGCGCGAGCAGGGCATCGTCAGCGGCGGCATCGACGTCGGCGGCCGCTTCGGCAACGAGCAGATGTTCGGCTACCGCTTCAACGCATACCAGGAAAAGGGCGAAACCTTCAACGGTGGCCATGTCGATCGCAAGGTCGGCGCACTGTCGCTGGATGCGCGCCTGAGCGATGCGCTCACCTGGACCTTCGACGGCGTGTTCCAGTCGCGCGACCTGCGCGAGGAATCACCGCAGTACTACTTCCGTGGCCTGACCTCACTGCCGCGGCCGATCGCCGGCGATGTCGACAACAGCGTGCCCGGCACCTACTACGACACCCGCTCCAGCCTGCTGTCCACCGCGCTGAACTGGCAGATCAACAGCGACTGGAAGGCCAGCCTGAGCTATGGCGTCACCACTTCGTGGAATGACGTCAACAAGATCTTCGCCTACATCGACGATACCAACGGCGACTACGCCGTCAACGTCTATGAGCTCGGCGGCAAGAGCGAGTGGAAGCTGGCGCAGGCACTGGTGCAGGGCCGCTTCGGCACCGGCCCACTGCAGCACCAGCTGGTGGCCGGTGTCAGCCACCAGACCGGGCTGGGCTGGGACCGTCCCTACGAGTTCAGCCTGATCGGCCGCGCCAACCTCTACCAGCGCCATGGCATCCGTCACGACGCGGTGGGTTCACGGGTGATGACCCGCGGTGACGAGACCGTGCAGCAGGCGGTGTTCGTCAGCGATACCGTCGATCTCGGCCATGGCTGGTCGGTGCTGGCCGGTTGGCGCTACAACGACTTCGAGACCAAGGGCGCCTACCACACCTATCCAGTCACCCCGACCTACGCGGTCATGTTCAAGCCCAGCGAGGCCGTCACCCTGTATGCCAGCTACATCGAGTCGCTGGAAGCAGGCAGCCGCGTAGGCAACAGCTACATCAATGCCGGCGATGTGCTCGACCCCACCATCAGCAAGCAGTACGAGATCGGCGCCAAGGTGGAAGCGAATCGCTGGAACGCGAACGTCGCTGCGTTCCGCCTGGAGCGTGGCGCCAACATCGATCAGCTGACCGATGCAGGCAAGCGCCTGGTGCAGGATGGCATCACCCTGTACGAAGGCGTCGAAGCCAGCGCCGACCTGCACCTGACCGATGCGCTGACCGTGGGCGGTGGCGTGACCTGGCTGGACCCGACCTACGACAAGCTGTCACCGGGCAGCGCGGCGCAGGAAGGCAACCGTACCGTCGGTGCTGCGCGCTGGAGCGGCGTGCTGCACGCCACCTACCAGCTGCCGTGGGTGGAAGGGCTGGAGACCTATGCCGCCGTGCGCTACTACGGCGATGTCTGGTACGACGCCGACAACGCCCTGAAGCTGCCCGACTACACCCTCGTCAACGCCGGCGTCGGTTACCGCCTGCTGGCCTCCGGCCATCCGGTGACCCTGCGTGCCAGCGTGGAGAACCTGGCCAACCGCAGGTACTGGTCCAATGCCGGCGTCGGCCTGCCGCGCACCTTCGCGCTGAGCGTTCGGTTCGACATGTAACGGGTCTCGGTAGCGCCGGGCCATGCCCGGCGGCTGCATGCCACGCCGCGCTGCGTGCTCGCCGCGCATGGCGCGGCGCTACCGGATTTCACGCGTGGCCCGTAATAATGGTGGCCGATCCTTTCGCCGAGCCTGCATGTCCGCACGCGAATCCCGCCTCAGCCGCCTGTGGGCCCACGAGAAGGCCAGCTATGGCCTGCGGGTGTTCATTGCCCTGACAGCGGCCCTGGCCGTGTGCTGGCACCTGGATGCGCTGACCGCGCTGCCCGGCGTGTTCCTCGGCATCATCGCCAGTGCGATTGCCGAGACCGATGACAACTGGTGGGGCCGGACCAAGGCCGTGCTGCTGTCGCTGTTGTGCTTCTGCCTGGCAGCGGCCTCGGTGATCTGGCTGTTCCCCTGGCCGTGGATATTCATCGCCGCCCTGGCGCTGTCCACGTTCGGCCTGACACTGCTCGGTGCACTGGGCGAGCGCTACGCGTCCATCGCCCAGGCGACCGTCACGCTGGCCATCTACACCATGATCGGCCTGGAACAGCATGGTGCCCATGACCTGCACAGTGCGCTGGATGCGGTCAGCCACCTGCTGGCAGGTGCAGTCTGGTACGGGCTGCTGTCGATCCTGTGGACCACGTTGTTCGCCAACCGGCCGGTGCGCGAGCGCGTGGCCCGCCTGTACGTGGAACTGGGCCGTTACCTGCAGCTCAAGGCCGCGCTGTTCGAACCCGTGCGCGAGGCGGACCTGCAGCGCCGCCAGCTCGACCTGGCCGAGCAGAACCGCCGCGTGGTCGGCGCGCTGAACGAGGCGAAGACAGCGATCCTGGCGCGCTTTGGCCGCTCCGGACGGCCCGGCGTCAACTCCGGCCTGTACCTGCGCCTGTACTACATGGCACAGGATTTCCATGAGCGCGCCAGCTCCTCGCATTACCCGTACGGCGCGCTGGTCGACGCGTTCTTCCACAGCGACGTGCTGTACCGCTGCCAGCGCCTGCTCGACCTGCAGGGCCAGGCCTGCGCACGGCTGGGCGAAGCGATCCGGCTGCGTCGTCCGTTCGTCTACGGCGAGAGCAACCAGCAGGCCGGGCGCGATCTGGCCGATGCCCTGGCCTACCTGCGCGACCAGCAACGGCCGCAGTGGCAGCGCCTGCTCGGCTCGCTGGACCTGCTGGTGCACAACCTGCGCAGCATCGAGCGCCGCCTGCTCGATGCCGAACGTTCCGAAGCCAGCCTGGACAACGTCGACACCCGCCTGCGCGACAGCAACCCGCACACCTTGCGCGAAATGGGCGTGCGCGTGCGCCAGCAGCTCACCCCCGGCTCGGTATTGTTCCGCCATGGCCTGCGCATGGCGCTGGCACTGATCGCCGGTTTCGTTGCCATCCATCTGTTCAATGCACAGAACGGCTCGTGGGTCCTGCTGACCATCGTGTTCGTATGCCGGCCCAGTTTCGGCGCCACCCGCCAGCGCCTGGCCCAGCGCATCGTCGGTACGCTTGCCGGCCTGGTGCTGACCTGGGCGCTGCTGCAGCTGTTCCCAACGCTGGAGATCCAGCTGCTGATCGCTCTCCTGTCGGCGCTGCTGTTCTTCTTCACCCGTTCCGACCGCTATCTGGTCGCCTCGGCCGCCATCACGGTGATGGCGCTGACCTGCTTCAACCTGATCGGCGATGGCTTCGTGCTGATCGTGCCGCGCATGGTCGATACGATCCTGGGGTGCGCGATCGCCGCAGCGGCCGCGTTCCTGATCCTGCCGGACTGGCAGGGTCGACAGCTGCACCGCGTGCTGGCGCGGGTGCTGGATACCGCCGCCCGTTATCTGGAATCGGTGCTGGGCCAGTACCGCAGCGGCATGCGCGACGACCTGGCCTACCGCATCGCCCGCCGCGACATGCACAACGCCGATGCCGCACTGTCCACCGCATTGTCGAACATGCTGCGCGAACCGGGCCACGTGCGCCGCAACCTCGATTCGGGTTTCCACTTCCTGGCGTTGTCCAACACCCTGCTCGGGCATCTGTCGGCGCTGGGTGCGCACCGCGACCAGGTCGACAGCTACGCGGGCGATCCACTCGCGCTGGCCGCTGGTGAGCGGGTGCGCAAAGCGCTGCAGCAGCTGGCGTCGGCATTGACGGCGCAGCAACCTGTGTCGGAGGAAGACAACGACGCCGATCGTGCGGTGGCCGCGGAACTGGAGCAGCTCGATGAGACGATGCCGCCGAAACTGCAGTTGATCCGCACGCAGATGGCGCTGGTGCTGCGGATGCTGCCGAAGGTGAGGGCAGCGGCCAATGGCGCGGTGCGCGGCCTGGCTTGAGCGGACGGCATCCACGCATGGCGTGGATCTACTGGAGCGGCATCCACGCGTGGCGTGATCTGCTGGAGCGGCATTCGGGCGTGATCCTGTCGGCCGTGCAACATCGTGTTGCGTCCACGGGGGCATTCCGATCACGCCCCGGCGCCGATACTGCCGTGTCGCCCACGCAGGATCTCCCCCATGAAGATCGAACTCAACGACCGCACCGCACTGGTCACCGCCTCCACCGTCGGCATCGGTCTGGCCATCGCACAGGGGCTTGCCGCCGCGGGTGCGCGGGTCATCCTCAACGGCCGCAGTGCCGACAGCGTGGAACGCGCGCGCCAGCGCCTGCTGGCTGCCATTCCCGACTCCAACGTGCTGGGCGTGGCCGCCGACCTGTCCGACGCCCGCGGGGTCGACGCGCTGCTGGCCGGCCTGCCGGGCAACGTCGACATCCTGGTCAACAATGCCGGCATCTTCGGCCCGCAGGACTTCTTCGAGACCGACGATGCCACCTGGGAGCAATACTGGCAGACCAATGTCATGTCCGGCGTGCGCCTGTCGCGCGCCCTGCTTCCGGCGATGGTCGACGCCGGTTGGGGCCGCGTGCTGTTCATCTCCTCCGAATCGGCACGCAACATTCCTGCCGACATGATCCATTACGGCGTCAGCAAGACCGCGCAGCTGTCGCTGTCGCGCGGCCTGGCCAAACGCGTAGCCGGCAGCGGCGTCACCGTCAATGCGGTACTGCCCGGCCCGACGTTGTCCGACGGCTTCGCAACAATGTTCGAAGAAGAGCGTGCACGCACCGGCAAGCCGCTGGAGCAGATCGGCCGTGAGTTCGTGATGGCCCATCGTCCTGCATTGGTGATCCAGCGCGCGGCCACGGTCGAGGAAGTGGCCAACATGGTGGTCTACCTCGCCTCGCCGCAGGCGTCGGCCACCTCCGGCGCAGCGCTGCGGGTCGATGGTGGCGTGGTCGACGATATCGTCTGAGTTCTCAGGTGTGCGGACCAACGGTCCGCACCCACCGTCCGCACCCACACATGGGGTCTGAGTAGATCCACGCCATGCGTGGATGCATGCCGCCACGGTCCCGACAGATGGGCAGGAATGCTAGGCTGCGCCGGTCCAAGGAGGTTCCATGTCCGGTCACAACCAGTTCGCCCTGCTGCGCCAGCGCCGTTTCCTGCCGTTCTTCATCGTGCAGGGCTTGGGTGCCTTCAACGACAACGTGTACCGGCAGGCGATCATCGGCCTGCTGTTCTACCTGGGCGTAGCCGAGAGCGAGCGCACGCTCTACACCAACCTGGCGCCGGCGCTGTTCATCCTGCCCTACTTCCTGTTCTCCGCCCTGGCCGGGCAGATCGCGGAAAAGCTGGAGAAGTCGCGGCTGATCGTGATCACCACCACCATGGAGATCGTGATCATGACGCTGGCTGCGGTGGGCTTTCTTACCGAGAGCCTGCCGGTGCTGCTGGTGGCACTGTTCTGCACGGGCCTGCAGTCCACCCTGTTCGGCCCGGTGAAGTACTCGGTGCTGCCCTCGGTGCTGCGCCCGGAAGAACTGACCGGTGGCAATGGCCTGGTCGAGATGGGCACGTCGATGTCGATCCTGACCGGCATGATCGTCGGCGGCCTGGTGTTCACCCTGGCCGGCACCCATGGCCCGATCGTGGCCGCCACGGCGGTCATCGCGCTGGCGATCTGCGGCAACCTTGCCGCGCGGATGATTCCCAAGGTCGATGCCGGCGCCCCGGACCTGAAGATCAACTGGAACCCGATTCCCGAATCGCTGGCCGTGCTACGCATGGCCAGGAAACAGAAGGCGGTACGCAACGCCATCCTCGGCGTGTCCTGGTTCTGGTTCGTCGGCACCATCCTCACTGCGCAGCTGCCGTCCTATGCGGTCACCAACCTCGGTGGCGAACCCACCCTGTACATCTTCGCCCTGGCGCTGTTTTCGGTAGGCACCGGCGTCGGTTCGCTGCTGTGCGAAAAGCTGTCGGCGCGTACGGTGGAGATCGGCCTGGTGCCGCTGGGTGCGTTCGGCATGACCGCCTTCCTGCTGGACCTGTACTTCGCGCGCGCCGGTGAGGCCACCGCGCAGGGCCTGTCGGTCACCCAGTTCGTGCACCAGGCCGGCAGCATCCGCATCATCATCGACCTGCTCGGCATCGGCCTGTTCACCGGCTTCTTCGTGGTGCCGCTGTTTGCGTTGATCCAGAGCCGCACGCCGAAATCGGAGATGTCGCGCGTATTCGCTGCGCTGAACATCCAGAACTCCGGCTTCATCGTCGCTGCGGCCGTACTCGGCCTGCTCACCCAGCGCCTGCTCGGCTGGACCATCCCGCAGTTGTTCCTGGCACTGGCCATCGCCAATGCCGTGGTGGCGATCTACATCTTCACCATCGTCCCCGAATTCCTGATGCGCTTCCTCAGCTGGGTGATGGTGCGCACGCTGTACCGGCTGCGCCCGCACGGCATCGAAGCGAACGTGCCCGATGAGGGCGCCGCGCTGCTGGTCTGCAACCACGTCAGCTACATGGACGCGCTGATCCTGTCGGCGACGATCCCGCGCCCGGTGCGCTTCGTCATGTACTACAAGATCTTCAACATCCCGGTCATGCGCTGGATCTTCCGCACCGCCAAGGCGATTCCGATCGCTGGTGCGCGCGAAGACCCCGCCCTGATGCAGCGCGCGTTCGATGAGGTCGATGCCGCACTCGCCGAGGGCGAGCTGGTATGCATCTTCCCGGAAGGCGCACTGACCCGCGACGGCACGATGGCAGCGTTCAAATCCGGCGTGGAGAAGATCCTTGAACGCCGTCCGGTACCGGTGGTGCCGATGGCCCTGCGCGGCATGTGGTCGAGCATGTGGAGCCGCCGCGATACCCGTCTGGGCCGCATGCGCGTGCCGCGCCGGTTCCGGGCGACAGTCGAGGTGGTCGCCGCCCCGGCGGTGGATGGCCATTCAACCGATGCCGCCGCCCTGGAAGCGCAGGTCCGCACCCTGCGCGGCGACCTCGCCTGACGCAATCGCCCCCATCCGGGGGCGATGACGGTACGCTGCATACGCCACCGTCCAAGGGCGATGCGAGGCCTGACGGGGCTGAAAACGCATACATGCGTCGTTGGTTGCGGTAGATTACGCACCCACAGGGGGGAGGTTCGGCCCGTTTACACGGCCGACCACCAAGGAATGGAGTCTTGCTTTGAATCAACCGCCACCGCTCAGCCGTCCGGTCTACATCCCCAACCATCTGGTCTGGGCGATCCTGACGACGCTGTTCTGCTGCCTGCCGTTGGGCGTGGTGTCGATCGTGTATGCCGCCCAGGTCGATGGTCGCAATGCGGCCGGTGACCTGCCGGGGGCCTATAGCGCGTCGCGCAAGGCGGGCTGGTGGGCGGTGGCTTCGGCCGCGGCCCTGCCGGTCCTGTTGCTGTTGTGGTTCGGGCTGTTCGGCGGCTTGGCCGCGCTGGGCGCTCTATCCGACCTTTGATTCACCACCATCACCCATCGAGGAGCTTGAACCATGAACACCACCACTGCGCAGGTCCCCAACAATCTGGTCTGGGCCATCCTGTCCACCCTGTTCTGCTGCCTGCCGGCCGGCATCGTGTCGATCGTCTACGCCGCCCAGGTCAACGGCAAGCTGGCTGCCGGCGACGTCGCCGGTGCCCGTGATTCGGCCGACAAGGCCAAGAAGTGGGCCATCTGGTCGGCCATCGCTGCCGTTGTGGTTGGCGTCCTGTACTTCATCATCATCATGGCCGTTGGCGGCCTGGGCGCCCTGAGCGGCGGCAACGGCAGCTACTGATGCCCGCGACGGGGTCCGGCCATTCGCCGGATCCCGCCCCCGCATGTCCGCACTTCCTGCTCGTTCCCGACTCACCCGCTGGGCTCCGTTGCTGGCCGCGTCCGGCCTGGCTGCGGGTGCCGCCGTGGTCCTGCGCCACGTCAATCCGTATGTCTCCGGCAATCCGCTGCCGGGCTGTCCGCTGTACGCACTGACCGGCTTCTACTGCCCCGGCTGCGGCAGCACGCGCTGCCTGTATTCGCTGGTCCACTTCGACCTGCCCGGCGCGATGGCGATGAACCCGTTGCTGGTCATCAGCCTGCCCTTCCTGTTCCTGATGCTGCTCAACACAGCCGGCGTGCGCCCGCGCGTGCTTGATCCACTGATGCGGGTACTGGCCAGCCCCACGTTCTGGCTGTGGCTGCTGCCCGGCTATGCCGTGCTGCGCAACCTGCCGTGGGCACCGTTCACCGCGCTGGCCCCGGTGTAGGTTTCCCGCCAACGGCGCAGCCCCTCGTGGTGGAAGGCAGAAGCTGGGGTTGGCCGGGCGGGTGGGTTGCGCAGGGGGCGCCGTAAACCCATCCATGGGGGCTCGGGCGCGCCATCCATGGCGCTTACGCCCCTGCGCAACCCACCCGCCCGGCCACGGACAATTTCCGTGCGCGTCCACCACGGAAGATAAAGAGAAGATCAAAAGCGGAAGCGGGTCGCTGCGCTCGGCATCCACGCATGGCGTGGATCTACTGTCCGTCACCGGAACCTGTCGAGGGTGGGACGTGTGGGGCTGCAGCCCCACACCGCCCCGCCAAACCCACAGAAATCCAGAGCCGCTGTTGCTGTTGCTGTTGCTGTTGCTGTTGCAGTTGCTTCCAGCGGGTGCAGGGCAGCAAGCCCTGCAGAAAGAACACCTAGGTCACCCAGCCCGCGATCACCAGCAGGGCCAGCACCGCCAGCCACAGCAGCAGCATCCGCCACACCAGGCTCATCGCATCCCGCAGGTCCGGCAACCGCTGCCACACCGGCAGCAGGCCGGCTTCGGTGTAATCGTGCGCATCTTCGCGCAACTCGGCGTTGACGCTGGCACGCGCCACCGCGCCCAGGAAACCAATGCCGCCGGCCAAGCGCTCACCATGCGCCTGGCGCCATGCTTTCCAGGCCGTGTCGAAGTTGCCGACCAGGGCCATCGAGAACGCCATCAACTGTGCCACCGGCCACTCGATCCAGCCCAGCAGCCGCTGTGCCAGCGCCAGCGGCTCCACCGGCACGCGCGCGCGCATCGGGCTTTCCGCCATCAGTGCCAGCAGGCGATAACCGAGAGCCCCCACCGGGCCCAGCAGCAGGAACCAGAACAGCACCGCGAACCAGCGCCGCAGGGCGTTGAGCACGGTCGCCTCGACCAGTGAAGGAACATCCTCGCGCAGGCTGCCACCGGCCGACTGCAGGTTGCGTACCGCCGCCTGCCGGGTCGGCGCATCGTCGGCATCGATGATCGCTTCGATGTCGCGGTCCAGATCGCGCGGGCCCCAGCACCAGGCCAGCACGGCCACGCCCAGCAGCAGCGCCGGAAGGCCGAACAGCACCCCGCGCAGCAGCCAGGCGACCAGCGCCATCAGCAACAGTGGCGGTACGATCGCCAACGCCACGCCGGCGGCCCCCTGCCAGGCCCGACCACCGCGCGCGTCCAGCCAGCCCAGCCAGCGCCGGAAGCCGTCGAAACGGCGCAGCGACGCGGCAGCGGCCGGGGCGACATGGCCAAGGGCCAGTGCCACCAACACGGCGACCAGGGTGGTGAACATGGCAGGTCTCCCTACGAGCGAGCGTTCGGCGTCGCTACCTTACCTGTCGCAGCGTCGCCGTCAGCGGTGAACCGTACTGTAACCGGCTGCGTGTTCAGGTGGCGGCAATGCTGGCACCGCCGGATGCCGGTTGCTGGCGGTACCAATGCTCGATCAGGCCCCGCGAAATGGAAATCGGCGGTGACAGACGGACGCCTTCTCCATCGTCCTCGACGTCACGCGCGAGGGCCGCGCCAACTTCCTCGGCGCTGAACCAGCGCGCGTCTTCCAGTTCGCCATCCACGGTCGGCACGTCGTCGTGTGCCTGCGCGCGGAATCCGACCATCAATGCGCCGGGGAACGGCCAGGGCTGCGAGCCCAGGTACTGGCAGGCGGTCACCCGCACCTTGCTCTCTTCGTGCACTTCGCGCGCTACGGTCTGCTCGAAGGTCTCGCCCGGCTCGACAAAGCCGGCCAGCACCGAATAGCGGCGCGGCGCCCAGTTGGACTGGCGACCCAGCAACAGCCGGCCTTGGTTTTCCACCGCGACGATCACGGCCGGGTCGACGCGCGGATAGTGTTCGGTCGCGCACTGCGGGCAGCGGCCGACGAAGCCCCCCCGGGCGAACGTCACGGCGCTGCCACAGACACCGCAGAAGCGGGTACGCGATTGCCAGTAGGACATGCCACGGGCGTAGCTGAAGGCGGTCGCATCGGCCACGGTCCACAGCAGCGCGGCCTGGCGCAGATCGAGCCGGCGTGGCGCAGTGACGGTCACGCTGGCCGCTTCCACCGAGAACCACGCCTGCTCGCCACGCAGGCCGAGGAAGATCGCGACACCCGGCCCGCCACCGACATCGGCGCCGGTCAACGCCAGCGGCTGGTCGTCGTCACCGGTGAAGGCGGTGCCGTCCTGGTCCAGGACAAGAATGCGCGCATCGGGCCACAGGCGCGCCAGAGCATCGGCATCTTCGCGCATGGCATCGGCGCGCTCCAACGGTTCACCCACGAAGGCAAAACCGGAAAGCGGCGAAGGAGAATTGAGCATCCAGCTAGCCTGCCGCCAATCACGGCAAGTGGCAAGCCGCAGACTGTGCAGAAACCCGCCTGTGGTTGCAGTAACGGTCATCCACGCATGGCGTGGATCCAGCGAAGGCAGCGCGCGGGGTGCATGCCCCACGCCCTGCGATTACATGCTGAAACTGCTGCCGCAGCCGCAGGTGGTCTTGGCGTTCGGATTGCGGATCACGAACTGCGCACCGGTCAGGCTCTCGGTGTAATCCACTTCGGCACCCATCAGGTACTGCAGGCTGAGCGGATCGACCAGCAGGGTGACCCCGCTGGTCTGCACCGCCAGGTCATCGCCGGCACGGTTCTCGTCGAACTCGAACCCGTACTGGAAGCCCGAACAGCCGCCACCCTCGATGTACACACGCAACGACAGGTCGGGGTTGCCCTCGTCCTGGATCAGTTCCTTGACCTTGGCCGCAGCGGCCTCGGTGAAGTTCAGCGGCCGATCCAACGACTGGTAGTCGGGCGCGGCGGCCGGCGTGGCGCCGGGGAGGGAGACGAGCGTGTTCATGGGCTCAGCATGGGGGCGCCGGCGCTGGCTTTCAAGCCATCGCCTCGGCCAGCTTGCGGCGGGCGGCGGTGTCGCCCTTGCCGTCAGCGGACGCTTCGCCTTCCGGCGCCGGCAGGGCCTGCATCGGGGCGCTGGCATGGATCAGCCGGCCGTTCAGCTGGGCGCCCGCATTCATTTCCACCACCTGGTAGTGAACGTTGCCGTTGACCCGCGCACTCGGGGTCAGCTCGACCTTCTCGGTGGCATGGACATCGCCGTCCAGGCGGCCACTGATGACCACCACCTGGGCGCGGATCTCGCCTTCGATCACGCCATGCTCGGCGAGGGTCAGGGTCGCCGCGCTGGCGCCCTCCTGGGCAATCACCTTGCCGTGGATGCGACCTTCCACGTACAGGCCACCACTGAATTCCACATCGCCACGGATCACCACCTGGTTGCCGATCAGGGCATCCACCACCAGTTGGCCATCACGGCTGGATTTGCTGCTTCCGAACATCTGCCTACTCCCCTTTGCTGGCCGGTGCACCGGCCTGTTTCCAGTCGAATACCTGCGTGGTGCCCCCCGCACCACTCCCCAATGTCACCTTCACCCGTTGCGGGGTGAAGTCAGCCGGCAGCATCACGCTGCCGTTGAGCTGCTGGAAGTACCGGAACGAGTAATCCTGTCCCGGCACCTTGCTGCGCTGGTGCAGCTCGTCCCAGCTGATGGTGGCCAGCTTGCCGTTCTTCACGCCTTCCACCGTGAAACGCATCTGCCCTTGGCTGATCGCCCCGCGGTTGAGGTTCTGGGTCAGCACCACGCTGTACTGCCAGGTGCCGGCCGATTCCGGGCTGAATTCAATCGAATGGGTGTTCAGGCCCTTGCGCTGGCTGGTCGAGCCCACCAGGCGTTCGTAGAAGGCGACGTCAGCGCGCAGGCCGGCGATCTCTTCATCGCGCTCGGCCAGCGAAGACTGCACTTCGTTGTTGGCGGCGCGGCTGATGCGGTCCGACGCTTCCAGCGTGGCCTGCTTCTGGCGCAGTTCGGTCAGCTGCGTCTGCAGCGTATCGGCGCGCTTCTCGGCAGCCTGCACGCGCTGGCCCTGTTCACCGCGCGGCGTGCCCAGCCAGCAGCCACCCAGCACCGCAAGCACCAGGCTCAGCAGCCAGATGCCGGCGATCACCAGCAGGCGACGGCGGTCGGCGGGTGGTTGCGCGGCACCGGGAAGGCGGACCTGCACGCGCATGGGAGGGCGGTTGTTCATGGGTAGTCTCCGTGGCATCGCAGTGGCGACGCCAGTACGGCCCCTGGGGCAAACGACGGGCTAGTGTATGACAGGAACGGCGGGTTTCCCCGGTGCCGGCCGGCACCGGGCGGTGGCATTCAGCCACTCCATGGTCGATAGTGTGGCACCCCGCACAGTTCCGCCGCCGGAGCACGCCATGACCGAAGCCCACCTGTTCGTGATCGGCATCCTGCTGGCCTGGCTGGCCGGCATCCGCGTCTACCTCACCGTATTCGGCGTCGGCATCGCCGGCCTGCTCGGCTGGGTCGACCTGCCACCGGCGCTGCAGGCCACCGAGTCGTGGTGGGTGCTCGGCACGTCGGCGGCGCTGGCCATTGCCGAATTCTTCGCCGACAAGATTCCCGGCGTGGATTCAGCCTGGGACCTGGTGCAGACCCTGGCGCGCGTGCCCGCCGGCGCCTTCCTCGCGGCAGCGACACTGTCGCCCGATGGCGACCTGGGCACCGGCGCACTGGTCGCCGGCGCGGGCGTTGCACTGGCCAGCCATGGCCTGAAGGCCGGCACCCGCGCCCTGCTCAACACCTCACCGGAACCGGCCAGCAACTGGGTCGCCTCTGCGGCCGAAGATACCGTGGTGATCGGCGGATTGGCGCTCGCGCTGGCGCATCCATGGATCGCGCTGGTGGTGGTGCTGGCCTGCAGCCTGGCCGGCGCATTGCTGGTCTGGCTGGTCTGGCGCACCCTGTGGAAAAGCGTGCGCTGGTTGGCACGTGGCGGCAGCGACGACGGACAACGGCAACCGCGTACCGGTTGATCGGCAGGCTTGTCGCATAATGGCCGCGAACACCAGGAGCATCGATGGCCGCAAACGAATCCGCCGCGGGCCCCCGCCCGGGACGCGCTGAAACCCCTCCGGCCGATCATTGGCAACGTTGGGCCGCCCCCTTGGCCGCGGCAACGCCTGCCGAAGCAGTACCGGCGGTGTCAGAGGCACCCGCCCTGTCGGTGCCCGGCGACGGCGCCCGACTGGCGGCTCCGCCCCCCCTGCCCTCGACCGCGGCACTGCCCGAGGCGGGCAACAGTGACATCCCGCCTGTCGATGCCGACTCGCCCTACCGCGTGCTGATCGTCGAAGACGACCGTGCCCAGGCCCTGTTCGCACAAAGCGTGCTGCATGGCGCCGGCATGCAGGCAATCGTGCTCGGCGATGCCGACGGCGTGCAGCAGGCCATCCGCGAGCAACGCCCGGACCTGATCCTGATGGATCTGCACCTGCCCGGACTGGATGGCATGCGGTTGACCGCGATGATCCGCCAGCAACCCGGCATGCAGCTGCTGCCGATCGTCTTCCTCAGCGGCGACCCGGATCCGGAGCGCCAGTTCGAAGTGCTCGACTGCGGTGCCGACGATTACCTGAGCAAGCCGATCCGGCCGCGCCACCTGATCGCCGCGGTGGCCAACCGTATCCGCCGCGCACGCGCGCAGGCAGCGACCCTGCCCGGTGCCAACGGCGCACCGGCCACCAGCAACCCGGAAACCGGGCTGCCGACGCGCCACCACGTGCTGCAGCAACTCAACGCGACGCTGGCCCAGCACGAACGCGGTGGCGTGTTCTTCGTCGAAATCTCCAGCGCGCTGGGCCTGCGCGAGCGCTATGGCTATGCGGCCTTCGAGCGGCTGATGGTGCAGGCCGGGCAACGCCTTGCCGAGGCTGGCCATCCGCACCTGCTGGCGCGCCTGAACGACAACAGCTTCCTGCTGCTGGCGCGCAACGCCGATGAGGACAGCCTGGAAGCGATCGCCGGCACCCTGCGTGAGCAGCTGTCCGCGCGCGCCTTCGTGATCCGCGACGACGAATCGGTACACCTGCGTGGCGTGGTTGGCTACGCGCCGCTGTCGCCGGGTTTCGACGATGCCAGCAGCGCCCTGGAAGCAGTCGAACGCACCACCCTGCAGGCACGCCTGCTCAGCGCCGGCGTGGCCGGCCACGTGCATCGCCAGGTCACGACCGAGCAGGAGCACCTGGCGTTGCTGGAAGGCCAGCTCGAGCTCGCTTACCAGCCGATCGTCGCCGTCGCCGGCGGCAGCAGCGCGCAGTACCAGTTGCTGCTGCGCCTGCGCCGGACCGATGGCAGCGTACTGACCGCCGGCCAGGTGATTCCGGCAGCCGAGGCGGCCGGCCGCATCGCCGACCTTGACCAGCAGGTGCTGGAGCATGCGATGGGTCTGCTCGACCTGTATCGCCACGCCACCCAGCCGCTGAACCTGTTCGTCTCGCAGTCGCTGCGTACCCTGCAGCGCGATGCCTTCGCCGACTGGCTGCTGGAGTCACTGCAGCAACGCCGCCTGCCCGGCAGCGCGCTGGTGATCGACGTGCGCCTGCCCGATGCACTGATCCACACCGTGCCGTTGCAGCAGTTCTGCCAGCGCATGGCCAGCGTCGGCGTGCGCTTCTGCCTGAGCCAGTTCGAACCGGGCAGCGAAGCCCTGGCCCTGCTCACCCAGCTGCCCCTGTCGTTCGTGCGCATGGCCGCACGCTTTTCCAGCAGCCACTCCAACCCCGATACGCGCGAAGAACTGCGCCGATCGATCGAGCAGGCGCATGCAGCCGGCCTGCAGATCATCGGCCAGCAGATCGAGGACCCGCAGGCAGCGGCCGCGATGTGGGTCGGCGGTGTCGATTACATCCAGGGCAACATGGTGCAGTCGGCCGGCAGCGACCTGAACTTCGACTTCCACAACGCGGTGCTCTGAGTGTCACCGACGGTCGCGCTGTTGGCGGTACTGGCGCTGGCCATCGTCGCTCTGCTGGTACTGGGCCTGCGATTGCGTTCGCGCAATCGCGCGCTGGCGGCACTGCAGCGCGAACGCATCACCCTGACCAGTGAACGCGACCAGCTGCGGCGCACCACCGAGCGCCAGGGCCAGCTGGAACATCAGCTGCTGCAGGCCAAGCAGGCTGCAGAAGCAGCCGTGCTGGCCAAGGGCGAGTTCCTGGCCACCATGAGCCATGAAATCCGCACGCCGCTCAACGGCATCCTGCCGATGCTGGAGCTGATTGCCCGCGGCCCGCTCGGCGAAGACCAGCGGCAGATGCTGGCCACCGCCTCGGCCAGCTCGCAGCAGCTGCTGCGCATCGTCGATGACATCCTCGATTACTCGCGCCTGGAAGCGCAGGCGCTGGAGCTGGAGATCACCAGCTTCAACCTGCGCGAACTGCTCGATGGCGTGGTGCAGCTGCTGCAGCGCGCCGCCGAAGCCAAGGGCCTGACGCTGAGCCTGCAACTGGATCCGGCCGTGCGCCTGCCGGTACGCGGCGACCCGGTGCGCCTGCGCCAGGTCCTGGGCAACCTGCTGGCCAATGCCATCAAGTTCACCGCACGCGGCCAGGTGCAGTTGCGCGTGCAGCGGCTGGGCGAAGGCCCCGCCCAGCACCAGCTGCGTTTCGAAGTGATCGACACCGGCATCGGCATCGATGAGGCCCTGCAGGCGCGGCTGTTCCAGTCCTTCAGCCAGGCCGACGCGTCCACCACCCGCATCTACGGTGGCACCGGCCTGGGCCTGGCCATCTGCAAGCGCATCACCGACCTGATGCATGGCGATATCGGCGTGCATTCCACCCCAGGCCAGGGCGCAACCTTCTGGTTTGAAATACCGCTGCTGAAGGTTCCCGGCGACCTGCCGGCGCTGGCCCGCTCGCCGGCAGCGCTGCTGCTGTACACCGCCGATGCACAGCTGCAGCCACGCGTCGAACGCATCGCCGCGCACCACGGCCTGCAGGTGCAGCCGCTGGCCAGCATTGATGAGGCAATGGAACGCCTGCGCGCAGCACCACGCCCGGGCCAGAGCACACCGGCATGGTTGCTGGTCGACGCGCGCCACCGCCGCAATGGCGAGGTGGCCCTGCAGCGCGCCTTGGCCGAGCGCGGTGCCGACGACGCACTGCAGGTGCTGTGGCTGCAGGATGATCCGGTTGCAGCACGGCCGCGCCAGCAGCAGCTGCACAGCACATTCAACGATGCCGACCTGCACGCGCTGCTGGCGCAGCCAACCGCTACCGCGCGCCCCGCAGCGCTGCTGGCCAACGCCGAAGACGCCAGGCCGGCCGCCGCGCTGCCACCGCTGGATCTGCATGTGCTGCTGGTTGAAGACAACACGGTCAACCGGATGGTGGCCGAGCACCTGCTGCGGGTCTTCCAGTGCCGGGTGCGCAATGCCGCCGACGGCGAGCAGGCCCTCGCACTGCTGCGCGAAGGTGGAATCGACGTGGTGCTGATGGATTGCCAGATGCCGGTGCTCGACGGCTACAGCGCGACACAGCGCTGGCGCAGGGAGGAAGCCGAAGCGGGGCGCACGCGGTTGCCGATCATCGCGATGACCGCCAACGCCATGGCTGGTGATCGCGAACGCTGCCTGCAGGCGGGCATGGACGACTACCTTTCCAAGCCGATCACGCGTGAAGCGCTGCATGCGCTGCTGCAGCGCTGGGGCCGGATTTCCGTGGATCGCGGACATGCACCGCTGCCGGAACCCGTGCAACCTGCCGCAACCCCGAGCGTGCCCGACGGCGAAAGCCTGGACGATGAACGAACGCGCGCGATCCCGATTCCACAGCCGGTGCTTGATCGCAGTGTGCTGGATGAACTGCAGGCGGTGATCGGCGATGCCGCCGCGCAGATCGTAACGGTGTTCCTGGAAGACGCACCGCAGCTGGTGCAGCAGCTGCAGCAGGCGGCGCAGGGCAACGACATCGAACGCCTTCAGGCGCTGTCGCACAGCCTGAAATCCTCCAGCGCCAACGTCGGCGCGCTGTCGCTGTCAGCGGTGGCGCGGCGGATCGAACTCGAAGCCCGCAGTGGCAGCCTGCAGCGCCCTGCCGTGGCAGTGGCGCTGCTGGTGGCGGAGTTCGCCCGCGCGCGCGTGGCGCTGACCGGCTACCTCGCCGGCCAGGCCCGTTGAATCACTCTTCGAGCTTGCTCAGCAGGTACTTCGGCTCACCGATGCGCTCGATCAGCTCCAGCTGGGTTTCCAGCCAATCGATGTGCTCTTCCTCGGAGTCGAGGATCTTCACGAACAGCTGGCGGCTGACGTAGTCGCCGACCGAATCGGCATAGGCCACGGCCTCGCGCAGGGTGACCACGCCATCGCGTTCCAGCGACAGATCGCACTGCAGGATCTCGGTCGGGTTCTCACCGATGCGCAGCTTGCCCAGCGCCTGGAAGTTCGGCAGGCCTTCAAGGAACAGGATGCGATCGGCAAGCATGTCGGCATGCTTCATTTCCTCGATCGATTCCTTGTACTCGTGTTCGGCCAGTTCCTTGATGCCCCAGTTCTTGAGCATCTTGGCGTGCAGGAAGTACTGGTTGATCGCGGTCAGCTCGTTGTAGAGGACCTTGTTGAGGAATTCGATGACCTTGGTGTCGCCCTTCATGGGGATGCTCCTGCACGCTGAAATCGCGGGCACTGTAGCGCCTTGCGCGCGCGCGTGAAGGAACGCGAATCGTGCGCATTGGCCACTGCGGCCAACAATGAAGACCAGGAGAGCGCGGCGTCAACGCGCCGCGAAACGACTCAGGCGACCTGCGCCAGGCCCAATACCGGCAACGGCAGATCGTGGGTGGCACGCGCCTTGGCCAGCAGTTCGCCGGCCATGTCCAGACAGGAACCGCAGGTCGCGCCGCATCCGGTGCGCATGGTCAGCTCGGCCACCGACGTGACGCCATGGCTGGCGGCTTCGCGGATCTGGTGGTCGGTAACACCGTTGCAGATGCAGACGTACACGGGCGGGAACCAGGGCAGCAGGCCAGTAGCGGCCTGGTCGCTATTCCAATGGAAACGAGAATGGTTGTCAATCAGAGACCTGAACCATTCTCGATACGGTTCAGAGTACCGTCGAATCCACCCGGTACGAGGCGGCTACAGGGAGAACAGCCCAAGTGCCAGCACCGGTGTACTGAAGAAGACGATCAGCCACTGCACACCACCACCTGCCGCTCTCAGCCGCAGCAGGTAGTCCGCCAGGAACAGCGCACCCGCACAGGTCACGAAGGCGAGGCAAACGCCCAGCGCAAGCGGCATCCATGCGATGCCGCCGAGGACCACCACGCTCAACAACAGCCAGGGGAGGCTTGCCAGACGGACAGCCAGTTGCTGCCGGAAATACCCGGCTGACGTGCGTTGCGACCGTTCGGCCCGCTCTTTGCGCAACCTGCCCGTCAAACGGCTCCCGGTTCACCCTTTGCTTTCCGCGGCCAGTACCCGCCGCGCATGGGCGTGCGCTTCCTGGGCCTGTCGTGGCCGGCCGCGTGGCCTGGCATCCAGGCCTCGGCAGCGCTCTTGGGCATGGCGCTGATGCCCTGCCCCGCCACCCCCTGGGCCAACGGCGCCAGATGTCGCAGGGCGCGCGCATAGACGCCACGCTTGAACACCACCACATGCTCCACCGGATACCAGAAGTCGACCCAGCGCCAATGATCGAACTCAGGCGAGTCGGTATGGTCCAGGCTGACGTGGGCTTCATCACCGGTCAGGCGCAGCAGGAACCAGACCTGCTTCTGGCCGATGCAGACCTGGCGTTCATTGCGGCGGATGGCACGCGCCGGCAGCTTGTAACGCAGCCAGCCCGGTGTCGCCCCAAGCACTTCAACGTGCTCCGGCAACAGCCCGGTCTCTTCCTGCAGTTCACGATACATGGCCTCGACAGGCGTCTCGTCGGTGTTCATGCCACCCTGCGGGAACTGCCAGCCATCCCGGCGCACACGTCGTGCCCAGAACACCTGCCCGTCCTGCCGCATCAGCACGATGCCGACGTTCGGTCGATAGCCGTCCGGATCGATCACGATGCGGACTCCTAAGAAAATCTACTGGTTGGGACTATCCCATGCCGTCTGTCGGGCCACAAGCACGATACAAAGGTGTTGACAGTCCTTGTACACATCAGCAGAATAGCGGGCTCACCAAGGCTATGTAGCTCAGCCGGTTAGAGCACAGCACTCATAATGCTGGGGTCGGTGGTTCGAGTCCACCCATAGCCACCACGTTGAAGTTGTTTTTCAATGTGAAAAGTGAGAAAATAGTTACACGTTACATTGCCCCTTAGCCAAGCGGTAAGGCACCTGACTCTGACTCAGGCATCGGTGGTTCGAATCCATCAGGGGCAGCCAAATTAAAAAGAAAAAGGCCTGATCGAAAGATCAGGCCTTTTTCTTTTTAATTTGGTCACGCCTCTCTCGCCATGCGAAGCCGCGGGTAGTGCCGGCCACTGGCCGGCAACCTCGAAATGCATGACTCCAGAACGACAAAAGCCCGGCCGAAGCCGGGCTTTTGCTTTTCCAACCAGCGGGCTCCCGAAGGAGCCCAACCAGGCGCGGTAAATCAGCGCTTGGAGAACTGGGTGGCGCGGCGGGCCTTGTGCAGACCGACCTTCTTACGTTCGACTTCGCGGGCGTCGCGGGTCATGAAGCCAGCCTTGCGCAGCTCGGACTTCAGGGTTTCGTCGTACTCGACCAGAGCACGGGCGATGCCCAGACGGATCGCGCCGGCCTGGCCGGTGGTGCCGCCGCCAGCGGCGGTGACTAGGATGTCGAAGCTCTCGGTGTTCTTGGTCAGCTCGAGCGGCTGGCGCACGATCATGCGAGCGGTCTCACGGCCGAAGAACTCGTCCAGCGGACGGCCATTGACGGTGATGTTGCCCGAACCCTTGCGCAGGAACACGCGAGCGGTGGAGGACTTGCGGCGGCCAGTGCCGTAGTTTTGAGTGATAGCCATGATTAGATATCCAGAACCTGCGGCTGCTGTGCGGCGTGCGGATGCTCAGTGCCGGCGTAGACCTTGAGCTTGCGGTACATCTGGCGACCCAGCGTGCCCTTCGGCAGCATGCCCTTGACGGCGGTCTCGATCACGCGCTCCGGGTGGCGCTCAAGCGCCTGGGCGAGGGATTCGGTCTTCAGGTTGCCGATGTAACCGGTGAAACGGTGATACATCTTGTCCTGCAGCTTCTTGCCGGTGACGACAATCTTTTCTGCATTGATGACGACCAGGTAGTCGCCGGTATCAACGTGCGGGGTGTAGACCGGCTTGTGCTTGCCACGCAGACGGCGGGCCAGCTCGGTGCAGAGACGGCCCAGGGTCTTGCCCTCGGCGTCGACGAGGTACCAGTCGCGCTGGACGGTCTCGTTCTTGGCAGTGAAAGTGCTCATGAAGAACTCTTGGTTAGGTCGGGCTCATTGCGGCGAAGGACTCGCCGGAACTCTGCCACGCGTTGTGAAAGGTGGAGCGTAAGGGGCGGCATTGTACGCAGCTTGGCTGGCGGGTGCAAGCCGGTGCCCGCCCCGGGTTGGCAGGGGACCGGGGCCGGGCGAGAATCGGGCTTCCCCCGCTCCACGCCGTGCCGCCATGACCGTGCTTCGCCAGACCACCCCGCTGGACCATCTGCTGACCGAGGCGCAGCGCGCCCTGGACACGGTGTTCGGCAACCCGCCGGCCAGCCGCCCCTATCCGGCCACGGACACCGGCGAGCCCGGCATGGACAGCGCCCAGCGTCGCCACGCGGCCGGGCTGATGCGCATCAACCATGTCGGTGAAGTCTGCGCCCAGGGCCTGTACTTCGGCCAGGCCGCGGTGGCACGCGACCCGGCGACCCGCGAACATCTGCTGGAAGCGGCCCAGGAAGAGACCGATCACCTGGCCTGGTGCGCCACCCGCCTGGGCGAGCTGGACAGCCGCCCGAGCCTGTTCAATCCGCTCTGGTACGCCGGCAGCTACACCATCGGTACCCTGGCCGGGCTGCGCGGCGATGGCTGGAACCTGGGCTTCGTGGTCGAAACCGAGCGCCAGGTGGAAGCCCATCTGGACGAACACCTGGTCGACCTGCCGGCCGGCGACCTGCGCAGCCGCGCGGTCATCCGGGTGATGAAGGAAGACGAGGCCCGGCATGCCGAGCATGCCGAACAGGCCGGCGCACGCCGCCTGCCGTTCCCGATTCCGGGCGCGATGGCGCTGGCCTCAAAGGTGATGAAGACCATTGCTTATCGGCTGTAACCCGCATGAGGGTAGTGCCGGCCGCTGGCCGGCAACCCCGCATGGGTCGCCGCAGGTCATGAGGTTGCCGGCCAGCGGCCGGCACTACCAGGGCTTAGTTGGGTGACACCAGCTTCAGGCCGATCACGCCGGCCACGATCAGGCCCACACAGGCCAAGCGTGCCGGCGACGCGCTGTCGTTGAACAGGTAGATGCCCAGTACGGTCACGCCCATGGCGCCGATGCCGGTCCAGATCGCATAGGCCGTGCCGACCGGAATGTTCTTCATCGCCTGGCTCATCAAGTACAGGCTGATCAGGGCCGACACCACCGTCAGGGCGGTCGGCACGGGTTTGCTGAAACCTTCGGAGTACTTCATTCCAAGGGCGAATCCGATCTCGAACAGACCGGCCAGCAGCAGGTAGATCCAGGGCATGGGTGGGGGCTCCTTACCTTTTTGGGAAAAACGAAACGGCCCGGTGTTTTCACACCGGGCCGTAGGTCGGTACATCGCCGTGGAACTGAAGATTGCGCCAAGCGCAGGCTCCACGGGGCGGGGCGTCCCGCCTGGGTGGCGATGCCTGCCGGCATCGCACATGGGTCACTCAGCCAGGTTGCGGCCGTGGAACAGCTCTTCGATCTCACGACGCAGCAGCGCTTCGATCTTCATGCGTTCCTTGAACGAGATGTTCTTGGCCTTTTCCTCGAACAGGTACTGGTCCAGGTCGAAGTCCTTCAGGTGCATCTTCGTGTGGAAGATGTTTTCCTGGTAGACATTGACGTCGAACATCTCGTAACGCGACTTGATGTTCTTGGCCAGGAAGTTCTGGATCGAGTTGATCTTGTGATCGATGTAGTGCTTTTTGCCCTTCACATCACGCGTGAAGCCACGGACACGGTAGTCCATGATCACGATGTCCGATTCCAGGCTTTCGATCAGGTAGTTCAGTGCCTTCAACGGCGAAATGACGCCGCAGGTAGCCACGTCGATATCGGCGCGGAAGGTGGCAATGCCTTCCTGCGGGTGCGTTTCCGGATAGGTGTGCACGGTGATGTGCGACTTGTCCATGTGCGCGACCACGGCATCGGAAATCAACTCCTTGCCGGCCTGCTTCTTGTCGATCACCGGCTCTTCGGAGATCAGGATCGTCACCGAGGCACCCTGCGGATCGTAATCCTGGCGCGCCACGTTGAGGATGTTGGCGCCGATGATCTCAGCGACATCGGTCAAGATTTGAGTAAGCCTGTCGGCGTTGTACTCTTCATCGATGTATTCAATGTAACGCTGACGCTCCTCTTCGGTGCGCGCGTAACACACGTCATAGATGTTGAAGCTCAGCGCCTTGGTGAGGTTGTTGAAACCCTGCAACCTCAGGCGAGGCAACGGCTTGACCACGGCGGTCGATTCCTGTGTAAGAAGGGAAAGGGGGAATTATGCGGCATAAGTGTCTCCAGGGGGAACGTGAAGACGCTCAGGTTCTGGCACACTGTTTGCCCTTAACAATTGCGCTGGTTAAGCTCCGCTATCGACCCCGTGAATCCGTTCATGCGCAGAGGGAGCGCCCCTATCGTGTCAACCGTGCGCCTAGCTAGCAGCCCATTGGCCTTGGACATCGCAACAATCGACCGCTTCCTGGCACACAGCCACAGGCGGCGCTATCCCACCCGTACCGACGTCTTCCGACCCGGTGATCCGGCAGGCACCCTGTATTACGTCATCAGCGGCTCGGTTTCGATCATGGCCGAGGAGGAAGAGGACCGTGAGCTGGTGCTGGGCTATTTCGGCGCCGGTGAGTTCGTCGGCGAGATGGGCCTGTTCGTGGAGTCGGACCGCCGCGAGGTGATCCTGCGCACCCGCACCGCCTGTGAGCTGGCCGAAATCAGCTACGAGCGCCTGCATCAGCTGTTCCTCGGCCCGCTGTCGGCCGATGCCCCGCGCCTGCTGTACGCGCTGGGCCAGCAGATCTCCAAGCGCCTGCTGGACACCAGCCGCAAGGCCAGCCGCCTGGCGTTCCTGGATGTCACCGACCGTATCGTGCGCACCCTGCACGATCTGGCGCAGGAGCCGGAGTCGATGAGCCATCCGCAGGGCAGCCAGCTGCGCGTCTCACGCCAGGAACTGGCCCGCCTGGTCGGCTGCTCGCGCGAAATGGCCGGCCGGGTGCTGAAGAAGCTGCAGACCGACGGCCTGCTGCACGCCCGCGGCAAGACCGTGGTGCTGTACGGCACCCGTTGACCACCCGGTGTCCGCCGGGCATGGCCCGGCGCTACCACAAGACCTGCGCCGGTAGCGCCGGGCCATGCCCGGCGGATCGACATACGTGCGACGTACCATCGCATGTCCCGCACACCCGCTTCCGCTAGGCTCGATCCATGGAACTGAGCAGCGAATTCTGGTGGTTCATCCTCATCGGCCTGGGCGCACAGCTGGTTGACGGCGCACTGGGCATGGCCTTCGGCCTGGTCTCCTCGTCGGTGATGCTGAGCATGGGCCTGCCCCCGGCCCAGGTCAGCGCCAGCATCCACACCGCTGAAGTGTTCACCACCGGTGCCTCGGGTGTGTCGCACCTTGCAGCCGGGAATGTCGATAAACGCCTGTTCCTGCGGCTGGCCCTGCCCGGGGCGGTGGGCGGCGCCCTGGGCGCGTACGTGCTCAGCCAGATCCCCGGTGACATCATCCGCCCCCTCATTTATCTGTACCTGCTGGTGCTGGCGATCATCATCCTGGCCCGCGCCGCGGGGCGCTGGATGCCCAGGGGCGAGATCCGCCGGGTACCGGTGCTGGGCTTCTTCGCGGGCCTGCTCGACGCCAGCGGCGGTGGCGGCTGGGGGCCGATCGCCACGTCCACCCTGCTCGCCCGTGGCGGCCAGGCGCGTACCACCATCGGTACGGTCAATGCGGCCGAGTTCGTGGTCACGTTGACGGTGTCGGCGACCTTCCTGCTGTCGATGGGCGTGCAGCACCTGCAGATCGTCGCCGGCCTGCTGATCGGCGGCATGATGGCCGCGCCGGTGGCGGCGGTGCTGGTGAAACGGGTGAAGGAACGCTGGGTGCTGGTCGCAGTGGGCGTGCTGGTGCTGGGCATCAGCCTGTTCCAGGTGGGCCATGCGCTGTTCGGGTACCTGGGCCGCTGACCGCCCGCCGGGCGTGGCCCGGCGCTACCCGCGTGGGATTCGGTAGTGCCGGCCGCTGGCCGGCGACCTCATGAGCTGCGGAAGGGGATGCAAGGTTGCCGGCCAGCGGCCGGCACTACCGGGTCCCTGCCCGGCGGGCTGGCGGGATCGATTACGCCTTGTCGCCACCGCGGTCCACGCAGCCCCAGTTGAGGATGCGGGTACCGGCCGGCAGCACGCGGCGGAAGAATTCCACCTTGGCCGGCTTCGGGTTGACCACCACCGGCGCTTTCGCCGCCAGCAGCAGCGGGAGATCGGCGGTGCTGTCGGAATAGGCGATGTCGATGTCACCGTAGCCGCGCTCGCGCAGCATGCGCATCTTCTCTTCGTTGTGGCAGTGTCGGGTCGGCCCTACCCCGCCCAGACGCGGCCCCACTTCGGTGCCGATCACCGGCACGTCCTGGTGAGCGACAAAGGCCAGGATCGCGCGGGCCAGCTCCGGCGGCGCACCGGTGGCCACCACCACGCGGTCGCCCTTGGCACGATGCGCGGCGAACACCTCCAGCGCCTGCGGCAACAGCTTGGCGCGCATCTGCGCCTCGTTGCGCAGCACGTAGGCGTCGATCACCTTGTTGAACTCACGCGCGCGGTGCAGCCCGAAGCTGCCGATCCACACATAGACCGAAATGCCGGCACGGCGGGTCGGCAGCATCGCCACCATTGGCCCGGCAATCGGGGTGACCAGCAGCGCCGCCAGCATCCGCAGCGGGTTGCGCTTGATCAGCGACGCGAACAGGTGGGTACCCGAATCGCCGTCATACAGGGTGTGGTCGAAGTCGAAGACCACCAGCGGCGCATCCTCGCGCGGCGTTGGATAGTGCGTTTTCATGCTGCGAAGAATAGCTGACGCAGACCCTCGCCCGGCTCTTCCACGCGCATGAAGGCCTCGCCGACCAGGAACGAGTGGATGCCGGCATCGCGCATCAACGCCACGTCCTGCGGGCCGAGAATGCCACTCTCGGTAACCAGCAGGCGGTCGCGCGGCACGGCCAGGCGCATGTCCAACGTGGTCTGCAGCGACACCTCGAAGGTGCGCAGGTTGCGGTTGTTGATGCCGATCATCGGCGCCGGCACCTGCAGCGCACGCTCCAGTTCGTCGATGTCATGCACTTCCACCAGCACGTCCATGCCCAGCGACATCGCCAGTTCGGACAGCGTGGCCAGCTGCGTATCGTCCAGCGCGGCGACGATCAACAGGATGCAGTCGGCGCCGAGCACTCGGGCCTCGTACACCTGGTAGGCGTCGATCACGAAGTCCTTGCGCAGCACCGGCAGCGTGCAGGCATCGCGGGCCTGCTGCAGGTAGACGTCGGCCCCCTGGAAGAAATCCACGTCGGTCAGCACCGACAGGCAGCTGGCGCCGCCGAACTCATAGCTGACCGCGATATCGGCCGGGCGGAAGTCGGGGCGGATCACGCCCTTGGACGGGCTGGCCTTCTTCACTTCGGCAATCACCGCTGGATCACCATTGGCCACGGCGGCCTGCAGCGCGCGCACGAAACCGCGCACCGGCGGCGCATCGGCCAGCGCGGCCTGCAGCTCCTCAAGCGGCCGCTGGGCGCGGCGCTGGGCTACTTCTTCGGCCTTGCGGGCCAGGATCGTCTGCAGGATATCGCTCATCGTCGTCGGGTCGGTGCTGGGGCGGTGAGGACGACCATTATCGGCCATCGGGTGGGTCAGGCTGAACCGCGCGCTCAGGCAACCAGCGCGCGGGTGGTATCGACATACTGCTGCAGGCGGGCACGGGCGCTGCCATCGGCGATGACCGCGCGGGCGCGGGCCAGGCCGTCGCCGATATCGCTGGCCACCCCGGCCACATACAACGCTGCGCCCGCATTCAGGGCGACGATATCCAGCGCTGGGCCCGGCTCGTTGTCGAGCACGGCGCGCAGCATGGCAATGGATTGCTCCGGGCCGTCCACGCGCAGGTTGCGGCTGGCCGACATGGCGATGCCGAAGTCTTCCGGATGGATCTCGTACTCGCGCACCTTGCCGTCGCGCAGCTCACCCACCAGGGTGCCGGCGCCCAGCGAGATCTCGTCCATGTTGTCGCGGCCCCAGACCACCATGGCGCGCTCGGTGCCCAGCTCGCGCAGCACGCGTGCCTGGATACCCACTAAATCGGGGTGGAACACGCCCATCAGCACCGACGGTGCGCTGGCCGGGTTGGTCAGCGGGCCGAGGATGTTGAAGATGGTGCGCACGCCCATCTCGCGGCGCACCGGCGCGACCACCTTCATCGACGGATGGTGGATCGGCGCAAACATGAAGCCGATACCGGTCTGTTCGATGGCCGCGGCCACCTGCGCCGGCTGCAGCTCGATAGCCGCACCCAGCGCTTCGACCGCGTCGGCGCTGCCGGACTTGGACGACACGCTGCGGTTGCCATGTTTGGCCACGCGCGCACCGGCCGCAGCGGCGACGAACATCGCGCAGGTAGAGATGTTGAAGGTGTGCGAGCCATCGCCACCGGTGCCGACGATGTCGACCAGGTGGGTGGTATCGGCCACCGGCACCGCCAGCGCGAATTCGCGCATCACCGTTGCCGCAGCGGCGATCTCGTCGATGGTTTCCTTCTTCACCCGCAGGCCGGTGAGGATGGCGGCGGTCATCATCGGCGAGACATCGCCGCGCATGATCTGCCGCATCAGGTCGACCATTTCGTCGAAGAAGATCTCGCGGTGTTCGATGGTGCGTTGCAGGGCTTCCTGGGGGGAGAAGCTCATCGGAATGCTCCTTGGATCAGGCCGCCGGACGCTGCAGGAAATTGCGCAGCAGGGCGTGGCCGTGTTCGGTGAGGATGGATTCGGGGTGGAACTGCACACCTTCCACCGGGAACTGGCGGTGGCGCAGGCCCATGATCTCTTCGATCGAGCCGTCGTCGTTCTCGGTCCAGGCGGTGACTTCCAGCGCGTCGGGCAGGCTGTTCTTGTCCACCACCAGCGAGTGGTAGCGGGTGGCCTGGTAGCGGTCCGGCAGGCCGGCGAACACGCCCTTGCCTTCATGGCGGATGGGAGATGTCTTGCCGTGCATGATGTTGCCGGCGCGGATGACCGTGCCGCCGTAGACCTGGCCGATGCCCTGGTGGCCCAGGCAGACGCCGAGGATCGGCGTGGTCGGTCCCAGACGCTCGATCAGCGCCAGCGACACGCCCGCTTCGTTGGGCGTGCACGGGCCGGGCGAGATGACGATGCGTTCGGGCCTCTGCGCGGCGATCTCGTCCACGCTCATCGCATCGTTGCGCACCACCTTCACCTCGGCACCCAGCGTCTGCAGGTACTGCACGAGGTTGTAGGTGAAGCTGTCGTAGTTGTCGATCATCCACAACATGGTCAGGTTCCGTCGCTTATCAGGAAAATGGCGTATACGTTTTCGGTGTAGGTGATGGGGCCGGCTTCGATGGATTCGCGTTCAGCGGGCGCCGGTGCCGAGGCCGGTGCGTAGCTGCCGGTCACCGAGATCCTGTCGAGATACTCACCATCCTCGCCCAGCTGCGGCCATTGCCCGGCCTGGATGCCATAGGCAAAGTTCGGCGCCACATCGGAGATGCTGTACAGACCGCGCACTTTTGTTCCATAGGCCTTGGCCAGCCCCTGCGCGGACTCCCGGGTCTTGGCCGCGGCCTCGCCCTTGAGCTCGCGGCGCAGCGCGACTTCACCGGAGTAGGTCGGGGCAACGCTGCTGACCTGCACGTTCTCATTGGCCTTCAGCGCACCCAGCACGTCCTGCATCTGCTTCACGCTGGCGAAACTGGCGCGCAACTGGCGCGACACCTGGGTACCCATGAAGACCTGCCGGCTCTGCTCATAGCGGGTTGCCGGGCCGATCCGCAGGTTGTCCGCACGTACGCTGCCTTCCACCGCCTTGTACTGCTTGAACAGCGCCAGCACGCGGGCAACGTTGTCCTGCACGCGGCGGCGCGCCGCATCCGCATCCATGTCGGTTTCCTCGATGTTCAACTGCAGGCCGAACCGGTCCGGCATCACCACGCGACGCGCCTCGCCCTTCACCAGCAGGTGCGGCTGCGAGGGAATGGTATTGGCCTGCGCCCACGCAGACGGGGCCATCGTGGCCAGCAGTGACGACCACAGCAATGCGCTCAGCAGCTTCATGCGGTACTCCTTGTCTTGAATGGGAACAGCGGAAGGTGCCGCGGCGTCGGCCACGGCACGGCAGAACTCACAGACCCTTGGCGGCCTGGGCGACGGCGCGGAACAGCGCGCGGCCCTTGTTCATCGTCTCGTCCCATTCCTTGTCCGGGTCCGAGTCGTAAACGATGCCGGCACCGGCCTGCACATAAAGGCGGCCGTCCTTGATCACTGCAGTGCGGATCGCGATCGCGGTATCGGCATCGCCGTGCCAGCCGATGTAGCCGATGCTGCCGGCGTAGACATTGCGCTTGATCGGTTCCAGCTCGCGGATCACTTCCAGCGCGCGGATCTTCGGCGCACCACTGACCGTACCGGCCGGGAAGGTGGCGCGCAGCACGTCGGCGTAGCTCAGGCCGGGCTGCAGCTGGCCGGTCACTTCGCTGACGATGTGCATGACATGGCTGTAGCGTTCGATCACGAACTGCTCGCCCACTTCCACGGTGCCCGCCTTCGAAACACGACCGGCGTCGTTGCGGCCGAGGTCGATCAGCATCAGGTGCTCGGCGCGTTCCTTCGGATCGGCCAGCAGCTCGGCTTCCAGCGCCAGGTCCTGCTCGACGGTGGCACCGCGCGGACGCGTGCCGGCGATCGGGCGCACGGTCACTTCACCGTCCTGCAGGCGCACCAGGATTTCCGGCGAGGAACCGACCACCTGCAGGTCGCCGACATCGAGGAAATACATGTACGGCGAAGGATTCAATGCGCGCAACGCGCGGTACACATCCACCGGGCGCGCCTTGAACGGCACGCTCAGGCGCTGGCTGAGCACCACCTGGAAGATGTCGCCGGCACGGATGTATTCCTTGCTGCGCTGGACCGCATCGACGAAGCCTTCGCGGGTGAACCCGGAAACGAAATCGGATTCATCCAGCACGTCGCTGTTGAGCGGTGCCGGATAGCCGGCCCCCGGTGCGCGCAGCTTGGCGGTCAACGCATCCAGGCGTGCCTGGGCCTGCTCGAACGCACCCTCGACACGCGGGTCGGCATGCACGATCAGGTACAGCCGGCCCTTGAGGTTGTCGAACACCGCCAGTTCGTTGGAGTCCAGCAGCAGAATGTCCGGCGTGCCCAGTTCATCGCGGCCGGCCGGCGGTGCCAGGCGCGGTTCGATGTAGCCGATGCACTCGAAACCGAACCAGCCGACCAGGCCACCGGTGAAGCCCGGCAGGCCGTCCAGCTTCGGCACCGAGTGGGCGCTGCGCAGCGCCTCGACTTCGGCGAAGGGATCGGCCACTTCGCGGGTTTCCACGACCTGGCTGTCCTCGCGCACGGTCAGGGTGTGGCCATGGAAGGCGTACACGCGACGTGCCGGCAGGCCGATGATCGAGTAACGACCAAAGCGCTCGCCGCCTTCGACGGATTCAAACAGGTAGGTATTGGGGCCGTCGGCGAGCTTCAGATAGACCGAAAGCGGCGTGTCCAGGTCGGACAGCACTTCGCGGACAACGGGAATATGGGTGTGGCCTTCAGCGGCCTGCTGCTGAAACTGAGCGTGCGAGATCAAGACGACTTTCCTTCCGGGACACAGCGTTATGGGGACGGACGACGGCAACAGGCCACCATCGCCACCAACGGCGTGCGGAAGAAAGGGTATGCGGGGTCGTCAGGCTGGACACGCAATGACTGTATCGCAGCTTTGGCCGCAGGGAAACCCTTTGGCGACGGGCGGTTTGCGCCGCCCTAGCCCATCCGCCGTGCCTGTTCCTGGGTCTCGTGCACCTGCTGCTGGGCCAGCGACACCCCCTGCGGCTGCTCGCGAGTGGCATTGATCGCGTCCATCTGGGCGGTGCTCGCGCTCAACGGCTGGGCCATGCCCGCCGCCACTTCGACGTGGGCATGGCGGCGGTGCGCGGCGTTCAGGTCCGGCGTATCCACCGCGAAGGCACGGCTGTGATCCTCGCTGAGCACCACGTGGGAAATGGACTCCAGCCCTTCGCGCTTGGCCTGTACGGCCAGTGCGCCGGCGAGCTGGTCGCTCTGCAGGTCAGGCACCCGGTTGTGGGCGCGGTCCAGGGCGTGGACCCCGGTCTGTGCGCCATTGAACAACCGGTAGTCGGTGTGGCCAGGGTCATTGATGCCGTGCCCGCGCGCAGCGGGCTCTGCTGCCACGCTGGCGCGGCGGCCATCCTCGGGATGCTGTATGCGCTGGTGCTGCTCGACCAGCTTGCGGGCGACGGCTTCCTGCTTGATGAGTTCCGAGTCCAGGCTGGGAATGACAGTCTCGGCCATGCCATGGCGGGCAGTTGCCTCGCCAAACGCTGGACCGATGTCACGGATCAGTCGCGCGGACTGAGCGAGATTGGAGAGCTTCACCGCATCCAATGGCAGGACACCGGTGGGTACATGCGTTGCTGCCGCAGTGCCCACCCCCACACTGATGCCCCCGACCGTCGCCATGGCAGCTGGCGCTTGGGCGGTAACGCCCTTTACCTGCGATGCCACCAAGTCATAGCCGCGGTCCACATGGGCGCCGGCGGTGGCAAAACCGTTCTGCAGCTTGCCGGCCACCCACTGCCCGTCATTGCCGATGGCCGTGGCCGTCCGCTCGCCAAAGGCACGCGTCCCCTCGGCATCCGCATGTGCTTGCCGCGATGCGAGCACCGCGCGCTGCTCGCCCGTAGTACGTGCCCTTTCGGCCTCTTTGGCCAACCTGTCGGACGCGTCATCCAAACCAATCCGACCGGCTACCCACGACAGTGCGGACATGCCATGGGAACTGGCCTGCGACTGTGCGCGGTGCAGGGTTGCCTCTATGCCTCCGGTCAGCTCGCGCCCGGAGGCGATCACGGTGGTGGTCGCCCGGGTACCGACCTGAAGCGTGGTCGATCCCATGTTCACGACCTGGCCAATGGCCATGCCCTGGGTCCTCAGGATCTGCTCTGCGCCATCGCCGACCCTGTCCAGCACATGCGCGCCAGTCGCCCCCGCGCGTTCAACCTGCTCACCGATCACACGCCCACCGCGCATGCCGTAACCGGTGGCGTGCAGCACCGTGGACAGCGGTCCAGCCAGCTCTGCAACCTGGCTTGGCGCCGCTACCTGCGAACGATTGACGATATTGCCCTGCGCGTCGCGTGTCTTGGCCTCGAGCAGCAGTTCGGCACGGCCAGCGGCAACCGGGATATTGCGCAGGGCTTCCTGCCCCGGCTGGGTCGCCAGTTGTTCGATGAACTGCGCTGCGGACGTCTGCGCACCCGGTGGCATCATCTCGCGCAGCTTGTCGCCCACCAGCTTCTGCATGGCGGGCTCCTTCAGCAACATGCCCATTTCATTGGCAAGCACGCCATAGCCGTGACGCTGCTGCTCGCTCAGGCGCTGCATGCCGTTCTGCACGTCATTCAGCACCTCGCCGGTGGTCTGGTAGGTGTGCACGCTTTGTTGCGGGTTGAAGGTGGGCAGACCATTTTCCTTCGCGAAACGAGCCGCTGTTTCCGGATGCAGGCCTGCCGCATTGAAGGTGGTAGCCCGTGCGCCGGTGACGGCCGACGCGGCGGAAGCCATGCCGCCACCGAGGGAGTGACCGGCGATTTCGAAGTTATTGCCAATGCGATCATTCAGCTGCGTGGCAAGTGACATGGCGCGATCGTAGTAGTCGCTTCGCATCCCAATGCCTTGCTGCCCATTGTTCAGAAAATCCTCGCCGCCCGACTCACGCCATCCATTCGGTGCAAGAGGATCGGCGATCTTACCGGTGGAGCCTTTGTAGACCACCACCGGCTTTGCGTCTGCACCGAAAAGCGCTTTGTCGGGAACATATATTTCCGCACGGAATCCAGACTGCGGCGGTTGCAGAAGCTCACGCAACTCTTCGTCAGACATGTTGATGCCTGCAGCGCGCAGTGCATCCGGATCGGAGCTGCCGCGCGTCCATCCCACGGGAGGCGCACCATCGTGCTTGGCTGATTGATAGACATCAGCTGCGAGACCAGACATTTCACGCGCGTGATAGGTCTCCTGAAGACGATCAGCTTCCCTGTCATTGCCGCTTTCCCGCAGCTGTTTAACAAGGAGATTCTGCTGCTGGAGGGCGCGCGCACGCGCCTCGATGTCGGTTCCATTCATGGCAAACTCCATTGCGCCGGGCACGGGCTTGGGCACGCGATGCTTATCGATTATCAGAACTTTTTGCTAATGTCACGTTTCAGCCCAATCATCAGGATGATAATGCCCATTCACTTTCACAAATGTGTGCAGAAAGCCCTCATCTCCGCGGCTTGTCTCACACTTTTGTTGATCAGCGGCTGCGCGGCATCATCGAGTCATGGAGCAGACAACTACTTTGAGGGAAGGGCTCTGCAGCTTGCCATCGCCACGGAAAGCGGCGATTCAAAGGCCATTCGCCGCCTCATCGGTGAAGAGGGTGTCGATCCGGACAAGACGTTCTCGCGTGAAGACGGGATTCCCATGGTCGCCTGGCCTCTACGCACAGGCAGTCTGGACGGCCTCCGCGCACTTCTTGAAAACGGGGCAGATCCAAATGCCCGCGCTTACAAGGTCGTGGATGGCCGCAGACTTGGCTACAACAACGCCATGGTCTACGCCGCAAAGCTGGACGACGCGCGCTACCTGCAGTTGCTGCTCAAGTACGGCGGCGATCCCAACACGCGGAATTCGGCAGGCGAAACGTTGCTGTTTCAAGCCTTCATCGCAGGCAATCAGTGGGAGAACGTGAAACTTCTGATTGAGAATGGAGCGAACATCAATGAATCCAATCGCGGCACCGCCGACACAGTCCTCAGCTGGTACACCACCCGGGGTGGATTCGAGCATGCCTATTGGCTGCTGGAACACGGGGCCGACCCTACGGTGATGCTGAAATCATCCATCGGCGCTCCCGACAGAATGCTGATCGCCGAGCACATCTTCTGGGGCATCACTACACCCGATCTTCTGCCATGGCAGAAGAAGTGCCAGCAGTGGCTTGTCGCCCGGGGCATCCCTCGTCCCCCGATGCCAAAAGGCATCCGCGACAAGCGCGAAGCCTTCGGCTTTCCCACAAAGGAAGAAGACATTCCGCTGCTCTGATTCCTGTCTCAGCTGCCGGAAAGCAGCACGCAGTCATCCGGCAGATGCATGCGCACCCTGCCCGCCACGCAGTCGATGCGGAAGCGGCGTGCCTGCACCGGTTCGCCGTCCAGGTTCAACGTCAACGGCTGCGGTGCGTCGATCTGCAGCCACGGCAGCTGCGCGCGCGTGGCGACACGTTCCAGCGCCGCCTCCTTGCCGCCGGTCAGCATCTGTCCAAGGGTGGCTGCGACTTCACCCTCCAGCTCCGGCACCACGGTGACGTCCAGCAGGCCGTCATCGATCAGTGCCTGGGGGCACAGCTGCTGGCCACCACCGGCCTGACGGCCATTGCCGACGCCCAGTGCGATGAACCCGCCTTCCCACTGGAAGTCCGGCCCGCTCAGGCGCGCGATGATCGGCTCGATACGCCCGAGCTTGGCGATACCGGTGATGACATAGGCCAGTCCGCCAAGCATCTTCTTCAAGCCGGCATCGGTTTCCACCGTGACCTGGGTACCGAAGCCACCGCTGGCGAGGTTTGCGCACCACCATGGCTTGCCGTCGGCATCGACGCGCAGCAGGTCCATGGGGCGTGGGTGGCCGCCGGCAATCAGCGCGAAGGCCTCCTGCGGCTCCACCGGAATGCCCGCAGCGGTGGCGAAATCGTTGGCGGTACCCATCGGCACCAGCGCCAGCGAAGGCAGCGCCTCAGCCGGCTCGTCGCGATGGGCCAGCGTCTCGGCCACCGCGCTGAGCGTGCCGTCGCCGCCGGCCGCCACGATCACGTCCACGCCGTGGTCGATGGCCTCGGCGACATAGCGCTCGGCATCACCGTCCTCCCAGGTCACCCGCACTTCCAGCTGCACGCCGCGTTCGCGCCAGTGGCCCACGGCCTCGCGCAGGTCATCGTTGCCTGCGGACTTGCCGTTGAGGATCAGGCGCCAGCGGGGGGTGCTCATGCGGTGCTTCCAGGAGGGGGGACGACCAAGGCTAGCAGCGCCCGGCGACCGGCCCGGTGAAGCCGGCGAAACCGTTCAGCCGAGCGCAATGACCGCGACCCTCAGGGGATGCTTTTCCGTGTACATCGGCTCGTTTGTGTCGACATCGATTCCGCCGTCGGCACCGTCTTCTTCAAAGCACATGTATCGAGGGTTGTTCCAATCGTCGGCCACGATGGCTCGCACAACGCTGCGGACATCCGTCGTTTCAACGTAGTGGCAGCCAAATGGCAGATGGCCGTGCCCGGATGACACCAGACTCAGGCGCAGCTGGCGCACCATCGCGTCGTGCCAGCAGTAGAGCGTCATTGCGTGACCCGCGACCTGCGAGGCCCGGTGCGTGGCAACCCGGTTGATGAAGGCAACCACCGGCTCGACTTCCAGGTTCATTTCTGGAGGTGGAGAGAATGCGCAGAGATTCCCAAGCGCCTCAGTATTGATTGAGTCCAGATCAACGACCAGTGCATCTTCTGCCGCAAACTGGAACCATGATTCAAGCAGCGCAACGACATCGGCATCATTTTCCATCGACGCATTCTAGTGTGCGTGCGCTGCTCTCCACAGGGCCATTGACGACATCGTGTCATCTGCCTGTCATCGGCCACCCGGAGAATGGAAGTCCATAGCAGGGACGACGGATGGAGGCAGGATCAGCCTCCCACGCATGCAGCAAGGCCACGCCAGCGTTTGGCGTGGCTTTTTTTTTGCTGCGCGGCGCTGCATATCGGCTTACAGGTAAGCCTCGATGGGACCGTGCAGGAGGCAGCTGTCGAAGGCATCGATGCTGCACAACATCGCTTCATCAATTGCGTACTCCTGCAACAGAAGGTTGAGCGCCGGAATTCCGGTCACGAACCTGCGTTCCACCCGGGTCTGCGCGTCCTGCATGGCGTAGTCGTAGTCGAAGCCATAGGCGGTCTCGGTGAAGCGTGCGGCATGGGTGATCATGCGCAGCTCGTAGGTGTCTTGTTCGCCGGGAATGACATGGGCGAAGCAGCGCAACCCGGTGTCCACCGAAGCCAGCTCCGCTGCCAGCGCCCATCCCTTTTCAAGCGCCGCGAATGGCCGCGGTGGCGGTGATGGGTGGCGGCGACGCCAAAGCATCATGGCGCGTTCCACGTCATGGCCAGCGGCCTGCAGCTCGATGGCGGCCTCGGCGACCCCCAACCCTGTGCGGTGCCCGTAATCGGCCACGAGCTGATCAACCACCAAGGCGTGCGCCTGTGACAGGTCACCGCCGGCAGCCTCCAGCGCCTGCCTGCAGACAGCAATCGAGGCCGGCAGCCGCTGGCGGAGTGCGGCAATGGCGTATTTCATCGGCACACCAGTCACCAGGACACGGCCTACCCGGCGAATGCCTTCAGCGCCTCACCTTCCAGCCGGTACACCGTCCACTCGTCCTGCGGTCTGGCGCCGGCTGCGGTGTAGAACTCGATGGCCGGCGTGTTCCAGTCCAGCACTGACCATTCGAAGCGACCACAACCTTCAGCTACCGCCTGGCGGGCGATGTACTTCAGCAGCGCTTTGCCCGCGCCGGAGCCGCGTTTTTCCGGGCTCACGTACAGGTCTTCCAGGTAGATGCCCTTGCGCCCCAGCCAGGTGGAATAGTTGTAGAAATACACCGCGTAGCCGATGGCTTCACCGTTGGCCTCGCAGACCAGCGCGCGGGCGGTGGCGTCCGCGCCGAACAGGCTTTCGGCGATGCCGATTTCATCGGTCTGCACCGAATGCTCGGCCTTCTCGTAGATCGCCAGTTCGCGGATGAACCGAAGGATCAGGCCGGCGTCGGCGACGGTGGCCGGGCGGATGTTCAGCAGTGCCATGGGCGAAGAGGGAACGAAGGGAATTGAACGAGCTTAATCCCCTCCGTCCCCATTTTGTCAGCGCGCTGCAGCGACGTTGGCGCGCATCTGCGCGATCACGTCCTGGTAGCTGGTCTTGGCGTTGAAGATGGCCGAGCCGGCGACGAACGTGTCGGCGCCAGCGGCGGCGATCTCGCCGATGTTGTCGGCCTTCACGCCACCGTCGATCTCCAGGCGGATGTCACGGCCGCTGGCATCGATCTTCTGGCGCACCACGCGCAGCTTGTCCAAGGCCGACGGAATGAAGGCCTGGCCGCCGAAGCCCGGGTTGACCGACATCAGCAGCACCAGGTCGAGGTCGTCCAGCACCCAGTCGAGGATGTCCACCGGGGTGGCCGGGTTGAGCACGATGCCCGGCTTGCAGCCCAGCGAGCGGATCAGCTGGATGGTGCGATGGACGTGGCGCGAGGCTTCCGGGTGGAAGCTGATGTAGGTGGCACCGGCCTCGGCGAAGTCCGGGATGATGCGGTCCACCGGCTCGACCATCAGGTGCACGTCGATCGGCGCGGTGACGCCGTGCTTGCGCAGGGCCTGGCAGACCATCGGGCCGATGGTCAGGTTGGGCACGTAATGGTTATCCATCACATCGAAATGGACCCAGTCGGCACCCGCGGCCAGGACGTTGTCGACTTCCTCGCCCAGGCGGGCGAAGTTGGCCGAGAGGATGGAAGGAGCGATGAGGCAGTTGGACATGGCCGGGGCCTTCGGAACGGGGAAAGGGGTCTCCCGCCCGCAGGCGGGGCAATGGGGTCAGCGCTTGCGCAGGGTCTTGATGCGGTCGTAGGCGGCGTTGATGCGCCGCGACTTCTGCTCGGCCTGCTGCTGCAGCTCCGGGGCAGCGCCGCCCAGCTTGTCGGGGTGGTACTGGGAGATCAGCTTGCGGTAGGCGCGCTCGACCTCGGCATCCGTGGCCTCGGAGGTCAGCCCCAGCTCGCGGTACGGGTTCTCCTTGTTCAGGCGGAACCAGTCGCTGTCGAAGGCATGCCCCAGCAACAGGCCGACCACCGCGCCGAACAGCGGATTGGGCCGGAACAGCAGGGCCCCGGCGATGAATCCGAGCAGTTTTCCGTACCAGCGCATGGCGCTCCGGGGTCGGCCGACGAAATGGACGCTCATTTTACGTCACAGCGGGCCCGGACCGCTTTACACTAGGCCGCCCGCTGACCAGTTGCGGGCCCGCCGGGTCCGTTGGGCAGCCGTATCGACGAAGCCCCAGGAGTGCCCGTGCCAACCACGCTGTTGCAATCCGATCTCCCCGGCCTGCCCTTGCGCCACCGCGGCAAGGTGCGTGATGTGTTCGATATCCCGCGCGAGCGGCTGCCGGCCGGTACCCCACCGGGGGACTACCTCTTGATGGTCGCCACCGATCGCCTGTCGGCGTTCGACGTGGTCCTGCCCGACCCGATCCCGGGCAAGGGCGAGATGCTCTGCCAGGTGTCCAACTTCTGGTTCGCCAAGACCGCGCACCTGATGCCCAACCACCTGACCGGCATCGATGTGGCCAGCGTGCTGCCCGAGGGCGTGGACGCGGCCCTGTACGCCAATCGCGCAGTGGTCACCCGCAAGCTGAAGCCGGTACCGGTGGAAGCGATTGCCCGTGGCTACCTGATCGGCAGCGGCTGGAAGGACTACCAGCGCACCGGCAAGGTCAGCGGCATCGAGCTGCCCGACGGCCTGCGCCAGGCCGAGCAACTGCCCGAGCCGATCTTCACCCCCTCGACCAAGGCCGCCGTAGGTGACCATGACGAGAACATCGACTTCGACGCGATGGTGAAGACGGTCGGTGCGGAAATGGCCGAGCGGGTGCGCGACGCGACGCTGCGCATCTACAAGTTCGCGGCCGATTACGCACGCGAGCGCGGCATCATCCTGGCCGACACCAAGTTCGAATTCGGCACCGACGCCGACGGTCGCCTGTACATCATGGACGAGATGCTGACGCCGGATTCCTCGCGCTACTGGCCTGCCGACGAGTACGAAGTGGGCACCAGCCCGCCGAGCTACGACAAGCAGTTCGTGCGTGACTACCTGGAGACGCTGGACTGGGGCAAGACCGCCCCGGGCCCGAGCATCCCGGCCGAGATCATCGAGCGCACCCGCGCCAAGTACGCCGAGGCGCTGCAGCGCCTGGCCGGGATCAGCGTCGACTGAACCCCCTGCGCCCCCACCCCGCGTGGTGGGGGCGTTCTGAATGCGGTAGTGCCGGCCGCTGGCCGGCAACCTCGGCGAACCTGCAGCCAGGCATGGCCTGGCTCTACTGACAGCCCCGGCCGGGGTATGCTGGCCGCATGCAGACCACCACCCAGCTTGCGCGGCCGATCGACCGCTATTTCGCCAGCTACTCCGACGACCACCGCAATGTGGTCAACCAGCGAATCCACGTGGTGGCGGTGCCGGCGATCCTGTGGTCGGTGGTGGCCCTGCTGTGGTGCGTGCCGCCGCTGATCACCTGGTTCCAGTACGGTATCTGGTCGGCGTTTGCGATGTTCAGCGCGTGGTGCTTCTACAACAAGCTGTCGCGTCCGCTGGGCATCGGCATGCTCATCCAGTTCTTCGTGTTCGGCTGCCTGTGCCGGCTGCTGGAAGCGGAAATCGGCCTGCACAACCTGCGCTCGCTGGCCATCGGCGTATTCGTCGTCGCCTGGATCGCGCAGTTCATCGGCCACAAGTTCGAAGGCCGCAAGCCCAGCTTCCTGACCGACCTGACCTACCTGCTGATCGGCCCGGCGTGGGTGATGGCCAAGGCCTATCGCAAGCTCAACTGGCGCTACTGACCTGCGTCGCCGCGTCGACGCCTTTGTTTCCTGAACGGGCAGGTGCCGTCACCCACACTGCACGGCGCGCCTGCCAGCCTGCCACGGTGACCTCCTCTCCTTGTCCCGCCCGGCGGCGGCGGTCCCTGTGCGACAGGGGCTGCACTGTCCCTGCGTGGGCGTAGGGTGGACCTGCCAACCGGGTCCTGATGGGTCATCCGCGCGGCATGCTGCACCGCAGAAAAAATGAATCAGCGCACGTTACATGCAATTGATCGCTGTTCAATGGGTTTCGGCGACATTTGGCAGCCTGTTATGCTCCCTGACCTGCTCGTGAATCATGGATTCCCTGCATGCTCCCCAGCCTGCCCCTGCTGCTGGCCCTGCCGTTCCTCATGGCAGTGGCTGTCGCAGCCTTCCCCCGTAGTTCGCGCTCGACTGCTGCCTGGCTGGCGGCGCTGGCGCCGTTGGGCGGGCTGGCGATCCTCGCCTGGCTGACCCCATCGGTGCTCGATGGCCAGGTGGTGCGCACGATGGTGCCGTGGCTGCCGCAGATCGGCCTGGACTTCACCCTGCGCTTGGATGGCCTGGCCTGGATGTTCGCCGGACTGGTGCTGGGCATCGGCGCGCTGGTGGTGCTGTATGCGCGCTACTACCTCAGCAGCCAGGACAACGCGCACCGCTTCTATACCTACCTGTTGCTGTTCATGGGCGCCATGCTGGGCATGGTGCTGTCGGGCAACCTGTTGCTGCTGATGGTTTTCTGGGAAATGACCAGCATCAGCTCGTTCCTGCTGATCGGTTTCTGGTCGCACCGCCAGGACGCGCGCGAGGGCGCGCGGATGGCGCTGGTGATCACCGGTGGCGGCGGCCTGGCGCTGCTGGCCGGCGTGCTGCTGATCGGCCGCATCGTCGGCAGCTTCGACCTGGACGTGGTGCTGGCCGCCGGCGAGCAGATCCGCGCCAGCGCGCTGTACCCCTATGCCCTGTTCCTGGTACTGGCGGGCATCTTCACCAAGAGCGCGCAGTTCCCGTTCCACTTCTGGCTGCCGCATGCGATGGCCGCGCCTACCCCGGTGTCGGCCTACCTGCACTCGGCCACCATGGTGAAGGCCGGTGTGTTCCTGCTGGCGCGCCTGCACCCGGCATTGGCCGGCAGCGATCTGTTCTTCTACACGGTCAGCGGCATCGGTGCGATCACCCTCCTGATCGGTGCCTGGAACGCGATCTTCCAGCATGACCTGAAGGGCCTGCTGGCCTATTCGACGATCTCGCACTTGGGCCTGATCACCCTGCTGTTCGGCCTGTCCACGCCGATGGCGGTGGTCGCCGGCGTGTTCCACATCATCAACCACGCCACCTTCAAGGCCTCGCTGTTCATGGCCGCCGGCATCATCGACCACGAGACCGGCACCCGTGACATGCGCAAGCTCGGTGGCCTGCGCAGGCTGATGCCGTTCACCAGCGCGCTGGCGATCATCGCCTCGCTGGCGATGGCCGGCATCCCGCTGCTCAATGGCTTCCTGTCCAAGGAAATGCTGTTCGCCGAAGCGCTCTCGGCGGGCGGAACCGACACCATGCGCACGGCGGTGTCGATCGCCGCGCTGCTGGCTGGTGTATTCGGCGTGGCCTACAGCCTGCGCTTCGTGCACGACACGTTCTTCGGCAAGGGCCCGCATGGCCTGGACCGCGTGCCGCACGAGCCGCCGCGCTGGATGAAGGTACCGGTGGAAATCCTGGTGGTGATCTGCGTGGCGGTGGGTATCGCCCCGGCCGTGACCGTGGCCCCGGTATTGCACGCTGCAGCCGCCTCGATCCTCGGCAGCGCGATGCCCGAGTACAACCTGTCGATCTGGCATGGCTTCAACCTGCCGCTGGCGATGAGCGCCGCTGGCGTGGTCGGTGGCGTGGCCCTCTACTTCGGCCTGCGCAAGCTGATCGATCTGCACGCGGTAACCAACACCACGCCGGGACGCAACGTCTTCCACCACCAGCTGGACCTGCTGTCGGCCGGTGCGCAGCGGTTGACCGCCGGCATCGCCAACGGCAGCCTGCAGCGCATGCTGCTGGGCCTGGTGCTGGTGGCCATCGTGGTCGCCGCCGCGCCCTACATCGCCAACCCGGCCTCGCCGGAATGGACCAGACCGCAGCCGATACCGCTGCTGGGCTGGGCGTTGTGGCTGGTGATGATGTCCTGCGCGGTGGCGACCCTGCGCATGTACAAGCAGCGCCTGCTGGCCGTGCTGCTGGTCGGCGGCGTCGGCCTGATGGTGGCGCTGACCTTCGTGTTCCTGTCCGCACCGGACCTGGCGCTGACCCAGCTGCTGGTGGAGATGGTGACCCTGGTGCTGATGCTGCTGGGCATGAACTACCTGCCGGCACAGTCCGGCCCGGAGCGGCCGCGCTGGCGCAAGCGCCGTGATGCGCTGATCGCGATCGTGGCCGGTGCCGGCCTGGGCGCGCTGGCCTACAGCGCGATGACCCTGCCGCCGAACACCATGGCCGGCGAGCTGCTTGCCCGCGCCCTGCCCGAGGCGTACGGCCAGAACGTGGTCAACGTGATCCTGGTCGACTTCCGCGGCTTCGATACCTTCGGCGAGATCACCGTGTTCGGCATTGCCGCACTGGTCGTGCATGCGCTGCTGCGTCGCACGCGGATGGCGCCGGAGCAGATCATGCCCGGTCCGCCGATCAAGCTGCCGGTGCCGGCCGATCTGGCCCAGATCATGTTCCCGCTGACCCTGACGGTCTCCATCTTCCTGTTCCTGCGCGGCCACAACGCGCCGGGCGGCGGCTTCATCGCCGGCCTGGTGCTGGCGGTGCCGCTGCTGATCCAGTACGTGATCCAGGGCACCGCCTCGGTGGAGTCACGCTTCGGCTTCGACTACATCCGCTGCATCGGTACCGGCCTGCTGATCGCCATCCTCAGTGGCGCCGCGTCGATGCTGTTCGGCGTGCCGTTCCTGACCAGCGGCCACCTGGACCTGCACCTGCCGTTGATCGGCGATGTACCGCTGGCCAGCGCGATTGGTTTCGATATCGGCGTGTACCTGGTGGTGTTCGGTGGCGCGATGCTGATGCTGTCGATGATGGCCACCGTCAAACCCTCGCGGACGCGCACCGCGCGCAAGGGCGAGATCGACCTGCAACGCCGCTCGGCACGAACGGGGGAGATGCACTGATGGAACTGGCCTTGGCCTCTGCAATCGGCGTGCTGACCGCCATCGGCATCTACCTGCTGCTGCGCGCGCGCAGCTTCGATGTGATCCTCGGCATGACCTTCCTGTCCTACGCCACCAACCTGCTGATCTTTGCCGGCGGCCGCGTGGTGCAGGGCAAGGCGCCGGTGCTGCAGGAAGGCGTGGAGAGCCACCTGGGCAACTACACCGATCCGCTGCCACAGGCGCTGGTGCTGACCGCCATCGTCATTGCCTTTGCGATGACCGCCGTCAGCATCGTGCTGGCCATGCGCAGCCGCAGCGACAACCACAGTGACCACGTGGACGCGCACGAGCCGGACGACGATGCACCGCCGCGCCGGGGCGAGGACCGCGCATGAATCATCTGGTGATCCTGCCGATCCTGGTACCGCTGCTCGGCGCTGCGCTGTCGCTGTTCGTTGAACACCGCCGCTATGGGCCGAAGGTGCAGCGCGCCGTGGCGTGGACCGCGCTGGGCGCGCTGGCGGTGGTGGTCGGCCTGTTGTTCGCCGACACCGCAGGCGGCGACATCCGCGTGTACCTGCTGGGTGACTGGCCGTCACGCCTGGGCATCGCACTGGTGGCCGACCGGCTGTCGGCGTGGATGCTGCTGACCACCCTGCTGCTGGCCATCCCCTGCCTGCTGCATGCGTGTTCGGGTTGGGACCGGCGCGCACCGCACTTCCATGCGCTGTTCCAGTTCCAGCTGGTCGGCCTCAACGGCGCCTTCCTGACCGGCGACATCTTCAACCTGTTCGTGTTCTTCGAGGTGATGCTGATCGCCTCTTACGGCCTGCTGCTCAGTGGCGGCCGTGGCCTGCGCATGCGCATCGGCCTGCACTACGTGGTGTTCAACGTCACCGCCTCGACCCTGTTCCTGATCGCACTCGGCCTGCTGTACGCATCGCTGGGTTCATTGAACATGGCCGAGCTGTCACAGCGCATCGCCGAAGTGCCGCCTGCGCAGCTGACCCTGGTGAAGGCGACGATGGGCCTGTTGCTGCTGGTGTTCTGTGCCAAGGCCGCGCTGATGCCGCTGTACCTGTGGCTGCCCGAATCGTATGCGCGTGCACCGGCTGCGGTGGCGGCACTGTTTGCGATCATGACCAAGGTGGGCCTGTATGCCGTGCTTCGCATCCAGATGCTGTGGTTCGGCGAGGATGCGGGGGCGATGGCCGGCTACGGCCGCGACTGGCTGCTGTGGGCCGGCGTAGCGACGCTGGTGCTGGGCGGCCTGGGCGCGTTGGCCGCCGCGCGCCTGCGCGTGCTGATTTCGTACCTGGTGATCGTCTCGGCGGCCACGTTGTTCATCGCCTTCTCGGTGGGTACGCCTGAGGTGCTGTCGGCCGGCCTGTACTACCTGCCGCACAGCAGCTTCGTCGCCGCCGCACTGTTCCTGGTCGCCGACCTGATCCGACGCCGCCGTGGCGGCGCCAGCGACCGCAAGGAAGTGATCGCACCCATGCCCGGCAAGGAGACCCCGGCCGTGCTGTTCCTGATCGCAGCGGTGTCGGTGGCCGGCCTGCCGCCGCTGTCCGGCTTCCTGGCCAAGGCCGCGCTGTTGGCCGGCATGCCGGCGCAGTACACCGGCGCGGTGTGGACCGCAGTGCTGGTCAGCAGCCTGCTGGTCATCATGGGCCTGACCCGCGGCGGCATCCGCCTGTTCTGGCGCGTGCCGCTGCCCGATCCCGATGCACCGCCACCGCGCAAGGCGCCGCTGCGTCGTGTGGAGCTGTTTGCCGCCTGCATCCTGCTGGCCTACGGCATCGGCATGACATTGTTCGCAGCCCCGCTGATGCAGCACACCGACGCCATCGCCACCCAGCTGCTGCAGCCGGGCGACTACGTGCAGCAGTTGCGCGCGACCACGCCGGAGATCCGCCAGCCATGACCGCCAAGCGTTCCCCGATCCGCCGCCTGCTGCCTTCGCCCGCGCTGAGCGTGATGGTGGTGGTGTTCTGGCTGTTGATGTCCGACAGCTTCACGCTCGGCCAGTTCCTGCTGGGCGTGCTGCTGGGGGTGGTGATTCCGCTGTTCGCTGCGCGCCTGGACCGCGAGTTCGCCCGCATCGGCACCCTGCGGCCGCTGCCGAAGCTGCTGTTCGTGACCCTGTGGGACATCCTGATGTCCAATATCCGCGTGGCCATCCAGGTGCTGGGCCCGGAAAAGAACATCCACCCCGGTTTCATCTGGCTGCCACTGGACATCGCCAACATCCACGGCATCGCCGCGCTGACCAGCATGATCACCCTGACCCCCGGCACGGTGTCGGCTGCACTCAGCGACGACCGCAAATTCCTGCTGGTGCACGTGCTGCACCTGGAAGACCCGCAGGAGCTGATCGACACGATCAAGCGCCGTTATGAAGCCCCGTTGATGGAGATCTTCCCATGACTGGATTCCAGATCATCCAGACCACCCTGGTGGTGTGCATGCACGTGGTCGGCCTGGCCATGCTGCTGGCCACCTGGCGCCTGCTGCGCGGACCGACCGTGCCCGACCGCATCCTTGCACTGGATACGCTGTCGGTGACCGCCATCGCCGAGCTGATGCTGTTCGGCATGTACCTCAATTCGGCGATCTACTTCGAGGCGGCACTGATCATCGCCATGCTCGGCTTCGGCAGCACCGTGGTGCTGAGCAAGTTCGTGCTGCGCCGGGACATCGTCGAATGATCACCTTCATCCAGATCGCGCTGTCGATCCTGCTGCTGTTCGGCTGCTTCTTCATCCTGGTCGGCGCACTGGGCCTGGTGAAGCTGTCCACCTTCTTCAAGCGCCTGCACGCACCGACCAAGGCCAGCACGCTGGGCGTGGGCTGCGTGCTGGTGTGCTCGGTGTGCTACCACATCTTCCTGGGCCAGGACCCGCAGCCGCGCGAGCTGCTGATCACCGTGTTCCTGTTCATCACCGCACCGATCAGCGCGCACCTGATGGCCAAGGCCGCACTGTCGCTGCTGATGGAAACGCGCCCCAGCCTGCCGGGCAACGAGCGGGCCGAAGACGAGCAGCTGCCGCCGCCGGAACCGGAGCGGGAAGAGGAAACCACCGCGCGTTGACGGTGGGTGCCGACCGTTGGTCGGCACGACCCCGGATAACCGCCAGTAGAGCCAGGCCATGCCTGGCTGCGAGTTCGCCGAGGTTGCCGGCCAGCGGCCGGCACTTCCTCAGACCGGTGTGACCAGCGCGATTTCCAGCCCCAGCCAGGCCACGAACGCGCCCAGCAGCACCGCACCTTCGATGCGGCTGATGCGCAGGTCGCCTCGCAACATCGGGTACAGCACCAGTGCGAAGGCCAGCAGCGCCGGCAGTTCCAGGCGCACGAACGAGGCCGGCAACGCCAGCGGCTGCAGCAGCCCCATCGCACCGATCACCAGCATCAGGTTGACCACGCTGGAGCCGAGCACGTGGCCCAGCACCATGTCGCCGTGACCACGGCGTGCTGCCGCGACCGCGGCCGCCACCTCCGGCAACGCAGTGCCGATCGCCACCGGCAGCAGACCCACCAGCAGCGGCGTCCAGCCCAGCGCGGCGCCGAAATCAGCGGCGGCACCGACCACCAGGCGCGCGCCCCAATACAACGCCAGTGCGGCAACCAGCAGGCGCAGCACGTTCAACGGCAGGCTGGTGCGGCTCAGGGCCGACTCGGCAATGATCGCCTGTACCTCGGCGCTCTCATGGCGCCCGCGTCGCAACAGCAGGAACTGCACCACCACGAACCCGGCCACCAGCACGCCGGCCTCCCAGCGCAGCAGGCGGCCATCGAGTCCGAACACGATCAACAGCAGGCCCGCGGCCAGCAGCCCCCACCACAGCACGGCCTGCAGGCGCGCGCGCAGCAGCAACGGCGCGACCATCGCGGCCACCGCCAGGGTCAGGCCGAGGTTGACCACGCTGCTGCCGACGGCATTGCCCAAGGCCAGCTCCGGCTGGCCCACCACCAGCGCGCGGGCGTTGACCACCAGCTCCGGCAGCGAGGTGGTGATACCCAGCAACAGCAGGCCTGCGGTGAATGCACTGGCGCCGAAACGCTGCGCCAGGCCGGACACGGCTTTGACGATGGAGTCCCCACCCAGGGCCAGCAACAGCAGGCCGAGCAGGAACCAGGCAATGGCAATAGCGATCATCGGGCGCTCCCCAGCGGTCGTGGCGCGATTCTACGCTCGGCCCACCCGCGGCGGGTGAGCCGAGGATGGCCGATCAGCCGCAGCCTTCGGCGTAGTCCACCTGCGGGGTCCTGCCGACCCGCCAGGCGCCGACCTTGCCGTCAGCGCCGAGGGCAAAGTCGATGATCGCCGCACCCTCCTGCGCCGGGCGCACGCGCAGGTGCTGGGCCTTGTCGTCGTACTTGTCCGGGCCTACGTCGGCGCGCTCGGGATAGAGCACCTGCAGCTCACCCAGGGTCATGCCGACCCGGCCCCCGCCGGGCGCGACGATCGCCTGGCTGCGAACGTCGTAGCGGACCAGCTTGCGCGCCTCGAACATCAGACGCAGGTCTTCGGCCCCCTGCGGGCGCAGGAAGTAGCAGCCTTCATTGGCATCGTCGGCAGGCAGCGGCTTGCCAGCGGCATCGGTACCCAGACCCTGCAAGGGGGTGCCGAAGCCACTGCGGACCTCGGCGATGCCCGCGCCCAGCGTGGCGCCGCCGAAGCCATCCAGGCGTGCCGGGCTGTCGCTGCGCGTATCCACCGGCGAAGCGGTGGCCAGATCGGCGTCGGCGGGGACGGAGGCATCCTTCGCCGGTGCGGTGGCGGCGGGCGGCGCTGCCGGTGCGGAGGTGTCGGGACTACGGCTGCAGGCGGCCAACGACAACAGCAGCAGGCCGGCCATCGGGAGGTACTTCATCGGTGCGGATCCTTGGCACAGGGTGGGTGCACGCTACCGCAGCGCGCGTGCAGGCGCTGCATTGTCATCGCGGTTTCATCGCCCTCATTCAGGCTGGGCAAGCACCGACTTGGCTGTCCCCCATGCAACCGCGCAAGACCGACCTCGCCCGAACCGCGCTGCAGGCCCACCGCGCACCGCTGGACATGCGCCAGCGACGCCTGCTGATCCTGTGTGATGGCCAGCGCAGCATCGCCGAGCTGACCGCACTGCTTGGGCAGGACGCGGCAGCGATGGTGATCCAGCTGATCCAGGGCGGCTACCTGGTGACCGCTGCGGACGCACCCGCCTCCACGCCACCTGCGCCGGTTGCGATGACGGCTCCGCTGGCGCCGTCAGTCACTGCCGCTTCTGCGGCGCCGGTCGAGCGCCGCCGCTCGCTGGTCGCCGCGCGCATCTATGTGCTGGGAATCCTGGAGATGCAGCGGCATCCCAACGCAGCGGCGCTGTTCCGCGACCTGCAGCAGGCGCGTGCCGAAGGCGAGGTGCTGCAGGTGATGCAATCGGCGCTGCAGGTGCTGCCGGCGCTGACCTCGGAAGGATACTGCCAGCGCGTGCGGCAGCGGCTGATGGAGGCGCTGCCGGTGGAGCATTGCAGCGCGTTCACGGCCATTGCCTGAACCGGTGAACAGCATCCACGCATGGCGTGGATCTACTACATCACGTCCCCGGATGGATCCACGTCACGCGTGCACGCGATATCGCGCTTCCCGGTAGATCCACGCCATGCGTGGATGCGGACGATCAACGGAAATTGTTGCGCAGGCCGTTCCAGCACTGCTGGTAATCGCCCTGCCGGTGGCTTGCTGCCAGCGCCTGCGCGGTCGGGCGGATCACCCCACGGGTCTCGAACATGAAGGCCATGGTGTCCTTGATCACATCCGGCTTGGACAGGTCCGCATTGGAGGCCTTGTCGAAGGTCGGGGCATCCGGCCCGTGGCCGCTCATGCAGTTGTGCAGCGACGCACCGCCCGGCACGAAGCCTTCGACCTTGGCGTCGTAGGCACCATGCACAAGGCCCATGAACTCGCTGGCGATGTTGCGGTGGAACCACGGCGGACGGAACGTGTTCTGCGCCACCAGCCAGCGCGGCGGGAAGATCGCAAAGTCCATGTTGCTGGTGCCCGGAGTGTCGCTGGGCGAGTGCAGCACCAGGAAGATCGACGGATCCGGGTGGTCGTGGCTGATCGAACCGATGGTGTTGAAGCGGCGCAGATCATAGCGGTACGGCGCATAGTTGCCGTGCCAGGCCACCACGTCCAGCGGCGAATGATTGATCGGGGCGCGCCACAGGCGGCCATCGAACTTGGCAATCAGCTCGAAATCGCCGTCGATGTCTTCGAACGCGGCATGCGGGGTCTCGAAGTCGCGCGGATTGGCCAGGCCGTTGGAGCCGATCGGGCCCAGGTCGGGCAGCTTCAGCAGTGCGCCGAAGTTCTCGCAGATGTAGCCACGGCTCGGGCCATCCGGCAGCTCGACGCGGAAGCGCACGCCGCGCGGAATCACTGCGATCTGCTGCGGTTCGATCTCGATCACGCCCAGCTCGGTCAGCAGGCGCAGGCTGCCCAGCTGCGGCACGATCAGCAGTTCGCCGTCGGCGTCGTAGAAGTAGCGGCCGACCATGTCACGATTGGCTGCGTACAGATGGATGCCGACACCGGCATGCGCTTCGGGCGAGCCGTTGCCGCCCATGGTGTACAGGCCTTCGACGAAATCGGTGGGCAGTTCCGGCAGCGGCAGCGGGCTCCAGCGCAGCTGGTTCGGCGAAGCCGGCTGCGCACCGAAATCGCACTGCAGCTGTGATTGCGCGAAGGGAGTGAACTCGCCGTGGGTAACCGCCGGGCGGATCCGGTACAGCCAGCTGCGGCGGTTGCTGCCGCGCGGTGCGGTGAATGCGGTACCGGTCAGCTGCTCGGCATACAGGCCATGAGCCACCTTCTGCGGCGAGTTCTGGCCGACGGGCAGCGCACCGGGCACGGCCTCGCTGGCGAACTCGTTGCCGAAACCGGACTGGTAGCCGCGGGCGGTGATGGAGGGAGACATGGGGGTTCCTGGAAGCCTGGGGAAAGCCGCCGGGCATGGCCCGGCGCTACCGGTGGAGAAGGTGCCGTTGTGGAAACCTTACAGCACGCCGCGGCGGATCTGGTCGCGTTCGATGCTCTCGAACAGCGCGGTGAAGTTGCCTTCGCCGAAGCCTTCGTTGCCCTTGCGCTGGATGATCTCGAAGAAGATCGGGCCGATGCAGTTCTGGGTGAAGATCTGCAACAGCTTGCGCTGGTGGGTTTCCGGATCGGCGTCGATCAGGATCTTGTTCTTCGCCAGGCGGGCGACGTCCTCACCGTGGTTGGGCACGCGCTGGTCGATCACATCGAAGTAGGTCTCCGGCGTGTCGAGGAAATCCACGCCCTGCGCGCGCATGGCTTCGACCGTTTCATAGATGTTCTCGGTGAAGCAGGCAATGTGCTGGATGCCCTCGCCCTTGTACGCGTCCAGGTACTCGTTGATCTGGCTCTTCGGGTCGGACGACTCGTTCAGCGGAATGCGCACGATGCCGTCCGGCGCGGTCATCGCCTTGGACACCAGGCCGGTCTTCAGGCCCTTGATGTCGAAGTAGCGGATCTCGCGGAAGTTGAACAGGCGCTCGTAGTAGTCCGACCACTGCTGCATGTTGCCGAAGTACAGGTTGTGGGTCAGGTGGTCGATGAAGGTCAGTCCGAAGCCCTTCGGGCGCAGCTCGGCGCCGGCGATCAGCTCGTAGTCGCCATCGAAGATGCTGCCGGCATCGCCGTAGCGGTCCACCAGGTACAGCATGCAGTCACCGATGCCCTTGATGACCGGGGCGTTCACCGCCTTGCTCTCCGGCTTGAAGGCGATGGCTTCGGCGCCATTGCCCAGCGCGGTCTGGTAGACCTCCGCGCCCGGCTTCTTGAAGCGGATGGCGAAGCCGCATGCGCACGGGCCGTGCTTTTCAGCGAAGTCGGCGGCGAACGAATCGGGGTCTTCATTGACCAGGAAGTTGACGTCGCCCTGGCGATAGACGGTAATCGGACGCTGCTTGTGCTTGAGCACCGCGCTGAAGCCCATCTTGCGGAAGTACTCGTGCAGCTCGGCGCCACGGCCGGCCGGTGCGGCGAATTCGACGAACTCGAAGCCGTCGATGCCCATCGGGTTTTCGAAGGTGGTGACCTGCATGCCGGGGTTGGGATGCGAGGCGGACGGGACTGCGGTATTCATGGCGTGGCTCCGAATCGGTGCCGCATCGGCACAAACCAGGTGCGGGCGGGGTTGGACCCGGCGAGAATGCAGGGTACGGACCCAACACTTATAGTTACACTTGAAACCACCAGCAAGGTGCACCGCAACATGAGCCCCGCCGATCCCGTTTCCACCCGCCTGCGTGCCTCCCACGTCCTGCTCGACCTGGAACAGTTCCTGCCGTACCGGCTGAGCGTGCTGTCCAACCGGGTCAGCGGCAACATCGCCAAGCTGTACGGCGACCGCTATGGCCTGGCCATTCCGGAGTGGCGGGTGATCACCATCCTGGCGCTGTACCCCGGGTCGTCGGCCAGCGAGGTCTCCGACCGCACGGCGATGGACAAGGTCGCGGTCAGCCGCGCGGTGGCCCGCCTGCTGGAGCGCGGTTTCATCAAGCGTGAGACGCATGGCGATGACCGCCGCCGTTCGGTGTTGGCGCTGTCGGCGGCGGGGTTCGAGGTATACGAAACGATCGCGCCGATGGTGATCGAGATCACCCGCAAGCTGATGTCGGTGCTGAGCGAGGAAGAGGAGCAGGTGCTGGAGAAGCTGATCCTGCGCCTGGCCGGCGATGGCCTGGAGCGGATGGGCGAAGGGGGCTGACCCCGGGGCGGCGCCCCCCGCCGCCCTTGGTAGGTGTCGACCTTGGTCGACACTTGGATCCACGCCATGCGTGGATGATGTCGCGGGCTGCGCGGTGAGGGATCAGACGCAGGCCATTGATGACGTGCGACGCGCGGTGTTCATGGCCCGCCGACGAACGGTCTTTCGGCCGGGTTCGACTCAACGTGTCGCGTTTACCACCTGATGTTTCGACATCGGGCCGGTAGAGTCCTGACCGACAGAGCGGCTGTATCGACATTCGCGTATCGAGTGGCATTGCCTATTGGACGGCGGGCTGCACAGGCCTGAGGGTGGGAACGCAGCGGCGCTCCGCTGCCGGGGTTGAAAGCCCGTCACTCAAACGCGTAACGACGCTGCACCCATGGTGCCCATCTTACGGTGGGCGCCATTCTGCAGCCGGGTCTGCCCTATGGCGGGCGGTGCGTGGGGCCTAGTGCCCACCGTTTTCGCGTTTGAGCGGTCTTTCAACCACGCATCGCCTGCCGCCTTCCCGGCGGCCCGCTACGGAGCTTCGCCATGACACGCCCCCATCACCCCACCACCGGGCCCATCGACCGCGATGCCGACCTGCAGCGCATCGATGAGGCCTTGGCCACATTGGAAACCGTCACCGAGGCCTGGCTTGAGCATCATCGTCTGAAGGCCTGCCAGCCAGGCCTGCTGCTGTCGTTGAACCGGCTGCTTGACCTGACCAGTCTCGCCAAGGGCTATGCCAGTGCGTTGCGGGTGATTGCCGAACCCTGAGAGGCGGATGGAGGAGCATCCACGCATGGCGTGGATCTACCGCATCACGCACACGGATGGACCCGCACCATATGTGGGTGCGCTATGGCGCTTCCCAGTAGATCCACGCCATGCGTGGATGACCCACTCGATCAGCTCAGATGCTTGCGCCGTGCATGGATCCACGGCACCGCAAGCGCGCCGATGGCGCCACCGGCAAAGCCCAGCGAGGCGGCGACAGTGGCCGCTTCGACTGCCCCGGGCAACGCCAGTGCGGCCGTGACCAGCAGCAGCGACGGCAGGCCGACGAAGGTGCCCAGGAAGAACGGCCAGCGCGGCGACCAGGTGTTGAGCTGCAGCAGGCTGACCGGCTGCCACGCTTCGGACGACGCATCTTCGGCGATCTTCGCCACCACTCTGCCCAGATCCACTTCCGGCAGCAGCTTGCCCGGACGGGCGGCGGCAATCGCCTCGGCCACGGCCTCGACGGGCGGGAAGCTGCCCGGCCACGCCACAGGTGCCGGCACGCCATAGGCGGTCAGCAGCGGCACGCTCAGCCATGGCGCCACCAGCGGGCGCAGCCTGCGCCGCCCATGCACACACCAGATCTGTGGCTGGCCGTGTGCGGTCACGCTGTACAACGCCAGCTCGCTCGGCGGCGGGTAGCCCAGCATGGTCACCCGGGCCGCCAGGCTGTCCTGGTCCATCGCACGCAGGAAGCCGGGGCGGCTGCGCCCTTCCTGCATCCAGGCCAGGCCAAGCGCGCCGACCAGATAGGCCTCGGCGACATCCTTGCTGCCCGCGTTGGCGCGGTCGTCGCTGGCCAGGTACCAGGCCAGTGACTTCGGTTCGGGCACGTCGGCCAGGCCCCAGCGACTGTCGTCGCCCAGCACATGGCGCACCGGCAGGCGGGCGGGTGCGGTTTCACCACGCTCAGCGGGCTGCAGGAACGGCAGCACGCCCTGCACGAAACTGGACAGGTCGATCGCACGTACGCCGTTGCCGTGCCATTCCGGCGGCAGCAGGCCGGCCAGCTGTCCCTCGGCGGCGAGTCGATCCAACCGCGCCTTCTGTTCCACCAGCTTCTGCACCGCGCCCTTCAGCACCACGTTGTCGGGCAGGGCGATCTGCGGCAGCCGATGCCGCGGCGGTGCCAACTCCAGCGTGTCTTCGCCGGTGCCGGCGTCATCCAGCAGGGCTTCCTGCGCAGGCAGGCTCACGCCATCGGGTGCCTCTCCTTCGGCCAACGGGCTGGAAGGTTCGGGCAGGCGTTCGGCGTGGTCGCTGTGCATGGGCGCTCCGGTCGCGCCGGGTGGCGCAGTGAGGTCCTTGCCATTAACGGCCGAAGGGTAATGATCTGTAGATCCACGCCACGCGTGGATGTGCGGGCAGCGGGCGGGAGGCGCCGGGCGCTACCGGTCAGGCGCCCACTGCTTGAGGAACGCCATCACACGTGCGGTCTGCACGGTCTTGCCCTTGCGCATCGCTTCGCTGGGCTGCGGCGCCAGCAGGGTGCCGTCGGCGTCGATCACCAGCAGGCGCGGGTACTCGCCTTCGAACGGCGGGAACTGGCCCAGGAAGGCCGCGTTCGGGTTCTCGGTGCTGTTGTTGACCTTCACCCACACGTAGTGGGCATCACGGAAGCGGCGCAGATCGCCATTGCCTTCCACGGCTTCATCCAGCGCATGGCAGGGCTCGCACGCGGCGTTGCCCACTTCCAGGAGGATGCGCTTGTTGCCGCGCTGGGCTTCGACCTTGGCGGTTTCCAGGTCGGCAGCGGGGTCGCGGGCGGGGTCGAACTGCGCGCCAAGCCCGGCAATGGCGGCGATGTCGGCCGCCGCCGGGGTGTTGCCCGAGGCCACCGGTTCGCTGGGGTCAGCGACCGGTGGCTCGGTGGGGCGGGTATCGAGGGGCTGCGTGGGTTCGGGGGCCGCGGGAGGTTGAGGCTGCGAACAGGCGCCGATCAGCGCCGCACACACCACTGCCACCATTGCACCACCGAACGTTGTACGCATGCCCACTACCCTCTCATTACTTCACGCCATGCATCAGCTTGTTGATCAGCGGCGCGACCAGGAACAGGACCACACCCGAACCGATCAAGGCCCAGAACCCGAAGGTATACCCCTTCAGGGCCGATTCGACCGTCATGCCACCTTCACCGCTGACCGCACCGGCGAAGATGCCCGACAGGTTGTTGCCGATGCCGGTGGACAGGAACCAGCCGCCCATGCCGAAACCGACCAGGCGCACCGGGGCCAGCTTGGTCACCATCGACAGGCCGATCGGCGACAGGCACAGCTCACCGACGGACTGGATGACGTAGACCATGAACAGGGTCCAGAACGGGATCTTGCCGTCCACGACCATGGTCGACAGGGCGAACATCAGCAGGGCGAAGGCCGCGCCGTTGAACAGCAGGCCGAGGCCGAACTTGCGCGGGATGGACGGATTGGCGCGGCCCAGGGCCACCCAGATCCAGGCGATGATCGGCGCCAGGGTGATGATCGCCACCGAGTTGACCGACTGGAACCACGCGGTCGGGAAGGTCCACTCACCCAGCTGGCGGTTGACGATGTTCTCGGCCAGGAAGGTGAAGGAGCTGCCGGCCTGTTCGAAGAACATCCAGAACATGACGTTGAAGGCGAAGATGATCAGCATGGCGATCACGCGGTCGCGCTGCACCTTGCCCTCGCGGATGCCTTCCACCAGCAGCAGCACGGCCAGGGCAGCGAACATCACGCCAAGGATCCAGGCCAGTGCGGTGGCGCCGGTGGCGAGCAGGAAGTAGGCCACCGGAATGGCGAACAGCGAACCGACCAGCACCATGACGATGCGGCCGAAGCCTTCGGCACCGGCCGGCGGTGCACCGATGCCCTTCAGGCCGGCACGACCGATGTAGAACCACACCAGCGAGATCAGCATGCCCACGCCGGAAGCGATGAACACGACCTTGTAGGACGGCATTTCCGAGGTGCCGAAGACCTTGCGGGCCAGGTACTCGGTCAGCACCGGAGCGATCATCGCGCCGATGTTGATGCCCATGTAGAAGATGGTGAAGCCCGAGTCGCGGCGTTCGTCCTTCAGGCCGTACAGCTTGCCGACCATGGTCGAGATGTTGGGCTTGAACAGACCGTTGCCGACGATGATCGTGGCCAGGCCGAGCTTGAAGATGTGCTCCTGCGGCAGCGAGATCATGAACAGGCCGACGGCCATGATGATCGCGCCGGTCAGGATCGAGCGCTGGTAACCCAGCACGCGGTCGGCCACGTAACCGCCGAAGATCGCCGCGGCGTACACCAGCGCCAGGTAGGCGCCGTAGATGCGGCTGGCGTCGCCTTCACCGGCGGCGTTGCCGTTGTAGAACTGGGCAACGATGTACAGCACCAACGCCCAGCGGATGCCGTAGAACGCAAAGCGCTCCCAGAACTCGGTCATGAACAGCATCCACAACGGGCGCGGGTGGCCCATCGTGGTGTTGAAGTCCGGCAGCGCCGGCTCTGGGGTGTTCGCAGTGGCGTTTACGCTCATGCGGAATTCCTGGTTCGGTGGATGGAGGCACGTCCGATGTGCGGTGAAGCAACGCGCGAGGATCACCGACTTCTGGCGTTCACGTCAAATACACGCCGTTTGAGGCAGGTCGCAGCCTGCTCGCTGAACTTGCATCTGAAACGATCCAGCCAGCCGCGGGCGGCCAAGCTGAATGGGGATCAGGCCAGATCCGGCGGGGGCGCGGCCTGCAGGGTGGTGCGTACCTGGAACAATTCAGGGAAGAAGGTCAGTTCCAACGCCTTGGCCAGGAAGCCCACGCCGGACGAGCCGCCGGTGCCGCGCTTGAAGCCGATGACCCGCATCACGGTGCGCATGTGGCGGAACCGCCACAGCTGGAAGGCGGTTTCCAGGTCCACCAGGTCCTCGCACAGCGCGTACTCGCGCCAGTAGCGGTCGGTGTCCTGGTAGATGCGTTCGAAGACCGGCTGCAGGCTGTCGTCGGCCACGTGTGGCTGGGTCCAGTCGTGCGCCTCGTACACCGCCGGCACGGCGTGGCCGAAGCGGGCCAGATACTTCAGGAATTCCTCGTACAGGCTCGGCGCCTCCAGCACGGTGCGCAGCTGCGCCTGCCCGGCCGTGTCGTGCTCGAACACCTGCAGCATCTGCGCGTTCTTGTTGCCCAGCAGGAACTCGATGTAGCGGTACTGCAGCGACTGGAAGCCCGAGGACGGACCCAGCACGTCGCGGAAGCCCATGTACTCGGACGGGGTGAGCGTTTCCAGCACCGACCACTGCTCGGTCAGCTGGCGCAGCACCTGCTTGCTGCGCGCCAGTACCTTGCGGCACTGCCAGACCTCATCGCGCTGCAGGAAGCCGATCGCCGCACCCAGCTCGTGGCCCAGCAGCTTCAACCACAGCTCGGAGGTCTGGTGCTGGATGATGAAGAGCATCTCGTCGTGATGCGGCGGGTTGGACAGCGGCTGCTGCGCGCTGAGCAGCTGGTCCAGCCGCAGGTAGCCGCCGTAGGTCAGCCGCCCCTGCAGATCGGTGTGGATACCGGCTTCGAGATCGCGTTGGTTGTTGTCGACGGACATGGGCGGGACCAGATCGGGGGCGGCAAGGGTAGCGCGTTGCCGCCGCGCTGGCAGCCGTGATGACCGTACCGGGGCGTGCGGTAGGGCTGTGGAACGGTGGTTGCGCGTGGAACCGTTTGCGCCGTTCTACTGGCGCTCAGCCCAGCGTCGTTTGTGATGCTTTGCAGCAATGGCTGAATACGTTGAAGTTATTGGCATCATGCGCCCGGAAGGGGGTACAAAGGCCGGTGGGCCGTGCTGCGCCGCAGGACGGCTTTTTCGTACGCATTCCTTAACATGGCGATTCATATCATTTGTAACTTCTCTGTCGAAGGTGCAGTACGCAATGACGGTTGCCGCTGAGTTCAAGATCGAATACCTGCAGTATCTGGACACGGACGGCACGCTCGTCCGCGATGACCTGCCCGAAGCCCTGCGCGACCCACGCGCGTTGCTGCCGATGTTCAAGCAGATGCTGTTCGTGCGCGTGTTCGACGGCAAGTCGATCGCGCTGCAGCGCACCGGCAAGCTGGGCACCTACGCCGCATGCCTCGGCCACGAAGCCGCGCATGTGGGCATCGGCGCCTCGATGCAGAAGGACGACGTGTTCGCACCGTCCTACCGCGAGTACGGCGCGATGTTCATGCGTGGCGTGCGCCCGCACGACGTGCTGATGTACTGGGGCGGCGACGAGCGCGGCAACGACTACGGCGGCAATGCCGCCAAGGACTTCCCGTTCTGCGTGCCGATTTCCACCCAGTGCCTGCACGCCGCAGGCGCTGCGCTGAAGTTCAAGCTCAACAAGGAACCGCAGATCGCGGTGGCCGTATGCGGCGACGGTGGCAGTTCCAAGACCGACTTCTACGCGGCCTTGAATTCGGCCGGTGCCTACAAGCTGCCGCTGATCCTGTGCATCGTCAACAACGGCTGGGCCATCTCGGTCCCGCGTTCGGCCCAGACCGGTGCCGAGACGCTGGCACAGAAGGGCCTGGCCGGCGGCCTGCACTGCCTGCAGGTGGACGGCAACGACCTGATCGCGGTGATGGCCGCCATGCTGCAGGCGCGCGAGCGTGCGCTGGCCGGCGACGGCGGCACCGTGCTGGAACTGATGACCTACCGCCTGTCCGACCACACCACCGCCGATGACGCGCGCCGCTACCGCGACGACGCCGAAGTGAAGGATGCCTGGCAGCGCGAGCCGATGTTGCGCCTGCGCAAGTACCTGACCAACGCCGGTGTCTGGAGCGAGGAAGAAGAAGCTGCCTGGACCGCCGAGTGCGGCAAGCGCGTGGACGAGGAAGTGAACCTGTACCTCAACACGCCGGTGCAGCCGGTCGAGGCGATGTTCGATTTCCTCTATGCCGACCCGCCGCAGGACCTGCTGGCCCAGCGCGCCCAGGCAATCGCCCTGGAGCAGCGCCATGGATGAGATCAAGAACGGCGCGTCCAGCGCGCACACCAACGCCGCCGACAGCGCTGCCGTCGCGCGCGGAGAACAGAACATGACCGACACCCCGATCACCCTCATCGAAGCCATCACCCAGGCGCTGGCCTGGGAGCTGGAGCACGACAAGTCGGTGCTGGTGCTGGGCGAAGACGTGGGCGTCAACGGCGGCGTGTTCCGCGCCACCGCCGGCCTGCAGCAGCGCTTCGGCGCCGACCGCATCCTCGACACCCCGTTGGATGAAACCACCATCGCCGGCCTCACCATCGGCCTGGCCGCACAGGGCATGAAGCCGGTGGCCGAAGCCCAGTTCGATGGCTTCATGTACCCGATGGTCGACCACATCATCTGCCACGCCGCGCGCCTGCGTTACCGCACCCGTGGCCGCCTGCACTGCCCGATGGTGCTGCGCGTGCCGTGGGGTGGCGGCATCCGTGCGCCGGAGCACCACAGCGAGGCCAACGAAGCGATCTTCACCAACGTGCCGGGCCTGCGCGTGGTGCTGCCGTCCTCGCCGCAGCGCGCCTATGGCCTGCTGCTGGCCGCGATCCGCGAGCCGGATCCGGTGATCTACATGGAGCCCAAGCGCATCTACCGCCAGTACAAGGAAGTGGTCGTCAATGACGGCGAAGCCCTGCCGCTGGACGTGTGCTTCGTGCTGCGCGATGGCACCGACGTGACCCTGGTGACCTGGGGTGCGCAGGTGAAGGAAGCGCTGGAAGCGGCCGACAAGCTGGCCGGCGAAGGCATCAGTGCCGAAGTCATCGACGTGGCCACGCTGCGTCCGCTGGACTTTGCCACCATCGCCGAGTCGGTGGCCAAGACCGGCCGCTGCGTGATCGTGCAGGAGGCCCCGAAGACCGCGGGCTTCGGCGCGGAAATCGCCGCACGCCTGGCCGAGGAATCGATCTACGACCTGCTGGCTCCGGTCGAGCGCGTTACCGGTTACGACACCCACATTCCGCTGTTCCGCCTGGAGATGAAGTATCTGCCGAGCGTGGAGCGGATCGTGGCGGCGGCCAAGCGCGCGGTGGCGGCAGGCTGACATGCGGGCCCGCCTTCTCGGGGCTTACCGCAGCCAGTATCCCAACCCGCTCCGGTTCCGAACCGGCCAGATCGTCGAAGTAGGTGTACGTGACGAGGAATGGCCGGCGTTTGCCTGGGTGCGCACCAGCGATGGGCGCGCCGGATGGGCACCGGTAGCGTGGTTGCAGCTGTTGGACGATGGTCGCGCCGAAGCCCTGCGCGACTACGACGCCCGCGAGCTGGATGTGGAGAACGGCGAGATGGTCAAGCTTCATCACGAACACGGCGGGTGGTGGTGGTCCGAGCGCGCCAATGGCGCGACGGGCTGGTTGCCTGCCCGCGAACTGGAACTGCTGGAAGAGAACTGCAAATGAGCCAGACCAAGAACTTCAACCTGCCCGACCTGGGCGAAGGCCTGCCGGACGCGACCATCGTCGAGTGGTTCGTAAAGGAAGGCGATGTGATCAAGCTGGACGAGCCGCTGGTCTCGATGGAGACCGCCAAGGCCGTCGTCGAAGTGCCCTCGCCGTTCTCCGGCACGGTGCTGAAGCTGTCCGGCGCTGCCGGCGACATCATCACGACCGGCGCGGTGCTGGCCAGCTTCGCGCTGGACCCGAACCTGCCGCAGCGTGCTGACGGCCAGGACACCGGCCACAGCCACGGCCATGCCGCTCCGGCTGCTGCGGCAGCTCCGACGCCGCCGCCGCTGCCCACCGCAGCCGCCCCGGTGGCTGCTGAAGAAGCCAAGCCGGCTGCCGCCGAGCGTGATGACGCCGGCACCGTGGTCGGCGCGATGCAGAGCTCCAACGCTGTGCATGCCGAACAGGCGCTGGCCGTGGGCGGCGTCAAGGCCGTGCCGGCGGTGCGTGCCACCGCGCGCAAGCTGGGCGTGGACCTGAGCCGCGTACGTGCCACCGGCGCCGATGGCGCGGTGACCATGGCCGACGTCAAGCAGGCCGCCGCCGACGGCAGCGCGAAGATCGGCGCGGCACCGGCAGCGGTTGCTGCACCGGCTGCAGCCGCACCGGCGCCGGCCCAGGTGGCCGCGCCGGTACAGTCCGACGCACGCACCCCGCTGTCTGCTGCCGGCAAGCCGATGCGCACCCAGCCGCCGGGCGTGGTCGCCAAGGGCCAGCCGGAACCGCTGAAGGGCGTGCGCCGCAACATGGCCCGCGTCATGGCCGATGCGCACAGCAAGGTCGTGCCGACCACGCTGAACGACGACGCCGACATCCACGCCTGGCTGCCGGGCAACGACGTCACCGCGCGCCTGGTGCGCTCGATCGTGGTCGCCGCGCAGAAGGTGCCGGCGATGAACGCCTGGTTCGACGGTGAAGCGCTGACCCGCACCCTGCACGCGCAGGTGGACATCGGCATCGCCGTGGATACCGACGACGGCCTGTTCGTGCCGGCCCTGCGCAACGCCGACATGCTCGACGCGCGTGGCATCCGTGAAGGCGTGAACCGTCTGCGCGAGCAGGTGGAAGCGCGTTCGATCGCGGCCTCGGAGCTGAGCGGCTACACCATCTCGCTGTCCAACTTCGGCATGTTCGCCGGCCGCTACGCGACCCCGGTCGTGGTGCCGCCGTGCGTGGCCATCGTCGGTGCCGGCCGTGCCCGCCACCAGATGACCCCGGTGATGGGCGGCGTGGAAGCGCACAAGGTCATTCCGCTGTCGGTGACCTTCGACCACCGCGCCGCCACCGGCGGTGAAGCGGCCCGCTTCCTGCGCGCGATGATGGACGATCTGGCTCTGGCCAGCTGATCGGTAGGTGCCAACCTTGGTTGGCACATGAGTTGAAAAAACGCCGGGCATTGCCCGGCGTTCTTTTGTGCCTGCTGGATCGCGCGCCATCCACGCACGGCGTGGATCTACTGAACGACCTGTCGCTGCGGTGGGCTCGTCGTTGTTCTGCGTCAGGGGAGGATCAATCGCGCGCGACCATGCCCTCGGCGCGGCTGTAGACACGCAGCCGGTGACCATCGGGGTCGACACCGACGAAGGTGTGGCCGAATTCCAGCGTTACCGGCGCCAGGGCGATGCGCACGCCAAGCCCGCGCCACTCGTCGTGCATGCGCTGCACCGTTGCTGCATCTGACACCACCATCGCCAGTTCAGCGGCGCCGGCCTGCGCATCCACCGGCGGCTGCACGCCATCGCGCTGCCACAGGCCGAGTGCGGCGCCATCGCCGAGCAGGAACAGGGCAAAGCCGGGCGACTGTTCGACCGGTGCCGTGCCGAGGATGCCGCTGTAGAAGGTGGCGCTGGTGTCAACGTCGCGCACGTACTGCAGCAGGGTGCTTGGCTTGAACATGAGGAAGCTCCGTGGTTGGGAGCGGTCATGGTGGCCCTGCCCTGCTGACAGATCCTGTCAGCAGCGTCGAGCAGGCTCGACTGCCTTTGCTCTGGCTTTGGTAGATGTCGAGCTTGCTCGACTGCCGTTGCTTCCGCTTTGGTAGATGTCGAGCTTGCTCGACTGCTCTCCGCGCAGAGCAGAAGCGTCGAGCAAGCTCGACATCTACCGAGAGCAAGAAGCAACGACCAGAAGCGGTCGAGCAGGCTCGGCCTCTACCAAAGCGGATACGTCACGAACGGTCCAGCCAATCCGGAGCGATGCCCTGCGCCTTCTGCCAGCGCCGCAACAAGGTCGCGCGTGGCACCAGGTAGTGCTCTTCCAACGCACGCGCATGGCGAATGCGATCCAGGCGGAAATGACGGAAGTCCTCGCGGCCCTCGCACCACGCCGCCAGCATGGGCACTTCATCGAAGTAGCCCAGTGCGAACGGCCAGACCACGCGCTCGGTACGCCGGCCCTGCGCATCTTCATAGGCGAACTGCAGCCGCTGCTGCGTGCCCACCGCTTCGCGCACGGCCTGCAGGCGCGCCGGGGGTACCTTGGCCGTCGTACGCGATGGCCCCACCCGCAGGCCGCTGTCACGCAGCGCCTCGCGTCGCGCCGCCGGCAGCACATGCGCAATGCGCGCCAGGGCATCACGCGCGGCCTCGGCCAGGGCCGGCTCGGTGCGTGCCGCCACCCAGCGCAGGCCCAGCACCAGCGCGTCGATCTCGGCCGGCGGCAAGGTCAGCGGCGGCAGCACATCGCCCGGTTCCAGCTGGTAGCCGACACCGGCTTCCCCGCGCAGGTCGGCGCCCTGCTCGCGCAGCGTTTCAATATCGCGGTACAGCGTACGCAGGCTGATGCCCAGTTCCTCGGCCAGCGCCTGCCCGGCTACCGGACGGCGGTGGCGGCGCAGTACCTGCAGCAGCTGGTTCAGGCGCAGCGCGCGCGACATCAGCCGACCAGATCGCGCGACTGCACCACGTGCTCGCCCGGCTTTGCCGCCAGCGCCGCATCCACCAGCGCGTGGGCAATCACAGGTGCCGGATTGATCCGCCAAGCACGTGGCAACACCGGCCCCAGCACACCCAGCACCTGCAGCGCGAAGTGTTCGCCACGGCGGACCTCCTGCCGCTCACCGCCGATCAGCCCCGGCCGCACCAGCGTCAGCGACGGGAAACCCAACGCGCGCAGGTCGCGCTCCAGCTCGCCTTTGACCCGGCTGTAGAAGATCGACGAACGCGGGCTGGCGCCTGCGGCCGAGTTCAGCGCGAAGGCCTGGGCACCCTGCGCAAGGGCCAGACGGGCGAAGTCCAGCGGGTAATCGTGGTCGATGCGATGGAACGCCTCGCGGCTGCCGGCCTGGGCGATGGTGCTGCCCAGGGCGCAGATCACCGCGTCCACCCGGGCCCAGTCCGGCGCATCGGGCAACCGGGCGAAGTCGAGCACCGGGTTGTGCAGTTTCCCGTGCGGCGCAGCCAGCGGGCGGCGGCTGGGCGCGACCACGGCGCTGCAGCGGGAGTCGGCCAGCAGCTGCGACAGGGCGTGGCCTCCGACCAGTCCCGTCGCCCCCAGCAACATCACACGCATACCCACCTCCACTGCGGCATCCTGTCGCCCATCCTATCGGTTCAAGCCACCGCCGGTTGCGCCGATATGCTGTGACCAGCCCCCCTGCCATCCCAGGATGCGTTCCATGACGGACCAGCCCGACCCCCGCCCTGCCCCCGGCACCGCCATCGGGCCGCCTGCGCGCGTGCGCGCGGTGGTCGATGACGGGCGCGGCGATCGGGTGGTACTGCAGGGCGGTAGCGGCGTGGCGTTGCAGCAGCTGTTTGCCGGGGCCGATGCCCCCGAACCGCTGCTGGCCGCCTTCGCCAATGGCATGGCCACCCTGCCGGGCGAGCTGGGCGACATGGGTGATCGCCTGCAATCAGCACAGGCCAGTGCCGACTGGCCGCGCTATGGCCGGGCGATGCGGCAGCTGATCGATAAATACATCCGCACCATCGACCAGCACTCGCCCGATGGCCAGCCCGACAGCCTGCGCCTGTCCGAGCAGCTGCGGTTGCTGCTGGGCGGCGCGGTGGTCGCGCTGCTGCAGCACGATCCCGACCTGCGCGAGCAGGCGCAGGCGCTGGCCGTACGCCTGCGCCAATGGCAACCGGGCGCGGCACTGGAACCGATCGAACAGGGCGCGCGCGAGCTGGGCCACCAGATCGGCGTGCGCGCCGAAAGCTGGCAGGAACAGCAGGCGTTGTTGCTTGAGTTGTTCGCCCTGCTGCTGGAGAACGTCAGCGAGCTGCTGGATGACCGCAGTTGGCTGCAGGGCCAGATCGCGGCCGTGCGCCAGTTGCTGGCCGGGCCACTGGAAGCCGAATCGGTCGAGCGCACCCGCGCCGAGCTGCGCGAAGTGATCTACAAGCAGGGCCTGCTGCGGCAGGGAATCGACGATTCGAAAGCGGCCATGCGTAGCTTGATGGGCGAGTTCATCGAGCGCATGGATGGCATGGCTGCCAGCACCGGTGAATACCACGACCGCATCGGCAGCTACGCGCTGCAGTTGCGCGAGGCGCGCAGCATCGCCGACCTCAACCACCTGCTGCAGGAAGTGATGCAGGACACCGGCAAAGTGCAGCAGCAGGCGGCGCAAGCGCGCGATCACCTGGCCAGCGCGCGGCAGGAAGTGGAACGCGCCGAACAGCGCATCAACCAGCTGGAACAGGATCTGCGCGCGGCCGGCGATCTGGCGCGTATCGATCCGTTGACCCAGGCCCTGAACCGGCGCGGCCTGGATGAACTGCTGCAGCGCGAGCTGGCCCGCGCCGCACGCAACCACTCGCCGCTCGGACTGGCGGTGATCGACCTGGATGATTTCCACCAGACCAACGACGAACACGGCCATGCCGGCGGCGACGCGCTGCTGCAGCACCTGGTGGCAGTGTGCCGCCTGCTGCTGCGTGCCACCGATGGCATCGCCCGGCTGGGCGGCGACGAGTTCGTGCTGGTGCTTCCCGAAACCCCCGGCGCGGACAGCATGGCCACGGTGCAGCGGCTGCAGCGCTCACTGGCGCATCGCGTGCTGACCCTGCAGGAGCGGCGCATACCCGTGCATTTCAGTGCGGGCCTGGCGCAATGGCAGCCAGGCGACGATGCCGATACGCTGCTGCGACGCGCCGATGACGCGCTGTACGCGGCCAAGCGCCAAGGCAAGAACCGGGTACACGCGGGCTAGCTCGTCGGTGGGCGCCAACCTTGGTTGGTGCTTGCGGGAATAAAACCGCCGACCAAGCTCGGCCTCTACCGGGCAGTGGACCGGCGCTTACTTGCCGCGCAACTTCTGGAACCCGGTCACCGCCGCCAGCACAATGGCACCGGCGATGATGCCGACCACCATGTTGCCCAGCGCGTTGACCAGCCAGCCCCACTGGCCTTCACCGCCCAGCGCCTGCACCGCGTGGTGCAGCGCCGGCACGTTGTGCACCAGGATGCCGCCGCCGACCAGGAACATCGCCGCGGTACCGGCCACCGACAGGAACTTCATCAGCCACGGTGCCGACACCAGCAGGCCGCGGCCAACTGCCGCCAGCGCGGCGCCCTTGCGCGACAGGTACAGGCCCAGGTCGTCCAGCTTGACGATGCCGGCGACCAGCCCGTAGACGAACACGGTCATCGCCAGCGCGATCACCACCAGGGTGCTGACCTGGTTGATGAACGACGCCGTCGCAACCACGCCCAGCGACAGCACGATGATTTCGGCCGAGAGGATGAAGTCGGTGCGGATCGCGCCCTTCACCTTGTCCTTTTCCCACGCGACCATGTCCACCTGCGCATCGGCCAGCGCCTTGCGTCGCTCAGCCTGGTGTTCGGCGTCCTCATCGGCGGAATGCAGGAACCGGTGCGCCAGCTTCTCCACGCCCTCGAAGCACAGGAAGGCGCCGCCGATCATCATCAGCGGCACGATCAGCGGCACGTTCCAGCCGCGGCTGTGCAGCCAGGCTTCCAGCGCGCTGATCGCCAGCGCCGCCGGCACCAGGATCACCTTGTTCACCAGCGAGCCCTTGGCCACCGCCCACACCACCGGCAGCTCGCGGTTGGCGTTGACGCCGGTTACCTGCTGCGCGTTCAGCGCCAGGTCGTCGCCCAGCACGCCGGCGGTCTTCTTGGCGGCGACCTTGGTCAGCACCGAGACGTCGTCGAGCAGGGAGGCGATATCGTCGAGCAGGGCAAACAGGCTGGCACCGGCCATGGGGGATCCAGTAAAGGGAATGAGCGGATTCTGACCGATCCGGCGCCACCTGCGGTAGCGGGTTCACCGCGCGCCCACCGGGCGGCGGGGACACTGGAAGCGTAATCCGGTCCCGCCGGCGGCGGGATCACGGACATCGGGTCGTCGTCTTCGAGGAGTGTCGTTTGAGCAATCCGTCCACCGCCACAGGCAATCCCCCGCTGATCCGGGGCATGAACCGGCGCAGCCAGATCCTGCGCCTGCTGATGCGCTACCGCCATTCCGGCGTGTTCTCCGGCATGAACCTGGACGCTGCCGGCAGCCACACCGATGTGCCGCCCGACGGCAATCCGGAGCAGTTCGTCAGTGACCTGGAAGCACTGGGGCCCACCTTCGTCAAGCTCGGGCAGATGCTGTCGACCCGCCCGGACATGGTGCCGGTGGAGTTCGCCACTGCGCTGGAGCGGATGCAGGAGAAGGTGGCCGAGATTCCGGTGGAACGCATCCACGCCATCGTCGAGCAGGAACTGGGTGCACCGGTGAACAAGCTGTTCGCCGCATTCGATCCGCAGCCGCTCGGCTGTGCGTCCATCGCCCAGGTGCATCGCGCGGTGCTGCACGACGGTCGCGAGGTGGCGGTGAAAGTGCAGAAGCCCGAGGTGGCCGCGCAGCTGCGTTCGGATCTGGAAGTGCTGCGCAGCTTCGCCCTGGCCGCCGACCATCTGACCCAGATCGGTCGCCGCGTGCGCCTGCGCGACTGGCTCAACGAATTCGCCAAGACGCTGATGCAGGAGCTGGACTATCACGCCGAGGCCGAGAACCTGTCGCGCTTCGGCCGGCACTTGAAGCCGTTCCGGCGCCTGTGGATTCCGCAGCCGCTGTGGGACTACAGCAGCCATCGCGTGCTGACCATGGAACTGGCCACCGGCGTGCGCGTGGATGCCATTCCCGATGTGCGCCGCACCGAACAGGCGATGGATCCGCTGGCGGCGGCGCTGATCCGCGGTTACCTGGACCAGATCTTCGTGCACGGCGAAATCCATGCCGACCCGCATCCCGGCAACCTGCGGGTGATGCCTGATGGGCGCTTGGCCATCTTCGACCTGGGCATGGTCGCGCACATGCCACCGCGGCTGCGCGAGCGCCTGCTGAAGATCCTGTTTGCCGCCGTCGATGGCCGCGGCGAGGAAGTGGCCGACGACCTGATCAGCATCAGCACGCGGCTGGAGGCATTCGATGAGGAGCGCTACCTGCGCGAGACCGGCCAGCTGATCGCACGCTATGCCGCCAGCGCCAATTTCTCCGAAGGGCGCGTGGTGCTGGACATGGTGCGCATTGCCACCTCGTCCGGATTGCGCACGCCGCCGGAGCTGAGCCTGCTCGGCAAGGCGCTGCTCAACCTTGAAACCGTATGCCGCCTGCTGGCACCGGATCTGGACACGCGCCGCATCGTCGAACGCCAGCTGCAGCACGTGATGCGCGCGCGCCTGAAAAAATCGCTGTCGGCCGCCAACCTGGCCAGCGAGGCGATGGAGCTGCAGCAACTGCTGCGCGACGGGCCGCGCAAGCTGTCGGACATCATGGCGCTGCTGGCCGAGAACCGCCTGCAGATGAAGGTGACCGGGCTGGAAGAATCGCGGCTGATGGAGAACCTGCAGAAGATCGCCAACCGCGTGGCCGCCGGCATCATCAGCGCCGCGTTGATCATGGCGGCGGCAATGATGATGAAGATCGACACGGGCTGGCATGTGCTGGGCTATCCCGCCATCGCACTGGTGCTGTTGTTGATCGGCGTAGTGCTTGGGCTGGGCATCGTGACCAGCGCATTGTTGTTCGATCGCCGTGCGCGTTCGCGCGAGGAACGCGGGCATCGATAGTGTCGCATCCACGCTCGACGTGGATCAGCGAAAACAGTGCATTCATGCAGGTTTTTAATGCAATCGAGCGTGAGTTTTCACGCTCTATTTACGTTCGCAGCGTGATATCGCGCGCACGATTTCAACAAACATTTCAGTCAGGTTCGTGCATGCACTATCGGGTCATCGGCCTGTCATGCAGATGTGCTTGCAGCAGCGCCGGTCGGATGGACACGCGTCGGTACGACGTCCATCGCCACCCCGTCACTGCCGAAGCTGCCTATGCTCTGGATTCTGCTGCTGTCGCTGTTGCTGCTGTCCTGGTTGTTCCTCGCGTCCGCAAAGTGGGTGTGGTGGAAAGCAGGCTTGTTCTCGCTGTTGCTGCTGGCGCTCAGTGCCTGGTGGCTGATCGACAAGCTGTCCGGTGACGGACTCAACGCCGCCACCCTGTACCACCTGGGTGCGGACATGGAAGGCGCCGGTATCGCCGACTTCAAGGGCTACATCGCCGGCTTCATCGTGCTGGCCGCCGTGTCGCTGCTGCCGCTGTTCGCTACGCGGGTGAAGCGTTGGCGCCGCCCCACGGCCGGTGGTGCGTGGTTTGCCGGTTTCGCCGCGCTGTGGATGGCCACGATCATGATCAGTCCATTGGCACGTGACGGGCAGCGCCTCTATCAGCAGCTGCGCCCGGTGGATTTCGCCCGTATCGCCCCCGAATACCAGGTGCCCACGCAGGCCCTGCAGCGCCCACGCAACATCGTCTGGATCTACGGCGAGAGCCTGGAGCGCACCTATCTGGATGAGGCCGTGTTTCCCGGCCTGATGCCCAATCTCAACCGCTTGGCGGCCAGGTCGCTGGATGTACGCGGCCTGGCCTCGGCCGAAGGCGGTGGCTGGACCATCGCCGGCCTGGTGTCGTCGATGTGCGGCGTGCCGCTGACCACCTCGCAGGGTGATGAGAACAGCATGGATCGCATGGGCAGCTTCCTGCCCAAGGCCGTGTGCCTGGGCGATTACCTCAAGCAGCAGGGCTACACCAACCATTACCTGGGCGGTGCCAACGGCCAGTTCGCGGGCAAGGGCCAGTTCCTGGCCAGCCACGGCTTCGATGAAGTGCATGACCTGGCGTGGTTCAAGCTGCAGAAGAAGATCGGCCGCATCCACTACTCGGCGTGGGGCGTGCATGACGACGTGCTGCTGGACACCGCCTACCAGCGCTTCGAGCAGCTGTCGCGACAGGATGCACCGTTCATGCTGACCACGCTGACCATGGACACGCACCACCCCGCCGGGCACCTGCCGGTGGCGTGCAAGGGCGAGCGCTACCAGAGCCAGTACGGCAACATCGGCATGCTCAATGCGCTCAAGTGCACCGACCGCCTCATTTCGCAGCTGGTCGAACGCATCCAGGCCAGCCCGTACGGCAAGGACACGTTGATCGTGATCGCCTCCGATCACCTGGCCATGCCCAATGACCTCAGCCATATCCTGACCAGGCAGAAGCGCGAGAACCTGCTGTTGTTCCTCGGCGATGGCGTGGCCCCGCGCCAGCTGGCCGCCGAAGACGGCTCGACCCTGGATTCCGGTGCCACCCTGCTCAGCCTGCTCGATCCGAACCTGCAGACCATGGGCTTTGGCCGTTCGCTGCTGGACGACAAGCGCGCGCCTAGTGCCAGCGCCGCCGCACGCCGCGACAACGGCCGCGACTATCCGCAGTACCTGGCCTTCGCCCGCTCGCTGTGGCTGGGTGAGCCGACGCGGCAGCTGAAGATCGACGGCGACGACCAGGTGGTGGTGGGCCTGCAGCACGTGCAGCCGCCGGTGCTGCTGGAATACGACAAGGACTGGGACCTGAAATCGGTGTACCTGGAAAACACCTCGCGCCAGTTCGACGATGCCGACCCGGACAACACGCTCGCCTACGTTGATCGCTGCACCGCGTTCGAGGATGGCTCGGCCGACGGCGACTGGTGCGCGCTGTTGGTGAACCGCGACAACGGCATCAAGCTGTACCGCGATGGCGAGCTGCGCAACGGCATCGACGTGGATGCACCACTGGATGCCTTCCAGGGCCCCCGCCCCAGCGTGCGCCAGGCACACATGATCACGCAGAAGGGCCGCCGTACCCGCGCCGGCCAGTACATGCTGCAGCTGGTGGCGAGCACGCGCCCGGATCGCGGTTTCTGGATCGAAGCGGTGTCCTCGCAGCGCAAGGTGGTGCTGGCCCAGCAGTGGGTGCAGCCCGATGCCGATGGCAAGATCAACGTGTCATTCGGGCTCGACCACGAAGTGGATGATCTGGAAATCCGCGCGTGGTTGAACCATGCCGAGAAGCTGGCGGTGGATACGTTCGCACTGGTGCCCTCGCGCGGCCGACCGCGGGGGTAAAGGGGTTCGGCAGGGCTGCGCCCTGCACCTGCTACGAGCCGAAGCGACAGCGACAGCAACAGCTGGTGTTCCGTGGGATGGCGGGGCGGTGTCGGATTGCGGGGACGCCGCAAGTACGTCCTTGTAGGCTTGGCAGCCGCATCCATGCGGCTGACACCCCGCAATCCGACACCGCCCCACCTCTGACATTTCCCTGGTGCCTGGTAGATCCACGCCATGCGTGGATGAATCTCTGTCAGATGTCGAAATCAATCCGGCATGAAATCGAATATTTCGATAGTTCATCGAAGAGCATCCACGCATGGCGTGGACCTACGTGTCGACCAAGGTCGACCCCCCCCAGGAGCACGCCATGCAATTCCGACAGATCGCGGGAATCTGTCGAAGGCGGGGTGGGTCCGGTTGCGGGGGTGTCCGCGGCATGGATGCCGCGGCCAAGCCCCCAGGGATGGGTTTACGGCGTCCCCCGCAACCGGACCCACCCCGCCATGCCACAGGAAACCCGCTTCTGCTGTTGCTGTTGCTGTTGCTGTTGCTGTTGCTGTTGCTGTTGCTGTTGCTGTTGCTGTTGCTGTTGCTCCTGAGGTTGCCGGCCAGCGGCCGGCACTACCGCTTCGGCGGGTGCAGGGCGCAGCCCTGCCGACCGACCCTCTTACTGCGGCGGATCGCGGGTGATGTGGATGTCGGTCGGCGTGGACAGCGGGATGTTCCGCTCGGCCAGGATCTGCAGCAGGCTGAAATACAGATCGCTGCGCGTGCCATACACCTGCCGCGGGCTGGCCACGTAGGCGAAGCTGTTGATGGTGATCTGGCCGCCGGCGATGCTGTCGATGTAGACCGACGGCGCCGGTTGCTGCAGTACCGTGTTGTGGGCCCCGTAGGCATCCAGCAGCGCCTGTCGCAGGCCGGCCACGTCGGTGCTGGTCGGCACCGCGAACTGGATCTGGACGCGGCCCTGGTTGTTGCCCATCGTCATGTTGCGGATGGTCTTGGTGATCAACTCGGAATTGGGCACGATCAAGGTGGACTTGTCGCTCACCTGGATCTCGGTGGAGCGCACGTTGATGCGGCGGATGTCGCCTTCCTGGTCGCCCAGCTTCACCCAGTCGCCGATCTTCACCGGGCGCTCGGTCAGCAGGATCAAGCCGGAGACGAAGTTCTGGATGATTGCCTGCAGGCCGAAGCCGATACCCACCGAGAGCGCACTGACCAGCAGCGCCAGGTTCTTCAGGTTCAGGCCCATCGCCGTCAGCGCCCACAGGCCCACCAGGATGATGCCGACGTAACCGGCGATGGTGCTGATCGAATTGCGTGCACCCAGGTCGAGTTCGGTCTTGGGCAGGTAGGTATCGGTCAACCAACGCTGCAGCAGCTGGGTCAGACCCATGCCCACCAGCAGCACCAGCACGCCGGTGACGATGCGGCCCGGCTGCAGCGTCAGGTCCTTGTTGATCACAATGCCATTGGCCAGCGAGGCAATGCGTTCAACGATCGTGCCGATATTGCCGAACGGTGCGGCCAGCGCCAGCAGGGCGATCAACACCACCAGGGTGCGCAGCATCGCCGACAGCAGCACGCCCGCCTGTTCCAGCTTCGACACGCTCAGGCCGGTGCTGAGCAGGATGGTCTGGCCGACCTTGCTGTCGGCATTCAGCAGCCAGGTGCAGAAGTCATCGACGAACTTGAACAGCAGCGTCGCCGCCAGCACCACGATGCTGCCGCCGATCAGCTGCTGGTTCACGAACTTGGCGAAGTTGACGTAGCCCATCAGAGTGGCGGCGATCGCGGCGACTACTGCGATGTTGCCGGCCACGCGGGCCAGCACCAGCCAGCTGCTGCGTCGTACCGGCAGCTGTGCGCCCAGACCGTCGGCCTGTGCTTCCAGCTTCGCCTCGGCCTCGGCGGTCTGGCGCCGATGCAGGCGCGACAAGGTCACCAGCATGGCCATGATCAGGCCCAGGTAGGTCAGCGCGATCACGCCGTCCAGCGCCACCGTGGTGACATCGCTGGTGCGGGTGGCGCGATCGATGGCCACCAGCACCGTGCTCAGCCAGGCCAGTGCCGCAGCACCCCAGGCGTACTTGCGCAGTTTCAGCGCGGCGGTGTCATCCAGGTTCAGCAGCCGCCACGAAGGCCGCTTGGGCACCAGCAGGCAGGCGCTGAGCGCGGAAATGAAGGCCGCGGCAAACGTCGCCGCCTGCACGCCTTCGGCCACGCTCTGCAGGCGCGGTGGAATCGCGCCGATGGCATCCAGTGCAGCCACCAGCACCACCACGGCGTAGCCGGGCAGCAGGGTGCCCACCAGCAGCAGCCACATGGCCAGACCGGAGCGGCGCAGGCGGCCGTCGGGGGCACGCTCGGACGCAGCGAACCGGCGCCCCAGCGCGCGCAGCCACAGGCGCAACGGGAACATCATCACCAGTGCCGCCGACAGCCCCAGCAGCAACGTGCCCCAGCCATGGGTGGCAATGGCCGTGGTCAGCGCGGCACGGCCCTGCTGGGCCAAAGGAGTGACACGGGCGATATCGTTCGGCAACTGGTCGGCCACCTGTCGCCACAGCGTTGGCGACAGTGGCGAGGCGACCTTGCGCCCCAGTTCCTCGGTGCGCTGCGCGTTGCGCTGCTTGTCGATGTCCGCGCTCAGCTGCTGCGCGCGGACGGCACTGGACTTGGCCTGGGCAATCGATGCCGCGAGGGCATCGCGCTGGCGCGTCAGCGTGCGCCGCTGCGCCGCCAGCTCCGGCGGTTCAGTCGTGTCCTTGGGGGCCTCGCCCAGCTGCGTCAGCTGCTCATTGAGCTGGTCCAGCTGCGGCTGCAGGGTCTTTTCCAGCGCCTCGGCATCGCGCTTGGCCTGTGACGCGTTTTCCGAAAGCGTGCCCAGCGTTTCGATGGCTTCGGCGTCGTTGCGCTTGCGTTCCACCGCCTTCAACGCATTGTCGATATCCGCCAGCTGCTGCTTGGGCGTGGGGTCGTCATCCTGGGCCAGCGCCGGCAGAGCCAGCAGCAGCGTGCAGCACAACAGCAGGGCCAACCAGGGGCCACGCACCAGGATCGTTCGGAAGAAGGAAGACAAGCCAGCCACACCGTTTTGCGCGGACCACCGCGCCTGCGCGCGACTATACGGCAGGTACCGTAAACGGCGGATGCGCAGGCGCTGGCCGCTGGTTGCGGCTCAGTACTTCAGGCGCAGCTCTTCCACCTGCGGCTGCTGCAGCGCGTACCACTCCTGGAATTCTTCCTCGGTGATCTCATCCGGCGCATACACCGCGATCGGGTGCCAGGCATGGTCGGTCGGCAACGGCTGGCGAGGCCCGGCGCGCAGGCTGTAGGCCACGCCTTCGTAGTCCACCAGATCGTCGACCTGCGGCCACTGCTCGCGGGCGAACTGGGTTTCACTCTTCAACAGGATCACCTGGTACATCGGCACCTCCACTTCGGTTGGATCGGAAAAACGCGGCGCTGGCGGAAGCATACCGCTGCACCGATGACGGCACGCGCTCCGCCGAGGCGACGGAATGTTCTGGACATGACCCTCGCCCCGGCTTCACCCGCCCGTGGCGGTGTCCTCGGCATCGTGGGGGTCCTCTCCTGCCACGCCTGACAATGACCGACCTGCCACCCCTGAAGACCGTCACCGACCTCAAGCTGCTCCGCTACCTGGGCACCTGGTACGAGATCGCCCGCCTGCCGATGCGCCACGAGCCGGAGGGCTGCACCGATGTGTCGGCCCATTACCAGCTGCTCGACAACGGCAACGTGGGCGTCACCAACCGCTGCCGCATGGACGGCGAGATCGAGGAAGCCACCGGTGAGGCCTGCGCGATCGACAACGACAGCGCGCGGCTGGAAGTCAGCTTCCTGCCCAAGGGCCTGCGCTGGCTGCCCTTCGCCAAGGGTGACTACTGGGTGATGCAGGTGGCGCCGGACTACAGCGTTGCCCTGGTCGGCAGCCCGGATCGCAAGTACCTGTGGCTGCTGGCACGTGAGCCCCGGCTCGATGCCACCGTGCAGGAACATTATCTGGCCAGCGCGCGCCTGCAGGGCTTCGATCTGTCCGAACTGATCCTGACCCCGCATACCGGCCACCCCACCGCCTGAGCACGAACCCGCATGGACCTGAAGAGTGGCTACCCGTGGTGGGCGGTGCGCAACGGCCTGATCCAGGCCTTTCCGCCGCTGGAACAGGATCTGCAGAGCGATGTGCTGGTGGTCGGTGGTGGCATCACCGGCGCGCTGATCGCCGATGAGCTGTCGGCCCATGGCCACGACGTTGCGTTGATCGAGCAGCGTGACATCGGCTGGGGCAGCACCGCAGCCAGTACCGCGCTGCTGCAGTACGAGATCGATACCCATCTGCTGGAACTGGCCTCGCAGTATGGCCAGGACGCTGCGGCGCTGGCCTACCAGGCCTGTGCGGAGGCGATCCCCGCATTGGGCGAGGTCGCGCGCGGCCTGAAGGACGTCGACTTCAAGCAGATGGACAGCCTGTACCTGGCCAGCCGTCGCCGCGACGTACCGCGGCTGATGGCCGAAGGCGAAGCGCGCCGAGGCATCGGCCTGGATGCGCGCTGGCTGGACCGGGATGCGCTGCAGGAACGTTTCAGCGTCGATGCCGGAGGCGCCCTGCTGACCCGCCAGGCCGCACGGGTCGATCCCTACTGCTTCACTTACGGGCTGTTGCGGCGGTTGCAACGACGCGGCGGCGTGGTGCATGACCGCACCGTGCTGCATACCCTCACCCCCACCGCGCGCGGCGTAACCGCCCGCACCGAATCCGGCATGCAGATCCGCGCCCGCCACGTGGTGCTGGCGATGGGCTATGCCAATCAGCAGTGGTTGGACCCGCGCGTGGCCCGCAACCGCAGCAGCTACGCCTTCATCACCGACCCGATCAACGCCGACGAACTGGGCTGGCTGCAGCGCACGATGGTCTGGGAGAGCGCCCGCCCCTACCTGTACCTGCGTGCCACCGGCGACCGCAGGCTGTTGGTGGGCGGGCTGGACGATGCCATCGATATTCCCGCCCGCCGCGATGGCCGGGTGGACAGCAAGGCCCGCAAACTGATGAAGCAGCTGCTGCAGTGGTTCCCGCACCTGAGGCCGACCCCGGCGTTTTCATGGGCGGGCACCTTTGCCGAGACGGCTGACGGCCTGCCGTTCTTTGGGCCGCATGCGCAATGGGGTCCACGGGTTCAGTTCGCCATGGCTTACGGTGGCAACGGCATCACCTATTCAATGATCGGCGCCGGGCTGCTGCGGGCGCGGATCGAGCGGCGACGGCACCCGCTGCAGGACCTGTTCGGGTTTGGGCGGTTGTAGCGTGAAGCCAGGCATGGCCTGGCTCTACCGCAAACGGGCGCCGACAGGCATCATTCAAGCAACGCCTGCTAGCGTCGGCCTGTACCGCCGCGTGCTGCGCGGCCCCTCTGCGCTGGAGTGCCGTCATGATCCGCCCCCTGACCCTGCTGCTGTGCCTGGCCGCCCTGCCCGGGACCGCGTTGGCGCAGTCCGCCGCCGGCGCCACCGCGCCGCAGGCGTCCGGCCTGGACCTGTCCGTGCCGCAGACGCCTATGCGCTATCTCAACGATCCGACGCTGCAACAGGATCCGCCCGGCACGTTCTACGGCGACAAGACCGGCCCGCGCGTGCACGGCGACGGCAGGATCGCCGACGTGCAGGACGACAAGGTCAAGGTCTCCGGCAGCTTCACCACCGGCATCGGCTATGCCAAGAATTACGGCAACACCCACTACAACGCCGCCACGCTGAATCTCAGCAAGAACTACACCAACGATGAAGGCAAGACCCGTGGGGTCAACGTCAACATCCACGTGAGCGAAGGCAAGGGCCCGGGCTTCTTCGGGCCGTACGGCGGTGGTGGGTATTACGGTGGTGGCCCGGGCTATTGGGATTACCCGCCGCCTTACGGCTGGTAAGCGCACGGTAGGGCCGGCCGCTGGCCGGGTACCTCCTGATCCCGGAAACACCGTGCAGCAGGCGGCCAGCGGCCGGCTCTACCAGGTAGGTGTCGACCTTGGTCGACACACCCTGCTCCCCGCGCCGACCAAGGTCGGCATCTACCAAATCGGGCGTCAATCCAGCCAGCCATCGCGCTCGCTGTGCAGGATGCGACCGTCATGACCGCTCAGGCGCACTTCCACCTTCTGGTTGCGGGCATTGCGCGCTTCCAGCGACCACGTCGCACCATCGCGTTCCAGCGAATGGATCTCGCGCAGGCCCTGCGACTGCGCCTTGGCCAGCACCTGCTCGGTGCTCAGCTGCGCACGTCCATCGTGCTCGTCGAAGATCTCGCCGGTCTTCGGGTCCACATACACCTCGCTGAAACGACCGTCGGCACGGCTGACATCGGCTTCCCACAGGCCATCATCCCGCTCGATCTCATGGATCTGGGTGTAGCCGGCCTTGCGCAGGGTCTGTTCGACCTGGGCCATGCCCAGCGGTGCCGCCTGTACGGCGGGGGCCACGGCCAGGGCGACAACGGTGGCGAGGGTGAGCGACTTCAACATGGGGGTTCTCCTGTTCGGTGCCGGACCATCCCGGCAACGCCACGATGCACGGCGTGGTTAACAGCGGCTTAGCCGGCGCTGTTAGCCAACCGTTAGTCGGCGGCGGCACACTCGCGCCTGTCACTTGTTCCCATGCTTCCAGCCACTCACGTGCCGATCCTGCCCTCCCTGTCCCTGCTGCTGGCCCTGGCCAGCGCCCCGACCGCCGCCGGCCCTGCCCAGGACCCGGCGCAGCAGGTCGCGCGCCGCGCGGTGCAGCAGGGCCGCTACGTGCCGCTGGAAGGCGTGGTGCGCGATGCGCTCAAGCGCCACCCCGGCCAGCTGCTGGAAGTGGAACTGGACGATGGCGTGTACGAAGTGGAGATCCTGCGCGCCGACGGCGTGGTGGTGGAGCTGGACTATGATGCGCGCAACGGCAGGCTGTTGAAGACGGAGCTGGACGACTGATGCGCATCCTGTTGGCCGAAGACGATGCCGCATTGGCAGAGCGCCTGCAGCCGCTGCTGGAGCAGGCCGGTTACGTGGTCGAGGTGGTGGCCGATGGTCGCCAGGCCGAGGAGATCGGCCAGGTGGAAGACCTGCAGGCCGCCATCGTCGATCTGGGCCTGCCCGGGCTGGACGGCCTGAGCGTGATCGAACGCTGGCGCGGCAACGGCCGCGACTTTCCCGTGCTGGTGCTGACCGCACGCGGGCGCTGGCATGACAAGCTGGCCGGCTTCGACGCCGGCGCCGACGACTACCTGACCAAACCCTTCCAGGCCGACGAACTGGTGCTGCGCCTGCGCGCGCTGATCCGCCGCAGCCACGGCCATGCCAGTCCACGGTTGCAGTGCGGTCCACTGCAGCTGGACGTCAATGCCGGGCGCTTCGACCTGGATGGCCAGGCGTTGGCGCTGAGCCCGCAGGAATTCCGCCTGCTGAGCTACTTCATCCACCACAGCGGCCAGGTGATCGGCCGCGACCGCCTGGGCGAACATGTGTTCGATGGCGGTCATGACCCCGATTCGAATGCGCTGGACGTATTGCTGGGGCGGGTGCGCCGCAAGCTCGGCACCGACCTGATCCAGACCGTACGCGGCCAGGGCTGGCGGTTGGCCGCGCCGTGAGCCGGCAGCCGTCATTGCGACGCCGGCTGCTGCTGGCCGGTGGCATCGGCCTGCTGCTGGTCTCGGCACTGGCCAGTGCGCTGCTGGGGGAACTGTTCAAGCGCAGCGCGCGCGACCGCCTGGACAACGAACTGCAGCAGGACATGCTGACCCTGCTGGCGCAGGCCGAGATCGATGCCGATGGCCAGCTGCAGCTGCGCCAAGAACCCAACGATGCGCGCTTCCAGCGCGTGTTCTCCGGCGCGTACTGGCAGATCGCCGATGGCAGCGGGAAGGTGCTGCTGCAGTCACGTTCGTTGTGGGACGAAACGCTGCCAGTGGCCGCCACTGGCACGGCCGAACGCAATCTGCCGGGCCCGCTGCAGCAATCGCTGCGCGCGCGCGTGCAGCCGGTGCGCCTGCCCCGCGCGAACCAACCCTATGTCGCCGTGGTCGCCACCGACCGCAGTGCGCTGGATGCGGACGTCGCCGCATTCCGCCAACGCAGCGCAATGGCGTTGGCCGTGCTGGTGGCGGCGTGGCTGGCGGTACTGGCCAGCCAGGTACATTTCGGTCTGCGGCCCTTGCAGCGTCTCGGTGCGCAGCTGGAACGCGTGCGCCGCGGCGATGCACAGCGCATCGATACGGCCGGATTGGGCGCTGAAATCGCACCGCTCGGTGAGGAGCTCAATACCCTGCTCGACCACCAGCAACGCATGGTCAGCCGCGCCCGCACCAGCGCACAGGATCTGGCGCATGCGCTGAAGACACCGCTGAGCGTGCTCGCCGCCGAAGTCGATGGCGAGGGCCGCGCGTGGCGCGCGACGCTGCGCGAACAGGGCGCACGCATGCAGGCCAGCGTCGATCGCTATCTTGCCGCCGGACTGACCGCCGACCATCGCGATCGCACGCCGGTGGCCACGGTTGCACAGGCGCTATGCGGGTTGATGGCGCGCGTGCATGGCGACCGTGCGCTGCAGTTCCAGGCCGAGGGCATTGCCGACGACCTGCAGTTCGCCGGTGCCAGCGCCGACCTGGAAGAGATGCTCGGCAACCTGCTCGACAACGCCGGCAAGTGGGCACAACGAGAAATAACTGTTACCGCGCGTGCGGAAGAAGAGCAGTTGCGCATTGATGTGCGCGACGACGGTCCGGGGCTGGCAGCCGAGGCGCTGGCGCAGGTGACCCTGCGTGGCGTGCGGCTGGATGAGCGCGAAAACAGCAGCGGCCTGGGCCTGGCCATCGTGGGCGATATCGCCGCCAGTTATGGTGGCCGGCTGGCGCTGGAGAATGCACAACCGGGATTGCGCGCCACGTTGTGGTTGCCGATGGGGTGACGCGCCGCTGCGCTCGCCGGGCATGGCCCGGCGCTACCGGATCATGCGCCACCCTGCAGGTGTCGACCTTGGTCGACACGCATCAAGAGCGCCGACCAAAGTCGGCATCTACCAAGCCTCAGCGGTGATGCATCCACCAGCAGTCGATGGCATCGAGCACGATGTGGATCATCAAACCGATGCCCACCAGCCTCGTCTTCTTCGGCACGCACAGCCCGGCATACACGGCAATCGCCGGTGCGGTATGCAGCGGGTGGAAGCCGATGCTGCAGCGGTTCGGGGCGTAGATCGGATCGGCCAACAGATGGTCCAGGTCGATGATCCAGCCCAGCAGCAGCAGCAACCACGCCGAGGCGAAGCGCTTGCGCCAGAACAGCCATGCCAGCAGGGCTGGCACGGCGGCATGCAGGAACAGATGGAAGATCGCGCGGGCGCTCATCAGCACCGGTAGCGCCGGGCCATGCCCGGCGTTCCCGTCACCCTCAGATCAACGGTTCGTCGGACAGGTAGGTGTAACCGGTCAGGCCCGCTTCCAGCGCTTCGGACAGTTCCTGCGCGCGTTCCGGTGACAGGTCCGCCGATGCCACGCGTTCGGCGTAGGCCGCACGCAGGTCATCCAGCTTGTAGCCCACGTAGTCCAGCATCACGTCGGTGGTATCGCCGCGGCGCTGCTGGGTGATGGCATAGCCATCGGCATCGGCCAGCACTTCCACCGCGTCGGTATCGCCGAACAGGTTGTGGATGTCGCCGAGGATTTCCTGGTAGGCACCGACCATGAAGAAACCGATGCGGTAGCTCTCGCCGTGCTTGATCGCGTGCAGCGGCAGCGAGCTGTCCAGGCTTTCGTTCTCGACGTAGGTCTTGACCATGCCATCGGAATCGCAGGTCATGTCGGCGATGATGCCGCGGCGATCCGGCGCCTCGTTCAAGCGCTCGATCGGCACGATCGGGAACACCTGGTCGATCGCCCACGCATCGGGAATCGATTCGAACACGCTGAAGTTGACGAAGTACTTGTCGACCAGGCGCTCGTTCAGTTCATCCAGCGCCGGGCGATGGCTCTTCTCGTCGTAGCTCAGGCGCGCACGCACGCCATGGGCGATGGCATAGAACAGATCGTCGATGCGCGCACGCTGCGGCAGGTCGATCTGGCCCAGCGCATAGCTGGACAGGCCTTCGGCATGGAAGTGCTGTGCTTCCTGGAACAGCTCCACCGCCGGACGCACGTCCAGTTCTTCGTGGATCTCGCGCAGGTGGCGGATCGAAGCCGGCTCGTCATCGTGCTGGTCCGGCACGCGGCCTTCCTGCGCTTGTTCCACTTCAGACACGTTGGCGATCAGCACCGCGTGGTGCGCGGTCATCGCACGCCCACACTCGGTGACGATGCGCGGCGGGGTCAGGCCGTGTTCTTCGCAGGCGTTGGCCAGCGGCTGCACGATGTTGCTGGCGTACGAATTGAGGCCGTAGTTGATCGAGCAGAAGCTGCGCGAACGGGTGCCTTCGTAGTCCACGCCCAGGCCACCGCCCACGTCGACGTGGGTGATCTTCGCACCCAGCTGTGACAGCTCGACGAAGTAGCGGGTGGCTTCGCGCATGCCGTTGGCGATGTCGCGCACGTTGGAGATCTGCGAGCCCATGTGGAAGTGCAGCAGGCTCAGGCAGTCGGCGTATTCGGTATCGCGCAGCGACTTCCACAGGTCCAGCAGCTGGCGCGGCGACAGCCCGAACTTGGCCTTGTCGCCACCGCTGTTCTGCCACTTGCCGGCGCCCAGCGAGGCCAGGCGCATGCGCACGCCCAGGCCCGGCTTCACGTCCAGCGCCTTGGATTCTTCCAGCACCAGCTTCAGCTCGGACGGCTTCTCGATGACGATGAAGGTCTGCAGGCCCAGCTTGCGGCCGATCAGGGCCAGGCGGATGTACTCGCGGTCCTTGTAGCCGTTGCAGACGATCAGGCCGCCCGGGCGCGACAGCGCCAGCACGGCCATCAGTTCCGGCTTGCTGCCCGCTTCCAGGCCGAAGCCTTCACCGTGGTGGCTGGCCAGGGTGCCGGCCACGCCGCGGTGCTGGTTCACCTTGATCGGGTACACGGCGGTGTAGCCGCCCGGGTAGTCCCAATCCTGCTGGGCCTGGGCGAACGCCGCCTGCAGCTTGCCCAGGCGCTGGCCGAGGATGTCCGGGAAGCGCACCAGCAGCGGCAGCTTGGCACCAGCCGCGCGCGCAGCATCGACCACCTTGGGCAGCGACACCACCGGGCCATCCGCCCCGGTCGGTCTCACCACCATGTGCCCGGCCTGATCCACGTCGAAATAGCCATCCGCCCAGTGCGGGATCGAGTAGGTCTTGCGGGCTTGGTCGAGGGACCAATCGGTCATTGCAGTCGGCCTTGTGGCAAATAAAAGGGGGGGCATGATAACGCCTATATGCCCACAGGTTCGTTATCATGCGCGCCCGCGCCCGTGGCAGGTCTGAACCTGAACGGGCCGATCCGTCCGGATGCGTGGCACCCCGCCTTCAGCCCGGCTCCATCCCCTCCGAACAGGAATGCTTTCCCATGACTGACAACAGCAACTGGTACATCGAACACTTCGAGCGCACCGGCTCGGCCATCGGCTACCGCATCACCGGCAAGCTGGACGAAGTGCAGTCGCCGTTCCAGAAGATCGAGATCTTCCAGACCACCGACTGGGGCAACCTGATGACCATCGATGGGGCCATCATGCTGACCAGCAAGGACAACTTCTTCTACCACGAGATGATCAGCCACCCGGTACTGTTCACCCACGCCGCGCCCAAGCGCGTGGTGATCATCGGCGGCGGCGACTGCGGCACCCTGCGTGAAGTGCTCAAGCACAAGGGCGTGGAGAGCGTGACCCAGTGCGACATCGACGAACAGGTGACGGTGATGGCGCGCAAGCACTTCCCGGAACTGTGCGATTCCAACGACGACCCGCGCGCCGAGCTGATGTTCGACGACGGCGTGGCCTACATGGCCAACTGCCCGGCCGGCAGCGTGGACGTGGTGATCGTCGATTCGACCGATCCGGTCGGCCCGGGTGAAGGCCTGTTCAACAAGGCGTTCTACGAGAGCTGCTTCAAGGCCCTGAAGGACGACGGCATCCTGGTGCAGCAGTCCGAGTCGCCGCTGATGCAGCTGGAGCTGATCAACGAAATGCGCACCGAGATGGGCAAGGCCGGCTTCGGCTCGTTCAAGACCCTGCCGTTCCCGCAGCCGTGCTACCCCACCGGCTGGTGGAGCGTGACCCTGGCGCGCAAGGGCGACAGCAGCTTCGACTTCCGCCAGGCCGATTCGGCCGCCAAGACCTTCGACACCCTGTACTACACCGCTGCGCTGCACACCGGCGTGCTGGTGACCCCGCCGTTCGTGAAGGCGGCGCTGAAGTAAGGCGTGCCGACCAACGGTCGGCACCTACCAAAGCAAAAACCCGCGCTGGCAACAGCGCGGGTTTTTGTTTTTACGGGTAGTGCCGGCCGCTGGCCGGCAACCTCATCAAACCCAACGCATCAGAGCGCCCAGATACCGGCGATCACCGCCACCACCAGGCCCCACTTGATCACCTGATAGGCCACCACGCTGCGCTCGCGCAGCGCCTTGGCCTTCAGCCGCACCTTGTACACGCTGCCGAAGGCCTTGTTGACGCCACCGGTCGGGTCGCCCGGCAGGTTCGGCGAGGCGCCACCGGCCAGCAGCGTGGACGCCACCAAGCGGTTGAACAGGCCCGGCAGGCCGAAGCGCAGCGGGCGGGCGATATCGCAGAACAGGATCACCCGGTCATCAGGCGTCTCGTTGTGCGCATGGTGGATGTAGGTTTCGTCGAACATCATCCACTCACCGTCGCGCCAGCTCTTCTTGATGCCGTCCACTTCGATGTAGCAGGCATCGTTGTTGGGCGTGGCCAGGCCCAGGTGCAGGCGCAGCGAACCGGCGAACGGGTCGCGGTGCGGGCGCAGCTCGCTGCCCGACGGCAGCTGCGCGAACATCGCCGCGCGCACGTCCGGCAGCGATTCCAGCAGCGCGGTGGTCTTGGGGCACATCGCCTTGGCCGACGGGTGCGAGGGGCCGTACCACTTCAGGTAGAAGCGCTTCCAGCCGCGGCGGAAGAACGAATTGAAACCCGCATCGTTGAACGTGCTGGACGCGGCGATCGCCTGCGCATCGCGCAGTGCCAGTGCCTCGTCGCGGATCATCTGCCAGTTCTGCCGCAACGGCTCCAGCTGTGGGAATTCCTTGCCCGGGTCCAGGAACGGCGTGGTCGGCACCTTCGAGAACATGTACATGACCACGTTGATCGGGGCCATGAAGCTGGAGTGGTCCAGCAGCTGGCGCGACCAGCGCGCACGGACCTTGCCACGGAAGTGGATGTACAGCACGCAGGACACGAACAGCGCCGCAAGTACGATTTTGATGATCAAAGCACTTTCCTCCAGCACGCGCCGGACAGGGAAACAGGGCGATGCGGCCGCAGGGCCGGCATCAGTGGGGGAACGCGGCAGGAGACGGGGACGTGCCGGGTGGGTGCGGCCGTCGATGTCGCGTGTAACAGCTTATGGTCGGCAGGCCGTGCGCCGGGGTCAAGCCAAGCGTGCGTGGGCCGCAGCGCTGCGCCGCGAACGCTGCCGGCCATACTTGCAAGCCATTGAAATTAAATTGCTTTTCGCAAAGTGAGACAGAATTGTCCGAAAAAGCGCGACGAACTGTTCCAGCCACGACGCCGACATTTCTCCGACAAATCGTGGAATAGCGAACTTGCCGGTACTAAAATTGACTTAACGAAAGTTTAGCCAGTCCCCCCGTCGTACCGGTTCGCTTGACGCTTCAGCGCCGCCCACCGGGTCGCCCGAGACCCCACATGATCCCTTCCATCACTCCCTCCCCGTCCTGCGGCGATGACGCCGTGGCGCCGCTGCTGCTCAAGCGCGGCGAGCGTTTCCTCGCCCCCGATGTCTACCGCACCTGCCTGGACGGCCGTCCGGCGGTGGTGAAGGACTACTCCCGCTACCGTGGCACCCCGGTGTCGCCGATCGCCCGGCTGATGGTGCGCCGCGAGGCGCGCATGCTGGAGCGGCTGGGCGGCTGGAAGCACGCCCCGGCCCTGCTCGGCACCCTCGGTGGCCTCGCACTGGGCATGGAATTCATCCCCGGCCAGACGTTGAGCACCGCGCAGGCCGTGGGCAATGAAGTATTCGAACAGCTGCAGCACGCGCTGAGCCGCCTGCATGCCGCCGGCATCACCCACAACGACCTGCATGGCACCAACGTGGTGGTCAGCGCCGGCGTGCCGGTACTGCTGGATTTCACCTCGGCCTGGCGCGTACCGCGCTGGCTGCGCCGCAACCCGCTGAGCCGGCAGCTGAGCCGCAGCGACATGAAGAACCTGCTGAAGATGCGCCAGCGCGTGACCGGGCAGGCGCCGAGCCCTGCGCAGGCGGCGTTGGTGGCCGACCCCGGCTGGGTGGCGGCCGTGCGCCAAGGCTGGAAGCGGTTCTACAAGTGGGCCAAGCGTCGGTAGGCGCTTCGCTTCACCCGCTTTACCGGTAGAGGTCGAGCTTGCTCGACCGCTCTTCGTTCCGGCGACGCAAAACCTCGCCGGTCACGTCCCTCTCGGCGGCTTACAACGCGTCCGCGTCCAGCTCACCAGTACGAATACGCACCACGCTGCCCAGCTCGTACACGAACACCTTGCCGTCGCCGATCTTGCCGGTGCCCGCCGCCTTCACGATGGCTTCCACCACCACGTCCACCTGATCGTCGGTCACCGCCACTTCCAGCTTCACCTTCGGCAGGAAGTCGACCACGTACTCGGCGCCACGGTACAGCTCGGTATGGCCCTTCTGGCGACCGAAGCCCTTCACTTCCGTCACCGTGATCCCGGTAACACCGCGCTCGGCCAGCGCTTCGCGCACGTCGTCGAGCTTGAACGGCTTGATCACCGCCATGACCATCTTCATCGTCTATCTCCTGTATTCCGGCGTGGAGGATAGCGCCTGAACGCTGCCGGTGCGAAACCCCCAGCGCCTGTCCGGCAGCCCGGGGCCGGCAGTATCCTTATCGCCGAACCGCCGTGGCCGCGCCGGATGCGCAGGCCCACCACCCCACGGAGCACCCCATGATCGACCTGAACCAAATCGATGACCTCGCCCGTCGCCTCAGCGACCTGGTGCCGCCGGGCCTGCGCGAATCGCGCGAGGAGCTGCAGGCCACCTTCAAGAGCGCGCTGCAGGCGGGGCTGGCCAAGCTGGACCTGGTGACCCGCGAAGAGTTTGAAGTGCAGCGCGCAGTGCTGCTGAAGACCCGCGAGAAACTGGATGCACTGGAAACGGCGGTGCGCGAGCTGGAACAGGGCCGCAGCGACGCCGGCTGAGTGGACCGCCCCTGCGGCCGTGAACAACAAGGCCCGCGATTGCGGGCCTTTTTGTGTCATGCCCAACGAGCTCACTCCAGCATGGTCTACACGCAGTATCTGCCCGGGGCAGCGGCTTACTCATTGAACCGGAACGACCGGACCTCCTCAATGTCCAAGACAACGAGGCCCTCCGGCTGCAGCCGTACCCGCCCAGATACCTCCACGACGGCCGTGGTGTTGCACACCGCTGGAGCATCGCGCTTCAAGCAGATGCGCTTCTGTTCCGCGTAGAACCGCTTGACCGAATCGGACGACCCATGCCTGCCGATCACCAGGATGTACCCACCCTCGCCGCAATGGGAATTGCGCAACATCTCGAAGTGCCGGTTATCCGTTATGTACGTTGCGGACAACACAACCTCTTCCGCATCGTGTTGGCTGGGGTTGCCCGCGATGGCGCACAGTAATTCGTCGCGGGGCTCTACCTCCACCGTGGTCGCGACACGATGCGCGCATGCCGGCAGCATCAGGGTCAGCACGAACGCGGCACACGCTGGCTTCATGGTCATTTGTCCTTCGCGGTCCTTTGCTGACGTGCCTCCCAGCACTTGACGGAACCCTCAACGCGCTTGGGCTGAGGCCCGAAACAGCGTGTACACGACACGCCCTTACAGCGGCGTTCTGCGGTACCCCGGCCCGGAGCATAGCGCTTGCACGCAGCCGGCGCGAAACCACCGGGTGCCGCCGAGCCTGCGCGAATCGCGCGAGGAGCTGCAGGCTACCTTCAAGAGCACGCTGCAGGCAGGGCTGGCCAAGCTGGACCTGGTGACCCGCGAAGAGTTTGAAGTGCAGCGTGCGGTACTGCTGAAGACCCGCGAGAAGCTGGATGCGCTGGAAACGGCGGTGCGCGAGCTGGAAGGCCGCGGCAAGGCAGAATGAAAAAGGAGGCGCACCGCGCCTCCCACTTACAGATTATTTCCCTGAAGGGGCCTTGCCGCAAGGCCCGCCCGGCGCCCTAGACTCGCCGGCCTGTCGATCCGGCAGGACAGGTAGGGGCAGTGCCGATGGCACAGGACACCGAATGGACACCCGTTTCGCATGACACCTGCGACCAGGTTGCCGGGCCGTTCTATCACGGCACCCAGGCCAACCTCGCAGTGGGCGAACTGCTGAGCGCGGGATTCCGCTCCAACTATCGCGACAGCGTGGTGATGAACCACATCTACTTCACCACGATTGCCAAGGGCGCCGGGCTGGCTGCGGAGATGGCCCGGGGTGAGGGGCGACCGCGTGTGTATGTGGTGGAGCCGACCGGGCCGTTTGAGGACGATCCGAATGTCACCAACAAGAAGTTTCCCGGGAATCCGACGCGGTCGTATCGGAGTGTGGAGCCGTTGCGGGTTGTTGGGGAGATTGCGGAGTGGGAAGCCTACGATGCGGAGTTCGTTCGGCAGTTGCGGGCGTTTGTGGCGTCGGGGAGTGGAGAGATCATCAATTGATGGAGGGGAAGACGCTGACGCGGCATTTCGGGGGACACTCACGTACGGACTTAGCTGGCAACACCTAGCCGGGCACGTGCCGAATCCTGCCAAATGCCTGCACGAAAGGCAGTGGGCGCCGCACGCTACCGAGCGTTAAACATCACAAGCAGATGCGTTTCCGCTCATCATACAAGCGACGCACAGAGGCAGGAACCCTCTCGCAATCGCAGGTCGCTGATGATCTCGTGCACGAGATCATCAGCGACAGTAGTATGGCGACACTGAAAAATGGAGTTCCTTTCGTCCTTCGCCTGCAAGCACCTTGGAGCCTGCAAATGCTTCATAGGAAATGAACCCCCTCAACGCACCGTGCGGTTCAACGCGGTGCTCTCCACAGCCCCCTGGGCAATACGCGCTCATCAGCCCACTATGGGCCTGCAGTCGAGCTCCTCCCGCCAGCACAAACGTGTCATCTCTGACTACAGAAAAGCCACCTGTGGCGTCCGGCCAACTCTCCTTCGAGACGCACAACGCGCGGTCGTCGTTCGAGACGAGTGAAACATCAAAGCGGCGCTCTTCGGTCCTATCGACAACATCCACCCTGTAATTTTCCGCAGCAGGGCGGATGATTCCATGCGAGCAGGAGCACAAGCCCCCTGCCAGAAAAACCACGAGGAAAAATCCAAATAAATTCTTCATCGGGCAAAGTCCATTAGATGATCTGGATTGGTCAATCGCTGTGAACTGGGGAACTGCTCAAAGCTATCCCTCTCCGCCGGCGAGCCAAACTTGTATCCCTTCTCACCATTGAACAGCGTGTCTTTGTATCCAAACACAGCATGCGCGGTCTCATGCCCGGCCGCCCAAGCAAGAGTCGATTGGCTCCTGAACTCGGCATGACTTGTATTCACAATTACTTGTGCCGAACCACTGGTAGGGACAGCAGCCAATGTTCCGGCGTTATTACCTCCGTACTTGGCATCAATTTGAGCCGTCGTCATTCCGTTGGCAGGAATCGCGCCCGCCCCGGTATCCCGGAGCGCAGCTGCCATGCTCGACATGTCAGACGCAACCTTTGTCATGTTCTCGACTGTACCGGAACCTTCGCCAAAGTTGCGCTCAAATGCTCGAGTAAGGCCTTTCAGACCCTTCCCACTCGACAGCGCGCCGGTAATTCTATCCGCCGCCTTCTCAAGGCTCTTGGCGGCACTCTGCTGCGCCTTGTCAAATCCTTTCCATTCCCTGTCTGAAAAACCAGAGCCACGGGAAAGTCGTCCGTCAGGGTCCCTGAATCGATACGGATTGTCATTCGCATACCAGTAGCGATTGAATGCTCCAAGCGGACCTCCGTAGGCGGTTACTGGATCCACAGACAGGAACCTGCCCACCTTTGGATCGTAGTAGCGCTGCTGCATATAGGAGAGGCTGTTCTGACTGTCGCTGACGTGACCTGCGTAGCCGACTCCGTCATTCAGTGGCCGATTCAGAAGCTCTCCATATGGATCATAAAAACTGCGCTCGATCACACTGCCCGAAGCGCCAGTAACTGCGACAGGTGAACCCAACAAATCCGGATGTGAGTACTTCAAAAGAGTTGTTCCTTCCGGCCCCGTTTCCAAAGTAGCAACAAGCATCGCACCTAAGTAGAGATACTCCCTACTTTTCCCATCGCGCTCGCTTTGCTGCCTACGAAGCCTACCTTGGCTGTCATACATGGAGAGGATCGATCCGCTGCCCTGCAACCATGCCAAAACACGACGTCCATGACCGTCATAACGGTAGTTTTCCGGTCCTGGCGCTGAGCGCAGTCGATTTCCCATGTCGAACACGAAGGCTTGCCCATTCCGCATCGAGAGATTTCCCTGTGCGTCATATGCCAGTCCCATTGTGGTCGCGCCGTCGCTCGACATCACGTTAGTCAGCCGGTTGGCACCGTCATAGGCATAGAAATGATCCTTGCGGCCCAGCAGTCTGGCACTCTTGATGTTGTCCAGTACGTCATAGGTATAGCGGACAGTGCCATCGCCGCCAAAGGCGGCCGAAGCCGCCTGTGTAAGGCGGCCGAGACCATCATAGGCCATCTGCCGGTTGCGACCGGAATCCATCGTGTCGAGAATCGAATTCAGGTTTCCAACCGCATCGTAACTGTAATTCAGGCCGATCACATTGGGCGATGCAGCGATGCGGGAGGGAAGCTGCCGGGCGTTGAGCACCTGCTCGAACTGAATACCGTTGCCATATGTGAACATGCGAAGGCTGCCATTTGCATGATACTCAGCGCTAGTCACGTAAGTGCCGACGCGGCTTGGCTGGCCCAGAGCATTCGGATCCAATGCAATGAACATACCACTCGGGTACTGGATGCCGGAACGCGATGCGTTGGCGTCGTAAGAATAGCCGAGCCCCCAAGTGAACCAGCCGGGCTGTGATGTGGATTCGCCCGTCATCAGCCTCCGCTTGTTGTAGCTGTACGCATTGGTAGTCTGGGTCGCTCCACCGTCGTTGAGCGTGACTATCTGTGTTGGAAGCCCATCTGCGGCGTAACTCCAAGTCTGGTTTCCGTTCCCATCGGGGAACGTCAGCGTCGAAATCCTGTTGCGCGCATCGTACGCCCGATCAATACGTCGCCCGGATCCCTGGGCCGCCGCCAGATCACAGTTGGCGGCATCCGGAAGGTTCAAACCACTGGCGGTCCAGAGAGTGTTGCCAGCGCCATCCTGGGCGATGACAGTAGCCCCAGACTCAGGCTCTATGGCCTTGCACAATTCCCCGCCAGCACCGTACAGAAGCGTGCGTTGCAAGCGCACGCTGCCGTCTGCATTGCGACGTACGATCGCCGCCGGCCGCCCATAGCGATCCCGGGGAATATCGGTAAATTCCCCTTCGGGCGCGCTGATGGCAATTGCATCAGACTGCGCCGGTGTACCGAACGCAAGGTACTGCACGCGGGTGGTATAGCCTCGCGGATCCACGGTGGTGCGTCGATTGCCCGCCTCGTAGGTGATGACGCTCGTTGCCACTCCGGACTCGGTATCCTGGGAAACCGATGTGGGGCGTCCCAGCGCATCGTACTCGGTCCAAGTACCCTTCAGAGGCGGAAGCGTTACGCGGGTATTGGTATTGGCCGTTGCATCGCCAAATCGACCTACTCCATTCTGGTTCATCCGCCACTGCAGCGGGTATTGCCCGGCGACCGAAGGTGCAGTGATCGTGAATAGAAATTCGACGATGCCGTTCGGCGGCACATCATACGGCAGGGGAATGCGCGCGGCACTCCAGACGGTATTGTCGGCGGGATTTTCGGTTGCCAGAGCATAGCCCGCTCCATTGCTCCACGTCGTCTCACCCGTGTTGCGAAAGCGAAGGCGCATCTGCATCGTGCTACCGGTCTGCATTTCGATCGGGAAGCCACCTCCCTCTTCAGTCCGCGCATTGTTCACTGGCGCTGTCACGTTGATCGCCACGTTCGGCGTGGCAGGCCCGAACCAGCCTTTCCCATCTGCCCACATCTGTCGCTGAAAGTTGTAGACACCTGGACTTGTCGGCGCCTGCATCGGCACAGGTATGTCCACAGATTCGCCCGGCGCTACCGCGCGAGGTAGTGCAATGCGCGCGCTGCCCCAAAGTGTTGAATCGGTAGGGTTCTGGGCCCCCAACCAGTGGCTACCCGGATACCACGTGGTGTCGCCGGTGTTCTTCATGTTTACTACGGCGGATTGGCTTCCCGCAGTCTTCATTTCACTGGCTACGGATTGACTGTGGTACTCAGCGCCGTTGACCGGTTGCCAAATAAAGAAACCGATCTGGCCTGAAGCAAGCCCGAACCAGTTCCCATTCCTGTGCATCTGGAATGACACGCCATACCAACCTCCATTGGCCGCGCCCGTGCTGGGAACCAGAGTGACGTTGAAGGTCGCTGTTGCTCCCGGCGGCACTGGCCCTGGGACGGGTAGGCTAGATGACTGCCAGTACGCCGGATTGTCGTTGGGCATGCTGAGTGCATATCCGCCTTCCGGGGTCCATGTGGTTTCCCCGGTATTCCTCATCGTGACCGTCGCCACGAACGGCTGGCCGGCCACCACGCGATTGGTTGACAGCGAGGCAGACACCATCTCGGCTGAGTTGACGGGTTCCGGAGGGGCATTGACGGTGATGACCACCGGCCCACTCTGCAGCGACCTGACAATCTCCTCTCCGTTGAGGTTGCGGATACCCTGCGCCGTCAGCATGTACTGATAGGTTCCTGGCGGCAGACCATGCACCGTGTACGCGCCATAAGCGAAATTGGTAACCAGCACGCCGTTCTGCGTCAGCCGGACGTTGTCGATGTACTCGGACTTTGGGCCCGCATTGGTACTTCCGAACTCAACCGTCATGGTCACAGTTGCTGGAGCTGTGTAGACGGTCTGCGCCGGGCCGGTCAGCCTGACCCAGGCTTGGGCGTGTACGCCGGGACTGATCGCTAGCGCCATGATCATCAGCAGCAGTGCGCCCAGCCAGCGCGACTGAACGTCCCCTTCCATCATTGTCGGCAGTCGCATCAGGGCCCCTCCACGCGATAGCGACCGGGATAGGACTGGAATATCGTCCTGCCGGCGTGGTCATAGGATGTAATGACCTGCCGCAGCGTTGAACTGCGATTGGTCGCGTCGTAGTCCTCGCTGAGTACAGGGCGCATCAACGCGTCATGCCAAGTGATACGCCGGGCATTTCCGGTTGATTCCGTGCGACGCCAGTGCCCCGGTGCCAACCCTCGTTCAGACCCGGTCGTCCGCTGATAGCTGATGATCGAATCATTCCACGCCACGCTATCGCCACCTGGATACTGGATGAGAGCCAAGCGGCCGGCCGCGTCGTAGCCGTAGGAAGTGGTCGCCGCGGTTTCGTCGGTTCTGCTCAACAGCCAGCCGTTGTCGTCCACCGTGGCGGAGATGCTGGTGCCATCGGCGTACAGGATGCGCCGAGGCGTGCCCCGCTTGTAATCCTGCAGTTGTGTTGTATTGCCGTTGCCATCAACCACCTGCGTGAGGTTCCCCAGTGAGTCATAGGCCAGCGTTTGCTTCAGCTTGCCGAATACCCATATGGAATGCGGGAGGGACTGTGCATTGAACTCGGTACGATGTTGCTCGACGCCAGTGTTGACATCTTCCACGCGTTCTTTCTGGCCCAAGGTCCAGCTAGCGAGATTGTCATGGAATACAACCCTGTCCTTGGCCACGGCCAGGTCGCTTCCACTGTAGGTCTGGACCGGCCTCGCAAAGAGGTCGAATAGATCCACCCGCTCGGTATATGCCGTGGCCTCACGCGTGGTGACGACCTGCTTCTGCGGCTCGATGAGTCCTTCGGTTGGGGTCATGATGCTCAGCGATTGCCCCACAAGAGGAATGAACTGCCCAGCAGCCTCTTCCTTGCTCAGATACTGGTATTTCACGCCTTGAAGCGTCACACCCGCAGCATTGGCGGTTCGGGTCTCCAGCACCTTGCCTTCATCGACGCGCGGCCGCACGCCGAACAGATAGCTGGTGACGCTTCCGTCAGGCTCGGTCACCGTCGTCCAGCGACCCTCGGCTGAAAAGCCATCCTGGAAGCCATAGGTGGTTGTCATTGATGGCAGGCCCGGCCCACTGATGGTCCGCTGCTGCAGGTTCCAGACACCGATATAGGGTGTCTGCTCAGGCGACGAGCACGGGCTGATGTCGGTAGCGCGGTAGAAGTAGCGATAGGCCAGTGAGTAGGTAGACACCGCACCCGCCGGATGACCAACCGCGTAGCTGTAGGGGCCGTAGACGGTTCCCATACGGGGATCGCACTCGGAGCCCTCCGGCGTAGGTCCAAAATTGGGTGGGCGCAGCGTGCCGCTCACGGTGTAGGTCCACCGCGTGCCGTCGGGAAGCACTACGGCAGCCAGTCCACCATCAATACGTGAACCCAGTACGCCGGGTTCGCGGTATTGGTAGGTCCATGTTCGGCCGTTAGCCGAGGCGCTGACAACGCGGTCACCGGCGTATACAAGGTTGATGGCACGCCCGTCACTGCTGGTGATCGACGTCAGCTTGTCGCCGTTGTATCCGTAATTGACCCAGTTGCCGAAACGATCCTCCACGCGCGTCGCCATGAAAAAGACATGGGTTCGCGACAGCGACCGGGTTGGTGCCAGCGGATTATCCTTGTAATTCATCCGGGTCATTTCGCGCGTCACGACCCAGTTGAGGTAGTACTTCGTCCCATCCGGCGTGACCGCCAGGAACGCCTCACCAGGCACTCCGTTCTGGGTCTGCGGCAAGCACCGCACGCGTACGTTGCCGGTTGTCACCCAAGGGTAGCTTTGCCCATCGGCGGGCATAGGGACGCTGGCCGATGCCACCAGCAGCTGCGAGCCCCCGTCGCCCGGCAGGTTCAGACCATAGCCGTTCCAGAACACGGTTTCCGGGTAATAGGAAATGCCGCCATCGCCGATGTAGGGCCGCTTCTGTTGTGAGCAGCGCTGGAAGCGATTCACATCATTATCGGGCCCGACTACCCAACCGCGGGCACTGAAGACGCCCTCCAGATGGGGCACGTCGACATCCCAATCGTAGAAGCCCGCAAGATCGCCAGGCTTGCTGTCCTGATACAAATAGCGCTCACTGATGCTGCGCTTTCGAGTCAACGCCACAGGCGGCCCTGCGTTACCCGGGATGGCGATGTCTGTGACCGAAAAGCTCAACTGCCCGTTGAACAGTGAAATGCTCTCGCCGAAGGCGCCTGCATCAAGCTTCCCTAGTTGCTGGGCCTTGCCAACGCGATTGGCATATTCGGACTCGGCTTCCACGAACTCCTGCGCCGAAACCGACGCCGCAGCGAAGCACAGCAACACTGGAGCGAGCCTCCATCCATTGCATCCCATGATGTCCCCCTGGCGAGAATGAACAATCTGTTCATACAGCGTTGCCGATTCTGCATGGTCATCCGATCGCTCTCTCGTCAGACAACCCCGCATCGTCTTGTAGGTTTTTTCCTAACCAGGTTCCGCCAGCCACTGCGGATGTACCCGAAAAGCAGCGGAGGAATAATCCGAGGATGCCGTCGCATGGTTTTGCAGACGGTTTAACTAGGCAGCCTGAAATCGAGTAAGTCACTGGTCGCCCTGCACGCACTGGGCAGGCACTCAACGGCCGCCGGGCGGGCTGTGTCGCATTTGCCGCGTTCAGAATTGTTCAACGGAAACGTCTGGCGACCATATCCCAGAATCACTTCAAGCCATGCCCCCTAGGCATCTCCCAGCGTTCCACGCTATGCGACAATGCCAAAAACGTCTCGGGCTTTGGCGGCTTTGGCCCCAACCCCTTGGCATTCCAAACAACATCAGGCAACTCTGGTAGGGCCACCGAAAAGGGGTGGCCGGGCGTCGAAAACCCGATTGCTGTTGTTGTTTACGCTTGTCAGCCGGCACCACCACGCGTGGTGCCGGCTGGCAATCCGTCTGCCGGCTATGGCGGGCGGTGCGTGGGGGTCTTGTACCCGCCGGCCTTACAACAGCAACCGGTTTTCGAGCCACGCATCGTCCGCCACCCTTATCGGTGGCGGCTTCTGCCTGCTTGCACGGAGCCTGCCATGACCACGCCGCACTCCCCTTCCCCACGCCCCATCCAGGAAGCGCCCTCGCCCGCCCCTGCCCTGAACCCCAACAGCCTCATCGCCATCCTGCACAGCATCGGCGCCGGCGCTGCCGCAGACGGTCAGCCCTGGCCCGAGCGCCATCACCTGCGCAGCCGGCAGATGGCGTTGTCCGACGCCGACTGCGCGCTGACGGGCCAGCGCATTGTGCAGGAGATCCTGCTGGCGGCCGAACGCACGCGCCAGAACGGCGAGCCCGACCAGTACGTGGGCGACCGGGTGATGGAAGGGCTGGTGATGGCCGACATCGCACTCACGGCCTTCATCCACGAACGCGTGCGGCCACAGGACTGAGGGCGCGCTTGTGGGCGTGACGTTCTGTCTTTGTGCGGGGTGATGAATGAAGAAGCGTGGGCTTGCCGCGGCGGCGGTGTGCATCGTGGTGATCGGCGCGATATGGGCGGGGTGGCCGGAGCCAGTGGGCGATCAGGTGTGGGCCTACCAGAAGCTGCAGCCAGCCGACTACCGGCTGCTGCACAGTGATGCACTCGGCTTCGTGACCGCCAAAGCAGATGAGGGCTTTGAACTGCACACGCGCTATGCCGGGGTGACGTCCTTCGAGATCCGGTGCAAGGGCGTTCTGGTGATGGACGTGGAGAATGCCCCCTCGCGCGTGCTGATCCGGCTGCCCGCCGATGCCAGGTGGCGGGCGCCGGACATCGAACGCCTTCGCATCAGTTTCGAGCGCTGGTTGGATCTCCACCAGAGCCAAGGGCAGCTGTTGGTGGAAAGTGCTGGGCCATCGTGGCTTGAGGCGCGGTTTGGGCGCTTCGGCGGGGTGGTGCCTGATCAGCGGCGGTGTCTGTTTGAGGACCCGGGCCGCGGTTGGCAGGATTCCCCCTGGTCTCTTCGTCCATCCCGCGGACTACTGCAGGCAGTCGAATGAATGGCAGCACCATCTTTTGCATTGTTCCGAATTTTCCCGAGATTCACGTAAATCGGGTATCGCGGCACCGTTTCGGTGGAACTTGTGGCTGCGCTGCAGCCCCGCTAGCATCGGCTCGACTGCTTTCCCGTCCTGCCCCCGCATCCATGATGGAAGCCCTCGTGACCGAACCGACCGCCATTGAAGCTCCCGCCGAAGCCGCATCTCACAGGGGCGAATTTTTCCTGATCGACGCCGGCATCCCGGGGAACGGCAGGGTTCCCGGCATAGAAATCGCCAACGAAGAGAAGCTGATCGATCCGGGGATGAATGTCGTCTCGCGTCCTGACGGAACGCCAGACCAGTATCCGGAGCGTCCCCACCTGGTTCATGTACCGCAGAAGGGCGGCATGCCACGCGATCTGGAAGAGCTCGCTGGCATATGGATTGTGTCGGAGCCGTTGAAGCAGCTGTTTGAGCAGGTGGACCCCGAGGCATTTGCATTTGTGGCATGCGACTTCAGCCTTGCTGACGGCAGCCCCGGCCCTCGGTACTACCTGGGCAATGTGCTGCGCAGACTCGATGCCCTGGATGAAGCCGCTTCGCGCGTGAGGATCAAGCTCGACCACAATTATCAGACCGGCGAGGACGAGAAGCTTTACAGCCTCGTCGGCGGAGCGAGCCTGGTGTTCAAACAGGATGTTGTGGGAGATGCCCATATCTTCCGCCAGGATCGCATGGGAGCACCTCCCGTCTGCGACCGCGCGATGTTTGATGCATTGACTGCGGGCAACTTCTCCGGCGTACGGCTGCGCGATGTAGCCGATATTTAAGACGAGCTCTTTCAAACGGATTCTTGAATGAGGTGGTGCGCATGGCCGACACACCGGTTTTTCAGGGACACCATCTGATCGAACAGATTGCGTTCGAACAGAGCCCGCTGCTGAAATCGCTTGCCAGGAGTGGTCATTTCGCGCTCCACGGACCCGACAACATTCTCAACCTGCCCGCGAACCCCGCGCTGGCAACCAGGTTGGGTATTTCGCCACACTCAGGCGGCCCTCTGGGTGCGTATTCGGATCAGCTGAAGTTCGTTCTCGACGACCTCGCGGAAACGTACGATGGCCGAGCCCTGCTGTCGAAGGAGACTCCGCCGGATGTGCGGGCTGCCGCTGCCGAGCGTATGGGTGCCCGCATCCAGAACCTCGAACATACCCTTCGCGCCGGCATCCTCAACGGCGACCTGGTCACCAACACGCCCGAGAACATGACCCCGGCGGAAGCCAACGCCAAGGTCCGCACCTTCTTTTCTGATCTGGACGGCTACCAGCGTACCCACGCCACGCAGATTGCGGAACTGAAGACCCTCAACCCCTCCGAGCTGCGCTGGCGCGGCGTCACCCAGTCCGAAGCCAACGTGAAGTTGGCACTGGATGCCATCGACGAACCCGGCAACTCCACCCTCAGCGAGCGCTGGGGCGGCCGCGCATCGTTGGGCACCGCAATTCAAGAGGCCAACCAGGGCGGCCGCCTACCGCTGACCGAGCACACTGCCGTGCGCGTGCGCACTGCATTCAACCCGGAAATGCCGCTGGCCATCGTGCGCCCTGGCCCGGCAACCACAGCCCCAGAACTGGCGGGCACTGCAGGGCGAGCGGGCGCTGCGGAAGGCGCCGCCGAAGCTGCCGTCGCCGCGCGCGGACAGATTACCGGCACACGCGTACTCGGGGCCGCTGGTGTCGCTGCACTGGCCGTGGATTTCGCCATCACCGGCCACCGCGTGGCCGAATTGCGCAGCGAGGGCAACGACGCTGGCGCCAGATCTGCCGCTACGCACTTCGTGGGGCGTACCGCGGGCGGCTTTGGCGGCGGCTTCCTGTTGGGCGCCGGGTACGGCGTGGTTACCGGCTCGTGGACCGGGCCAGGTGCGCTGGCTACCGGGCTGCTGGGCGGCGTGGCCGGTGGCTTCGCCGGTGAGTACTGGGCCCAGTACCAGGACAAGAAAGCGGTCTACACCCAGGTGGACCGCAGCGGCAACGAATGGAGCCGCGACCCGGAAGATGCAAATGGCACCTGGAGCCGTAGCGTGCGCACGCCGCAGCCCGACGGAAGCTACCGCGACACCACGATGGTCGCCGGTGGCCGGCTGGTGGATGAACTGAACTACAAAGCTGCCAACGATTCCTATTCGCTGGGCATGGCCAACCTGCCCAAGCCGCAGAACCCGTTCAAGCTCGATGCCGGCGGCGAGAACACGCCACCGCGCGAACCGTTTGAAACCAACCGCCACTACGTGCGCAGCCCGCACAACGGCGAATGGAACCTCTCCATCCACGCAATGATTGATGGGCGCGTCCCTTTCGACCACAGCGTGTCAGTCAGCCCGGAAAAGGCCGGCCATCTGGAACTGGAATCGCAGCGCATCATTGCCCAGAACGCCGCCAACACGCCGGAGGCACTCGCCGCCCGTTATCAGGTAGCGTTCAACCAGTACAACTGGCACGAGTTCGCCACCATCGAGCCGGTACCGGCGGTGATCGCCAACGCGCAGACCCAGACCCAGCCCTTGCGCGCTTCCAACGGCGAGAAGTACACACAGGACGCCAACGGGCAGTGGCACACCCCGGGCTGGGTGTATGGCACCAACCCGGCCGAGGGCAGCATCATCGAGGAGCTCAATCGCACGCGTCAGAGCCAGCAGGCCGGTGTGCAGGAGCTGAATTCCATGGCGGACATTGCCCGGGCCAATCCCACGCCAACCGAGTACGGCTTGCGCAGCCAAGTGGTGGACGCCTACCGAAGCGCCGGTATTGCGCGAAGCGCAGTAGAGATTGATGACGCTGTAGCCGCGGTTGCCCAGGATCACGCACGCACCGTGCCCAGCTTTGGCACCTTCATGCTGCAGGTACAGAAGGATGGCTCGCTGGCCACCTTGGCGGGGAAGGATGACGAGCGCATGCAGATCGTTTCCGTCACCACGCCAGAGGAGATTGCTCAGGCACACGCGCAGCGCGCTACCGCAGGTCAGGAGCAGCAACCCGCGGGCACCCCGCCGCGCGCACCCACCATACCCGAGCCCGCGCCGAGTGCATCCCCGCCGCACACCTCCAGGCCTGCCACGCAGCACGACGCTGACGTAGACCGACACCACAGCACAGCCCTGCGCCCGGATGGCAGCGGGCTGCTGGAGCAGTTGCGCTCGTCGGTAACCATGCTGGATGAAAAGAACAACAAGCCGTGGGACCAGAGCAGTGATCGCCTGCTGGCCTCTGCCTACAGGCTTGCGGCAGAGGCCGGGTTCAAGCCCGGCGACAAAGTGGACATGGCATTGAATGAGGCCACCGAAACCCGTGCTGCGGGTACCACATTGTTCGTGACGCGCTCGGGGCCGGGCGCGTCATCAGACCCCGCCGCCAACCGGGTGCAAATGCCGACGCAGGACGCGCTGGCCGTCGCGCCAGAGCAGCAGTATGCAGCGGCCAACCGGAGCCTTGGCGCTCAGGACCAGGAGCGGTCGCAGCAGCTGGCGCAAGCGCAGACGCAGGAGCAGCAGCGTGAGGAGAGCCGGCAGGGGCCGCGGATGGGCTGAGGGCAGCGTGACGTAGGGATTCGGCAGCGGGTCTGGCTGAGTGACGCTGATCCACTTGATATCGGGCGAGGTTAGACACCCAATTTGCAGAGACCACGTGCCGCAAAGGAAGAAGGCACGTTCCAACCACCTGTCGGAATCCTCCTAGCCACTTCGCCAGCAATCCCCGATGGTCGCCCGTAGAGCGCCTGCCGCACTATCAAGCGTCCCTCTGCAGGAAACCACACATGAGCCTGGCGCTGGTTCACAGCCGTGCGCGCGCTGGGGTCGACGCCCCGCTGGTGCGCATTGAAGTACATCTCTCTGGTGGCCTGCCCGTCACCCAGATCGTCGGCTTGGCCGAGACCAGCGTGCGCGAGTCGCGCGAGCGCGTGCGTGCCGCGATGCTCTGCGCGAGATTCGACTTTCCGCAGCGGCGCATCACCTTGAACCTCGCGCCCGCCGACCTGCCCAAGGAAGGCGGTCGCTATGACCTGGCGATTGCCTTGGGCATCCTCGCTGCCAGTGGCCAGGTCGATCCGCAGTCGTTGCTGCAGTACGAATTCCTCGGCGAACTTGGCTTGACCGGAGAGCTGCGCGCGGTGTCCGGCGCACTGCCGGCCGCCATCGCCGCCGCGGAAGCCGGACGCATCCTGATCGTGCCCCCGGGCAACGCCGCTGAAGCCGCCCTCGCCCAGCACGCCGATGTGCGGGTGGCGCGCACCCTGCTGGAATGCTGCGCCGGGCTGGGCAATCCACGCCTGCTGCCACAGGTGGAACGCGTAGACACAACGCCGCTGCCGCTGCCGGATCTGGCCGATGTACGCGGGCAGGCGCTCGCACGCCGCGCGTTAGAGGTTGCCGCGGCCGGTGGCCATCATCTATTGCTGATCGGCAGCCCCGGCTGCGGCAAGACGCTGCTCGCCTCGCGCCTGCCCAGCCTGCTGCCGGATTCCGAAGAGATCGATGCCCTGCAGTTGGCGGCCATCACCTCGGTCAGCGGCGAAGGGCTGGACCCGAAGCGCTGGCGGCAGCGGCCGTTCCGGGCGCCGCACCACAGTGCGAGCGCTGCGGCTTTGGTGGGGTGACAATTTTCTAAGTCAATGCGAATGGCGCAAAGGCGTGCGACTGAGCAAGCACAAAGGGCCGCCAAAAATGGTCTCTGGAATTCAGTGACTTAAGCGACCGAGACGCGCTGCACTGTGCGGCTAGATTAAGCCGAGGTCCTGAACAGACGACTGCCGCCGCCGAAGGACCGCAACCCAAAGGCGTCCGCCGGCCACCCTCCTTCCGACCATGTTGGGGTTCTACCCCGATATCACGGACGGTTCTAAAAGAGCTGCAACCTTCTGATCTTGCCTGGCGACCCTTCGCCGCATCCTTGGGTTGTGGCGTCGCTCGATGTAGTCAGACACATCCGCTCGGGCTGCATCCAGTGTCGGATAGTTCGTTCGATAGACTCGCTCGCGCTTGAGCAGCCCAAAGAAGCCTTCGCAGGCAGCGTTGTCACCGCAATGCCCCACTGCGCTCATTGAACAGATCAGTCCGTTAGCCGCGAGATACCCCTGGTAGTCACCGCTGCGGAATTGACTGCCACGATCCGAATGCAGGATGACTTCGTGGTTGCCTTGGCGCTGCCAGACCGCCATCTGCACCGCCCGGATCACATCTGGCGACCCTGTCGATCGTGCATTGACCAGCCCACAATGCGCTGGCCGTACAGATCCAGCGCGATGCATAGATACAACTTGCCCTGACGGGTCTTGATCTCGGTGATATCGGTCACCCACTTGGTTTCCGGCTCCAGCGCGAGAAAATCGCGTTCAAGCAGATTGACCACGCCCGGCGGTGTCATGGCCGGACTTGCGCGCTGCCCGCGGCGCTTACGCCGGGGCCAGCCCTGCAGGCCGTCGGCGGCCATCAGGCGCGCTATCCGGTTCAGGCTGGCGCTCTCGCCTTCCTCGGCCAAGTCTTCGCGCATGCGGCCAGCTCCCAGAGTACCCCGGCTGTCTTCGTGTAGTTCGCGCATCCGTATAACCAGGCGCTCATTGTCGACCTGCCGGGCACTCGGAGGACGCTTACTCCACTGGTAATAGCCGCTGGCCGATACCTTAGGGCAGCGGCACATCAGTCGAATCGGAAACTCATCGCGGCAACGTTCGATCACCTGATACCTCAGGATGATCCCTTTGCAAAGAACGTCGCCGCTTCTCGCAAAAAATCCCGTTCCTTCTTCACACGCGCCAGTTCGCGCTTGAGTCGAGCCACCTCATCGTCCCGTGGCGTTCCGCTGCCACCGAAAGCGGCCGACACCGGATTCTGCGCCTCGCGCTTCCAGCGGGTCAGCAGGCTGTCGCGAATTCCCAACTCCCGGGCCACCTGGGCGCAGCTGATGCCGGGTTGGCTCGCCTGCTCAACCGCACCGCGTTTGAACTCGGCACTGAACTTCCTACGCTTTGACATGAACACTCCTCATGGCCTGAATCGGCCTTCTTGTAAGTGTCCGTGAAAACGGGGGTGAACCCCACGCACCTGGAGTGTCGCAAAGAGGGGGGCCATGGTTCGCCCGCCCTGCTCCCTGCTTCTGCTGCCGAACCGATATTCGATCAGGCCGGCGACTCACTACCTTTCCAGCAAGGGCTTTCCGGCCAGAACGTTCTCCCAAGCAGTGGAGCAGTTGCGCAGAACCTCTGCAACGTCTTCAGTCAAAATCTCCAGCTCTGCCCCGGTGGGGCTCCAGACCGAGGAAAAAATATTGGCGTGCGAGGCGCGTACCGAGTGAATCCTGAATTGGTCGTGCATGAATTTCAGATCTGGCTCATCGAGCAGGTTGTAGATGCTCAAGCCATGGTCAACGGCATTCTTGATCTCGGGCCTTCCGTTCAATTCATCCAAAACGTCCGAGTTCTCAGGGCTAAGCACCTCACGCCCGCGGCGGACGTCGACGGCACGAGTAGCTTCGGCAGCCTTTGAGGCGCGCCCCAAGTCATACCAGTTCTGCTGCTCGGCCTTCTCGTTGGTCAGAACACCACTAAGCAGTGCGTACATGTACGCAAAATGCTCAAGGGTAAGCCGGTGGATGGCAAATGCTTGAGGCCCATACCCGTTACGAATCAGTGCCACAGTGGCATCACAATTGCTGATGACCTTGGCCCAGAATGCCTTTGCATAGCGGCGTTCAGAACCGACCTTCGGAGAAATCGTCTGGTAGGAGGCCTCAGCTTCGTTCAAACCAGCCATTGCGGCTTCAATAGTCATTTCCATCTTCCATGGTTGCGGACGTCAGCAGCTTGCCATCCTAGAATCGGCACCGCAAGAAATCCATCCTCGACAACTCGATGTCAACCAAAGTCGTGACCATACCAGCTCCGTGCGAGACCTTCGGCGCAGACAGCCCAACGGCTGTAACCGATGAGCGCTGAGGCAATACATGTACGACCAATTTCTACAACTCCTGGCCGGCAGGCTACGCCCCCCCCTTATCCACGTGTACTCGTCGTTACAGCGGCATCTTTGGATGCACCTACAATTGCCGTCCAACACACCCAACGCAGAGCGATTCCATGCCAGGCCAGCACGAAGACAGGCTCGTCAAGAATCTTGATTGGCTCAGTACCCGAAAGGACAGCGACATCGCCATGGCGCTATCAACCAAATTGGCAGCCATGGGATGGGCGAAGCTCGAACTCCCTAGACAGCGCCTTCTCGATGAATTTGTGGACCTTCTTACCGAAGAGGTGGTGGCGATCTCAGATCCGAGGGCGCGCGGGTATGACGCGAAGTCGATAGCGCGCATCGCCAGCGTGATCGGCGGGCATGTCTTTAGCGACGCCAACTTGGTACCCCTTACCAAAAGGCGGCCCACACCATTGCTTAAAGAACATATTGAAAGCGAAGCAAGAAGCGTCGATAACGCAAGCCGACTGAAGGGAACGGGCCCCACTGCCAAAGCGATTGCCACGTGGGCAAGAAGTTCCGCAGATCACCTATCCAACAATGTTTCATTTGCCTCTTGGCAGCTTCTGCTTCTCTACTACGCCAATTTCCTGATCAGCCTGGAATCAAGAACGGCCACGTCATCGTCCTCGAACACCACGATCACAACGCGTCTGGAGCTCTGCCTTGGCCTTATGCGTCAACTTCATAGGGAGAGCGATACCTCAGAGCGGACCAACGAAGAGATCGAGGCGGACCTAGTGTACGAGAACCAGATGCTAGGGGGCTTCATCTACGCACTTGGACACGCCTCCAGCAAGGCGGGCATCACGGTCCCCGTGAACATGTTCCAGCAGACTCCCAACGATGGGGTTTTCGGTGACTTGGTTGCCGGAGATGCGCGCTGTTTCGCCCTTGAGTTCAAGAGAGATGCGAAGTCAATTCAGTCAGAGACCGGGAAGTGGACTTCAGAGGCTCTCACCAGCCTTATCAATCAAAGCGACTTGATTAGCCAGTCCCTGAAGTGCCATTTGATCTGCTACGGAAAGAGAGATGGTCAGACAGTAAGTCTTGCCTCAATCTTGTACGCAAAGGCAATCGGCGCCGCTGAAAAGGTTGTTGAGCTGTCCGCGGACGAGATCATTTCCTGCATCCTGGAGCAATCAGTTCAAGGCCAGATTCCCCCAGACCAGGCTATGGGAGTCTCCGCCGATCAGCTTGAGGACTACCTCAGGAGACTGGCGCACGTTCGCGATGGTTCCAAGGGCGGGGGCAGGGCCGCCTGGCTGGCGCTTGCGGCAGCACCTGACGGGGTCCATTTTCGTCTTGCTTCATCGTTGCCGGCGCTGATCAAGCTGCTGACAGAACCCAGCCTCAGCCGCGCTGTAGATCTACCCGGACCCTGAGCGGCAGGCGGTATATGACATCCATACATCGCGCATCCTGTCCACACCTGACCCTGGTTCTGGGATGGGTTAGGCGTACCATCATGGTCACTCCCATGTGGCCGTCTCTATGAACGAAAAGAATGAATGGGGATGGCCGGATCTCTCCGCATCTGCGCTGAGAATTTTCACCCATTTTGCTGACGCGTGGTCCTTGACCGAGAGCGAACGCAATTCAATCCTGGGAAAGCCTGTCGAGGTCGCCTTTGGTCAGGCCAGCGCTCAGGTAGGCGACACTGCGTCGTTGGAGACACTTGTCTGCGCTGGAAACGTGAACGCCTCTGACAGGTCTGCCGAAAAGGACTGCTCAGTAACCGGCCTTTCAAACGTCTACCTCGAACTCGACGCGCGCAGCGCGCAGAACACGAGCGGGGTCAGTGCTGGTACTGCTCTCCGCACCTGACGCGATCAAGCAGGCGTTCAAGGGCAATGCTGAGTCCATCATCATCTGCTGCATAGGGCGACCCAAACAGAGGGATCTGAACGCAGAGGTGCTCCTGTCCAGGATGAATGTAGGGGGCGTGATCATCCAGCAGCAGCACTTCTCCCAGACGCGGCGACGCCAGAAGCAAGTCCTTCGTCTTTCCCTCCCACTTGATGTAGTGCAGGTCCGCAAACCAACCCGGCGCACATCCTTCGCCAACCAACAGCGCAGCGATACTGCGGAAGCGAGGTTCGGGAACTGTCGTGAACATCATCAGCTGGTCAAAGTGCGCTCGGACAGCCTCCAAGAACTGATAGAGCCCCGGCCTGGGAATCTGGCTGATCGCGTTGGAGATGAGCGTCCCCTCAAGGTCCAGAGCCAAGATGGTGGGCTTCATGTGCTGCCTCGTCCGTAGGTCCGTAGCCCTACCTTGCTCCTGCGGCTGAGCGCTGTCCATCGCGTGAGCCTACTGGTACGCATGGGGTGTGAGCCTACTGGTACGGGCTGGGAGGCATGGCGGTCAAGAGTTCGCCCGCGTCACTGCTCGCCCGATCCACACGACGGCCCAGCTACCTCTGCGCAAGGACCTTGGCACCACCCAGGAGCCGAAGTCCCCCACCCTCTCAAAGCCGGTGCACCGCCGCCCCAACGCTTGCGCTCCAGACAGGTCCAAGGCGACATCTTTAGCTAATCTGCACAATCCTCCCGGTCCCGGCGGTGCGCAGCCCCCACCGGGCATGGCAATGCGTACTACACTTGACCCAACTCAAGTGGCTTAGCTGCGCCTTGTTCCTACATCTGGATGCGCGCATTTGTGCGCATAACCGACATCATTGGCCGTAACGAGCAGATTTCAGCGCAAATGGAGTCGATGCCAATCCAGTCCCCTGGCGAGATTGTTGAGGCCCTAGGCCAACGCGTCAAAGCTCGTCGACTTGCGGCAAATGTCTCGCAAGCTGCTCTGGCAGACAAAGCGGGCATCTCCCGCCGGGCGTTGGTGCAGCTAGAAAATGGCCAAGGATCAACCTTGCATACGCTCGTAAGCGTATTTAAAGCACTGGGTCTGGAGCACCAGCTTGGCCAGCTAGCCCCAACACCACTGGTCAGCCCGATGGCCATGCTGAAAGCGAAGCGATCACGTAGCCGCGCAAGCTGATCAGCTAGTCCGTTGCCTTGGCCGACCTAGTCGAATCGATATCCTCTTTTGACTGGCAGCCTCTAGGGGCCATTGATCCAGCTTTCAGAAGACTCCCCTCAGTTGGTGCAACTACCACGCTGCTTGGCGTGCGCACTCACCGCGGCGTCTCGCTCTCCCAACTCATCGCCGACTTTAGAGATCGCCTGTAAGCTGGACTGATATGACCCAAGAGCTCATCTTCGATTCTTTCGATCGGACCGACCCTCGGCCAAAGTGCGCCAGAGAGTCCCTGTTCCAGTTTTACAACCGCTCATCCTGGCCATCGATGGCCAGGCTCCGCCAATTCTTTACTTGCGCTGTCCAGCAGTACCCCGCCGCCGAGCGGAAAGAAATGATCGCTCGGCTCAAGAAAGATGCTCACATTCGATCCGCCGAGTTTGAGCTGTTGCTTTTCCAGCTTCTGACCCGCTCCGGGTTTGAGGTTGAAGTTCACCCTGAGCTCAACAATGGATCGACCAGGCGACCGGACTTCCTGGTGCGCACTCCCGATGGCGAGTCGATGCTGCTGGAAGCGATCACGATCGAGCCTACCGATGACAGTGGACTTGATGAGCATGCGATCCAGGTCCTGATGGAAGGCCTGCGGGATGCGCGCAATGAGCACTACCGCGTCACAGTGACCGTGTCGGGAAGTACCCGGAAGACGCCGCCAGCCCGTAGCTTCGTAGCCCAAGTCCAACAATGGCTGGCCGAGCTGGGAGGCCATACCCAGACGCCATGGGCCACCCGAGACTGGGTGTTTGAGGGGCTAACCCTGACGATTGAGGCGCATGCCATCAGCCCAGGTGAGGCAGGCCCCGACGATCCCCTACTCGCTGCCTACCACCGCGGCGCGATCATGGCCGACGGGATGTCTCACCTTCGGGACAAGCTGCAGACAAAAGCAGGGGCATACGGTGTCACCGGCCTGCCCCTCGTCGTGGCTATCAATTGCCAGAATGCCTTCCACAGGGACATCGACTCTATTGACGCGTTGTTTGGACGCGGCAGCCCGTCGCAGGACCAACCCCTCGGACGGCCCAATGAGGGATTGTGGTCAGCCGGACGGTACTCGCGCATGTCTGCGGCGTGGATCTTCTCCAATTTCAGCACCATCGCTTTCCTGAGAAGTCCCCACACGCTCTATCTCAACCCCGGGTCAACCCACTGCGTGCCACCCGCGTTGCGTCGATTCACTCATGCTCAGATCCTATCGACCGGGCGATGGGAGGCTGTCGCTGGTGCCGTACCTATGACTGAGCTCTTCGGTCTGGACGCTGATTGGCCCGGCGCACCCGGTCCAGGCTAGCTTCGTTCATACACCATTTCTCAATTGCGACGACTGCGTGCCGATATCAAGGCGTAACCGCACCCCGTGCAATGCATGACTGACTTCAAGCACTTTCCCAACGATTCGCGACTCTGGTTCACACGCTGGATCGAGCGCTTCAACAAGCCGCACAAAGCGTCAACCTCAACCTCAGTCTGCTGCTATCTGTCGCCGCGTCCCGCGTCGCTATCGGATCCCGCCAAAGCGACGCCAGCCCAGATCGCCCCCCTCGCCGCTTGCCTGGTGGCGTAGACGGCTAAGACCAGCACCCGTACTACGGCGAGGTTCGCTGCCGATAGTCGGCCATCAATGGAGCCAGACTGCGAAGAACGGCCTTCATGTGCGCTGCGGCCAGCGTGCTGTCCCCAATCAGCTGACGCATTAGCAAGGTGACCTCTAGAGCCGGATCACCCACAACCTCAGGCTCTTCCGCACTCAAAAGCGCATAACGGCATAGCTTTTCCATGTCCGACGTAAGGCGCTTTCGTGCGCCCTGCAGTGCGCGACTGATCTGCGGCTGCGGGACACCAGTGAGCGCTGAAACCTCCAATTGACTGTGTCCAAGCGCAATCATGCGAGCCCCCAGAGCCGCTGGAAGAGAGCGCATTAAGGGATGAAAGCTCTGGGGTTTTTTAGGCATATACGCATATTTTATGGTATAAGATGCATAGAAAGAAAGCGGACTCCCACGAAACGGGAACGCGCCCTAGACGTCCTGCCAGTCCGATCAGGTGTAAACCCAGCTTGTCCGGAGTTGCAGATGCAACGCTCGGCGACTAAAGAGGCTCCCCATGCAGCGCGCCTGCGTAATGCTCGAATCCATGATGGTGAACGTTGAACTGCCCTCCGCAGAGTCGGAGGTAGTTGCCGGGGTGCCGTGGGGCGCCGTCGAAGCGTTTCCCACTCCGGCGTACTGGGCATACCAGGTCATGGCCAGGCGCATCGAGGCGCGCTCGATCAAGTACAAGCTGGGCAAGACGCTTCGCGAGGAAGTGGGCGCATGCCTTCTGGGCGGTCACGGGATCCCTGCGAGCATTGGATTGCTGGCTTACAACCACCTCAAGTCGAAGGGTGCCTTTGAGGCTGATGCGCCGGACGAGCAGGATCTGCTTCAGTGGCTCTCCGAGCCGATGGAGCACGAAGGCCGCTTGGTGCGGTATCGCTTTGCCGGCCAGAAGGCACGCTACCTGGCAGCAGCAATGCGCAAGCTCTCCCAAGAGCCCTCTCCGGATCAGTCAGGTCGCGCGCTACGCGACTGGCTGACCTCTGTTCCAGGGATCGGATACAAGACCGCCTCCTGGATTGCGCGCAACTGGCTGGATGCAGACGATGTCGCGATCCTGGATATCCATATCCTGCGCGCCGGCGTTCTTGCCGGGTTCCTGGATCCAGAGCTGACAGTGGAGCGGAACTACCTCCAGCTCGAGGACCAGTTCCTGAAGTTCAGCGCTGGCTTGGGCGTGAGGGCGTCCGAACTCGATGCCGTCATTTGGCTGGACATGATGGCCTCCCCCCTGACCGTCGGCGCCACACTCAGCGCGCTGCCGGAAAGCAAGTTCAAGGCCAAGCACGCGCCCTCACGGCCGCGCTCCCAGCGCCGCCAGCCCCACTCCAACCAGATGGCACTGCTCGGATAGCCGCCCCACCCACGGGTCACCAGTTATCCCAAGAAGGCAGTAGTTCAACGCCAAGGCCTCCGCGGCAATGGCCAGAGCCCCTTGCATGACACCTGCATCGCGCCATATCAGACTGCAGGGATTCTCATACTTGGCGGCGGTCATTGCCGGCTCTGCCACGAACAAGAGCAGCGAGCCTGGCTCGGTCCGAATCACCTGACCTGCCTCTTCGCACAGCCCCTGCAGCACGGTGGACGCATGGCCCAAGACATCCAGGGCGTGGGTCATGGCGTTGTAGCGTGCCCATTGCCCTTCCTCCAGCGGAAGCTGCACCAGCAGGTGCACCGGATGGATAGCGCCTGCAGAAGGGACTGGCCGCTGCTGCAGGGAGAACCCCATTGGCGACTCGGCAGTTCGCTGGCAATGCAGCGTATGCCATAGCAATGTGCTCAGCGCCTGCATACCGATGGGTGCAAAGTCCCTGCGACTTCGGCGCCGCACGAGTGCCTCCGGCCAATTACTCTCTACGTCCGAGGCGGCCGGCAGTGCGATCGAGCGCACTACCGGCCACTGCCAAGGCGCATAGGGCTCAGGGTCCTGACGAGGGACCGGATTACCGAGCGTCGCCCGCATACCCTTCGAGCTCGTGCCATACCTGAAAGTACTTGTTGCAGCCGCGGCAGTTGCCGCAGGCCACCGACGCCTTGTGGCAGCTGTGAGCCCAAGACAGCAGATCACGAGGTATTCCCGAGGTGCGCACCAGATCGCTGGTTTGCAGCTGGATCGCCGGGGCCTCAACCACCATGCCGCCTTCCTGGCTTTGCATCAGCTTGCTGATCAGGTCGACGAAACCCAGCGTGCCATCCTGATGACTATCATCCGAAGCAACGGTACCGACCCAAAGTCTCTGCGCGCCCATAGAGATCGACTTCATACCAACCAGGGTAAGCAGCAGCTGGTTTCGGTAGGGCCACCAGTCACTGGCAGGCGCGTGAGCGTCGGGGGTGGAACCTGCCATGTCCCCAGAACCCAGCTCACGACCGTCAAACCGAATGACGTAGTGCGGAATCTGCAGTCGCTCGCTTACGGCACTGGCTGCCACCACTTCCGCAGCCGCGGCGAGTTGGCCATAGTCCACTGTGAACGCCATATCCGGACGCTTCCACCAGGCCAGGGCGATCGAGTCCATCCCGCCAGACAGTAGGAGGGCACTCTTCATACGCAAACACCATTCCAAGCGGTCTGATAGATGGCACTGACGAAGTCATCGCGCAGGAAGCAGTCGGTACCCTCCATCATCTTCAGGTCCTCAGGCGACACGTTCTCGGCATACATCACCACCGGGATTCCCCGAGATCGCGCGTAGCCCACCTCGAAGATCGTGCCTGAGTCCAGCCCATCTGCGATGGCGAGCATGACCTGGCTCCGGTGGATGCCCTCAATGTCCTTCCCCACCACCATCTCGGCGGGGCCAGGGCCCACGTCGTGGTAGGGAGAGAACACGTCCAGGCCCATGTCGAGGAGGCAGTTGCGGGCCTGCTCGACCACCCAGAGCTGTCCAAGGGTGAAGAAGGGCCCGGCCAAGTAAACGGTAGGCACCTGCCCCTGCAGGTAGGTGTCAGACAACAGCAGCGGCACCGGAGCAAATGCATCGAGCTCCTCTACATCAGGATACCTGCGGTGCTGGGCATAGAAGGCAGCCGAGCGCGATGCTCGGTCCGCAGCCTCCAAGGGCGAGCGGCGCTCTTCCATCCAGGCGTATGCAAAGTTGGCCGCAAACTGATCCCCGCTGCCGATCTTCCACACCCGAGATGTGGCGTAGGCCGGAACACATTGAATGGCGCCCTCATGGTGCACCAAGGCCCCCTTCGGCCCCATCTTCAACACCACCACTTCTGCAGCATGCTGCGAAGCCAGCTCGGCAGCCATTTGCTCGGGTGTCAGATCGAACTGTTGGAGCAGGCTCCTTGCCTCAGTCAGATTGAGCACAAGTGCCAGGTGCCGGGCCTTCGAGCCGTTAGCGCCAAATGACTCAGTCTCGGTCACGTTCTGAGGATCGAATACGGCGTACTCGGCGTCCACTATGGCTGTGCTCTCCACCATGCCAAAGCGAAGCACGTGATCGGCCGTCACGCTGAGCGAGGGTTGCCGCTCTGGCTGCTCGATCCACGGTATAGATAGTCCGTGGCTGTAGTGAAAAGCGGCAGACCGGGGTAACGTCGCAATCGATAGGCTAAAGCCCTCGTCCGCTGCACGACACTCCAAGATCGGCTGGAGGGCAGCATCGAGATAACCGTGCAACGTCACCTGCCCACCCAGACGCGCCACCGCTGACGCTGCACGTCCGGCCGAGCCATACACCTCGTCCCACTGCGGGCGCAAACACACCTCGCGGTAGATACCACCGACGATGGTCAACATCCATTTATCCCCTGTCGTTGCCTAGCGCCTCAAGGCGAGATGCGTATGGTTACCTGGCCGCTGGCCTTGCTCAGTACGGTGGCCTGGTAGTGGGTTCCCTGCCGAATGCACTCGAGCAGACGGGACATCTTGGGAGAGGTGATACCACCGGCCACCTGATTCCCGTGCTTGATCACCACCACCACTTGACCAGCCCCCTGCTGCTCCATGGCAACCGACAAAATGTCGCCCACGTTGATCCCCGCCACAACCAAAGGCTTTGGAGAACTCAGCTGCGTCTCAAAAGAGAGACGTTCACAGGCAATCTCCTGAACTCCACCCCCCCCAAAACTACCACCACCAGATCCAGACATTTCCGTCTCCTATCCCTAGTGAACGAGGCCTGAGAGCGCCTCGGAAGAGTTCCCGCACAACATTCCATGCAATGCTTGAGTCAATCACCAACTGCGGTCAGTTTCGATACTAATGTACATAAGGGCCGTCAGAGCAGCCACGGCTACACTCTACAACCCGTTGGTGGCAGCCTCAATCTCGGCAAAGTTGATCTGATCTATCAGATCACGCGCCACGATGAGGGAGGGTATGGCTGGACGCGCCACACAGATCTCGCTACCCCGGTAAGTCCACAGCATGATCTTCAACAGCTCGTGCAGCGAGATGTCCCGGTGTTGGGAGATATGGGTTATACCCGAGAGCATCGTCGGCACATTCTTTCCCGCCTGGACACTTTGAAGGTTTGCCCACAAGTTGATCATGAACTCCAATTCGATGTGCTACTCATAACTCGGGGACGTCGGCTAGCAGCCATTGCCAACCTGGATTGAAGTGCGATCTGATCACTTCTGCGAGGCGACTCCTGATGCGCAGCGATGTCTGTTCAGGGCAGATATCGCCCTTCACCAGAATCTCCCTAGTCACTTCACCTGCAAACCCCGATGGTGGCCCGAATGTCGCCCCCTCACCATCAAGCGTCCCTCTGCAGGAAACCACACATGAGCCTGGCGCTGGTTCACAGCCGTGCCCGCGCCGGGGTCGATGCCCCGCTGGTGCGGATCGAGGTGCATCTCTCCGGCGGTCTGCCGGTCACCCAGATCGTCGGCCTGGCCGAGACCAGCGTGCGCGAGTCGCGCGAGCGCGTGCGTGCCGCGATGCTCTGCGCGAGGTTCGACTTTCCGCAGCGGCGCATAACCTTGAACCTCGCGCCCGCCGACCTGCCCAAGGAAGGCGGTCGCTACGATCTGGCTATCGCGCTGGGCATCCTCGCTGCCAGTGGCCAAGTCGATCCGCAGTCGTTGCTGCAGTACGAATTCCTCGGCGAACTTGGCTTGACCGGTGAGCTGCGCGCGGTGTCCGGTGCGCTGCCGGCCGCCATCGCCGCCGCGGAAGCCGGACGCATCCTGATCGTGCCCCCGGGCAACGCCGCTGAAGCCGCCCTCGCCCAGCACGCCGATGTGCGGGTGGCGCGCACCCTGCTGGAATGCTGCGCCGGGCTGGGCAATCCACGCCTGCTGCCACAGGTGGAACGCGTAGACACAACGCCGCTGCCGCTGCCGGATCTGGCCGATGTACGCGGGCAGGCGCTCGCACGCCGCGCGTTAGAGGTTGCCGCGGCCGGTGGTCACCATCTGTTGCTGATCGGCAGCCCCGGCTGCGGCAAGACGCTGCTCGCCTCGCGCCTGCCCAGCCTGCTGCCGGATTCCGAAGAGATCGATGCCCTGCAGTTGGCGGCCATCACCTCGGTCAGCGGCGAAGGGCTGGACCCGAAGCGCTGGCGGCAGCGGCCGTTCCGGGCGCCGCACCACAGTGCGAGCGCGGCGGCATTGGTGGGGGGCGGCAATCCACCTTGCCCCGGCGAGATCTCGCTGGCGCACCACGGCGTGCTGTTCCTGGATGAGCTGCCCGAGTGGAACCGCAGTGCGCTGGAAACCCTGCGTGAGCCGCTGGAGTCGGGTCACATCCGCATCTCCCGCGCGGCGCGCAGCGTGGTCTACCCGGCACGCTTCCAACTGGTGGCGGCGATGAACCCGTGCCCCTGCGGCTGGGCCGGCGACCGCAGCAACCGCTGCCTGTGCAGTGACGAGCGCGTCACCCGCTACCGCGCGCGGGTATCGGGCCCGTTGCTGGACCGCATCGACTTGCACATCAACGTGAGCCGCATGGATGCGGTGGAGTTGCGCGAGAGCACACCCTTGGGCGAACCCAGCGCCAGCGTGCGTTCGCGGGTGGAAGCGGCACATGCGCGGCAACGGGCGCGTGGTGGCCTCAACGCGCACCTGCCGCCTGCTGCCCTGCGCGCGTGCACGCGCTTGAGCGAAGCCGACCAGGATCTGCTGGAACAAGCCATCGAGCGCCTGCAGCTGTCGGCGCGGGCGATGCATCGCATCCTGCGCGTGGCACGCACCATTGCCGATCTTGCCGAAAGCGGGACCATCCGGACCGCGCACCTGGCCGAGGCCATTGGGTACCGGCAGCTGGACCGGGGCAAGCCAGGCACCTAGCACGCTGCTGCATGCACGAAGGAATCAGATTCATCTGATATCTGCCATGCCACCTGCGCCCTGACCATTTCCGCGAGCCCATACACAAGGAGACGCGGTTTGCTCAGGATGCTCATCATGGGCGGGCAGGAGGCCGCCCGTCAGCGGATATCACGGACGATAGGACGGCGCGGCCTGATCCGCATGGAATCGATCTACAGCGTGGACAGCGGCCTGTCGGTGCTGGAATGGCGCAACTACGACCTGGTGGGAACGTTCCTGGCCGCTGGCCTCGGCACGCGGTTGCAGGAATCATTCGTGCTGCGCGACGCGAAGGTGCAGCTGGTGCTGTTCGGCGTGGGGTTGAGCGAGGAAGTCGCCAGCATCCGCCTGCGTCTGCGCGCGCAGGGGCTACCGTCGCCGATTCTGGTCCGGACCGACTTTGACAGCTACGACGAGTCGCTGTTCTGGCGATCGTTGACGTCGCACATGATCCTGCCGTCGGTACTGGAGGGCACTGGCCCCCTCCCCGCCGTGGGCGACGCGTGCGACCATGCAGGACCCAGTCCCTAGCGGTGCCTGCCTTGCCAGGTGCCCGCCCAGCCATACATGAGCACTCCCCAGCCGCCGCACCTGCCGACCTCCGATGCGTCCACCCCGCTGACACCTGCGGCAACCGGCGGCGGCGGGCCACTGGGTGAAACGAAGATGCGCGAAATCGCGGTGCGGATCTCGCAGTACTTCCGCGATTTCCTTGAATCGGATTTCAAGCGCGCGCAGGCACCGCGGCGCCGCATCGTGCTTACCAGCGATTCCGGCTTCCGCGCAGGCATGCGCACCGCGCCGTATCCGGCGTTGGACAAGGAGCTGTGGAAGCTGCTCAGCCGGCCCTCCGGCGAGGAGCTTTCGTTCACCATCGGCCCGCGCAGCTACACCCGGCCGATCAGCGCGACGCTGCGCCGCATCGTCGAAGAGCAGGTCAACGCCATCACCGAGACCGCCATCGCCACGGTGCGCGTGGCCGTGCTGGACAAGGCGCGCGTCAGCATGGCCGGTGCACTGGAAGACCCGGAAGCCTGGGTGGAATCGGTGCAGGGCACCCTGGTGGATGCGATGTGCGTGCAGGTGGTGCGGCCGCTGATCGCTCATCTGGCCGGCCCACTGCAGGGCCAGGCGTACTGGGTGATGGATTCGCTGCACGCGGCTGAATCGGACCTGGTCACCCGCTCCGTTGTGGATCTGTACCAGACCCTGCCGGAGGTGCTGGCGCGCTTGCTGGCCACCGGTGATGAACTGCCGCTGCAGCAGGCCTGCGAGCACCAGCTGACCCGCGAAGGCACGATCAGCGCGCTGATGGCCTTCTTCGAGAACTTCGTGGCGGCCGACGCCTTCCATGAGTTCCGCGACCTGGAAACCTATGTCGCCACCGGCGATGGTCTGCAGCTGTATCTCTACGTGGGCACGCTCAAGTACGCGGGCGTGCAGTACCCGGTGTTCTACCTGCCGCTGGACGTGGTGCGGGCCAAGGATGGGTCGGGCTACACCCTGACCCTCAGCAACCGGCTGTTCGCCAACCGCCGCGCGATCGACTTCGTGCTGCAGGAACTGGCCGTGGGCATGGCCCGCGAGTGGGTGTCGCCGATCCAGGAGCGCATCCAGTACCTCGACCCGGCGCAGAGCCTGTTCGAAGTGGCGGCGTCGCTGTTCCGGCAGGTGGCCAACGCGGTGGATCTGGGCGGCGAAGTCTCGCTTTCCTCGTCTGCCAGCGAGGCATCCACCGCCACCGTGGCGCTGTCGCCTGCCCTGCACCTGGCTGCGTTCGAGCGCGCGGACGAGGCGCTGCTGAATGATTTCGAGGAGATCATCGACCAGGCCCGCAATGGTGGGTCGAAGCTGGTGGATCTGTTCCACGGCATGGTGGAAGGCGTGCTGATGCGCAACCCCGAACCCATCGGGGAACGGGTGGAATCGGCCTGGGATGCGCTGCCGCTGGTGGAGCGCATGGTGTTCGATTCGCCCATTCCGTTGAATGAGGAGCAGCGCAAGATCCTGCTGGCCGTGCGCGAGCCGCAGGGGCGGATCGTGGTGGTCGAAGGCCCGCCCGGCACCGGCAAGTCGCACACCATCACCGCCATCGCCGCCGACTGCGCCTTCAACAAGAAGAGCTGCCTGGTGCTGTCGGACAAGACCGAAGCGTTGGACGTGGTGTACGACAAGCTGTCCGATGCGATGAGCCGGGTTCGCCACGATCGTGATTTCCCCAACCCCATCCTGCGGCTGGGCCAGCAGGCAGCGAACTTCAAGCGCCTGACCTCCACCGGCACGATCAGCCAGATTTCGGCCTTCGCCAAGGCGATGAAGGCCAACCAGCCCGCCCTTGAGAGCGAGCGCCAGGACACGGCACAGACGCTCCGGCAGGCCATCTCCAATACCGTGCAGACGCTGGGGCGTGTATCACTTGCTGCAGTGAAGACCATGCACGAGCAGGAAGCGGCGCTGGGCGAGCGCGCCCCCGCGGTGCTGCAGCAGGTGCACGCGGTGATGGATGCCAACGTGCTGACCGAGCTGGAAGCGGTGACCGCGCAGGCGGACGCACTGGAAGCCTATCTTGCCGACCTGTTCGGCAGTACCGACTACACCCCGGCGTCGCTGGACGAGCGCATCCGTCGCGATGCGGTGACCACTGCCTTCCTTGCCAACCGACCGGTTGACGGCTGGGCGCTGTTCGAGTCGTTGGATGCCGAGCAGATACGGCTGCTGGGTACGCTGTTGCTGCAGTACCAGCAGCTGAAGATGCCGCTGCTGGGTTATCTGCTGCGTGGCAATGCCGTGCGCGGGCTGGAACTGCAACTCAACCAGCTTGGCACCACACGGCCGCTGCTGCTCAAGCAGGATGCAGCCGCCCTGCAGAACATCGTGCAGGGCGCAAACGCGCTGCGCATGAAGCTGGAGGCCGAAGGCCTGGGCACGCAGCTGGCGGCCAGCTACCGGCAGATCGCCCACGGCGCCGCGCCGGGACCGGGTGCGGCGGTTGCACGCCAAGCGATGGCCCTGCTGGCAAGGCTCAATCCGGCCATCGTCGAGGCCCTGCTGGCCGAGCCGAAGGACGACCCCGCACTGTGGGCGCTGACCCTGCGCTTCCTGCAGGGCTGGATGGCCACGCGCAAGGCCTTCGTCGATGCACCGCAGTACGACTATGTGGGCACCAAGACCAAGCTGGAACGCCTGAATACCTCGGTGATGAATGCCCATGTGGATGGGCGCCTGATCAGCTTCATGGATCATCACCGCGCCGACGCGCGGGCATTGGCGGGCGTGATCGCCAACCGGCAGAAGTTCCCGGTGGACAAGTTCGAGAGCGTGCGCGAGTCGTTCCCGGTGATGATCGCCAGCATCCGCGAGTTCGGCGAATACATGCCGCTGGCACCGGACCTGTTCGACGTGCTGGTGATCGACGAAGGCTCGCAGGTCTCGGTGGCACAGGCACTGCCGGCGCTGCTGCGTGCGCGCAAGGTGGTGGTCCTGGGCGATTCCAAGCAGTTCTCCAACGTAAAGGCCGCCAACGCCAGCATCGCGCTGAACGACAAGTACCGCTCGGACCTGGTCAACTACTTCCGCACCAACGTCAGCCAGCAGGCCGACGTGCTGGAACGGTTGGCCATGTTCGATGTGAAGCGCTCGGTGCTGGAGTTCTGCTCGCTCTCGGCCTCGTACTCGGTGATGCTGCGCAAGCATTTCCGCAGCTATGCGGAACTGATCGGGTTCTCGTCCTCCACCTTCTACAACCACCAGCTGCAGGCATTGAAGATCCGCAGCCGGCCGCTGCAGGAGGTGATCCGCTTCAGCCAGGTCGATGCCAGTGGGCACCGCACCAGCCGCAGTACCAACGAAGCCGAAGCGGCCTTCATCGCCGAGCGCCTGGTGGAACTGCTGGATACGGACGCGCCGCCCACGGTCGGCATCATCACGCCGTTCCGCGAGCAGCAGACGCTGTTGTCCAAGACGCTGTTCAACCATCCGCGCGGCCGCGAGTTCGAAGAGCGGCTTCGCCTGAAGGTGATGACGGTCGACTCCTGCCAGGGTGAGGAACGCGGGCTGATCTTCTATTCGATGGTGGCGACTGCCGGCCAGGACGCGCTGAACTACATCTTCCCGGTCAGCCTGAGCGGCGCGGTGGATGCGGTGGAAGACAAGCTGAAAGTGCAGCGCCTGAATGTCGGCTTCTCCCGCGCGCAGGAGGCGATCTGGTTCGTCCATTCGATGCCGGTGGATGCGTTCCGCGGCGCAATTGGCAATGCCCTGCGTTACTACGCCAGCCAGCTGGACCGTCCCGCGCCCGACGCCGCGCAGACCGATGCGCGCAGCCCGATGGAATCGAAGGTGCTGCAGTGGCTGCAGCAGACGCCGTTCGTGCTTGCCCATGGCGATGCGGTCGAGATCATTCCGCAGTTCCCGGTGGGCGACTACCTGCGCCAACTCGACCCGACCTATCAGCACCCGGCGTGGCGCGTGGACTTCCTGGTGACCGTGCAGACCGTGCGCGGCGCGCTGCAGATCGTGATCGAGTACGACGGTTTCGAATTCCATTTCCGCCGCGACAAGCCGGTGCATGTGGGCAACCACGAGCGCTATCTGGTGGAGGCCGACGTCGAGCGCCAGCTGACCCTGGAAAGCTACGGCTACCGCTTCCTGCGCATCAACCGGTTCAACCTCGGCAGCGACCCGGTGCAGACGCTGTCCGACCGGCTCTATCGCCTGATTGAAGTGGCCGGCACGGAAATCCGTTCGGCAGCGGTCGATCAGGTGATCGAGCAGGTGCAGGGGCTGGAATCGAAGGAGAAGAAGGTCTGCAGCCGCTGTGGGCAGATCCGCAGCCAGGAAGAGTTCTTCGACCCTGACCTGCGCGCCGGTGCCGGCGGGGTGGGACGGATCTGCATGCCCTGCAAGGCGGGCTAGGCGGTGTTGCGGGGTGCCAGCGTGCGCAGTGCCACCGCCGCCAGCCTGCGGCTGACCAGCGCGTAGAGCTCTTCCAGTTCGGCCGCGCGCGCGTCGGTCATGTTGGTACCGAACAGTACCCGCGACAGCGCGGCCTTGTGGGTGTCGGCGGGATAGCGCGCCCGCGCCCGGTACACGGCCTGCAGCACCAGCCAGGCCAGGCGGAACCCGCCCCCGGGCAGGGGGCGGACCACGCGGTCATAGACCTGCCAGAACTGGTACTCGGCCTCCAGGTCGACCGCCGGTGCTGCGAACGGCACCGGACGCGCACGTCCATGGGCGCGCCTGCGGACCGGAGGGAAACGGGGGTTGTGCTGTGCCATGCGTACAGGATGACCCAGCAACATTGTGGGAACCTTGCGTTGGTGCCCGGAAATCAGTGCAGATCGTGCAAACAGCGGATGGGGTCGGAGCCCTTGGCGTGGCAAAGGGATCCGACCCCGTTCCATGTATCAGAACGACATCGAGGTGCTGAACATCACCTGCCGGGGGGCGCTGCGCTGCAGGGTCTGGTAGTCGCCCGAGAACGACGAGCCGGCGATGGTGGCGGTGCCGATGTTGTTGCGGTTGAACAGGTTGCTTACGTCCAGCCGCAGCTCCAGCCCCGGCAGCAGGCTGTCCGGGCCCAGGGTGTAGGCGGTGTACGCGTTGACCTGCCAGAACGTCGGCACGCGGATGTCGTTTTCATAGGTGAAGGGCTGGCGCAGGTACGAGGTGCTGGTGGCACCGAAACGCCAGTCGCCGAAATGCGCGGACAGGTCGCTGACCAGCGACAGCTGCGGGTAGCCCGGCTGCGCGTTGCCCTTGATCGGGTACACGGTATCGCCCACCACGAAATCGCTGTCGTAGTACGAGCGCGCCAGCGCGATGCCCTGGTAGAACTGCAGGTGGTCGGTCAGGTCGGCGGTGATGCCGAGGTCGGCGCCGATCACGTGCATCTTCGGCATCAAGCGCACCGTGTTGATCTGCGCGAATTGTGTGCCGATGGCTGCCGACAACAGCCGGTTGCGGATATCGTTGTAGAACACATCGCCAGTCACGGTCAGGCGGTCGAAGCGGTGGCTGGCGCCCACGGTCAGGTTCCAGTTCTTTTCCGGACGCAGGGTGCCGGCCACGCGGTCGAACTCTTTCTGGTCACTGATGGTCCAGGCCGACGCGGTGTAGCCGATGTTGCCGCGCTGGGCCACGCGATAGCCGTTCATGGTGTTGACCAGGTCGATGAAGGCGTCGGTCCGCTCGGTCGGGCTCCAGTACAGCGACACGTGTGGCAGGAAGTTGCTCTTGGCCCTCAGCATGCCGGACACCGGGCGCTCCGCTGCGTCGCCGATGCCACCGCCAGTGGTCGTGAAGTCCACGGCCTTGAAGCCCAGCCCCAACACCAGCGTGTCGGTGACGGCGTAGTTGTCATGCAGGTAGAGCTGCCGTGAACGGGTCACCCAGCTGGATGCGTTGTCGGTCTGGAACGCCGGCCCGTAGACATCGAACGGCCCGGTCGCCTTCAGTGGCTTGCCCTGCCCCAGCAGCGGCTGCTGGTACCACTCGGTCTTCGCGGCCGCCTTGCTCTTCTCCTGCCAGAAACCGGTGGTGAGGGTGTGCGCACCGGTCTCGAACTGCAGGTTGAACATGCCCCCCAAGCGATTGAGGTGCGGCGTCTGCACCTGCTCGGAGAAGGGCGCGCCGTTGGGCGACGGCACGGTCGGGTCGGTCAAGGTGGCCTGGGTGTGGCTGTTGGCGTTGTACAGCTGCACGTTGCCGCTGAGCGCGGGCGTGATCTGGAAGCGATGGTTGATCGACGCGACGCGGTCGCGGGTCACCTGGCCGGTGTCGTAGGGAATCAGCTCGGACAGCTCACCGCAGGTGTAGGCGCCGCAGGACTTGTCGGCGTTCTCCGGCGAGGCCACGTAGTACGCCCACGCATAGTCCGGATAGAAGCTGTCGGCCTTCCAGCCCAACTTGCGGATCATGTCGAAGGAGATGTTGTTGTAACCCCACACCGCGGCCTTGCTGTCGGACAGGAACACGGTGAAGTCACCCCACGCCACATCCTGCTGCGCCTTCAGGTCACCGCGCAGGAACTTCTGCGTGCCGGCGCCCTGGTACTTGTCGGCCGACACGCGCTGCAGGTCGACCAGCAGCTTCGGGCCGTGCTCGCCCAGCTGGCCGCTCTGGCCGGAGACCGTGGTGACCAGCGTGTTGTTGCTGCCCACGCCCTGCTTGATGCGCAGGCTGGGGGTGTCCTGCAGGTCGCGCAGGCGGTACTCGAGGCTGCCGCCATTGACGCTGCTGGAGAACACACTCACTGGTGCACCACCCGGGCTGACCGTGATCGAACCGATGCCGTCGGGTACACCTACGTTGACCACACTGGTGCCGGTAAGCGAGAGGAAGCCGTTGTCGTTCAGCGGCACGCCTTCGAAGGTGATGCCCATTTCATTCATGCGGAACCCGCGCACGAACAGGCTGGTAGCCGAGATGTCCAGGCCGAGACCGTCGGTGGCGGTGTAGCTGGCGCCCGGCACGTTCTTCAGCATCGACAGGCCGTTGTTGCCGGACACCATCGAATCCAAGTCGGTGGCGTTGATGACGTAGCGGTTCGGGCCGACCACCTGGGTGGGCGCGACGGCTGCACCGCGTGGGGTGGCGATGACCTGCAGCGCGTTCAAGGTGGTGGGGGTGTCGTGGGCCGCGTCGGTGGACTCGGCAGCGTGCAGCGGTGCAACGAGGGCGATGCCGATTGCCAGGGCAAGAAGCGTAGGTGGAGTGTTCATGGCCAGATCCAGGGTGCAGGGGAAAGGTGGCGCAGGCGCACGCCCAGCGCGATGCAGCGCCGGTGTGCGGCGCGCTGGCTGGCGGCGATTGCGTTGAAGTGATGACGGCGCGGTACGCGCCGGTCAGTGGCGGATGAAGACGATCATCTGCCGTGGGATTCGGTGGCGTGATTTCGACGTGCGGAATTCTTGCATCGCACTGCCGCATCCGCCATTGCACCGTGGTACAGCGCCGATGGCGATGTGTATGGATGGGCTATACGTGGGTATAGCCCTTGCGTGGTAGGCCGACCTTGGTCGGCGCTTGCCGGCTGCGTGTGCCAACCAAGGTTGGCACCTACCGGAAGATGGACGCGCGGTTACTGCAGAACGAAACGCTCGATCGCCTTGGCCACGCCTTCATCGGCGTTGGTGGCGGTCTCGAAGCGCGCGGCAGCCTTCACCACATCGATGGCATTGCCCATCGCCACGCTGGTGCCGGCGTACTGCAGCATGGTGAGGTCGTTCTCCTGGTCGCCGATGGCCATCACGTTGGCGCTGTCGATGCCCAGGTGCTCGGCCAGCTTCTGCAGGCTTGGCCCCTTGCCGGCGCGGTGGTCGAATACTTCCAGGAAGAACGGCGCACTCTTCAGTACCGCGAAACGCTCGGTCAGCGCGGCTGGCAAGCGCGCGATGGCAGCATCCAGCACGTCCGGCTCGTCGATCATCATCAGCTTGATGAAGGACATGCCCGGATCCATGTCGGCCACGCGGCGGTACGACAGTGGCATGCGCGAAAGATGCGAGTCGGCCACGGTGTAGATGCTGATGTCCTGGTTGGGCGTGTACATGCGCGTGGCATCGAGCGCCTGGAAGTGCACGCCGATCTCGTGGGCAACCTGTTCGCAGTACACGAAGTCATCGAAGCTGAGCGGATACTCGACCACCGTCTCGCGCGGGCCGATGCGCTGCACGAGGCCACCGTTGCAGGCGATGCAGTAGTCATCGTCACCCTCGATGCCAAGCTCATGCAGGAACGGCGCCAGCCCCGGCACCGGGCGGCCGCTGGTCAGCACGATATGCACGCCCAGCGCGCGTGCCCGGGCGATGGCCTGCTTCACGCGCGGGGTGAGCTTGTGGGCGGGGTCCAGCAGGGTGCCATCCATATCGATGGCGACCAGTTCGATGGTCGATTGCCTGCGACCCATGTCCATCATCTTCAACCAGTGCGGGGGACGCCCATTTTAGGCCAGGCCGACTGGCAACGCCGGCCTCATGCATTGTTCACCTCTGCGCGGCGCTGGCCGGGGATACTCGTGGGGCCTGTGCGTCCCCCACCGCAGGACGGCCCTATCGACCGCCCTTCCCTGGACACTCTTTCGACGCATGACCTACCAAGCGCCCGACGCCACTGACACCGCCCCGCTTGCCCAGCAGATTGAAGACCTGATCGACGGCCTGCCCGGCGACCATATCCGCGTCGGCACGCTGCTGCATGCGCTGGGCGACGAAGGCCTGATGCTGGTGGTGATCCTGCTGTCGGCGATCTTCCTGATTCCGGTATCGATTCCCGGGCTGAGCACGGTGTTCGGTGCGTCCATCCTGCTGATCGGCCTGAGCCGCGTGCGCGACCGTCCTTTGTGGGTGCCGCAGCGATTGGCCGACAAGCAGATTGCCACCGACAAGCTGAAAGCCAACCTGGGCCGTGTCCTGAAATGGGTGCACCGCATGGAGCGGTTGTCCCGGCCGATGCGGCTGGCAGCGATGGTGCGCTCGAAGAAGATGATGCGGTTGAACAACCTGGCGCTGGTGTTCGCCACGATCCTGCTGATGCTGCCGGCCGGGCCGATTCCCTTCAGCAACACGCTGCCGGCGCTGGCGCTGATGTCCTTCGCCATCGGTTTCATCCAGCGCGATGGCGCGGCGGTGGCAGCCGGCTATGGCTTCGTGGTGGCGTCGGTGGTGTACTTCGGTGTGCTGCTGGGTGGCGTGGGCTTTGCGGCCGAATCAGTGTTCAGCGGCTTCCGCAGCGGATCATCGGCGCTGTAGAGCCGAGCATGGGCTCGGCCCTACAGCACGGGTGATGCGCGGGCAGCCGGCTACTTCGCCGACACCCGCCACACCACGTCGCCCACATCATCGGCGACCAGCAGCGCGCCCTCCGCATCGATGGCCATGCCGACCGGCGCGCCCATCAGCGTCTTCTCATCCTTGGAGGCGAACCCGCTCACCACCGCTTCCGGCCGGCCGGCCGGCTTGCCGTCCTTGAACGGCACGTACACCACTTCGTAGCCGCTCAGCGGCGAACGGTCCCAGCTGCCGTGCTCGCCGATGAAGGCACCGCCGTGGTACTTCGCCGGCAGTGCCTGGCCGGTGTAGAACAGCAGGCCCAGCGGTGCCACGTGCGAGCCGATGGCGAAGTCCGGGCGGATTGCCTTGGCCACCAGGTCTGGACGCTGCGGTTGCACGCGCTCGTCCACATGCTGGCCGTAGTAGCTGTAGGGCCAGCCGTAGAAGCCGTGCTCCTGCACCGAGGTGAGGTAATCGGGCACCAGGTCGGCACCGATCTCGTCGCGCTCGTTCACCACCGCCCACAGCTTGCCGGTACTCGGCTCCCAGTCCAGGCCGGTGGGGTTGCGCAGTCCCGAGGCGTAGATGCGGCTGCCGCTGGTGGCCACGTCCACTTCCAGCACCACCGCGCGGCGGTACTCGACGGCCAGGCCGTTCTCGGTGATGTTGCTGTTGGAGCCCACGCCCACGTACAGCTTGCTGCCATCGCGGCTGGCCAGCAGTTCCTTGGTCCAGTGGTGGTTGATGGTGCTGGGCAGGTCGGTGAACTCGCTGCCCTTGTCGGACATGCGGGTTTCGCCCGGCACATAGTGGTATTTCATGATGTTGCCGGTGTTGGCCACATACAGCGTGTCACCGATCAGCTGGATGCCGAACGGCGAGTGCAGGTTTTCGATGTACACGTGCTGGGTCCAGGTACCGGTACCCGGTGTGCGCCGCAGCAGGGTGACCCGGTTGCCGCCCTTGCCGGCCTTGCCCGAGCGCGCCTTCACCTTGCCGGCGATCCACTGCTTGGGCGTGGTGACCGGCTCTTCGCCGGGACCGTTGCCTTCCACTACCAGTACGTCACCGTTGGGCAGCGACAGCAGCCGGCGCGGGTGCTGCAGGTTGGCAGCGATGCGTTCTATCTTCAGGCCGTCGGCCACCAACGGTGCCTGTCCTTCGGCCCAGCCCACGCCCTTGGGCACCTGCATCGGCGGCAACAGGTAGTTCTCGGGTTTGGGCAGCGGTGGCTGTGCACCGGACTGGTCGGCCGGGTGGTATTCGGCTTTTCCGGCACACGCGGCCAGCGCCAATGCCAGCGAAAGCACGCCCACGGCAGGCAGGATGCGCTTAGCCATGACGGGCTCCTTGCAGCACCGGCTGCTGCAGCGAAAGCACGATGAAGCCAAGCGCGATCAGTGCCACCGTCAGCGCGGAGAGGATGGTGCCCGGCACGGCCGCCGCATAGGCATCGCGGCTGTGCACGAAGGCGTTCCAGACGGCCAGCACGATGGCGACCAGGTTGAGCAGGAAATCGAGGCGGTCGGTGCCGGTGGCGGTGCCGTTGCGGCGCCAGACCGCGAACAGGTTGATCAGCCGCGGCAGGATGGCGATCAGCAGGCCGAAGGTGATCAGCCACGCCGCCGACTTGCCCCACATCACTTCAGCGGTGTTGAGGTAGAGGATGTCGAAGATGAGGCCGGCCACGAAGAAGCCGAACGGTATCGGATTCAACAGGCTGAAGAGTGTTGTGCCGAGGCCGCGATGGGCCTGGGCGACGGGGTTGACCATGGTCGTGCTCCGTTCGGGGAAGGGGTGCACGGGCTGTAGTAGCACAGGGGGGCGGGAGGGGGTGCGATGACGCCCTGCTGCCATTGCCTGGGCCGTCGCGCACGCGCCACGCTACGTCGGTTCGGTGTCGCGTATCTCATGGAATGGCAGCATGGTCTCGAAGCCGAATTCGTGTTCCATGCTGATGCGGACCAGGCCGCCAATGGCGAACCAGCTGGTATTGGCGTGCACATCGATGCCATGCCAACCGCCCCCGGCCAGCAGATCCAGCGTCTGCGCCCGGGACATCTTTGTCCTCTCCTCCCGCAGCAGCGCGCGGCGGTGCCGTTTCATCAGCAGGCGCAGCTGCTTCACCGTGGCGATGTTGAAGGCGGTGAGCTCCGGCAGCAGCTCGGCGATGTCCGCGTCGGTCCAGTAATCGTGGCGACGGTGATACATCGACAGCACCACCTTTCGGATGGCGGCCACGGTGAGTGGGGCCATATCGGCACGGGCGCGGGCATTGGGGCGTTTCATCCGGTGTCCTCCGGGGAGCCTGGGCATGGTGGCATGGCGGCGGGGTTCCGGTGCGGGTGGATTGTGCCAACCAAGGTTGGGGCCTACCGGGGCACAGACCAGAGCGGTGCAGTCGTCATTACAAGGCGACATAAGTGTTTGTGACGTACTTGGCACATCCGCACATCGACCGTGTGAAGAGGTAGGGGGTTGTTCGTTGTGTCGCGTTTGGCTCGTTGCGATGGGGCAGATCCGCCCCGCCGTCCTGCCATGCCGATTCACAACAGAAGGATTCGTGTATGAAGCGACACACGCAACGCTCCGCGCCACCGCGCTCTGCGCGCCTGGCCTTGGCCACTGCCCTGGTGCTGGGCAGCCTGGCCGTCACCGCCCATGCGCAACAGGCCGATCCACTGGCAGGCATCCAGTGGCATCTGCTCAATACCGGGCAGACGGTGCCGGCCGATACGCTGCCGGTGGCCGGCAACGATCTCAACGTCGATGGCCTGTTCCGCAATGGCATCCGTGGCCAGGGCGTGGTGATCGGCATCGTCGATGACGGCCTGCAGATCGCCCACCCGGACCTGGCCGCGAACGTGGCGGCGGTAGCGGGCAAGAACTTCGCCAACGGCTCCAACAATCCCACGCCGTCCAATCCCGATGCTGACAACCACGGCACGATGGTGGGAGGCATCGCCGGTGCGGTGGGCGCCAACAACCTGGGCGTGCGTGGCGTGGCCCCGGCGGCAACGCTGAAAGGCTTCAACGTGCTGGCCTCCAACGCGCAGGGCAACCAGCAGAGCAACATCGAATACGCCTGGTGGGATGGCGCCGAGTCGGCCGATGTGCAGGTGTTCAACAACAGCTGGGGCGCTGGCCCGGGCAACCCCAACCTGCCCGTGGCCTACAGCCAGAACACGGTGAGTTCGTACGAGCAGGCACTGTCGGGCACGCGCGGTGGCCGCGGCGGCATCTACGTGAAGTCGGCCGGCAACAACTTCAACAACGCCTCGATCAGCCAGACCCAGGACGTCTGCACCACCGATACCAAGAACCGCAACACCGGCTGTGTGCCGGCTGGCCGCGATCCACGCAACAACCTGTTCAACGTGATCACCGTGGGTGCAGTGCGCGCCGATGGCGTGCGTTCGTCGTACTCGTCCACCGGTTCGGCACTGTGGGTGTCGGCCTTTGGTGGCGAGTACGGCCTGCAGGCGCAGTACGCACCGAACCTGGTGGCACGTGCGTACGATCCGGCCATCGTCACCACCGACGTGACCGGCTGCACGCAGGGCAGCAACAAGAACACCAACCGCCAGAACACGCTGGACAGCAACCTGTCGGCGATCGACAGCACCTGCAACTACACCGCGAAGATGAACGGTACGTCGGCGTCGGCGCCGATGGTGTCGGGCGTGGCGGCGCTGGTGCTGGAGGCCAACCCGAACCTGTCCTACCGCGATGTGAAGTACATCCTGGCCACCACGGCCACCCGCAACCATCCGAACCAGCCAGCGGTGACGCTGGCCGACGGCCGCACGCTGGTGCCGGGCTGGACGGTGAATGCAGCCAACCGCGCTTACAGCAACTGGTACGGCTTCGGTGTGGTCAACGCGGCGCGCGCCGTGCAGGTCGCCGAGAACTTCCAGTCGTTGGGCCCGCTGCTGGATACGGGCTGGCGCACCACCACGCGCACGGTGGCCATCGGCAATACCTCCGCCGCCGCCGCGCGGTTGACCTTCCAGCTGGCCAATGGCGCACGCAACATCGAGTCGGTGCAGCTGGGCTTCCGGGTGAACCACAGCAATACCCGCCAGCTGCAGTTCGTGCTTGTTTCGCCCAGTGGTACGCGCAGCGTGGTGCAGCCGGCCTTCACCGCCATCGGTTCGGGTACCAATGGCGTGCAGCGCAACTTCACCAACTGGGATCTGCTGTCCAGCAATGCCTTCCTGGATGAAAGTGCCACCGGCACCTGGACACTGGAAGTAACCGACATGGGGCAGGCCGCGAACGCTGCATCGCGCGGCAACCTCGAATTCTTCAAGATCCGCGTTCTGGGGCACTGATGATGAAGACGACCATTCTGTTGAGCACGCTCGCCTTCGCGGCGATGACCTCCCCTGCCTGGGCACAGAGCTCGGGGCAGACCCCACCGGCCCGGAGCCTGTCCACCGTGGATGCGCAGGAACTGAAAGCCTCTGCCACCGGCCGCTCGTTTGATGTGGGCGGCGCGCGTTTCCAGCTGTCTCCTTCGACCACGGTGAAGCAGGCCGCAGGCGGTCAGTTCACGATCACCCCGCAGGCGGCGGCAACCACGACCACCAGTTCGCGCAGCAAGCGTTCGCTGGATGGCGCGGCAGCAACCGGCGCTGATGCCGGCGCCGGCAAGTTCGCCGCTGCGGTGTCCAACGATGGTGCGCCGGTGGTGGCGACCTCGCGGGTGAAGGTGTTCTTTACCGATGCGGCATCTGCACAGCGCGCGGCAAAGGCCACTGGCGGCACCGTAGTGAAGGTGTCCAAGGCTGCCGGTCTGGCCATCGTGGAATACCCGTCGGTGAACGCGGCGCTGGATGCGAGCACCCGGCTGCTGTCGACTGCGGGCGTGCGCGCGGCCGAGCCGGACGTGGTGCAGTGGGAAGAGAAGAAGTGATCTAGGGCGTTGCGCGGTGCCCCCGGCCGGTTGGCTCTCCTGGCCGGCCGGGGGATTGGCGAGCGGGAGGGCGTGCCGACCAACGGTCGGCACCCACCAGAATCCCGTTGTCGGCATGCACCGGGGCAGAGTTGCGTTGCTGGGAGGCGCGCGCGTAGAGCCGAGCCCATGCTCGGCTGCTTTCCGTAGTGAATGTCGCAATCGCCACGTGGCACGAAATGCATCCCGACCTATCCTAGCCTCTCAATCAAGCCGGATACGCGGCAGAGGGTTGCACATTGGATGCCGCTATCACTGGCGATCAGTACGGCGCACTGGAAAGATTCGTTGCGGCGATTTCCGCAAGGAATCGCAAGGCGCTGTCAGAACGGTTCCTTGTTCCGGAATACGTCATCGAAGAGATCTTCGAAGTAATCAGCGACTACTTTGACGATGAAGTGACTATCACAGCCCCTCATCGGAAAATGACATTCATTCCCGGCAACCCTCGCCCACCGGTGGATGCTTATCACACCAATGCCGGGACCGTTATTGTCGATTGCTTACTGCTCGCTGACGGAGTTCCTGGCGAAGCAATCCTTCATATCGAGTTCGTGGATGACTCTGATCGTCTCCACTATCGATACATCGGCTCCTGAAGTCGAGAGACGGCCCAGAGCGCTGGGCTGAGCCGAGTATGGGCTCGGCTCTACAGATGTGCCAACCGAGGTTGGCCCCTACCAGGAGCAAGCGGGTGCCGACCAACGGTCGGCACCCACCAGATTCATTCATCGCGTGTCGACCAAGGTCGACACCTGCCAGGGCGATGCGTCGTTCAGCGGGCGGCGACGCTCGCGCTGTGCGGCAGCTTGCACGCCGCCAACGCTTCACTGCCTGCGGCCGGATGTTCCGGCTCCAGCAGCAACCGCTGCACGTCCGAGAACAGCTGCTCCACCGGCATGCCGTAGGGCGCGAACAGGCGCAGGCGACCTTGGCGGTCGAACACGTAGCCGCCGGCGATGTGGCTCATCGTGTAGGTGTCCGGCAGCTGTCCGGGCTCTTTCTCGTAGAACGCCTTGAAGTCACTGGCCATCGCCGAGAGCTGTGCCTCGTCACCGACCAGTGCCATCGCCTTCGGGTCGAACGCGTGCACATAGGTGTGCGCGACTTCGGGGGTATCGCGCGCCGGATCGACGCTCACAAACACCACCTGCAGCTGGTCGGCATCCTTGCCCATCAGGTGCTTGACCTGGCTCAGTTCGACCATCGTGGTCGGGCACACGTCCGGGCAGCTGGTGAAGCCGAAGAACAGGTAGGTCACCTGCCCTTGCAGGTCCTTCGGGCCACGCAGGGTGCCGGCGCTGTCAGGCATGGTCCAGTGCTGGCCCAGTTCCTCGCAGGCGATGTCCTTGGAATAGAAATCCATGCGCGACTGCGCGCTGCAGCCGGCCAGCAGGCCGAGTGCGAGGCCTGCGGCAAACAGCGGCAGGCGCAGGGAACGAACAACGGAAGCAACACGCATCACGGGTACCACCAACACGAGGTGGGCGCGGTCTCGGTCAGGCCTGCCCTGGGGGAAGAGAGGGCTGAGGTGCCAGGGCGATCGCGCACTCCTTGCCGATCGCCCCGGCCACGGTCAGTTGATCATCATGTGGTAGTGCATGCTCCAGATGATCCAGATCGACAACGCGACCACGATGAACAGGATCACCAGGGTGAACACGAAACTGGCGAGGTTCCAGCCACCTTCGGATTTGCGGTCCATGTGCAGGAAGTACACCAGCTGCACCAGGATCTGCGCGACCGCGAAGCCGACCAGCAGGAACAGGGTGACCGGCCGCGACAGCACCGGGTTCATCACCAGCGCGAACGGCACCACCGTCAGCAGCGCGCACAGCACGAAGCCGATCAGGTAGGACTTGGTGGAACCGTGCGCATTGCCGGCGCGCGAGGTTTCGACGTGGGCCATGTCAGAAGGCTCCGATCAGGTAGACGAAGGTGAAGACGCAGATCCACACCAGGTCCAGGAAGTGCCAGAACAGGCTCAGGCAGGAAACGCGGGTGATGTTGGTCGGGGTGAGGCCGCGGCGATACACCTGGTGCATCACCACCGCCATCCAGATCAGGCCGCTGGCCACGTGCAGGCCGTGGGTGGCAACCAGGGCGAAGAACGCCGACAGGTAGGCACTGGTGCTGGGGCCGGCCCCTTCATGGATGAGGTGCGAGAACTCGTACAGCTCCATGCCGATGAACGAGGCACCGAGCACGAAGGTCACGCCCAGCCAGCGCAGCACCGCCGCCTTGTCCAGGCGGTGCATGGCCAGCACGGCCTGGCCATAGGTGATGCTGGATACCAGCAGGATGAAGGTCTCGGCCATCACGAACGGCAGCGAGAACAGCTCCTTGCCGGTCGGGCCGCCGGCGTATGCGGTGCTGAGCACCGCATACGAGGCGAACAGCGAGCCGAACAGCACCAGGTCGGACATGAGGTACACCCACATGCCGAAAACCTTCATGCCGCCCTGTTCGTGGGCGTGGTCGTGCGCGTGGTGGTCGTCGTGGACCAGCGCATCGCTGTCCAGTTGCGGACGGGTCAACAGGTTCATGCGCCTGCCTCCTGCAGCTTGGCGTGGTTGGCCGCTTCGGTACGCGCCACCTCTTCGGAGCTGACGTAGTAATCCACGTCCTCGTTGTAGGAGCGCGCGATCAGGGTGGCGATCATCGCGATGAAGCTGGCACCGGCCATCCACCAGATGTGCCACACCAGGGCGAAGCACAGCACCAGGATCCAGACGTTGAGGATCAGCGGCACACCAGTGTTCTTCGGCATGTGGATCGGTGCGTACTTCTTCGGTGGAGGCGGCAGGCCACGCTTCTTCGCTTCGTGGAAGGCGTCCAGCTCATCGGCCTTGGGCACCACGGCGAAGTTGTAGAACGGCGGCGGCGAAGGCGTGGCCCATTCCAGCGTGCGTGCATTCCACGGGTCGCCGGTGAGGTCGAGGTTGCGCTTGCGGTCGCGCACGCTGACGTAGATCTGCACCAGCATCAGGATGATGCCCGCGAACACGAACAGCGCACCGATGAAGGCGGCGATCAGGTACGGCGTCCACGCCGGGTTGTCGTACTGGTTCATGCGCCGGGTCATGCCCATGAAGCCCAGCATGTACAGCGGCATGAAGGCCAGGTAGAAGCCGATCACCCAGCAGGCGAAGGACCACTTGCCCAGGCGCTCGTTGAGGGTGAAGCCGAACACCTTCGGGAACCAGTAGACGAAGCCGGCCAGGTAGCCGAACAGCGCACCGCCGATGATGGTGTTGTGGAAGTGCGCGACCAGGAACAGGCTGTTGTGCAGCAGGAAGTCCGCGCCAGGGATGGCCAGCAGCACGCCGGTCATGCCACCGATGGTGAAGGTGACCAGGAAGGCGATGGTCCACAGCATCGGCACGCTGAACTCCACGCGGCCGCCGTACATGGTGAACAGCCAGGTGAAGATCTTCACGCCGGTGGGGATGGCGATGATCATCGTCATGATGCCGAAGAAGGCATTGACGCTGGCGCCGGAGCCCATGGTGAAGAAGTGGTGCAGCCAGACGATGAAGGACAGGATGCCGATCGCCAGGGTGGCGCCGACCATCGACTTGTAGCCGAACAGCTTCTTGCGCGAGAACGTGGCGGTCACTTCAGAGAAGATGCCGAATGCCGGCAGCACCAGGATGTACACCTCCGGGTGGCCCCAGGCCCACACCAGGTTCACGTACATCATCGGGTTGCCACCCAACGTGTTGGTGTAGAAGTTGAAGTCCAGGTAGCGGTCCAGGGTGAGCGCACCCAGGGCTACGGTCAGGATCGGGAAGGCGGCGATGATGATCACGCTGGTGACCAGCACGGTCCAGGTGAACACCGGCATCTTCATCAACGTCATGCCCGGCGCACGCATGCGCAGGATGGTGATGAACAGGTTGACGCCGGTCAGCAGGGTACCGATGCCGGAGGCCTGCAACGCCCAGATGTAGTAATCGACACCGACCCCGGGACTGAACTCGATGCCCGACAGCGGCGGATAGGCGACCCAGCCGGTCATCGCGAATTCGCCAACACCCAGCGAGATCATCATCAGCGCAGCGCCGACCACGAAGATCCAGAAGCTGAAGGCGTTGAGGAACGGGAACGCCATGTCGCGCGCGCCGATCTGCAGCGGCACGATGATGTTCATCAGGCCGACCACGAACGGGGTGGCCACGAAGAAGATCATGATCACGCCGTGCGCGGTGAAGATCTGGTCGTAGTGTTCCGGTGGCAGGAAGCCATCGCTGCCCGGCCCGGCCGCCGCCAGCTGTGCGCGCATCATCAGTGCATCGGCGAAGCCGCGCACCAGCATGACCAGCGCGACGACCACGTACATGATGCCGATTTTCTTGTGGTCCACCGTGGTGAACCAGTCGCGCCAGAGCACGCCCCACAGCTTGAAATAGCTCACCGCGCCGAGCAGCGCGAGGCCGCCCAGCACCATGGCTGCCAACGTGACCACGACGATCGGCTCGTGCAGCGGCACGGCCTCCCACGTCAATTTACCCAACATGTTCGTTACTCCTGGGAAACCTGGGCACCGCCGGCAGCGCCCGCCGGGGTTGCAGCAGCGGTGTTCTCACCGACGCCGATGAACTGGTCGATGACCTTCTTGAACAGCAGCGGTTCGACGCTGGAGAAGTGCTGCACCGGCGCGTTCTTCGATGGTGCGGCCAGCGCCTTGAACTGCTCGAAGCTGAGCGCATCCGGCGCGCTGCGCACCTCGGCCACCCAGCGATCGAAGTCTTCGTTGCTGCTGGCGGTGGCGATGAACTTCATGTTCGAGAAGCCATGGCCGCTGTAGTTGCCGGACATGCCACGGAACTGGCCGGGCTCGTTGGCGATCAGGTGCAGCTGCGTGCGCATGCCGGCCATCGCGTAGATCTGTCCACCCAGCTGCGGGATGAAGAAGGTGTTCATCGTCGAGTTGGAGGTGATGTTGAACGCCAGCGCGCGGTTGGCCGGGAAGTTGAGCTGGTTGACGGTGGCGATGCCCAGGTCCGGGTACACGAACACCCACTTCCAGTCGGTGGCGATCACGTCCACGTGCAGGGGTTCGCCGGCCACGTCCAGCGGCTTGTACGGATCGAGCTCGTGGGTGGACTTCCACACGATCACCGCCAGCACCGCGATGATCAGCAACGGCACGCCCCAGACCACCACTTCCACCTTGGTGGAGTGTGACCAGTCCGGCGTGTACTTCGCCTTGGTATTGCCGGCGCGGAAGCGCCAGGCGAACACGAAGGTCAGCACGATGGCCGGCACGACGACGATCAGCATCAGGCCGATGCAGATCAGGATCAGGTCGCGCTGTGCGATCCCGACCATGCCCTTCGAATCCAGCAGCACCCAATCGCAGCCCGTCAGGGCGATGCAGGCCAGGGCGACCAGCGCCAGGCGGATGCGGTTCCAGCAGATATTCATTGGTGGTCAACCCTGTTGAAGATGCGCGCTTGACCGGCTCGCCTGCGCGCAGCGCCCGGGCGTGGAGCGGCTACACTGTGGGTACGAGGTCGCCTACAAACAGGCGAGCCACTCCAATCAAGCCCATACAAGATACAGCATTGTATGGACTTGTGCATCTGCACGTATGGAAAAATCCGACCGATGACGCCTCCTGCTGCCGGCCGCCGCCTGAAACACCCCAACCGGACCTGGGTCCGCCCGTTCCGTGAGGGCGCAGGACCGCTGTACCTGCAGATCGCCCAGCAGGTGCGCGAGGCGGTGGACGATGGCGTGCTGCGGCCGGGCGATCGCCTGCCGCCGCAGCGCGACCTGGCCCAGCAGGTGGGGGTGGATCTGACCACGGTCACCCGCGCCTTCGCCGAACTGCGCCAGGCCGGCCTGCTGGACGCGCAGGGCGCCGGCGGCACCTTCATTGCGATGTCCGCCGGCAACCGCAGCACCTCGGTCGACCTGAGCATGAACATCCCGCCGCTGCTGGGCAGCGCGCCGTTCGCACAGGGCATGGAGGCCGGGTTCCAGCACCTGGGCCAGCAGCTGGGCCAGGGCGAGCTGATGAGCTACCACGTCGGTGCCGGCAGCCGCGACGACCGCGCTGCGGCCGTGCAATGGCTGGCGCCGGTGCTCGGCCCGGTAGGCGCCGAGCGGGTGGTGATCTGCCCCGGCGCGCAGACTGCGCTGTGCGCACTGATCCTGGCCCGCACCCAGCCGGGTGAACTGATCGCCGCCGAGCAACTGACCTATCCGGGCCTGCTGGCCGCTGCGCGCGTGCTGCAGCGGGGCGTGGTGCCGGTGGCGATGGACGCCGAGGGCATGCTGCCCGATGCCCTGGACGAAGCCTGCCAGCAGCGCCGGCCGCGCCTGCTGTACCTGGTGCCGACCATCCAGAACCCGACCACGGCGACGATGTCGGCGCAGCGCCGGCAGGCCCTGCTGGCGGTGGCAAGGCGGCACGAACTGACCGTGGTCGAGGACGATCCCTACTGGCTGCTGGCCGGCGATGCCGCCCCGCCGCTGGCCGCGCTGGCCGACGGTGGCTGCCCGGTCTACTACATCTCCACCCTGTCCAAGTGCCTGGCCCCCGGCCTGCGCACGGCCTACCTGGTGGTGCCGGGCGGCGAGCCGATGGAGCCGGTGCTGGACGCCCTGCGTGCGATCGCGCTGATGCCCACCCAGTCGATGGTGGCCGTGGCCTCGCACTGGATCCGCACCGGCCAGGCGCAGGCGATGGTGCAGCGCTTCCAGCAGGAACTGCGCGAGCGCCAGGCCATTGCTGCCCGCTACCTGCCCGCCCGCCGCCAGGCCCACCCGGCGGGCCTGCATGTGTGGCTGCCGTTGCCGCCGCGGTTGGACCAGTACCGGCTGATCCAGGCGGCACAGGAACAGGGCCTTGGCATTGCCAGCTCCGACGCCTTCAGCGTGGAAGAACCGCCACCGGGCAACGCCATCCGCCTGTCGCTGGGCGGTGCGGTGGATCAGGACGCACTGGCCGGTGCGCTGGCCAAGCTGAACGAGATCCTGTCCGAGGCGCCCGACGCGCGGCATTCGGCGATCGTCTGAGCCATCCGTGGGCCATGCCCATACAAGATGATATCTTGTATGCAATGTATGGACGGAGGATGCGCCGCAGATGGCCGCCGACAAACTGAAGTTCCACCTGGTGATGGCCGGCTGCGGCGGGTTCGTCGTGCTGATGCTGGCCGCCCTGGCCTGGGTCTGCCTGCAACCGCAGACCGTGGATGTGCAGGCCGCCGAGCGCCACGCCATTGAACAGTGCCTGCAACGCAGCGAGGACGCGGCGCGCAGCGAGATCCAGCGCCGCGCCCAGGCCGACTCCTGCCGCGAGATGCGCAAGCAGTACGTGCACAAGTTCGGCGCGGACGGCTCCTGATGGGCGCAGCCGCGCCGCGCCCACGCCGTTCGATGCTGCCGGTGATGATCGCCCTCGCCTGCCTGTTCATGGCCGGCGTGGCGGCGGCACTGTGGCAGTACTTCGGCTATGGCGAGCAGTCCACGTTTGCCGAACAGGCCATCGTCTTCGATGACTCGCAGCTGCGGTTGCCGGCGGAACTGGCCGGCGACACCGGCCGCATCCGCGTGGTGCATTTCTGGGACCCGGCCTGCGGCGTGTGCAACCGCGAAACCGGTGCCCACCTGAGCTACCTGATCAGCATGTACCGCCGCGCCGGCATCGACTTCTATGCCATCCGCCGCCCCGGCACCCAGGGTGAACTGCCCGAGCCGCTGCGCAGCAAGGTGATCACCCTGCCGACCATCGATGGCATCGGGAACATCCCGGCCAGCCCGGCGGTGGCGATCTGGGACCGCCAGGGCCGCCTTGCCTATGCCGGCCCGTACAGCATCGGCATGGTCTGCAATTCGGCCAACAGCTTCGTCGAACCGTTGCTGGACAAACTGGTGCGCGGGGAAACCGTGCGCCCGAAAGGACTGCTTGCCGTGGGCTGCTATTGCCCCTGGCAGGCCCAGCGCTGAGGACGCGCGATGACATCACCGACGCTGGCTGGCGCAGCCGCCACACACAACAACGGCGGTCACCTGTCCGAACCGACCGATGGTTATGGACAGGCTCCCGCCGTTGGAAGCAACGATACGCCCCGACATCCTCCGTACATGCCGCGACCCGATGTCGCAGGGCCTGGCATTGCAGGGCTGGGCTGGGTGCAGGACGTGCACGTGCACAGCGGCCCGATTTACCTGCGCATCGTCAACACGCTGGAACGCACCATCAATCGCGGTGGCCTTGCGCCCGGGCAACGGCTGCCCTCGCAGCGCGCGTTGGCGCAGCAGCTCGGCGTGGATCTGACCACGGTGACCCGCGCCTTCGATGAAGCACGCAAGCGTGGGCTGATCGAAGCACGCGGGCCACAGGGCAGCTTCATCGCGCCGCCCAAGGCGGGCTTTGACCAGGCCGTCGATCTCAGCATGAACGTGCCACCGGTACCCGACGCCGATGCACTGGCGGAAATGCTGCGTCGAGGCGCAGCGGCGGTGCTTGCGCGCAGCAATGCGCCGAACCTGATGACCTATCACCTGGGCGGTGGCAACCCGACCGACCGTCACGCGGCGGCGCGCTGGCTGCAACCGATGCTGGGCACGGTGGACGATGCTCGCCTGCTGCTGACCGAAGGCGCTCAGGTGGCACTGGCGGCGATCCTGCTCAGCCAGGGGCGCGAGGGTGATGCGATCCTCTGCGACCGGTTGGTGTATCCGGGCCTGCTGCAGGCCGCCGCCGCACTGGGACGGCGGCTGGTCACGGTGGAGGGCGACGAACACGGCATGTGCCCGGAGGCGCTGGCCCGCCGGGCGCGGGAATGTGGCGCGCGCCTGGTCTACCTCAACCCCACCTGCCAGAACCCGACGGCGCTGACCGTGCCCACCGCGCGGCGCGAAGCGCTGGCGCGGGTGCTGGAGCGCGAAGGCCTGCTGGCGATCGAGGACGATCCGTACTGGCATCTGGCCGTCACCGCACCCATTGCGCTGGCGACGCTGGCACCCCGGCACGTGTTCCATGTAGCCACGCTGTCGAAAGTGATCAGCCCCGGCCTGCGTACCGCGTTCGTGCAATGCCCAAGTGCCGCCCACGCCGAGGCGATGGCCACCGCACTGCGTGCCACTCGGTTGATGGGTCACCCGCTGGTATCTGCACTGGCCAGCCAGCTGCTGCTGGATGGCTCGGCGCAGGCGCTGCTGGCGCAGGTGCGCGAGGAAGCGCGCGAGCGCACGCGGATGGCGCGGTATCTGCTGGCGCCCTCATTGCTGGAGCGCGCCGATGGGCTGCATGCGTGGTGCCGCGTGCCAGCGCCGTGGACCGACGCCACGCTGGTGCGTACGGCGCAGCTGCAGGGCCTGGCGATCGCGCCTTCATCGGCGTTCTGTCCGCCGGGCGCGCCGTTCGCGAGCGGCGTGCGGCTGTCGTTGGGATTGGCTGCGGACCGGCGGCAACTGGAAAACGCGCTGCGGCGGATCGATCGGTTGTTGTTGTCCGATGCGTTGCCGGCAATTGACCGCTAGTGGAAGGGCATCCACGCATGGCGTGGATCTACTGGGCCTGTTCCGGTAGATGCCAACCTTGGTTGGCAATGCCCGTTCACGCCATGCGTGGGTACATTTGCAATCGTTGCCACCCCATTTCAGTAGATCCACGCCATGCGTGGATGGGTGTTGCACCTGGTAGTGCCGGCCGCTGGCCGGCAACGGCATGCACACTACGGCCATGAGGTTGCCGGCCAGCGGCCGGCACTACCCCAGCGCGGCCAACGCCTGCACCAGCGCATCCATCTGCGCGGGGCGGGTGAACACCGATGGTGTCACCCGCACGCAGGCGCCGGAGTCCAGGCCATCGCGATGGGTGGTGAATATCCGATGTTCATCCAGCAGCCGTTTCTGCAGCGCCAGGTTGTCTTCCACCGAGGCATGGCCACGCAGGCGGAAGCTGGCCAATGCACTGGCCAACGCCGGATCCGGTGACGACAGCACCTCGATATGCGCCATCTGCCGCGCCGCCACCGTCCAACGCTCACGCAGGTAGCGCAGCCGCGCCTGCTTGTTCGCTGCGCCGATGCGCTGATGCAGCGCGATGGCCTCCGGCAGCGCCAGATAGGCGGCGAAGTTGACCGTGCCGGTGTGCACGCGACTGCCCACGCGGCCGTCGTCGGTCTCACCCATGTACGGATCCAGGTCGGCCACGCGTCCTTTGCGCACGTACATCGCGCCCACGCCCACCGGTGCGCCGATCCACTTGTGCAGGTTGATGCCAACGAAATCGGCCTTCAGGTCCGGCACCGCGTAGTCGATCTGGCCAAAGCCATGTGCGGCATCGACAATCACATCGATGCCGCGCGCCCGCGCACGCTCGGCGAGCTCGGCCACCGGCAGCACCAGCCCATGGCGGTGGCTGACCTGGGTCAGCAGTACCAGTTTCAGGCGCGGCAGGCGCGCGAACGCCTCATCGTAGGCCTGCAGGATCTGCTCATGGGTGGGCACCACCGGCAGTGCGATGCGCTCGACCTGCACGCCACGACGCTGCTGCAGCCAGCGCATCGCGTTGATCATGCTGTCGTAGTCGATGTCGGCGTACAGCACCTGGTCGCCCGCGGCCAACCGGTTGTAACCACCGATCAGCGCGAGCATCGCTTCGGTGGCGCCACGGGTCAGCGCGATTTCGTCGGCGCCGACGCCAAGCATGTCGGCCACCTGCCGATGCACGGCCAGGTACTGCGCCGGGAACGCGTGGCGACCGTACCAGGCATTGCCCCGGTTCACTTCGGCGGTATGCCGCTGGTAGCTGGCCAGGGTCTGCTTGCCCATCGCGCCCCAGTAGCCGTTCTCCAGGTGGTTCACTTCATCGGTGATGTCGAAGTGGCTGGCGACGGCGGCCCAGTACGACTCGTCACGGGCCAGCACATCCGGCGTCGTGGAAGGTGCAGGAATGTCCATCGGCACAGCGTAGCGCGCGGCGGCCATGGCAGGCAGTGAAGACAGCGTCGCAGCGGCCGGCAGCAGCGCGCCGGCACGCAGCAGGGAACGGCGGCGGCTGTCCATCAGAAGCTCAGCCGGTACTGCGCGTACACATTGGCACCATCGGTGTCGTACGGCGCGTTGCGCGAATAGATCAGGCCACGGCTGGCCTGGAAGGTGGCTTCATCCGGGTAGCGGTCGAACACGTTGTCGGCACCCACGCGCAGGCTGTGGTGTTCGTTGATGCGATAGCCCACGGCCAGGTCGAGGAAGGTCATCGCACCGAACTGCTGGTAGATATCGCCGGTAGCATTGCCGGTGGAGTCGGTCCACTTGCCGTAATAGCGCACGCGTGCCATCAACGACCACGCGCCGACGTCCCAGCTGCCGGTGAAGCTGCCCTTGTGCTCGGGCAGGCGGTCTTCGAACAGCACGCGCTGGGTCTCGTTGGTGGCCACCGAGGTGCTGCCGTTGTCGACGCGGGTCTGGTTGTAGTTGTAAGCCAGGGTCAGCGTCATCCGCCCTGCGCCGAGGTCGCGCAGGTAGTTGCCGACCACATCCACGCCGGTGGTGGTGGTGTCGAAATCGTTCGTGAAGTAGTTCACCGAGGTATAGCCCAGCGGGTTCGGCGTGCCGGCCGGAATGGCGAAGCTGGCCGACTGGCTGAAGCGGTCGCTGAGCGTGATCCGGTAGACATCGACCGACCCGGACAGGCCCAGGTCGGTGCGCCAGGTCAGGCCCAGCGAGGCCGTGCGCGATTCTTCCGGGGTGAGCGGCTTGGCACCCAGCAGCTGCGCCAACGGATCGCTGGGCGACAGGCGGCCGCTGGTGAAGATCTGCAGCGTGCGCGTGTCCAGGCCCTGGGTGGTGCTGGTGGTGTTGAGCTGGGCCGGCGTGGGCGCGCGGAAGCCGGTGGAGAGCGTGCCGCGCAGCGCCACGTCCGGGGTGATCGCAAAACGTGCCGACAGCTTGCCATCCACCGTGCTGCCGAAGCTGGAGAAGTCTTCATAGCGACCGGCCGCGCCGATGCTCCAGCGCTCGCCCAGCGGCACTTCCATGTCCACGTAGGCGGCCTTGCTGCGCTGGCTCCACTGCCCGGCCTGGCTGGCCGAGAAGCCCGGTGCGCCGTTGGAATTGGCTTCCAGGCCCGCCGCAGCGCCACGGCCCACCGCATACGAGGCCGGGTCGCCGGCGCGCACCTGGTAGGTCTCCTGGCGGAATTCGGCACCGAAGGCGACGTTGACCGGCTTCGACAGCGCAGCCACGTCCCATTCGTAGTTGAAGTCCGCATTGGCGTTCTTCTCGGTCTGGGTCAGCCGGCCGAGGTCGAAGGAGGTCGGGCTGTCCGGGCCCAGCGAGGCGTTGATGGAGTTGTCCAGGCTGTAGTCGATGGCATTTCGGCCATACGAGGCGCTCAGGTCCCAGCGCAGCTTGGGGGTGATCTCACCCCGCAGGCCCGCGACCAGCTGCAGGTCATTCTGGGTGTTGCCGTACTGCGGGCTGAAGCCCACCGGATACAACGAGCGCAGGTTCCAGCCCGGGAAGATGCTGGTCGTGCGGTACGCACCGGTGGTGGTATCGGGGTTGCGCCAGTTGAAATCACTGACGCCGTCGCTGTGGCTGTACAGGCCGAAGGCATACAACTCCAGGGTGTCGCTGGCATTGGCCTTCAGGTTGAAGCCCACGCGGCGGCTTTCCAGCTCCGGCTGGCCCCAGCGCTGCACCGGGTTGGGCACGTCCAGTTCGGGATGCGCGGCCTGGAAGGCGATGGCGTCGGGACGCTGGCGCGTGCGTGAGGTCGCGTCGGAGTTCGACGATTCGGCGAACAGGGCGAGGCTGCCGTAGTCACCCAGCGCCCAGCCGGTGCGCGCACTGAAGTCGCGCGAGGCGCCATCGCCCTGCGCGTACTGCGAATAGCCCGCAGTGATCTCGGTACCCGGGCTGTCCTCCAGGATGATGTTGATGACACCGGCGATGGCATCCGAGCCGTACTGCGCCGACGCCCCATCGCGCAACACTTCGATGCGCTTGATGGCGCTGGTTGGAATCTGCGCCAGGTCGGCGGCCTGTGCACCGCGGTTGCCAAGCAAGGCACTGCGATGGAAGCGGCGGCCGTTGACAAGCACCAGCGTCTGGTCCGGCGACAGGCCACGCAGCGTCGCCGGGCGCACGAACACTTGGCCATCGGCCATCGGCAGGCGCTGCACCACGAACGAAGGCACCAGCTGTGCCAGCACATCCTTCAGGTCGGTGGAGTCGACCGACTGGATGTCCTGCTTGGTGAATACGTCCACCGGCGCCAGGGTTTCAAACTGGGTGCGGTTGGAGGCGCGGGTACCGGTGACCAGCATCGCATCGAGCTGGGTGGGTGCAGCGGCGTTGCCACTGCTGCTGGTGCCTGCCGTTCCGGCATCTGCAGCGATCGCGCCTCCTGCGCTGACCAGACCAAGGGCGAGGAGGATGGAACGCGACAGCTTCGAACGATGCACGGCAGGACTCCGGGAAGGCACGACAGGGCCAGGTGGGACCTGGACAAGGCGCGCAGTCTCGGGGCGGGATGTGAAGCAGCGATGACGTGGAGACGACAGTTGCGACCACTGGAGGTGCAGCCGCCGCCCATGCCGGGCTCTGTGCTATCCGGCAGTGTCGTCGTCGAAGCCGAAGACGGCGGGCCGCGCCGTGCGCAGCGGGATGAACAGCGCGATCGCGAAAACGAACAGGAAAGGCGCGGAGAGGATGGCAGTGTCCTCGGTTCCGAAGGCAATCAGGTTCACCTGCAGTTGGCCGATCCACTCAAGGTCCATGAGCACCAGCACAAGGCCACCGATGGTCGGGCACGGCAGGCCGCCATGGCCTGCCATCAACAACGTGGGCGCCAGCAGTGCTGCCAGCAATGAGAACATCACCCGGTACAGCCAGGGGTCCCCGCGCCAGCGCGGTGCCCGCCGCCACATGAGCACCAGCAGCGCCAGTGGCAGCAGCGCCGGCAGCAGGGCAATCGCAATGATCATCACCATGCGGCGATCTGCGCGGTCTGATTGATAGCGGTGACTTCCGGCATGTCCCTGGCCTCGATCGTGTCCATGAAGATCGCATTGTTGCCGGTGCAACGGCAAACGCAAAGCCCGGCCGGCGCAAGAACTGCTAAGCGTCCCACCCCGTCGATCCGGTACGCTGCCCGGCATTCGAACGAGGGACAGCGCGATGAGCGCAGCCGGCAAAGCGTTGTGGTACATCGAAAGCCATGCCGACAAGCCGCTGGCGCTGGCCGACATCGCGGCAGCCGCCGGATTGTCGCCCTTCCACCTGTCACGCCTGTTCCAGGCCCGCACCGGCACGTCGGTGGTGCGCTACCTGCGTGGACGCCGCCTGACCGCCGCCGCGCAACAGCTGGCCAACGGTGCCGGCGACATCCTGCAGGTGGCGTTGGCAGCCGGTTACAGCACGCATGCCGCGTTCACCCGTGCCTTCTGCGAGCAGTTCGGGCAGACCCCGGAGCGCGTGCGCGAGCGGGGCCTGCAGGAACTGGCACTGGTGCACGCGATCCGCCTCGACGACGCGCCACAGGCCTGCACCGAGGCGCCCAGGCTGATCGACTGCACGCCCTTCCAGGTGGCCGGCATCGGCATGCGCCACAGCCGCGACAGCGGCGGTGCGATTCCCGGGCAGTGGGCACAGCTCAATCGCGAATGGCCAACACCGGCGCCGGTCAGTTTCGGTGTGTGCTGCAACAGCGACGACGAGGGTGGCTTCGACTACATCGCAGCATTGCCGGTGAACGCACTGCCATCGGTGCCTGCACACTGGCAGCGGGTGGATGTGCCTGCGCGCCGTTACCTGGTGGCCTGGCATAGCGGCCATATCTCCGCCATCCGCTCGACCTGGTTCTGGCTGCTGGACCAGTACCTGCCGGCAAGCGGCCTCCACCTGGCCAACGCGCCGGATCTTGAACGCTATGACACCCGCTTCGACGAGCATACCGGCCATGGCGGCGTGGAGATCTGGCTGCCGGTCGATCACCGTCCTGACTGACCCGGAGAAACCGATGATGCGCGCGACACGATGGATCCTGACCCTGCTGTTGGCTGCTCTGGCGCCGATGGCGATGGCGGCCGCTCCCACCATTGCCGGTGAACGTCATGGCGTGACAACGCTGAACAGCGCGGCGATCCGCGATAGTGCGCAGCGCGACGTGCTGCGCTTCACCGTGTGGTACCCGGCAATGCCAGGCAGCGAAGAAACGCCGCTGACCATCGGGCCACCGGATGCGCCGCTGTTCGAGGTAGGGCGCGCGGCGAAGGACGCCCCCATTGCCGGCGGGCGCCTGCCAACCCTGTTGCTGTCGCATGGCAATGGCGGCACCGCACGCATGATGGGGTGGCTGGGCACCGCGCTGGCACGGGCTGGCTACCTGGTGATCGCCGTGGACCACCCCGGCAACAACGGCGCCGATGAGATGACGCTGGCCGGCAGCGTGCTGACCTGGCTGCGCGCCGACGACCTGAAGGCGGCGCTGGCGGCCGTGCAGGCCGACCCGCAGCTGGGGCCACATGTTGATGCGTCGCGGCTGGGCGTGGTGGGTTATTCCGCCGGTGGCTTCACCGCACTGCTCAGCGCCGGCGCACGGCCGGACATGACGCGGCTGCTGGCGTTCTGCCAGGCGCACCCGGACGACGGCGTGTGCAGGCCGCAGCAGGAAGCGGCCGCGCATACGATGGCGGCGCGTCTTGCTGCGGCGGCGTCACCACAACTACAACCGTACGTGCAGCATGCACAGGATGATCGTTCGATTGCCGGCGTGCGCGCGGTGTTCGTGCTGGCGCCCGCCATCGTGCAGGCGTTTGCACCGGAGCAGCTGAAGGCGTTGCGGCAGCCGGTGATGATCGTGCTGGGTTCAGCGGATGAAGTGGCGCCGCCGGTGACCAACGGTGATGTGGCGGCGGCGCTGATTCCGAAAGCAACGCTGCACGCGCTGCCCGGTGTCGGCCACTACGATTTCCTGTCTGCCTGCACGCCACTGGCAGATGAGCGGCTGCAGGCGCTGTGCATGACTGCGGTACCGAAGGTGCAGACGCATGCGGTGGCGGTGGAAGACGCGGTGCGCTTCTTCGGGGAAGCCTTGCGCTGAAGACAGTCGAGCACGGCTCGATGCCAGGGCTGGCAACAACGATTCGTTGCACAGGTGATGACGCGGCGCAAAGGTGCGCGGGACTACACTGCACCCAGCGCTCCACGGAGGATCGATCATGCGCCTGTTGCATCTTTCTCTGCCGGTCTCCGATGTTGCCAGCGTCGCCGCGTACTTCCGCGACGTGCTGCAGCTGGACGTGGCCGGCGACCAGGTCCGCATTGGCTGGAGCACGATCCAGCTGCAACCGGCGAATGGCCGTCCGGTAGGCGGCGTGCACCTGGCCTTCAATGTGCCGGACAACCGCTTCGCCGACGCCGTGAGCTGGCTGCGTGCACGCACGCCGTTGCAATGCAATCCGGAAGGGCTGGACTACTTCGCACTGGAAAGCAGCTGGCAGTCGCAGTCGGTGTATTTCACCGGACCCGATGGCCTGATCCTGGAACTGATCGGCCGTAGGCGCTTGCCGGCCAGCGACCGCAGTGGCGCCTTCCATGGCAGCGAACTGACCTGCCTGAGCGAGGTCGGCCTGCCCAGCCATGATGTCGATGCTGTGCGCGAACAATCCAGCCAACGCTTCGGCCTGCGGCCGATCAGCCCGCCGTCGCCACTGTTCGCGCCGATGGGCGATGACGAGGGCCTGTTGATCGTGGTCGCTGCCGATCGCCGTTGGTTCCCCGAGCAGAAGGACCTGCCCAACGCGCAGGGGCTGCAGCTGCAGGTGGCCGATGTGAGCGGCAGCGGCGAGCTGCACGATGCCGCGCTGGGCTGGCGGGTGCAGGCGGCCTGAGTTACCAGCTGCCTGAGGCGCCACCGCCGCCGCTGCGGCCGCCACCACCGGACCAGTCGCTGGAACTGCTCGAGGACGAACTGGAAGACGAGGTGCTGGACGAGGAACGATAGCCTGTGGACGTCCCCCGGCCGCCGCGGGCCTTTTCGCCGGGCAGCAGAGTGAACACCCAGATGAAGTACAGGAACAGCGTGCCCATGCTGGACACGATCGTCGCCAGCACGCGGGCGTTCTCGTCGCCGGCACGGTCGATGGCCAGCAGCGCGCCCAGCGCATAGCCACCGGTCAGCAGCACCAGCACCACCAGGCGGATGGCGAAGCTGTTGCGGTTCTTCCGCCAACGCGCACGACCGGCCTGCACCAGGAAGAACACCAGCATGGCGGCGATGCCGACTGCCAGGTTCAGCAGCGTGTGCAGCGCAAGGCTGGGCGGCAACTGGCCGCGCACCAGCATCACCGCGAAGAAGCCGGTGCTGACGGCCAGCATGCCGTACAGCACGATGCGAACGCCGCCGCTGCGACGCCAGCACCAGCCCAGCAGGGTTGCCACCGGGACGGCGGGCAGCAGCACGAAGAACAACGCCGGCAGCACATGGCGCGGCAGCAGCAGCGACGCAGAAAGCCCTCCCCCGGCGATCACGGCCGTCACCAGCAGCGGCCTGCCCCAGGCAGGCAATGTCGGCCACGTTGACCTGGGCATCGCCGCATTGGCTGCCAGTGCCTTGCGCCGCCGCTCGCGGCGATTACCGGTGAAATCAGCTTCGATCCTGGTCGCCAGCAGACGCGGGGGCGATCGCCACAGACCGGCCAGGAAGCCCGCCAGCAACGTCAGCGCGACGACTGAATCCCCCGTGCGCCAATCCGGCGGCAACACGTTGCGTGCCAAGGAATCTTCCCAGGGCGGCAGTTGCTCGCCGTCGACCAGCGCCACCAGCACGTTGGTGCCGTCCAGCACGCCCTGGTCCAGGTCTCCCTCGCGCAGCCGCGGCACGATCGCCTTGTCGATGATGCGCGCGGCATACGCATCAGGAATAGTGCCTTCCAGGCCATACCCGGTCTGGATGCGTACGCGCCGATCCTGCACCGCCACCAGCAGCAACACGCCATCATCGACGCCAGCGCGGCCCAGCTGCCATTGGTCGAAGACACGCTGCGCATAGGCTTCGATGCCTTCCTCGCCAACGCTGGGCACCACCAGCACCTGCAGTTGCGCGCCCTTGCGTGCCTGCAGCTGCAATGCCTGCTCGCGCAGCGCGGCGCGGGTGCTGGCGGACAGCGCATTGGCGGTGTCCACTACCGGATCGTCCAGTGCAGGAATCGGGGCTGCCGCCAGCGACAGCAACGGCAACAGGCAGAGCAGCAGCACAAGCCACGCCCACGGCCTGGCAAAGCGCGCCTGCGGCACCCGGCTCATGTGCCCTGCCCTGCCTCGATCTGCGCATACAACGCCTGCAGCCGGGCAGCGTTCTGCGCGAACACCTGCAGGTCCGCGTCGACCAGTGCCGGCCAGTCCGGTGCATGTCCCAGCAACTGCGCCACCTGTTCCTGCGGTGCGCGATCAAAGCCCTCGCCCAGCACGGTCAGATAGCGCTGGCGGAAACCCTCCGGGTCCTGCTGGTCCTGCACATACAGCTGCATCGCCAGCAGGCCGGCGTAGAGATAGTTGACCAGGTACTGCGGGTCCTCGTACATCAGGCGCTTGCTGATCCAGTTGCTGCGCAGCTGCGGGTAGCGTTGCGGCTGCTGGCCATAGCGCGCCAGCACCTGGCCGGTGAGCGCATCCAGATCGTCGGCGGTGCCCAGGGTGTTGCCAGCCACGCCCTGGTAGATCGACTGCTCCAGCTGCGCTTCCTCGGAGGAGGTGAACAGCTGCATCACCATGTCATCCAGCAGCGATTTCAGGTAGTACGCCTTGGCGCGAGGATCCTGTGCCTGCTGGTACAGCTGGTCACGGAAACGCAGTTCGTTGTAGATGGCAAAGGCTTCGGTCAGCCACGCACTGCCATTGCGCTGCAACGGCGAGGCATGGCCACGTTGCATCCATTGCCCGTGCACGGCGTGCCCGGCTTCATGGGCGATCTCCACGTCGCTCTCCAGATCCCCGCTGCGCAGCCCCACGAACAACAGCGACGGCATGTCCGGAGCAACCACCTGGAACGCGTCGTGGCTGCGACTGCCCAGCACGGTGGCCAGGTCCATGCGCTTGTGCGCAGGGTCCAGCAGCGCGCGCAGCTCGGCGACATACTCCGGCCCCAGGTGCTGCATGGCATCGGCGGCGGTATCGCGCAGCTGCTCAAGCGTCAGCACCGGTGGCGTATAGCCGGCATCCGGCACGGTGGTATCCCAGACCTGCGGCGACGTGATGCCGCTGCGCCCGGCATGCTGCAACAGCATGTCCTGGTAGGCGCGACGGTCTGCCGCGTGGCGCTCGATTGCCGCCAGCGTCGCGTCGACGGTTGCCGTATCCATGCCCATGCGGCGGTAGCCACGTGCGGTGGCCGAGCCGTCTCCCTGCAGGCGCGCGGCGGCGTCATTCACCTGCACCAGGCCCAGCAGCACCGAAGCCATCGGTTCGCGGCGCGACTGCAGGCCCTGCCAGTATCCCTTCCAGCCGGCCTCACGCAGCGTACGGTCGGAGTGCTGGGCCAGCGCCTGCTTGTCGGCGCCGGTATCCCAGCTGCGGCCAGCCCCCTCGACGCGCGGAAATGCGGCGCTGTGGAAGATCTGCCGATGCAGGCGCGCGAAGGCATCCAGCGCCGGGTCGGCCAGCGTATCCACGGCATCATCCAGCTGCGCATTGGCCGGCGCCGCACCTTCCTGCAGCGCACGGTCGCGCAGGAACCGGTAGGACGCCAACCAGGGTGCATCCGCCGGTGCCTCACGCAGGGCGGCCCTGCCCGCGCGGGCGATACGGCTGCACAGACCCATCACCTGGTCCAGCGCCTGCGCCGGGCGACGATCGCGTGCGTTGCGGGCAGCCTGCAGATGCAGATACGCATGGTGGCGCAGGCACTGTGCCTGCAGCGCTTCGGCCTGGCGGAAGCGCGTGGCCGGCTCGCTCGCCGTGGCGCCCTGCAACACCTCAACGCGCTCGCCCAGAGCAATGCGTGCCGTCTGTTCGGCGGCGGCGCTGGGAAAGTAGGCTCGATCGTCAGCGTGCAGCGATTGCGCGTGGGCGCCGAGCGACGCGGTCATCGCCCACAGCGTGGCGATGACCAGGGTAACAGTGGTGGTGCGCATCCTGCGGGCCTGCATCGGCGTCTCCGTGCCTTGAACGTGCTTGGAGCCTAGCAGCCACCGACGGCCCGCGCCTGTCCCGATCGGGCCTCAGATCGACTCGTCTTCGCGCTTGACCAGCGTCCAGCACGGCCTCTGCGCGAAGGTATAGGTCTGCTGGTCGCTGCTGTCCGGTGTACGGATCTGCACCTGCATCTGCCCGTCAGCCACGGCCGTCACCTGCATCTGCCGGCCCTGCCCGGCCAACCCGGCCGGATCAGGCATCACCGGCCATTCGACATCGGCCAATGCCACTGGGCGTTGCACTGTGCGCGGCTCAGGCTCGGCGCCAGCGTCAACGTAGCTGTCCAGCAGCGGATCGGCCGTGGCCTTTTCCTGCAGGGTGATCTCGTTGCCGAAGTGCTTCAGGAAGGTATCGAACCCGGGATGGGGGCACGCTGCGGTCGCCACAGCGGGCGCGGGCGCCGGCTCCACCGTCGTCGCTGTGCTGGCAGGTGCCTCTGCAGGAGCCTGGGCTTCAGCGGGCGCGGGCTGCGGCGCGGGCGTGCAGGCGGACAGCACAAGGCCAAGGGCAGGTGCCAGCAGCACAAGGGAACGGCGGGGCTTCATGGGATCGTCCTGATTCCGGTTCGGTCGCGCCATCCTACCCTGCCGCCTACAATCGCGGTCTTCTGCCTGTCCGAGATGCCCATGCGCCGCCTCCTGCTCCTGATCGGCTTGCTGCTGCCTGCCCTGTGGCCAGCCATGGCGATGGGCGTCGACGTCCGCGACGGCGACCTGCTGTTCGTCACCGCCGGCCATGGCGGCCTGAGCGCGGCCATCGACGATGCGACCGGAAAACAAGGCGCGACGAGCTTCGACCATGTCGCGCTGGTGGCCTCGGCACCGCAGGGCTGGGAGGTGCTGCACGCCGATGAGAAGGGCTCGCGCCGGCAGACGCTGGAACAGTTCCGCGAGGACGCGCGAGGCAAGCAGCGGCAGATCGTGGTCTATCGCCTGCGTGCGCCGCCGGACAATGCCATCGCCGCTGCCGTGGCCACCGCGCGCACGATGCTGGGCAAACCGTACAACAACGCCTACGTGCTGAACGACGACAGTTACTACTGCTCGGATTTCATCGAGCGCGCGTTCCGTGCGCACCATCTGTTCGCACTGCAGCCGATGAACTTCCGCAACCCGCAGACCGGTGAGATCTCCCGGCACTGGGTTGATCTGTATCGCGGCATGGGCATGGAGGTGCCGCAGGGCCTGCCCGGTACCAACCCCAACGACATGGCTGCAGCACCGGTGCTGCAGCGGATCGGCGTGCTGGAATAAGCGAAGCCCCGCGCGGGGCGGGGCTTCGTCGGTGATGGATGGCGGCTGCCAGGATCACTCTTCCTCGTCCTGCCCGCCCTGCTGCTGGTTCTGGTTGCGCTTCTGCTGTTCCTGCTGCTGTTGCTGCTGCTGGTCGCGGCCGCGCCCCTGCTGCTGATCCTGCTGGTTCTGCTGGCCCTGCTGCTTCTGGTTCGGGTTCTGGTTCTGCTGTGCCATGTCCGATCTCCAAATGCCACGCGCGGAATGCGGTGGACGGGGCCATCGTCGGCAGCGATTGGTTAACCATGCGTTGTGAGCGGGCTACACCCATGTGTACGTGCGTGAATGAACCGGCGCCAGCCCTTGCGGCACAAGCGACTGAAGGATTCATGCGGGTTTGGCATGTCGTCATGCTGCAGTCGGAAACGAACGCATTCAGCGTTCTTGCCCGCCGCGGCGCGCGCAGCGGCGGCCTACGCCCATGGTCCCATTTGCAGCATGCAGGGCCGCCGCCTATCGTCGGAATGACGTCACCCCGGAGATGCGCATGGCCCGCGACACTGCAGCACGCCCCACCTACGAACAGGCACTGGCCGATTTCAGCATCGAGCGCGGACAGCGACAGTTGCACGGTGACCTGCAGACCGGCATCAACGCCTGCGTGGAGTGCTGCGACCGCCACTGCGGCCGCAATGCGCTGGCGCTGCGCTGGGTGGACGCCCACGGTGCCCTGCATCGGTACACCTTCGAGGACCTGCGCGATGCCTCTGCGCGTGTTGCCCAGGTGCTGGCCGCGCAGGGCATCGGCAAGGGCGATGTGGTGGCCGGCCTGCTGCCGCGTACACCGGACCTGCTGGCGACCATCCTCGGCACCTGGCGGGTGGGCGCGATCTACCAGCCGCTGTTCACTGCGTTCGGCCCCAAGGCCATCGAGACACGGTTGAAAACCGGGCGCACCGCACTGGTGGTGACCGACAGCACGAACCGCAGCAAGCTGGACGAGGTCGATGGCTGCCCGCCGGTCGCCACCCTCCTGGCACCGGAGCAGACACTACGTGCCGGCGACATCGACTGGACTGCACGCACCGCCGGTGCCACACCCGACTTCGCGCCGGTGATGCTGCGCGGCGATGCGCTGATGGCACTGCTGTCCACCTCCGGCACCACCGGCAGCCCCAAGGGCGTGCCGGTGCCGCTACGCGCATTGCTGGCCTTTGCCAGTTACATGCAGTTGGCCGTGGACCTGCGCCCAGAGGACGTGTTCTGGAACATCGCCGATCCCGGCTGGGCCTATGGGCTGTATTACGCCGTGATCGGCCCGCTGCTGCTGGGCCAGGCCACCACCTTCAGCGAAGCCGGTTTCAGCGTGCAGGGGCTGAACGACATCGTCGCGCGGCTGGGTGTCACCAATCTTGCCGGCTCGCCCACAGCGTACCGGCAGATCATCGCCGCCGGGCCCGAGGCCAGTGCGGCCATCAACGGCAAGCTGCGGGTGGTGAGCAGCGCCGGCGAACCGCTGAACCCGGAGATCGCCCGTTGGTTCGCCGCCCATCTGGGCACCACGGTGCTCGACCACTACGGCCAGACCGAGACCGGCATGGTGGTCAACAACCACCACGCACTGGACCACGCCGTGCGGCCGGGATAATCGGGCTTTGCGATGCCCGGTTACCGCGTGGCGGTACTGGATGATGCCGGCAACGAACTGCCACCGCGCACGCCCGGCATCCTTGCCGTGGACCTGCAGCAGTCGCCGATCATGTGGTTCACCGGCTACTACGGTGCCGACACACCGGCGCTGGGCGATCGCTACTACCTCACCGGTGATTCGGTGGAATGCGAGGACGACGGCTCGATCAGTTTCATCGGCCGCTCGGACGACCTGATCACCTCGTCGGGCTATCGCATCGGTCCATTCGATGTGGAGAGCGTGCTGATGGAACACCCTGCGGTGGCGGAAACGGCGGTGATCGGCGTACCCGATCCAGAGCGCACCGAGATCGTCAAAGCGTTCGTGATCCTGCGCGCTGGGTTCAGCGGCAGCGACACGCTGGCGCAGGAACTGCAGCAGCATGTTCGACGCCGGCTGTCCGCCCATGCGTACCCGCGCCAGGTGGCGTTCGTGACGGAACTACCGAAGACGCCCAGCGGCAAGCTGCAGCGCTTCCTGCTGCGCAAGGCGGAGATCGAAAAACTGGCGCCGGGCTGAAGGGCAACGGGTCGGGTCCCCTCCTGCGGAAGGGATCCGACCCCGGTGCATCAAGGCATCACCGGCGGCACGTAGGCCAGGGTCATGCCCAGCAGCCACAGCAACCCCAGCACCAGCGGGATGTGCACCAGCAGCTGGATGAACGTGAAGCCGACGATGTCGCGGGCCTTCAGGCCGAGCACGCCCAGCAGTGGCAGCATCCAGAACGGATTGATCAGGTTCGGCAGCGCTTCGGCCGCGTTGTAGACCTGCACCGCCCAGCCCAGGTGCGCCTTCAGCTCGTTCGCGGCCTGCATCACGTAGGGCGCTTCGATGATCCACTTACCGCCACCGGACGGTACGAAGAAGCCCAGCACCGCCGAGTACACACCCATCACCAGCGCGAACGTATCGGTGCTGGCCACGTGCACGAACAGGCTCGACAGACGGTGCGCCAGCGTCTCACCGTCGCCACCGGCAGCGTGGGTGAGCATCATCGCGATGCCGCCGTACAGCGGGAACTGGATCAGCACACCGGTGGTGCTCGGTACCGCCTTGGCCACCGCGTTGAGGAAGCTGCGCGGGCGCCAGTGCAGCAGCAGGCCCAGCGAGATGAACATGAAGTTGTAGGTGTTGAGGTTGGCGATCGCGCTGACCAATGGCTTGTTGGCGAACTCGTTGAACAGCCAGCCGAAGGCCAGCAGCGAAAGCAGCACGGTCAACAACGGGCTGTACTCCAGCCACTCGCCCGGACGGGTGCGGCGCTGCAGCGGCTCCGGTTCGGCCTGCGCCGCGCCGGGGAAATCTTCGGCGGTACGCGCACTGCCGGCAGCCGGCGCGGTCAGCCAGGCGATCAGCAGCGAGACCACGATCAACACCGAGGTCAGCGCGATCGACTGCCACAGGAAGATGGTTTCGGTGAACGGCAGCACGCCGGTGATCTCCACCAGCCCCGGCGGCATGCTGGCCGGGTTGGCCTGCAGCTGTGCCGCCGACGAACTCAGGCCCATCGCCCACACCGCGCCCAGGCCCAGGTAGGCCGAGGCACCGGCAGCCCGATAGTCCATGCGCAGGTCGGTGCGGCGGGCCAGCGCGCGCACCAGCAGGCCGCCGAACACCAGCGAGAAGCCCCAGCTGAGCAGCGAGGCCAGCATGCTGACCAGGCCGACGTACACCACGGCACCACGACCGGTGCGTGGCACCCGGGCCAGGTAGTCGATGAAGCGCGCGACCACCGGTGCAGTGGCTACCGCATAACCACCGATGACCACGAAGGCCATCTGCATGGTGAAGGGAATCAGGCTCCAGAAGCCGTCGCCGAAGGCGCTGGCGGTGGCCCGCGGGGTGGCGCCGAAGCCCATCGCCGCCAACGCGACGATGACCACGCCGAGCACCGCGAATACATACGCATCGGGGAACCACTTTTCCGCCCAGGCGGCCGAGCGCAGCGCGGCGCGCGCCATCCAGCCGTCCTGTACTGCTGCCGTCGAGGCCATCACCTACCCTCCCAGGTTCGATGGCCTGATTCTGGGCGGTGGGATGCGGGCTGTCAGCCACCTATTGGTCGTAGGTGGCCGCCCGCCGGGCATGGCCCGGCGCTACCAGCTCGGCCGAGGATTCTGACCCGTGCACATGGGCGCGGGGTAGCGCCGGGCCATGCCCGGCGGCCTTCTCAACGCAGCGCCAGATCCACGGCGATACCGGCAAACAGCGCGGCACCCACCCAGTTGTTGTGCAGGAAGGCCTTGAAGCACGGCCCACGCTCGCGGTTGCGGCAGATCCAGAACTCGTACACCACCAGCAGCGTGGCCACCGCTACGCCGGCCAGGTAGTACCCACCCAGCCCGCCGCGCACGCCCACCAGCGCCATCGTGGCCAGGAACAGCGCGTACAGCACGCCCTGGATGACCAGGTCCAGATCGCCGAACAGGATCGCAGTGGAGTGCGAACCCATCTTCAGGTCGTCTTCGCGGTCGACCATGGCGTACCAGGTGTCGTAGGCGGTGGACCACAGGATGTTGCCGGCATACAGCAGCCAGCCCAGCATCGGCACCTCGCCCTGCACGGCGGCGAAGGCCATCGGGATGCCCCAGCCGAACGACATGCCCAGGTAGACCTGCGGCAGATGGGTGTAGCGCTTCAGGTAGGGATAGCTGGCCGCCAGGAACACGCCGATGAAGCTCAGCGCGATGGTCAGGCCGTTCAGGGTCAGCACCAGGCCGAAGGCCACCAGCATCAGCACCGCGAACAGCACCAGCGCCGCCCGGCCGCTGATTGCGCCGGTCGCCAGCGGTCGCGCCTTGGTGCGCTCCACGTGCGGGTCGAGCCAGCGGTCGGCGTAGTCGTTGATGACGCAACCGGCCGAGCGGGTCAGCCAGACGCCAGCGGTGAACACGAACAGGGTCCACAGCGGCGGCAGGCCGCCAGCGGCCAGCCACAACGCCCACCAGGTGGGCCACAGCAGCAGCAGCGTGCCGATCGGGCGATCGGCGCGCATCAGGGACCAGTAATGCCGCCAACGCGGCGTCGGCGCCGGATGCGGCGCGGAAAGGGGGGTATCAGCCATGACACTAGGATACTCCTGTGCCTTCGGACCGACTTTGCCGGCGGGGGGAGATTTGTGCGGCGAAACTGGATAGAATGCCCATCCCGCACCGCCTCATTGCGTTGCGATGCCCGCCCCGGCCCTGGCCGACGGCGCGGCGGTTCCACCACGCGCTCGTAGCTCAGCCGGATAGAGTAGTGGCTTCCGAAGCCATTGGTCGGGGGTTCGAATCCCTCCGGGCGCGCCAATTTGAACGCTTGGCTGATGCCAAGAAGTGCGAACCCCGGGGCGATCCGGGGTTCTCTGCATCTAGCGGCCCGATCAAGCGCGCCTTCGCCCCCCCCTGACGTCAGCCATCACCCAGAGCGCCCGAGTCAAAGGTGCCTGCGCAGCGCCCGTCGGGGCAGTCTCGACCAGTTACATGTTGAACAACTGAGTCCTGTCTCTCGGCCAATGCCCTTGCAGGTGGTGCCGTGAGCAAGCATCAACTCGCGGCAGCTTCTTTTCCACGAAATGGATGCGCGCGTCGTCGCGCGAAAAACCCAAGCAACGCTCGCCATCGTGTCGGTTCGACGCGCACCAGTGTTTTATCATCGCAGCACACATTGGAATCATCGGACGTCCAGAACTCGATGCTGTGGGCGCCACACAGCGCCGCTCCGGAAAACTGCATATCTTCTGCCATGCTTGGTGCGCCTGCTCCGCAGTGCCTGCCCAGCAGGCTAATGCAGCTCGCTATGCAGTTCGCCATCGGGCATCGCCTGCACTCATCGCACAGGATCGGAGTGCGGTGCGGTACAGAGGGTCGGAATCTGAGAGGATGAAACCGGCGAGAACACAAGCATTGACACCGCTTCATTCCTTACACTTCCCACGAACCACGCTCACTGCATTGAAGACTGACGCTTCGGCACATGTTCTGAGGCGAGAAAATCGCGGAAGTAATTTAAAAAAGGGAACTTATGAACTTCAGACTTTTGCTAGTGCTGATTTCGATGCCTGCAATCACGATTTTCTCTCCTGAATCCAAGGCGTCAGAGACGATCGGCTACTGCGGCACTCCGTACGATACTGCTGTGACCGCGGACTACCCAATACGCGGCACATGGATGTACCAACGCTCGGCCTGTTCCTGGCAGACCACGCTTCAGGATTTCCACCGAATCGGCGGCACAACTGTACTGAACTTCGCGCCGCACCTGAAACGTCACGCAGATCCCGCCACTGTCGCAATTGGCTGCCGAACGTCAACTGGAGCTTCCTGCGTGCAACAGGCCATGCAGGAGATCGGCAGCGCTCGTATCCGGAACTGGCTGAGCTATGAATTCGATGAGCATTATGGCCCCGCGATTGCTTGCCCCAGCGGCTTGGACCGAAGAATTGAAACCGTAGTGGATGGCACGCCAAGGGTCTTCTGGCGCATTGTATTGCCGCACGATGGCCAGGCATCTTGCGACTACTCAAGTGGAACCTTCGACGTTCTGTTCGTTCAATATGATACGAATGCGGTTGAGAGTACTACTGCAATGCTCACCGTCGCGGATCACCTCGACATGGAGGTTTACCTCGGTGCACCCGCATTCCCGATCATGACCGGGCAGGAATGGATGATCGATGCAGATATGCTCTCCTCACATCGAGACTGGGCACGGCGAGTTTATTCCGATTGGCGAGCACGACATGCTGGGCACCGTAGCTTTCGTGGCGCATATCAGACATACGAAGCGCTACTTGGCACCACCTACACGGCATCCGACAACGAGTACGGTCTGGATGCCAGCGCTTTTCGCAGCCTGAACCCGAATGGAAAGTATGTTGTATCGCCCTATCTCTTCCTACTCAGAGATGGCGGTGGAAATACACAGACCATCGCGCAGACCGTCAACGGCTTCAGGCGATTGGCTAACGCTGGCGTGGACATCATTGCGCCTCAGGATGGTCGGGGCACAGGAAATGCAGCCTACTACTGGCCGGGGCAGGAAACACAGTTCATTGGTGCGGTCGACCCAGCTCTCGGCGACTATCCCCGAGTTGACGCCAATAGAACATTTTCTAGTCAGTACACAGGCTCAATACGGGATGTTTTCAGCGCCTTGAACGTTGCGAAATCAGAATTCAATCAAGGAGGAAGGAGGGTTGATCTGTGGGCAAATCTGGAGGCATTTGAAGAAGACACTGATAGTCCGAACTACACCGGATGCAGTTTCGTATCATTGTCTCGAACAACCAAAGAACGTATGGATCGAGCGCTGACATTCGTGACCAGCCGTGCAGACAGGGTTATCTCATTCATGTACGACCCCCTGTTCACTTGCAGCGAGCGTTTCGGCCTACCACTTTCCGAAGCCATTGCAGCCGATCACGATAGGCCGGTGGTGACGGACGCCTTCTTCTGGGACTCGCCCACCACTGGCCTCGTGGTGAATGGGCATGGAATTTCTTCCGGCACTGAGTTCCAGATCACGTGGTACGACTCGAACTGGCAAGTTCAGACCCAACGCTTTGCACCAGGCTGGATCTACCCTGGAGGCGCGGGCGGTGGTTTGGATTCGGTTTGGATTCCCTTCCAGCGATCCAACCTTGCGCCAGGCTTCTTCCTCTATGTGGGCGCGCTCAAGAGTACGCCGTCAGGGATCAAGTCGACGACAGAGAATTTCAGCATGAGCTATTGATCTACTTCACCAATGGCTGCACGAAATTAGTTATGCAATGAGGCGGTTTATTGAACACTCGCCAACAATTATGACGTTGCGGAGCCGACTCCAAAAGCCCCATGCAAAAGGCCGAAAGCAACGCCGGGCATGGCCCGGCGTTGCTGGCAGCTAAAGCAGCCGAACGCCGCTCGGCTTCATACATTGCAGGTCAATACTTCCCGTCAAACGCAAAAATCGGCTTGCGCTTCTGCCACAACCCCGCAGTGAAATCCGGGAACTCCAGCGTCTGGAAACTGTTGACGATCGACTGCTCGCTCAACGGGGTAATCGCGCTCCACGTCACTGCGTCGTAGATGTCGATCGGCATCGGCGCCTTGGCCTTCAGTGCTTCCACGAACGCATGGATCACGAACCAGTCCATGCCGCCATGGCCGGCGCTGGCAGCGGTGTCGGCATTCTGCTTCCACAGCGGATGTTCGTACTGGTCCTGGTACTTCTTGAACTCTTCCCACTGGTGCGGCGGGCTGCGGCCTTCGATGTGGATCGAATGGTTCACGTCCATCCACAGGCCCTTGGTGCCCTGCACGCGGAAGCCCATCGAATACGGTCGCGGCAGCGAGGTGTCGTGCTGCAGCAGGATGGTCTCGCCGTTCTCGCAGGCCAGCGTGGTGGTGACGATGTCGCCGAGCTTGAACTTCACCCTGGTGCTCGGATGGGTGGTGCCGCCGCTCTTGGCTACGGTGTATTCGTGCAGGCCACGCGCCTTGGTGGCGAATGCGTTGATGTGGGTGAAACGGTTGCCGCGGTTGATGCCGGTATACATCGCGCACGGGCCGATGCCGTGGCTGGGGTAGAGCTCACCATTGCGCTCCACCGAGTGTTCGGTGCGCCAGCGTGCTTCGCTCCAGCCCTTGGGGCCGAATTCCACGCCGCTGTCGTAGGGCTGGTTCGGGTCGCCGGAGTTGAACTTCACCCCGCGCAGGTCGTGCTGGTAACCGGCCTGCAGGTGCACCAGTTCGCCGAACAGACCCTGCCGCACCATCTGCAGGGCCGCCATCACGTCACGGCGGTAACAGACGTTCTCCAGCAGCATGTACGGGGTGCCGGTGCTCAGCTGGGTCTTCAGCACGTCCCAGTGATCCTGCAGGGTGATGCCGGCCACCACTTCGCAGCCCACGGCCACGCCGGCCTGCATCGCGGCAATCGCCATCGGTGCGTGGTACTCCCACGGCGTGGCGATGATCACGCCATCGATGCCCTTCTGCTCCAGCAGGCGCTTCCACGCGTTGATGTCGCGGTCCTGGCCGTAGGTCTTCGGCGCGGGCTTGCCAGCCTTGCTGACCATCTCCACGGCGCGGCCGAGCATGATCGGCTCGATATCACACAGGGCAACGACCTCCACGTCGTCGCGGCGCACCAGTTCCTTCAGCAGCACCAGGCCACGCATGCCGGTACCGATCACGGCCAGGCGTACCTTGCGGCCACGTGCCCATGCCGGGGTCTGCGGCAGCAGGCTGCTGGCGGCGACAGCGGCGCTGGCCGCGATGAATTCCCTACGCTTCATGGCAAACACTCTCCTCTTGAAGGCGCGCCAGCCTGGGCCGGCGCGCCTGGTCACGCAAACGGAATTACTTGAACCGGTAGCCGATGGTCACACTGTAACCACGACCGAAGATGGTGGCGTAGTCACTGGAGTCACCCAGGAAGCTGTTGGGATCGTAGAACGGCAGGCGGTTGAACAGGTTCTTGACGGTGAAGCTCAGGTTCCACGCGTCATCCGGGCGCCAGGTGACGCTCATGTTGGCGGTCCACCACGACGGTGCACCATCGCACTTGCTCTTTTCCAGGGCCAGGTAACCGCCGGTGCAGGTTTCCTTGTTGTTGCTTTCTTCGTCGATCTGGTCGGTGGCCCACTTGGTGCCGCCCACGTAGTTGACGAACATGCTGGTGGTGACCTGCTTGTAGGTCCAGTCGGCATTGAGCGTCGCACGCAGGCGCGGGTTGTTGTAATAGCCCACCACGTCGCCGTAGTACCAGCCGTTCTGTTCATCCATGTAGAAGCGGTTGCGGTTGGCGATGGTGGCTGCCAGGCCGATGTTCAGCCCGCCCCACTCACCCAGCGAGAAGCGGCTGCGCGCATCGATGTCGAAGCCATCGATCAGGGTCTTGCCGCGGTTCTTGTACTGGCCCACCACGCTGGCCACGTTGCCGGCCGAGTAGCCCGGCAGCGTTCCCGGGCAGCTCACACCGCTTGCCGGGTCGGCGCACATCGCCGCCAGCTGCGCCAGGTTGGCGCGGTCGCTGTCGGTGATCGGCGAGCGCGACGAGGAGATGATGTCTTCAGCGCGGCGGTAGTCCGGAGCAACGATTTCGTTGTCGCGGTAGATGAACCAATAGTCGGCCGACACCGACAGCCAGCTGGCCGGCTCGTAGACGAAGCCCAGCGTGGCGATCTTCGCCTTCTCCGGCTTCAGGTTCTGGTTCGGCTGGGTCATGCGGGCCACGGTACGGCTGCAGTCCACGTTGAGCAGGCTCTTGCCCAGGTCGACATCACCGCCGCGCTGCGATTTCAGCAGCAGGTTGGCGATGGCGTTGGTCTCGGCGCAGCGAAGTTCATCACGGTAGCCGCCCAGCTGCGCGTACACGCCGCCGTTGCCGGACTCGGCCAGGCTGGGGGCGCGGAAGCCGGTGGAATAGGTACCGCGCAGCATCAGCTGGTCGAACGCCTGGTACTTGAAGCCGATCTTCGGCGCGACGTTGGCGCTGAAGTTCGGGTACTTGTCCACGCGCACGGCCGCGTCCAGCTCCAGCTTCTCGGTAATCGGCGCCACCGTTTCAGCAAACAGCGCATAGGTGTTGCGCGCGCCATCGAACCACGAGCCACCCTGCTGGGTGATCAGGCCGGCGGCCGCGTCGGCGTTGCCGGGGGTGTAGAAGGTCTCGCGGCTGGCGTTGAAACCGAACGCGGCGCGCATGTCACCGGCCGGCAGCTGGAACAGCGGGCCTTCGATCTTGCCGTCCAGGGTATGCAGGCGCGTCCACGACTGGATGTCGAAGGTCGGGAAGGCGCCGCGGATCAGTGCGGCGTTGGCCTCGCTGATCTCGCCGAACTTGTACGCCGGATGATCGGAGATGATCACGCGGCCCGTGCCCGGGTCGATGCTGTAAGGACCGAAGGCCTTCTCGAAGCCCTTCACGTTGACGTTGATCGTCTGGTAGGTGGTCGAGTGCGTGCCGGCGGTGGCGAACGCGGTTTCCCAGTTCCAGTCACCGACGTTGCCACGCGCGCCGGTCAGCACGCGGTAGCTCTTGTCGGTGTTGCGCTGGCCGAAGTAGTTGGCGCCGGCATCCTGCAGCAGGTACTGCAGGCCGACAACGCCACCCATCATGGCCTTCAGCTCGGGGCTGGCGTGGTTGTACTCGTTGTTCGGGCCCAGGAACGGATACAGGAACTGGTTGACATTGTTGCCGGTATCGCGCGAGAACCAGCTGGTCGGGTTGCCGGTGGTGGTGCCGTAGCTGCGCGGGGTACCGCCGTTGGCACGCAGGTCGATATCGGTATACGTGGCCTCGGCGAAGATCTCGGTGCTGTCGCCCACCAGGAAGGTGCCGTTGAGGTAGGCGGTGTTGCGCTCGGATTTGGCGCCGGCGTCGATCTCGTTGTTCATCCAGGTTTCCCAGACGCAACGGGGGCCGGCCGCTTCACTGGTCAGCACGTTCTTGCAGCCGGGCGCGGCTTCCTGCACGCGGCGGCCGGTCACCGGATCGAACGCGAAATAGCTGCCCGGGTTGAACTCACCCGGCTTGCTGCCCACGCCCAGGCGCAGGTTGTTCAGGTAGTTGGGGTTGTTGACGTAGTACTGGTCCGGGCGCTTGTCGTAGAAGTCGGCCAGCGGAATCGCGTCGCGGCGGTACATGTTCACCGCGCCGTAGATGTTGAAGCGGTTCTCGGTGAGGTCACCGAAGCCGGCGGTGATGCTGGCCTGGCGCTCGCCGTAGGAATCGATGCGCGAGGAGGTGTCGTTGGTGAAACTGATCTCCGCGCCCTGGAAGTTGCGCTTGGTGATCACGTTGATCACGCCGGCCACCGCATCGGTGCCGTACACGGCCGAGGCGCCGTCGGTCAGCACTTCCATGCGTTCGATGGCGGCGGCGGGAATCGCATCGATGTTGACGAACTGGGTCTGGAAGCCCGCCGGCGCACCGTAGTACGACAGGCGACGGCCATTCAACAGCACCAGCGTGCCCTGTGCGCCGAGGCCGCGCAGGTTGGCCTGCGAAGCGCCGTCGGAGCCGGTGAACAGCGAGCGCGAATCCTGCTGCGCTGGCCGGGCGGCCGGCAGGTTGTCGAGCACCTGCAGCAGCGTGCGCGCACCCATGTTCTGGATGTCCTGCTTGCTGATCACCTGCACCGGCGAGGCGGTTTCAACGTCGGTGCGGCGGATGTTGGAACCGGTGACCTCGATGCGGGCCAGGTCGGTGGCCTTGTCCTTGCTCTCCTGGGCGAAGGCAGGAACGGCGACCGACAGCAGCACGCCGGCGATGGCCAGCGACAGCGGTGCGATCGAACGACAGGGGGGGCGGTGGTGGCGGGCGGGCAACATCGGGGTTCTCTCCTGGCAGGGGTGCGGCGCGAATGGTGGATCGGCGGGCAAAACGCTCCCGGGCCACGGCCCCCACCGTCGTGGTGAAGCCGTAGTCGGAATGGGCGGGGGAGGAGCGGTGTTACGTGGCGGTCATGGGGCGACGATGCTGGCGGAGTCGCCCTCCTGGCCGATCAGCACGGCGTTGGCCCAGTTGGCACAGACCTGGGCGGGTTGGCTGCCCTGCGCACCCAGCGTGCGCAGGCTCAGGGTGGAAAGGCCACGGATGTCCAGCTCCGGCTTGACCACGCCGGGTGCCTTCACCAGGCCGCTGTCATACAGCAAGCGGTTGTCGCCCCAGACCTGGAACTGCAGGCCACCGGCCGTGCGGCAGGCGTCGTCAATGCCGAGGTCGGCACGCAGCAGGCGCCATCCCCCCTGCAGGCGCAGGTCGATGCGGCTGTTGGCGGACACGCCCAGGCCGCGGCGGAACTGCAGGCCGTTCATGCGCATGCCGGCGTCGCCGGTGAACGCCTTGTCGGCGTGCACATGGCTGGCCAGCGCGGCCGGCACCGGCAGCTCGGAGAGATAGCGCTGCCGGGCCGGTCGCTCCGGTTCCTGGTGTTCGAGGATGTGGAAGGTGGACAGCGCAATCGGGCCGACGTCGCGCGGTTGCAGCGCGTCGAAGGCACGCGCACTGCCCTGTGCAGCGGTCACCATCGGATCGGTGCTGGAGGCACCGTCACCTTCGGGGTTCTGCACGCTCAACACGCGGAAGCGCAGCAGGCGGCCGGCGTGGGCCGGGAAGTCGATGCGCTGCGTGCCTTCCTTCAGCAGCAGGTGGCCGCGGGCAATCGGTTCACCCCACTCGCCGTTGCTGTCGCCCAGGTATACCTCGTAGTCGCGCACCTGGCCGTGCTTCCAGTTCTTGTCGTTGCGCGGCGCGATGTCGATGCCATCAATCATCTTGCGCTCGCCGAAACCGATCACCCACTCGTGGGCACCGGTACGCACGGCCTGGTTGCGCACGCTGCGGAACCAGGTGGCCGGATCATCATCGAAGGCATTTTCCAGCGCATGGCCGGGTTCTTCGGCTGGGCGGTTGACCACCAGCAGGCTGTCGGCCGGCAGTTCGCGGCCCAGCACCGGCGCGGCCGGATAGGCATCGTCGGCGGCCGCTGCGGCGACGGCGAAGTCCAGCTGCAGCTGCAGCGGCTGGCGGATGTCCTGCGCCGCGGTGCGTACATGCAGGGTGCCGCGACGCTCCTTGGCATCGAAGTACCAACCCTCGCTGGCGCTGTTGAATGCGGTCGCGTCGGCCAGCGCCGGCAGCGCGCGGCCAGCGGCCTGCACCGCACGCGGCGCCTGCCGGCTGAGCACGCGCAGGCCATAGCGGCGCTGGGCCAGCTGGCCGTTGTACTGGCCCTGCACCGCATCGATCTGCACCTGCACCGGGCCACTGCCCTGTGCCGGCGCCTGCACACTGATCCGCTGCGTGCTCGATTCGCCCTGCTGGTAGCGGCGGGTGTTGCCGTCATCTTCGTACAGCGTGTACTGCGAATCACCCTGCGGGTACAGGTCGAAGGTCACTTCATCGAGCGGTTTCTCGCCGTCGAACAGCATCGACGGGTACATCGGCAGGATCGCACCGGCACGCACGAACACCGGCAGCGTGGCCAGGTCCACTTGGCGGTCCAGCTGGCGGCCATCGGCGGCGGCCTGCACGCGGCGGCCATCCCAGTAGTCGATCCAGCCGCCGGCGGGCAGGTGGATGTCGCGGCGCCAACCACGGCTGGCGGCCTGGCTGCGGTACACCGGTGCAACCAGCAGGTCGCGGCCGAGCAGGAACTGGTACTTGTAGGTTTCATCCTGCGCGTGCGGATCGCGCGGGTTGTCCCACATCAGGCCACGCACCGGCGGTGCACCGGTCTGTGCGGCCTCATGCACCAGCCCATACATGTACGGGGTCAGGCGCATCTTCAACTTCAGGTAATCGCGGTTGATGCTGCGGTAGGGCTCGTCGTACCACCACGGGTGCTTGCGCGCATTCGACGACCAGCCGCTCATGCCCATCAGCACCGGGGTGAACGCCTTCCACTGCAGGTCGCGGGTGAAGGTCTCGGCGCTGCCGCCGAAGATCGCGTCCACATCGCCGCTGGCGTAGGCCATGCCGGACAGGCCCGAACCCACCAGGGTCGGCACATGCCAGCGGATGTAGTCCCAGCTGCTGCTCTGGTCGCCGGTCCAGGCCACGGCATAGCGCTGGATGCCGGCCCAGCCCATCACCGTCCACAGGAACGGGCGCGAATCGGAGTTGTCGAGGATGCCGTTGAACGCCTGGCGGTTGGCATCCATCGCGAACTGGTAGCCCTTGCCGGTCCAGGCCACGTCCAGTTTCTGCACGCGGCTGCCGGCCTTGCCCACTTCCCAGGCGATCTTGTCGACGCCGTTCTCGGTCCACAGGCCGGTGCGGAAACCGTACCCGGCCAAGCCCTTCACCGTCTCCGGCAACTGCTTGTAGCCGCAGCCATAGCCATCGTTGGGCAGGATCCAGCCGCCGGGCATGTCATTGGCGCGGTACTGCTTGGCTACGCTGTCGATCACATCGGGGGTGGTGCCGGTCGGGCCGTCGCTCCAGCCCTCGGGCACGGTGCCGGGCTTCTTGCTGTTGTCGCCGTCGTTGTAGCAATCGGCATCGCCGTAGGACAGCGCCCAGCGCGCGACCATGTTCGGGCGGCCGGTCAGCTGGGTGTAACGCTCTATCAGCTTCGGCAGATCGGCGCCAACGAAGTAATACGCATCGAAGCGGTCTTCGCGATGCAGCAGGGTGGCCTGGTCGCTCTGCCGCAGGTCGTAGCTGCCATCGCTCCACGTATTGCGCAGCATGCCCCAGCCACGGCTGCTCAGCAGCATCGGTGCCGGGCTCGGGCGATCCCCCTCTTCCCAGCCACCGGAGTACGAGACTTCCAGTTCGCGGCCCTTGAACTGGTAGCGGCCGTTCTGCTGGCCACCGCCGTAGTAGCCTTCATCGGCCTGCGAGGACAGCACCTGCACGCTCTGCGCGGCGTCCAGGTCCAGCGGTTGCAGTTCCTGCCACAGCGCGGTGGCCTGGCCGTTGTCCAGGCGCTCCAGGCGCAGGCGCAACGGCTGCCGCTGCACATGCAGCACGAGTGCAGCGGTACGCACGCGGATCTCCTGCGCGTCTTCTTCCAGCTGTGCCTGCACGTTGGCCTTGGGCTGCGGCAGCACGATCGGCGCGGCCTTGTCGCCGGCACCGGTCAGCTTGCCGTTGCGGCCGGCCTGTACGCGGATGATGTCGGTGGCCGGCAGTTCAATGCGGATACGCGTGCCGTTGTCGGTCTGCAGGTCCCAGCCATTCACACCGTCGGTGCTGGCACTGGCGCTGACCGAGCGCAGGTTACCGACCGGTGCGGCCTGGGCCGACAGGGACGCCGACAGCAGTGCCGGCAACAGGGCCAGCAGCAGTGGCGAACGACGAACGCAGATTTCCACACGGACTCCCAACCCGTTCACCGGGCGTTTCGAAAGCGGTTGGGCCGACTCTAGGGCAGCGATTCGAAAGATGTCAACAAATTGAAAGGAAAAAGGAAGATATATTTACATGAAACGAAAGTTGTTGCGGCGCAACACTTTGTGTAACCGCTTGCAGCCGCCTGTTAAGCATTGTGCGATACGGCATCCGGCGGTTTCTTTCGTTTCCAGAGTGATGCCGCGCGAGGAAAGTCATCACCGCGATATCTTTCTTTTTACTTTCGGTATTTGACATTTCGAAAGAAAACGCAGATGGTGCGCTGGCCCAACTGGAACCTCCGAATGGACGTCACCCTGCTTTCCGATGTGTCCGCCTGGCAGCGCCGCGGCGGAGCCGATACCGCTACCGAAATCGCCCAGCAGCCGGCGCTGTGGGAAGCCCTTGCACAGGATCTGTCGCGTGCCCGCGATCGCCTGCAAGCCTTCCTCGGCGACAGCCTCAACGACCCGAACCAGCGCGTGCTGTTCACCGGCGCCGGCAGTTCCGGCTTCATCGCTGAAATGGTGGCCGATGCCATCAACGCGCAGTGGCCGGCCGAGGTGCGCGTGGTGCATACCACCAGCCTGCTCACCCATCCTGCGCTGTACCTGCAGCGCGATCGTCCGACCCTGCTGGTGTCGTTCGGCCGCAGCGGCTCCAGCCCCGAAAGCGTTGCCGCCGTCGACCGCGTGCGCAGTGACGTGGACGATGCGCGTTTCCTGGACATCACCTGCAATGCCGAGGGCGAGCTGGCCCGCCGTGGCGCCGGCCGTGCCGACACCTGCACCCTGCTGATGCCGTCGGCCAGCTGCGACCGCGCCTTCGCCATGACCAGCAGCCTGACCTGCATGCTGCTGGCCGCGCTGACCGTGTTCGACCGTTCGCCGTGGGATGCGCGCATCGCGCGCCTGAAGCAGATCGCCGGTCTGGCCCGCGAAGGCCAGGCGCAGTGGGACGCGCCGGTGGCCGCGCTGGCGCAGCGCCCGTTCAACCGGGTCATCTACCTTGGCAGCGGCCCGCTGGAAGCACTGGCGCGCGAGGCTGCGCTGAAGGTGCTGGAGCTCACCGCCGGCCGCGTGCTGGCGCTGGCCAACACCCCGCTCGGCTTCCGCCATGGACCGAAGTCCACGCTGGACGGCAGCACCCTGGTGGTCGTGCTGCGCAGCGTGCAGCCGCTGGCACGCCGCTATGAGCAGGACCTGCTGGAAGAGCTGCGCCGCGACGGCGTGGCTGGCCAGGTACTGTCGATCGGCCCGCATTCGGATATCGGCGCCGACGATGACTACACCCTCACCGTGCCTGCCCTGGATGACCCGTGGCTGGCGCCGGTGTGGCTGGGCTTTGCGCAGCTGTACGCGCTGCAGCGTTCGGCCGCACTCGGCCTGACCCCCGACAATCCGTTCCCGGACGGCACCGTCAACCGCGTGGTCAAGGGTGTCACCATCCACCATGGCTGAGCTGATCGCCAACGCCTGCTACGGCATCGACATCGGTGGCACCAAGATCGAGCTGGTGGTGTGCGATGCGGCGATGCAGGTCACCTGGCGTCGCCGCGTGGCTACCCCGCAGGGCGACTACGACGGCTTCCTGCAGGCGGTGGTGACATTGGTTGCTGAAGCCGATGCTGCGCTGGGTCGCAGCGATGCGGCCATCGGCATCGCCCTGCCCGGCGTGCGTGATCGTCGCAACGGCCGCCAGCTCAGCGCCAATGTGCCTGCGCTGACCGGTCAATGCGTGGCGGCTGATCTGCAGGCACGCCTGCAGCGTCCGCTGCATTTCGGCAACGACCTGCAGTGTTTTGCGCTCTCCGAGGCGCATGGTGGCGCCGCCGATGGCTACCCCAGCATGTTCGGCGCCATCCTCGGCACCGGTGCCGGTGGCGGCTTCTGCCTGCAGGGGCGCCTGCTGTCCGGCTTCAACGGCCTGGCCGGCGAATGGGGCCACTGGAGCGTGCCGGGCCACCTGCTGCAGCGCCATGGCCTGCCGCTCATCGATTGCGCCTGTGGCCTGCAAGGCTGCGTGGAGCGCTACGTGTCCGGCAGTGGCCTGGCGATGATCGAGCGCCACCTCGGTGGCAGCGCTGCCGATGCCAGCGTGGTGGTCGCCCTGGCCGAGGCCGGCGATGCGCGTGCACGGCAGGCACTGGACATCCATCGCGACCTGCTCGGCCACAGCCTGGCCGCACTGGTGCTGGCACTGGACCCGCACGTGATCGTGCTCGGTGGCGGCCTGTCCCAGTACGCACCGCTGTACCAGCTGTTGCCGGCGGCCATCGCCGCGCATCTGTTCAACGGCGTGCAGGTGCCGCCCATCGTGCCGCCGCGCTTCGGCGATGCCGGTGGTGCACGCGGTGCCGCCCTGCTGGCCTGCCAACCCTCGTTTTCCTGATGTCCGGAGCTTGACCATGTCCCCGTTGCAGACCCTGCTTGCCTCCCACCGCGCCGGCCACAACGTCGGCCTGTACAGCGTCTGCTGCAGCAACGAACAGGTGCTGCGCGCGGCCATGCACGTGGCGTTGGCGCACGATACCGTGCTGCTGATCGAAGCTACCTCCAACCAGGTCGACCAGTTCGGCGGCTACACCGGCATGACACCGCCGCAGTACCGCGACTACGTCGGCACCCTGGCCGATGAGGAGAGCTTCCCGCGCGAGCGCTTGATCCTCGGCGGTGACCACCTTGGCCCGAACGCCTGGCAGAAGCGCCCGGCCGCCGAAGCGATGACCCATGCGCGCGTGCTGATCGAGGCCTACGTCGCCGCTGGTTTCCACAAGATCCACCTGGACTGCAGCATGTCCTGCGCCGATGACCCGGTGCCGCTGCCCGATGCCATCGTTGCTGCACGTTCGGCCGAGCTGGCCGAGATCGCCGAGCGCACCGCCGCCGAGCACGGCCTGCCGCCGCCGGTCTATGTCATCGGTACCGAAGTGCCGATTCCCGGTGGCGAAGCCTCGCTGGCCGGTGGCCTGCAGGTGACCACCCCGGCCGCCGCTACGCAGACCCTGGCCATCCACCGGCAGGCCTTCGACACCCCGCTGCTGCGCGATGCATGGCAGCGTGTGCTGGCCATGGTGGTGCAGCCGGGCGTGGACTTCGACCACAGCAGTGTGCACGAGTACGACGCGGCCGCCGCCAGCGAGCTGGCCGACTTCCTCGAACAGCAGCCGCGCATCGTGTTCGAAGCGCATTCGACCGATTACCAGCGCGAAAGCGGCCTGCATGCGCTGGTGCGCGACCATTTCGCCATCCTCAAGGTCGGCCCCGCGGCCACCTTCGCCTACCGCGAAGCGCTGTTCGCACTCGCTGCCATCGAAGCCGAGCTGCTGCCGGCCGCGCAGTGCTCGCGCCTGCCGCAAGTGCTGGACGAGGTGATGGTGGCGCAGCCGAAGTCCTGGCAGTCGTACTACCAGGGCGACGAAGCGACCCTGCGCCTGCTGCGCAGCTATTCCTTCAGCGACCGCTGCCGCTACTACTGGGGCGAGCCGGCGCTGGTGCAGGCCGTGCAGACCCTGTTCGCCAACCTGGAACAGCACGCGCCGCCGCTGGTGCTGCTCAGCCAGTACCTGCCGGAGCAGTACCGCGCCGTGCGCGAGGGCACCCTGGCCAATACGCCTACTGCGCTGGTGCAGCATCGCATCGGCCTGTGCCTGGGCGAATACGCCCGCGCCTGCAGCGCCAACCAGGCTGGAACCCGCAAGCACAACGAAAGTTCGGCTGCCGCCGATCTTGCGAACGGCTAATCTCTACCTTTCCCCGCGAAACCGAGAATGGCCATGCGCAACACCCGCTCCCGCCGGCAACAGATCCTGCAGCTGCTGATCGAGCACGGCTCGGTGCAGGTGGCCGATCTGGTCGAGCGCTTCGGCGTGTCGGCGGTGACCATCCGTGCCGACCTGACCCACTTCGAATCGCAGGGGCTGGCCACGCGTACCCACGGCGGTGCCACCCTGGTGCGTACACCGCCGCAGGAACAGGACATCCACGAAAAGGATGCGCTGAACCTGCCGCTGAAAGACTCCATCGGTACGGCGGCCGCGCGCCTGGTGCAGGCCGGTGACAACATCATCATCGACTCCGGCTCCACCACGATGACCCTGGCCCGCCATCTGCGCGAACACCGCGATGTGACGGTGATGACCAACGGCCTGAACATCGCCTGGGAACTGGCCAACGCCGCCGGCATCACCGTGCTGCTGACCGGCGGACTGCTGCGTCAGCAATCGCTGTCGCTGCAGGGCAGCCAGGCCGAAGCCAGCCTCAACTCCTACAGTTTCGACACGCTGTTCCTGGGCGTGGATGGCCTGGACCTGCAGTTCGGCCTGACCACCCACGACGAAGCCGAAGCCCGCCTCAACCACCGCATGGTCGAACGCGCGCGGCGCATCGTGGTGCTCACCGACGCCTCCAAATTCGGACGCGTCAGCCTGCACCGCATCGCCCGCCTCGATCAGATCCACGCCATCATCACCGACGCCGGCATCGACGACGCGACCCGCGAGGGGCTGCAGCGGCTGGGCATCGAAGTGATCATCGCCGAGCCTCCCGCATGACCGATATCCGCTCCCTGCACGGCCGCATCCTCACCCCGTTGGGCTGGCGTCGCGGCCAGGTCCAGTTCGATTCACACGTGCGCCAGCTGCAGGTAGACGACCACAGTGGCGGCGATGACCCGCAGCTGCCGGTGATCCTGCCCGGCTTCATCGACCTGCACGTGCATGGCGCCGCCGGCGTGGACCTGATGCAGGGCGGCGACGTGGCCCGCACCATCGCCCGCACCCATGCGCGCTTTGGTACCACCACGCTGCTGGCGACCACCATGACCGCCGGCCTGGACGAGATCGAATACGCGCTGCAGGGCGTTGCGGCAACGATGGCAGCGCCCGATGCCGATGCCGCCTGTATCGCCGGTGTGCACCTGGAAGGCCCCTTCATCAGCCCGCAGCGGCTGGGCGCACAGCCCAATCGTACGATCGAGGCGACGATGGCGCTGGTGCGGCAGCTGCACGCGCTGGCACCGATCCGGGTGATGACGCTGGCGCCGGAGATCGGCGAGCACACCGCGCTGATCCCCGCGCTGTCCGCACTGGGCATCCGCGTGCAGCTCGGCCACAGTGCCGGCACCTACGAGGAAGGCGTGGCCGCGTTGCAGGCCGGCGCTTCCGGTTTCACCCATCTGTTCAATGGCATGACCGGCGTCGACCACTACCGGCCGGGCATCGCCGCCGCTGCCCTGGCGCATGCGCAGTACGCCGAGATCATTCCCGACCTGCAGCACATCCATCCCGGCGTGATCCGTCTGGCCGCACGCGCGATTCCGCGCCTGTATGCGGTAACCGACGCGACGGCCGCCACCGGCATGCCCGATGGCGAGTACGCGCTGGGCGAGCAGCGCGTGCACAAGTGCGGCGGCTGCGTGCGCCTGGCCACCGGCTCGCTGGCCGGCAGCGCGCTGACCATGGACCAGGCGCTGCGCAACCTGGTGCAGGTGGGTCTGGATCTGGCTGACGCATCGCAGCGCGTGTCCACCTTCCCGGCCGATTACCTGGGCTTGAGCGATCGCGGCCGCATTGCGCCCGACGCCCGCGCCGACCTGGTGGTGCTGGATGCGGAACTGCGCCTGCAGAAAGTGGTGGTGGGCGGTCGATTGATCGATCTGGACTGACACACGCCATGCGGCCCGGATGCCGCACACAAGACGCGCAAGCGCATTGCATCAGCCACGCACCATCCCGTTAGTCCAGGAACGAGCCGATGACCGCAGCCACTGCACCTGCCGTACCCGCTTCCACCGCCCCGCGCTGGCCCGTACGTTACCTGCTCTTCATCGGCGGCCTCGGTGGCCTGCTGTACGGCATCGACATCGGCATCATCGCCGGTGCCCTGCCCTATCTTGAAGCCACCGCCAGCCACGCCTGGCAGCTCAGCAGCCAGCAGCTCGGCTTCGTCGTCGCTGCGGTGCTGCTGGGCAGCGTGCTGTCCTCGCTGTTCGCCGGCATGATCGCCGACCTCATCGGCCGCCGTGGCGCGATGCTGCTGGCCGGCGTGCTGTTCACCGCCAGCATCCCGATCATGGCGCTGGCGTCGGGTTACACCCCGCTGCTGCTGGGGCGCCTGCTGCAGGGTGTCAGCGGCGGCCTGATCGGCGTGGTCATTCCCCTGTACTTGGCCGAGGTGCTCAGCCCGGAACGACGTGGCCGCGGCGCGGCGATGTTCCAGCTGCTGCTGACCGTCGGCCTGGTGCTGGCGGCTTTGATCGGCCTGTACCACGCCCATGCCGTGGACGCTGCCACAGAGTCGGTGCGCTCGCTGCCGGTCGCGCAGCAGGCGCAGGAGCTGTTCACGGTGAAGGACCACGCCTGGCGCACCATCTTCTGGACCTGCCTGGCACCGGGCCTGCTGTTCTGCGCCGGAATCTTCTGGCTGTCCGAATCACCGCGCTGGCTGGTGCGTCGTGGCCGCATCAATGATGCGCGCCGGAGCCTGCAGCGCGTGCTGCCCGCTGCCGACGTCGAGCCCACCCTGGCGCAGATCCAGGCTCCGGAATCGAGCAGCAGCAGCGGCAAGCGTGACCCGCTGCTCAGCCGCCGCTACGTGGTGCCGTTCGTGTTGGCCTGCGTGGTGCTGGCCTGCACCCAGGCCACCGGCATCAACTCGGTGCTGGCCTATGCGGTGAACATTCTCAACCAGGCAGGCCTGTCCGGCTCGGTGGCCAATGGCGCCGACGTGGCGATCAAACTGCTCAACGCGGTGATGACCGTCGCCGCGCTGCTGCTGGTCGACCGCAAGGGTCGCAAGTTCCTGCTGATGCTGGGCAGCGGTGGCATCTGCGTGGCCCTGCTGGCCGCAGCAACGCTGTTCTTCCAGGCCGAACGGGGCCGCGCCGACGTGCAGCCGCACCTGCAGGCCGCAGTGAGTGGCGATGGCCTGCAACTGGTACTGGATGACGCGCAGTGGCAGCGGCTTGCCGGTGGCATCGACCGCGAAGGCCGGCCGCTGCAGCTGACCGTGTCCTACGCCTATGGCGACTTCACCAACGTGCGCGCGCTGCGCAGCGACAACCTGACCGACCGTGAGCTGCGCATCGAGCGTGCCGGCACCGTGCAACCGGACAGCGTCATCGGCGCGTTCTTCCGCACGTTGCACCTCAATCCGTTCGCCGACCCGGCCAGTGCCGCGCAGGCACCGCTGCGCATCGAACAGGCCCGTATCGGCCCGATTCCGCCGCCCGCGCATGGCTGGGCCGTCGCTGCCTGCATCCTGGTATTCGTGGCGTTCTTCGCGGTTGGCCCGGGCGTGTGCGTGTGGCTGGCGCTGTCCGAACTGATGCCCAACCGCATCCGCTCCAACGGCATGAGCATCGCGCTGCTGATCAACCAGTTCGTGTCCACCACCATTGCCGCCATCTTCCTGCCGACGGTGGGGCACTACGGCTACGCCAGCATGTTCCTGTTCTGGGCGGGCTGCACGTTCGTGTTCTTCCTGGTGGCCGCATTCTGGCTGCCGGAAACCAAGGGGCGCTCGCTGGAAGAGATCGAAGCCGGGTTTGCAGGAAAGCAGCGCTGATTCAGCGCTGCTGTGGCGGCGCAGGGCCGCCGTGCACGATGTAGCGCGCCATGTCGTGCACTTCGGCCACGCTCATGTTGGTACCGGCCACCTGCATGGACTCGCCAAAAGGGCCCGCTATGGTGGCCACGGACAGCACGTGGTCATCGACGGTAAGCGCCACCTGCTTGCCCACCAGGGCCTCGGTCGCGTGCAGCAACCGGCCGGCGGACTCCTTGCGGAACGTCAGTTCCAGTACGGGCTGGTGCGCGGCGTCCAACGCCGCTCGCACGTCGACGATATCGGCACTGGTGAGCATCGGCGGCGCTTTCACGGCGATGCTGCGCCCTTGCCACTGCAGGGTAGCGCGACCATCGGGATCGACCTCACGCATCTGCACCTGCACCCCCTCCCGCGGCGGATGCCGGGTCTCCGCCGGAAGCACCCGGTTGCAGCCCGCCAGCAGCAACACCGCGAGGCCGCCGCCGAGCAGCGCCAATCTGTTCCAGGCCCGCATCAGCGCAGCTTCCTCAGCTTGAACGCAACCAGCACCTGCAGCACGCCGTACAGCAGGCTGCCGATGCCGATCCACAACGTGGTCACCGCTACGCCGGCATACGGATTGGCCGCGAACAGCAGGCCCAGCACGATGGCCAGCACGCCACTGAGGATCAGCAGCCACTCCCCCTGGATCTGCCTTCGCACGCGGATGGCGAAGACGATGCGGTAGATGCCCGCCACCAGCAGCCATGCCGCCAGGAACAGCACCAGCACGCTGGCGGTGGCCAGCGGATTGATCACGGCCAGGATGCCGAAGCCCAGCGAGGCGACCACGTACAGCAGCAACCAGCCGCGCGAGGCGCCGCTGGCACCGGTGATCAGCGCCAGCAGGCTGATGACGCCCTCGACGATGGCCATTACACCCAGCGTCCAGGCCAGCGCGATGGCCGCCGACATCGGCCAGCCGATCGCGATGATGCCGAAGCCCAGCGCGACCAGACCGTACAGCAGCAGGATCCACCAGCTGCGTCCAACGGCCGACAACAGGGGAGACAAGGGGGAATTCATGACCACTCCTTCGATCCGGGTTCGTGGCCATCCTAGCCCTTGCGGATGAAAGGGGTGATCACGGAACGCGAGCGCAGACCCACGCCCGCACGTCTTCAGACCCCACCAACCGCAACGTCTCTGCAATTTCCAGCACGGTACTGCCGGTGGTCATCACGTCGTCGACGACGGTCAGCCGCGCCGGTACAGCACCGCGCACATCGAAGGCGTCGAACAGGTTGTCGCGGCGCTGCTCGGCGCTGCGTTCGGACTGCGGCGCGGTGTGGCGGCGGCGGTACAGCCCGCGCCACGTCGGCAACTGCAGCAGGCGACACAGTTCGGCGGCCTGGTCATAGCCACGCTGACGCAGTCGCTTGCGGTGCAGTGGCACGGGTACCAGCGGCGCGCACGACCACGGTGGCGGGTTGCGCAGCATCAACTGCGCAAGCAGGCGTCCGGCAGCCAGGTCCTGGTGGAATTTGTAGCGGACCAGCAGCTGATCGACCGGCGGCAGGTACAACAGGCTCGCATGGGTCGCGGTCTGCGGTGGCGGCTCGTCGCGGCAGGTTCCACAGATGGGCAGGGCTGCATCCGGTAGCGGCAGCGCGCAGCGAAGGCAGGCGCGACCCGGCCACGGCAGCTCGGCAAGGCAGGCGGGACAGAGATCGAGGGCGTCATGGCCGCGCTCGCTGCAGACCAGGCAGCGCAGGGGCAGCAACAGGCGAAAGGCCGCCTGTAATGGTTCACCAAGGGCAGAAGGCAGTGGGAAGCGCATGCCGCAGCATCGCCCTGCAAGCGCAGGCTGCCCATCGGTGAAGGGGCTGCCTGCATGTCAGTACAGGGAGCGTTGGCCGATGGGGGCTGCACCTTGCCAGGCCGTAGACCTGCATCGCACCTGCTACCACGCGCCTCCATCCACATACGGCCGGAACTGCAGAACCATCACTGGCCGATCCTGCGCCAGCTATCATCAGGATAGGCACAGTTGCCCTGGATGGATCTCTACCGCATGGACGGACTGACGCTGGTCAAAGCAACTGCGCAGGACGCAGATGTGGTCTTCAGATTGATGCAGCTGTACTACTTCGAAGCCTCGGCCTGGAGCGGTGAAGATATCCTTGCCGATGGTCTTTACGACTGCGCACTTGCCGATGTCCAGGCCCGCCTGCACGAAGAACCGGAGTGGACCCGTCTGCTCTGGCTCGATGGCCTTTTGTGTGGATTCGTCCAGGTGGATGACGTCGAGTTCCAGGGAAGGCGCCTGCCAGAGTTGGCGGATCTGTTCATCCTTCCAAAGCATCGCGGCAAAGGCATCGCATCTGCGGTAGTTGCAGACCTTGTGCGGCCAGCAACGGGGGAATGGTTGCTGGCCACATTCCGCAAGGATCATGCGGCGCACGCATTCTGGGAGCGGAATCTTGCAAAGATGGGTATGGCATGCAGCGTCCCAACCGGGTCAGAAGGAACAGACTTCCGCTTGTTCCTGATCAGGTCGAAATGAACAGGCGCGCCAGCGCGATCGGCGGTGCATGCGATTCGCCCCGGCAAGCGTCCGCCTTGCCTCGCATTCGACCAGAATGCCGACCTTCGCCCCTTAGCGCATCCCGCAGGTCGCGCCGACACATTGCCCGTTCTCCATGAACCGCACCTGCGAGTGTCCCGGTTCCCCGGTAGGGGCCGGCACCCCGGGCGCCACGAAGAACGTGGCCGCGTGCGCACCATACAACCCTGCGGGGATGGCGAAGGCTTTCAGCACGGTATAGCTACGGAAGGGCGTGCCCTGCTCCCGCTCGGCATTGGCGCCTTCGATGCGCGGGATGTCCGCTGCACCCCCGTTGCGTCGGCCGGCAGCCTCCCAGGCACGCAGGTCGGCCACCGTCGCCGGGCGCAGGATCCCGCTGCGCACCGCTGCATCAATTCCGGCTTGCCCTGCTGGCGGTGCGCCCTTCATCTGGAATTCGGCCACTGGCTTGGCCGTGGCATCAGTCACCAATTGCGCCCCGGGCGGCAACGCGCCGATGACCGCGCGGCCGTCGCGTGCCGCGTAGGCCACGTCAACCGGGCGACCGAACACCTCGCGGGCCAACGGGTTGAGCTTGTTCGAGCCCTCTCCTCCCACATAGGCATAACTGCAGGGGCCACGATCCTCGTAGGAGCTGATCAGCACCGGCAGGCCAGCAGGCAGGCCGGTCAGCCGCTGCCGGTGGTAGCCGGTCACCAGCACCGCCGCAATCTGCGTACCGCGCGTCCAACCGACACTCCACACGGTGGGTTCGTAAGCGCCCAGCAACAGCACCACAGGCGCATTGGGTTCGTGCACGGCCACCTGGATGGTCGTGGCCTGGTGGCCGCTCTGGTCGATCTGGAAATCGGCTTTCTTACCGCCGTAGGCCCCCGCCGCGTAGACCTTCGCATCGGCCGGGAGCACCAGGCCGTCGATCCGGCAAGTGCTCGGCGGCGTATCCACCGTCACCGGAGCGTCGAACGGGAAGGGCTGTGTGGCCGCATCGGAATGCACGATCACGGGCGCTACCTGGATGGGGCCCGCCGGCTTCGCGTCTGCAGCGCCAGGTGCGTGGGCTCCCTGGCCCGTTGATGCCTGCACATTCGGCTCGGACAGTGTTGGCTCGGTGCACCCAGCCAACAGCACCATCCCGGCGACCGCGACGTACATTCTGGTGCCGGTAATGACGTTGCGTTTCATGTTGTGATCCTTCATTTCAAGGAACGGGCGCTGATCGGGAACAGCTTGCCTCATGCAGCCGCCGGTCCTTGGCGGGTTATTTCAGGAACGGCTGAACATCGACAATCCGCACGTCGTGCATCTGCTCGAGATACGCATCCAGGTACGCCTTGTGTGAGGCGCCGACAATCACCAGCGTACGCATTCCCGGGGTCGGTCCCATCAGGTCGCGGATGTTCGCCGCCATGCGCAGGTTGCGCGTCTCCCACGAGGTGACGTAAAGGCGCCCGTAGCCCTGCGGAGACGGCTCCTCCAACGCGGCACCGTAGTCGCTTTCGAAGGCGACCGATGCCACATCCGGTGCGTTGTAGCGGCGATACAGTGCCAGTGCCTTCTCCGGCGCATCGACCTGCGCTTCCAAGTCGCCGAACATCGTCCTCCGCTGTTTGGACGCCGGGTTGTCCCAGGCCTTCCTGACCGCAGCTGCATAGGCCTTGGGATCGGGACCATACTGATCGGAGCTGTGGTCATCCATCGGCCACAACCGCTCGTGGCCAAGACGGACGGCGAGGGCTGCGGCGATGAGCGTGTTTTCATTGCGGTTGACGCGCAGCGCTTCCAGCGCCGCAACCAGGTCCTGGTCCAGGCCGTCGCCTGCCTGCCGATCCGCTTCGGGGAGGCGCAGCCATTGCACCAATGCCGAATCGCGTTCGCCGGCGGCCAGGAAGGTAGCGGCAAGCCTGCGCCGTTGCGCGGCCGTGGGATGTACGGGCCAGGTCGCCAGCATCGTCTCTGCCGCCGCGTTCGCCGCCGGCACATCAAGTCCGGTTGCCTTCTCCGCCGCCGAAACATCGGGGCAGTAGTCCTTCACCGTATATCGGTAGCGGGAGGGGTATCGCCGCAGCAGGTCGCACTGCTGGCCCGGCACCGCCTCGATCGCGATGGCCTTCGGCTGCCACGCTGCGAGCCGGTCGATCAGGGTGCCCAGCGATGAGGGATCGAAGGTCTTCGGCAGTACCGCCAGATGCGCGCTGCCGAGCACCATCACTTCGTTTGGCACCCCGTGCTGCGGCCCTTTGTGGGCGCGAGGGTCAAAGGTCTGCGCCTGCGCCATTCCTGCAAGCATCGATCCCGCCAGCAGCGAGCCGATCAGTGCACGTCGCCCCCACATCCCCTGCATCATTCCCTGTTGCATATGGCTCGCCGTTGAAGCGCTTGTCCAGCGCATAGCGGCGCAGATTCGATCGCCGTAGGTCCTTTGTCAACAGTCCTTGTTCTGTGCTCCCGCAAGACTACGCTCGGTCGAATGGCGCCCTTGATGGGATCCCGCGGGGAGCGGACTCACGCACGCGCGAGAGCGATCCATCGGTAGCCTGCGTAGATGGCCCCTGCTGCCACCGGAAACAGGCTTGTCCAGAGTGGCAGGCCGAGTACGAAGAGCATGAGCGCGGTGACGGCGAGTGTGAGAATCGACAATCCGATTACCCGGATGTCGAACAGCGCGACGTCCGCTGCATCCTTTCCCACGGCGTTCTTCGGCCGGTTCCTGCCGGCGCGCTGCCGACGCAGCAGCCATATATCGGAGACGAAGCTGGCTATCCCTTCCAACAGATCACCGATGAAGCCAGACATGGACGATCCCTGACGGCTGGAGTGAAGGGGTAGATCTTCATGGCGCGCGCGTTGGTGCGTCAAGCGATCGATCACAGGGCCCGGGGAGCCGATCCAGCTTGATGCATCCTGGCACCGGCTGCTTGACAGGCTGCCGGGATGTCCGGACCCTTCGCGGCATGACAATCGACGTCGAACACCTGAGCCTGCGCGAACTGAACGCCCTTGTGACTGCTGCCGAGCAGCGGAGGGCGCTGGTTGCCAGCCGCCGCCCCGTGGCCGTTGTCCGTCGCAAGCTGATCGCCTTCGCCGCGCAGTGCGGCTACACGATTGAAGAGCTGATCGGGGGCGCGCCCGCCGAGGCCGCTGCACCGGTCCGCAAACCTGCCACACGGCGCAAGGCAGGCAAGGTGGCGGCCAAGTACCGCGACCCGGACAACAAGCGCAACACGTGGTCGGGACGTGGCCGGATGCCGCGCTGGCTTGCCGAGAAGACCAAGCATGGCCGCAGCCCTGCCGATTTCCTGATTCCCGGGTTGGGCCGGTCCGACGTTCGAAAGTCCAGCGCGATCGGGCAGAGAACCGTCTTCAAGCAGAGCTGACCCGTGGGTGCTCGGCGCACGAAGCGGACGATCGCCGTGGCACCAACGCGTGCATTTCCAGTCGGGCGGTGCAGGCAGCTCTATCGCATCGTAGCGACGGCCGTGGCCTGCAACTCCATCCAGCCGCTCACTCCTCGCCCAGGGCCACCGGCAGCGGCACCTTGCGGATCAACTTGAGCGCGCGTCCTTCCAGCACGTAGAAGAAGGCGAAGTTGCCGGTCCTGGCATAGTTGTCGTCGAACTCCCCGCCCTCGGCCACTACCAGCGCGCTGTGCGGATCGACCTTGACCACCATCGGGCCAAGCTCTCCGCCCAGCGATGGGGCGGCCAGCTTGCCGGTGCGCTTGCTGACGAAGGTCATCGAAACACAACTGGTTCCGCAACCCCAGCCCACCAGCGTGTACTCGCCGGCAAAGCCGACCTCTCCGTCCTTCAGGGCTGCTGACAGGCGTGTCCTGAACATGCGGGCGCGCGGATCGCTGAGGTCCAGCGATGCGGCCGGCCCGCTATGGATCTTTGTCACGGGGTAGTCAGCGAACCTGGGACTGCCGCCTTCACCATTGAAGATCGCCTCGCGGATTCGCGCGTTTTCTGCGACCTGTGCGGCAGTCGGACCAATGGAACTTGCAACATCCGTGGCATCCGGGGCGCTTGCCTGCATCGCCTGCACCTGCGTCACTGAGCAAAGGGCCAGTCCTGCGCCGGCCATGGCCAGCAGGACGACCAGCGATGTGCGACTTCTGGACATGCTCATCTCCTCAAGACGCCTTATCGCTCTGCACATGCTTCGGCGGCAAGCGAGCAGATCTGCACGACAGCTGCGACCTGCGGTGTCTTTCCCACGTGCCCGCAATCCTGCAGCCAGATCAATGCGTGCTGCCCCACCTTCAGATCGGTTTCATCGATGCCGCCGCCATAGACGGTCCACAAGCCGGTGCCGTCGTTGACGATGGTGCGGTGAACCGCGCCTGCGCGGGTCTGGACCGTCAGCTGGCGATCGCGGATCTTCACGATCGTTCCCGTCACCGAGGGCGGCGAGGGAGCGATGTCACCGCCGTCGGCGACCGGCAGCACGCACTGCGTCGCCGCAATGGCAACGACGGGAACGGTGGTCAGCATCAGGGCTGTGGCAATCGCCGTCGCCTGCAGCGCGTTCGCCGCCACGGCCTTCAGTACCGCAATCAATGGGTTGTTCATGGCAATCCTTTGCGTGAGCGCCCAGTCTACCCCTCGCTCGCACTGTAAACTTACATGAAATAAAAAAAGTTGACAGCGCACTACGACCCACCCAGACTGCGCCCTCGCTCCAGCCCTTCCAAGGTCCCGCCATGGCAACCGCCATCCGCCACGACTGGCACCACGACGAACTGCAGGCGCTGTTCGACCTGCCCTTCCCGGACCTGCTGTTCCGCGCCGCCGCCGTCCACCGCGAGCACTTCGACCCGGCCCAGGTGCAGGTATCCACGCTGTTGTCGGTGAAGACTGGTGGCTGCCCGGAAGACTGCGCGTACTGCCCGCAGGCGCAGCGCTACAGCACCGGGGTCAACGCACAGAAACTGATGGACACCGACGCGGTGCTGGCCAAGGCACGCCAGGCCAAGGCGGCCGGTGCCTCGCGTTTCTGCATGGGTGCAGCGTGGCGTTCGCCGAAGGACCGCGACATCCCCAAGGTGGCGGCAATGATCGCCGGGGTGAAAGCGCTGGGCCTGGAAACCTGCGCCACGCTGGGCATGCTCAGTGGCGAGCAGGCGCGCGCGTTGAAGGACGCCGGCCTGGACTACTACAACCACAACCTCGATACCGCGCCGGACTACTACGAGTCGATCATCCACACCCGGCAGTACCAGGATCGCCTGGATACGCTGGGCCATGTCCGTGATGCGGGGCTGAAGACCTGCTGCGGCGGCATCGTTGGCATGGGCGAAACGCGCGCGCAGCGGGTCGGCCTGCTGCTGGCGCTGGCCACCTTGCCGGCGCATCCCGATTCGGTGCCGATCAACAAGCTGGTGCAGGTGGCCGGCACGCCGCTGCATGGCAGTGCCGAGCTGGACCCGTTCGAGTTCGTGCGCATGATCGCCGTAGCCCGCATCGCCATGCCGCGTTCGATGGTGCGCCTGTCGGCCGGCCGCGAGTCGATGAGTGACGAGCTGCAGGCGCTGTGCTTCCTGGCCGGCGCCAACTCCATCTTCTATGGCGACAAGCTGCTGACCACCGGCAACCCGGAGAGCGAGCGCGACATGGCCCTGTTCGCACGCCTGGGCCTGCAGCCGATGACGGTGCAGGTGGACGCCGACGGTCATGACCATGGCGGCACCGTGCATGCTGATATCAGCGCCGATGCCCCCGGCTGTGGCTGCGCCCACGCGGCCTGAGCCGGCGGCCAAGCAGGCGTCGCGGCAACGCGCTACCCTAGCCGCCCCGTCGCCGCATCCAGCCGCCATGGCACGCCCCGACCTGACCGCCCGCCTCCAAGCCCAGCGCGCGTTGCGCGATGCACAAGGCCGTCGCCGCCCGCGGCGCACGGTCACCCGTCGCGATGGCGTGCGCCTGGAAGTCGATGGGCGCTGGCTGACCGGCTTCTGCAGCAACGATTACCTGGGCCTGGCCCAGCAGTTCAGCGTGGTCAACGCACTGCAGGATGCCGCTGCGCGCGAAGGCGCCGGTGCCGGTGCCTCGCATCTGGTCTGCGGCCACCACGCGCTGCACGACGCATTGGAACGCGAAGTGGCCGAGTGGCTCGGTTACCCGCGTGCATTGCTGTTCGGCAGTGGCTTCACCGCCAATCTGGCCGTGCAGCAGGCGCTGCTGGGCGAAGAGAACGATGTCTGCGTGCAGGACAAGCTCAACCACGCCAGTCTGCTCGATGCCACCCGGCTGGCCGGCGCGCGCCTGCGCCGCTACCCGCACCTGGATGCGGAAGGTGCGATGCGCCAGCTCAAGCATGCGCCCGATGGCGCGGCGATGCTGGCCACCGACGGTGTCTTCAGCATGGATGGCGATATCGCGCCGCTGCGTGCGCTGTCGCTGGTCGCGCGCCTGCAACAGGCGCTGTTCTATGTGGACGATGCGCATGGCGTGGGCGTGCTCGGCGATGGCCGTGGCGCGGTCGCCACCGCCGGCCTGGGCGTGGACGATGTACCGCTGCAGCTGGTCACCCTGGGCAAGGCGCTCGGCGGTTCCGGCGCGCTGGTGCTCGGCCGCGAGGACCTGATCGAGCACCTGGCCGAAACCGCACGCCCCTACATCTACACCACCGCCATGGCGCCGGCGTTGGCGGCATCCGCACTGGAAGCGGTGCGCCTGGCCCGCCGCGATCATTGGCGCCGGGCGAAGCTGGCCGATCTGATTGCCCTGTTCCGCGGCGAAGCGCGACGTCATGGGCTGGATCTGATGGCATCGGAAACGCCGATCCAGCCGCTGTTGTGTGGCGACGACCACACTGCCATGGCGATGTCGCAGGCGCTGGAACAGGCCGGCTGGCTGGTCGGTGCGATCCGCCCTCCGACCGTGCCGGAGGGCAAGGCGCGCCTGCGCGTCACCTTGTCCGCGCTGCACACCACCGAGCAGGTACGCGGCCTGGTCGAAGCCATCGCCGTTGCACGCGACCGCGTGGCCTTTGCCGCGCGTGAAGTGCTGCCGCCGTCGTTGCCGGCGCTGGCCTGAGTGATCGTGTAGTTCCCCATGCATATTGAAGTGACCGGCCATGGGCCGGACCTGGTACTGATCCACGGCTGGGCCCTGCAGGGCGGCGTGTTTGCGCCGCTGGTGCAGCGCCTGGCCGATCGATTCACGCTGCATCTGGTCGACCTGCCCGGCCATGGCCACAGCCGCGACGACAGCACCCCGCTGCGCCTGCCGTTCGTGGTCAACGCCATTGCCGCGGCCACGCCGCCGGCGGTGTGGTGCGGCTGGTCACTGGGTGGTCTGTTTGCCCTGCATGCGGCGGCCACGCTGCCGAAGGTGCGCGGGCTGGCGATGATCGCCGCCACGCCGCGCTTCGTGCGCGGTGATGACTGGCCGCATGCGGTGGAGCCATCGGTATTCGAGCAGTTCGGTCGTGACCTCGCGCAGGACTTCAGTGGCACCCTGGAACGTTTCCTGGCCCTGGACGTGATGGGTTCGGCGCATGCCCGCGAGGAACTGCGCACGCTGCGCCAGCGCCTGGTCGAACGCGGAGCGCCCACCGAACGCGCACTGCACGAGGGCCTGCAGCTGCTGGAGAACACCGATCTGCGTGGCGCCCTGCCCGCACTGGGCAAGCCCAGCCTGTGGATTGCCGGCGAGCGTGACCGTCTGGTCTCGCCGGCGGCGATGCAGGCCGCTGCTGCGCTGGCGCCCGGTGGGCAGTCGCTGACCGTCGGCCATGGCGGCCACGCCCCCTTCCTCGGCCACGCCGATGACGTTGCAGCGGCCCTGCAACACTTCGTTGCCGGCCTGTCACCGGCCGATGGCAGACAATGAGCCTTCCTAAGCTTGTGCAGGACTGACGCATGGATCTGGGCATTTCCGGCCGCTGGGCACTGGTCTGCGGCGCCAGCAAGGGGCTTGGCCTTGGCTGCGCGCGCGCATTGGTGCGCGAAGGCGTGAACGTGGTCATCGTCGCCCGCGGTGACGCTGCGCTGCAGGCCGCGGCTGAAGAACTGCGTGCGCTGCCCGGTGCCGCTGAAGTGCGTGCGATCGCCGCCGACGTCACCACTGAGGCGGGCCGCGCCCAGGCGCTGGCCGCCTGCCCGCAGGTCGACATCCTGGTGACCAACGCCGGCGGCCCGCCGCCGGGCGACTTCCGCACGTTCGAGCGCGACGACTGGATCGCCGCGCTGGACGCCAACATGCTGGCGCCGATCGCGCTGATCCGCGCCACCGTGGACGCGATGATCGAACGCGGCTTCGGCCGCATCGTCAACATCACCTCGTCATCGGTGAAGGCACCCATCGACGCGCTGGCGCTGTCCAACGGCGCGCGCAGCGGCCTGACCGGCTTCGTCGCCGGGCTGGCGCGGCGCACCGTCGTCCACAACGTCACGATCAACAATCTGCTGCCCGGCCAGTTCGATACCGACCGCCTGCGCGCCAACTTCGCCCACGCCGCCGGCCAGGACGGGGACGTGCAGGCGGTGGCCGAACGCCGCCGCCAGCAGATTCCCGCCGGCCGCTTCGGCACGCCGGACGAATTCGGCGCCGCCTGCGCCTTCCTGTGCAGTGCACAGGCCGGTTACCTCACCGGGCAGAACCTGCTGATCGACGGCGGCGCCTACCCCGGTACGTTCTAAGAGACTTCTGCAATGCCGTCCCACTTCGATGCCCGCCATGTCCGCCGCGCCTTCGCCCGCGCCGCCACCAGCTACGACGCTGCCGCCGCCCTGCAGCGCGAGGTGCAGTCGCGGCTGCTGGAATCGCTGGACTACCTGGAGGCACGCAAGCCGGAGGTGGTGCTGGATATCGGCGCCGGCACCGGCCATGCCAGTGCGCTGATGAAGAAGCGCTGGCCGAAGGCACAGGTGATCGCGCTGGACGTGGCACTGCCGATGCTCGACCAGGCCAAGCGCCAGGCCGGCTGGTGGAAACCGTTCCAGCGCCTGGCCGCCGATGCCACGGCGCTGCCGTTGGCCGACAACAGCGTCGATGTGATCTTCAGCAACCTGTGCCTGCAGTGGGTGGACGACCTGCCGGCGGTGTTCGCCGGTTTCCGCCGCGTGCTCAAGCCCGGTGGGCTGCTGGTGTGTTCGACGTTCGGGCCGGAAACGCTGGTCGAGCTCAACGAGGCCTTCGCCGCCGCCGATGACCGCCCGCACGTGAGCCGCTTCGCGCAGATCGCCCAGTTCGGCGATGCGCTGATGATGGCCGGCTTCCGCGACCCGGTACTCGACCGCGACCTGTTCACCCTCACCTACGACGACCTGCCCTCGTTGATGCGCGAGCTGCGCGCGATGGGCGCGACCAACGCACGGGTCGATCGCCGCCATACGTTGACCGGCCGGGGGCGGTTCGCGGCCGCAGCGGCGGCGTACGAGCCGATGCGCCGTGCCGATGGCAAGCTGCCCAGCAGCTGGGAAGTGATCTACGCCCATGCCTGGGCGCCGGATCCGGGCGCGCCGATCCGCGAAGGTGGGCATGACATTGCCTCGGTTCCGGTGTCGGCGATCCCGATCCGGCGCAAGCAGACCTGATGCCGGCACGCGATCCGCACTGGTAGATGCCGACCTTGGTCGGCGCTGTGCTTCCCGTGCCGACCAAGGTCGGCAATTACCAACAGCAGGTCCCGGCCGGCCCCATTGCACGCCTGCGCTCAGGTATTGGCCGGTGAACTCAACGGCGGCCGCACCAGGTCGCGGTGGAAGAAGTAGATCTCCTGCACCAGGAAGCGCCAGCTGGTATGGAAGCTGCGGAAGCGCGTGCTCGGCGTGGACGAGGCCAACGCCTGGATGCCCAGCGCCTTGCTCAGGCGCAGCGCGCGCGCCATGTGCAGCGGGTCGCTGACGATGATCACCGAATGCAGCTTGCGCTGGTCCATCAGCCGCTTGGCCTCGACCAGGTTCTGCACGGTATTGCGCGAGGCGGTCTCGATGAGGATCGCCTCATCGGGAATGCCGTGCTTGAGGGCATAACGCCGGGCCACCTGCGATTCCGAGAAGCGCGCACCGGTGCCGCCGTAGCCACCGGTGAAGATCAGCAGTGGCGCGTAGCCGGCGTCGTACAGATCCAGGCCGTGGCGGATGCGCTCTTCAAACACCGGCGAGGGCTTGGCATCGTAGGCCGCCGCGCCCAGCACGATGATCGCGTCCGCCTTGGCCGCCTGGTCGCGTTCGCCGACCCAGACGATCCAGGCGGTCACGCCCAGCAGCCAGATCACCAGCAGTACGAACAACCGCCACACCCAACCGAGCAGGCCGGTACGTTCGCGATGGCGGCCGCGGCTCATGGCGCTCCCCAACGCAGGGAAGGCAGATCGACATTGCCGCCGGACAGGACCAGTCCAACGCGCAGGCCGGCGAAGCGCGCAGGCTGCGCAAGCACCGCCGCCAGCACGATCGCCGAGGACGGCTCGACCACCTGCTTGAGCACGTCCCACAGCAGGCGCATCGCCGCCACGGTGGCGGCATCGTCAACCACGATGACCTCGGCACCCGCGGCCTGCAGCAGCGCGAAGTTGGGTGCGCCGATCAGCGTGCGCAGTCCGTCGCAGATCGTGTCCGGGGTAAATGCCTCCTGGCGCTTGCCGGTCGCCAGCGAACGGGCGGTGTCATCGGCACCGGCCGGCTCGGCCAGCACCAGCCGGGTGTCCGGGCTGGCGTGCTGCAGGGCCAACGCGGTGCCACTGGCCAGGCCACCACCGCCCACCGGCACCACCAGCACGTCGAACGGACCCTCGCTGTGCAGCAGCTCCAGCGCGGCCGTGCCCTGCCCGGCGATCACCGCGGGGTTGCTGTACGGATGAACCAGAGTGGCGCCGGTATCGGCCTGCACCCTGGCGCAGGTGGCCTCGCGGTCGGCAATGGTGGCCGGGCAGCGCCAGAGGGTGGCGCCATGCCGGGCAATGTTGGCCAGCTTGGCGGCCACCGCCCCTTCGGGCACCACCACATGGCAGGGAATGCCCCGTGTGCGGGCAGCCAGCGCCAAGGCGGCGCCGTGATTGCCGGAGGAATGGGTTACCACGCCGGCACTGGCGTGATCGGCATCCAGCGACCACACCGCATTGCACGCACCGCGGAACTTGAACGCGCCGCCACGCTGCAGGTGCTCGGCCTTGAACGCCAGTTGCGCACCGGCCAACGCGTCCAGCGTGCGCGAGCGCAGGACCGGGGTCACGCTGGCATGGGGCGCGATCCGCGCGGCGGCGGCGAGGACGTCATCAGCGCGGGGCAACAGTGAATCGCTCATGACGCAAGATTAACGTATGGCTCCGCGCTGGCGAGGGCGCCATCGGTCATGCCAGCATGCAGTCCTACACCGCCATTCATCCTGGCCGGCGGAATTAAGGGCTGATTCAACGCCGGCGGCTGAAGCTGCCTGCATACCAGTCCTCTGGGGGGACCCATCATGAAAACGCGCCTGATGCTTGCCGGTGGCCTGCTGCTGGCCCTGACCGGTTGCACCACCTATGACTATGTCGGTGGCCGCAGCGGTGGCTACTACCACGGTGCGCCGTCGGTGGAGTACCGCTACCCCTATGGCTACCCGGCCGACTACGGCTATCCGTATTACGGCGGTGGTGGCTATTACGGCTATGGCGGCCCGTACTACCAGCGGCCGATCTACCGCCCGCCGTACCACAACCACCGCCCGCCACCGCGTCCCGGCAATGGTGGCGAAAACCGCCCGCCACCGCCGCCGCGCCAGAACAATGGCGGCTCGCCCTGGCGCAACATGGATTCGATGCGTCGACCGCCGCAGCCTGCACAGCGGGTCGAGCGCCCCTCGCCGCCGCCGCAGGCGCGTCCGGCTCCGGCTCCGCGTGCGCCGAGGATGAACAGTTCCCCCTGGCGTGCCATGGATCGTGAGAGATAGCGCACAGTTGACGCTTGTTCCATCTTGCATTTCACACGGTCCAAGCCTCAATCTACGCAGGTGGTGACGGCCAGCGTCACAAAGTGACAAAAGCGTTAAGGGCCCGTCCCAAACAGCTCTGCGTCGATATCCGACAGGAACATCTGGATCCCCCCTGTTCCGGCCCTGTCGGATGTCGGCACCTTTAAAGACGAACGGCCCTGCACTGCGGGGCCGTTTGTTGTTTGGGACACGAGGGCGCGCGGGCAGTAGATCCACGCCATGCGTGGATGCCGCTTTCCCAGCCGCCCCAAAAAACAGGGCCGGACAGTCCCCCGACTGCCGGCCCCTCTGCTTCCCCACCGTGCGCCTGTACCGGCCCCTGTTCCAATTCCGGTCACCAGCGCCTGCGGCGCCAGCCACGGTGGGTGCTATTGGGTTATCTGCAAAAATCCTGCCAACTTTAGGGTTGATTTCGACGCCGGCCGGCCGGCGCCAACGTCCCTGCCCCGATTGGCGCTAAAATCGCCACCCCGGCGCCGCCTCCGGCTGCGCCTGCCCCTTGCTGAACAGCCCCCATGATCGATTCCTTCCATCGTTACGACGTCATCGTCATCGGCGGTGGCCACGCCGGCACCGAGGCCGCGCTGGCTGCGGCCCGTACCGGCGTGCGCACCCTGTTGCTGACCCACAACATCGAAACGGTGGGAGCGATGAGCTGCAACCCGGCCATCGGTGGCATCGGCAAGGGCCATCTGGTCAAGGAAATCGACGCCCTCGGCGGTGCGATGGCGCATGCCGCCGACCGCGCCGGCATCCAGTGGCGCACCCTCAACGCCTCCAAGGGCCCGGCCGTGCGCGCCACCCGCTGCCAGGCCGACCGCAACCTGTACCGCATGGCGATCCGCGCCATCGTCGAGGGACAGGCCAACCTGACCGTGTTCCAGGCGGCGGTGGATGACCTGGTCATCGAGGGCGACCACGTGCGCGGGGTCATCACCCAGACCGGCCTGCGTTTCGATGCCGAGGCCGTGGTGCTGACCGCCGGCACCTTCCTGGCCGGCAAGATCCACGTCGGCCCGACCCAGTACGCAGCCGGCCGCATGGGCGATCCGCCCGCCACCACGCTGGCCGCACGACTGCGCGAGCGGCCTTTCCAGGTGGACCGCCTGAAGACCGGCACGCCACCGCGCATCGACGGCCGTTCGCTGGACTACAGCGTGATGGACGAGCAGCCCGGCGACACGCCGCGCCCGGTGATGTCCTTCCTCGGCTCGGTGGATGAGCATCCGCAGCAGGTCAGCTGCTGGATCACCCACACCAGCGAGCAGACCCACCAGATCATCCGCGACGCCCTGCACCGCTCGCCGCTGTACAGCGGCCAGATCGAAGGCATCGGCCCGCGCTACTGCCCCTCCATCGAGGACAAGGTGGTGCGCTTCGCCGAGAAGGCCAGCCACCAGATCTTCGTCGAGCCCGAAGGCCTGGGTATCGTCGAGATCTATCCCAACGGCATTTCCACCTCGCTGCCGTTCGACGTGCAGCTGGAGATGGTGCGCAGCATCCGTGGTTTCGCCAACGCGCACATCACCCGGCCTGGTTATGCCATCGAATACGACTTCTTCGATCCACGCGGGCTGAAGGCCTCGCTGGAAACCAAGCTGGTCAACGGCCTGTTCTTCGCCGGCCAGATCAACGGCACCACCGGTTATGAAGAAGCTGCCGCACAGGGCCTGCTGGCCGGCCTCAACGCCGCTCGCCAGGTGCGTGGCCTCGAGGGCTGGTGCCCGCGTCGCGACGAAGCCTACCTCGGCGTGCTGGCGGATGACCTGATCACCCACGGCACCAACGAGCCGTACCGCATGTTCACCAGCCGTGCCGAGTACCGCCTGCAGCTGCGCGAAGACAACGCCGACCAGCGCCTGACCCCGGCCGGGCGCGACATGGGCCTGGTCGATGATCGTCGCTGGCGTGCCTTCGAAACCAAGCAGGCTGCCGTGGCCGCCGAGCGCACGCGCCTGGGCGCGCTGTGGGCCACGCCGGCCAACGCGCTGGGCCGCGAAGTGCAGGAAACGCTGGGCGTGGCGGTCAGCCGCGAAACCAACGTGCTGGACCTGATCAAGCGCCCGGAACTGGATTACGCGCAGCTGATGCGGGTGCCCTCGCTCGGCCCGGCCGTGGCCGATGGCAAGGTGGCCGAACAGGTGGAGATCGGGGTGAAGTACGCCGGTTACCTGGATCGCCAGCGCGAGGAGATCGAGCGCCAGCAGCGCCATGAAGCAACGCCGATTGCCGGCGATTTCGACTACGCCATCGTGCGCGGGCTGTCGGCCGAAGCGCTGCAGAAGCTCGAGCGCGTGCGTCCGCAGACCATCGGCCAGGCCCAGCGCATTCCGGGCATGACCCCGGCGGCGATCTCTCTGCTGCTGGTGCACTTGGAGCGCGCACGGCGCGGACGCGTGGCATGAAAAAACGGTAGTGCCGGCCGCTGGCCGGCAACCCGATACACCTTCGGCAGAACCTCTGCGGGTGCCGGCCAGCGGCCGGCACTACCGGCGGGGCTGCTTCCTGCACGCGGTATCATCATCGCGATTGCCCTGTTCTTCCGGAGATGCCGATGACCCCGCTGCGCCCCTTCCGCGACAAGATGCCGGTGCTCGGCCAGCGCGTGTATGTCGATCCGGCCTGCACGATCATCGGTGATGTCGAACTGGCCGATGACGTATCGATCTGGCCGGGCACGGTCATCCGTGGCGACGTCAATTTCGTGCGCATCGGTGCACGCACCAATGTGCAGGACGGCACCATCATCCACGTCAGCCACCACAGCCCGTACAACAAGGCCGGCTACCCGACCCTGATCGGCGAAGGCGTCACCGTCGGCCATGGCTGCATCATCCACGCCTGCAGCATCGGCGATTACAGCCTTATCGGCATGGGCGCATGCATCCTCGACGGTGCCCGGGTCGAGCGCCATGGCTTCGTCGGTGCCGGTGCGGTGGTCGGCCCCGGCAAGGTGGTGGGCGAAGGCGAACTGTGGGTGGGCAACCCTGCCCGTCCGGCGCGCACGCTCAGCGACAAGGAGATCGAGTCGCTGCACTATTCGGCCGACCACTACGTGCGGCTGAAGGACGAATACCTGGGCTGAGGCCGCCTCGCCAATGGCCGGGCTCTGCTAAAGTCTGGGCCCGACCAGGAACCGTCGAGACCCCCATGCCCGTGGCTGCACGCCGGAGAGGACTCCAGCGCCCACTTCGGCGGCCATCGCGCTGATGGCCGCGCCGATGCTCGATACCTACCGCGAGGTGGTAACGCCGGAAGGCGTGCCGCTGCAGTTGCCTGCGGCCGGCCCGATGCCGCGTGCGCTGGCCTGGCTGATCGACCTGGCCGTCCGCTTCGGCGCGCTCACCGCGCTGTCCATTCCGCTGGCCCTGCTCGATGAGTTCGGCCGCGGCCTGTACATGGCGCTGATGTTCCTGCTGATGTGGGCCTACCCCATCGTCTGCGAAGCGCTGTGGGGCCGTACCCTCGGCAAGCGCGTGCTGGGCCTGCGGGTGCTCGCGCAGGATGGCGCGCCGGTGGGCTGGATGGCCTCGATCACCCGCAACCTGCTGCGCACCGTGGACATGCTGCCTTTCGGCTACGCACTGGGCCTGATCAGCAGCCTGTTCGATCCGCATGGCCGCCGCCTGGGCGATCTGGTTGCCGGCACGATGGTGGTACATGCACCGCCACATTACCTGCCGCCGCCGGCCACCATCGACAGCGCGCTGGCGCCGCCGCAACCGCTGCGGCCGGAGGAACAGGCGGCGGTGATGGCCTTCGCCGAGCGCGCGCCACGCCTGTCACCCGCACGCCAGCAGGAACTGGCCGGCATCGCCGAGCCGTTGACCAGCGCGTCCGGCCAGGTCGGCGTGCTGCGCCTGTATGCAATGGCCAACTGGTTGCTGGGACGACGATGAAGCAGGAGCAGTTCGTCGCCCGCCATCAACAGGAATGGCATGACCTGGAGCAGTGGCTGCAGCATCGCGCCGGTGCCTCGCGGCGGCGCCGGCGCAGGCCGGGTGCGGAAGAAGCCGGCGATGTCAGCTTCCCGCAGCGCTACCGACGGCTGTGCCAGCAGTTGGCGCTGGCCCGCGAACGCGGCTACAGCCCGCAGCTGGTGCAACGCCTGCAGCAGTTGATGCAGCACGGCCATGGCGTGCTGTACCGCACGCCGCCGACCCGCTGGCGGCGCGCGCTGGAATTCCTGGTTGCTGATTTTCCGCTGCTGGTGCGCAGCCAGGCGCGCAGCATGTGGGCAGCGCTGGCGATGTTCGCAGTGCCGGCGCTGGCCTGTTTCGTGCTGGTGCAGGTGTACCCGGACAGCATCCACCTGCTGATGGACAACGGCCAGATCGCCGAGATGGAGCGCATGTACGATCCATCCGCCGAGCGCCTGGGCCGCGACAGCGGCACCGACTGGATGATGTTCGGCTACTACATCATGAACAACATCAGCATCGCCCTGCGCACCTTCGCCAGCGGCCTGCTGGCGGGGTTGGGCACGTTGCTGGTGCTGTTGTTCAACGGCATCACCATCGGCGCGGTCGCCGGCCACCTGCAGCACATCGGCCATGGCGGCCCGTTCTGGCGCTTTGTGGCCGGCCACGGTGCGTTCGAGCTGACCGCGATCGTGATTGCCGGCGGCGCCGGCCTGCAGCTGGGCATGAAACTGCTGGCTCCCGGGCGGCGGCGCCGAGTGGATGCGCTGGTCGAAGGCGGGCGCATCGGCGCGCGGCTGTGCCTGGGCGTGGCCTTCATGCTGCTGCTGGCCGCGTTCGTGGAAGCGTTCTGGTCCTCCATCGCCGACATTCCGGCCGCAGTGAAATTCAGCGTGGCCGGGGTGCTGTGGGCCGGCGTGCTGCTGTGGCTGTGGCGCGGTGGACGCGGAGGTGGCCATGCGGATTGACCATCTGGACGTGGTGCTGCGCGCGCGCAGCAGCTGGGAAGCGATGGAGCTGGGCAGCGCGCTGGCCCGCCGCCACGCACGCGGTGTGTGGGGCAGCTGGCTGCTGGCCAGTGCGCCGTTGTTCGTGCTGTTCAATGCACTGGCCTGGCGGCTGGATGCCTTCGGCTGGGCGTGGCTGGCGATGTGGTGGTGCAAACCGCTGTTCGAACGCGCACCGCTGTACGTGCTCTCGCGCGGCATCTTCGGCGAACGGGTCGGTCCGCGCGCTGCGCTGAGCGCGCAGCGGCAGTGGGGTGGCAGCGGCTTCTGGGGCTACCTGGGCTGGCGTCGTTTCAGCGGCCTGCGCAGCCTGTGCCTGCCGGTCAATCTGCTGGAGGGCAACGCGCCCGCACACCGCGGCGCTCGCCGGCGTGCAGTCGCTGCCGGCGCCGCGGGCCCCGCACTGGTGCTGGGGGTGATCTGCCTGGCATTCGAGCTGGTGCTGGTGGTGGGCGCGATCGCCACCCTCTTCATCTTCATCCCGCTGGAACTGCTGCCCGAATCCTGGCGCGCAGCGTGGGCGATGGTCAGCGTGGAGGCGCCTGCGTGGGCCAAGCTTGGCCTCAACCTGTTGTGCTGGCTGGCGGCGGCGCTGATCGGGCCGTTCTACGTGGGCGCCGGCTTCGGCCTGTACTTGAACCGACGCACGCAGATGGAAGCCTGGGACGTGGAAATCGCCCTGCGCCGCCTGCGCGAACGCCTGCTGCCGGTCGCCTCTTCGTTGGTGCTGCTGTTGTGCCTGGCGCTGCCGTTGGCGCCCGTGCACGCACAGGACGCCGACACGCCGGACGCCGCGCAGGCCGCCACGGCCAACGCCGATGAAGACGAAGAAGCGGAAGACGCTGAAGAAGCCGAAGAAGCGGCCACTGCGGAAAACGATCCGGCCAATACACCGGCGCTGATCTTCGGCGACACGCCGGTGGATACCGCTGGCTTCCGCCAGGCCGTGAACCGCGCCTACGAAGATCCGTTGCAGCGGCCGACGCGGCAGGTCAGCCGATGGAAGCCGATCGAAGACGCCGCCGAGAAGCAGAAAGACAAGAAAGAGCTGCAGAAGGACGGCAGCAGCAACGCGGACCGTACGTCGCGCAAGAGCCGCCAGTTGTGGCTGGCCCGGCTCGCCGAATGGGGCCTGTGGGGGCTGTTGGGGGTCCTGCTGCTGGTGCTGCTGTTGACCGCGCGGCTGTGGCTGCCGTGGTTGCGCGGTTCCGGCCGCCGCAAGGAAAAGCAGGCACCGCAGATCACCGAAGAGCAGGTGGAAATGCCGGTGGTGCTGCCGCCGGATGTGGCGACCCAGGCTGGGCTGCTGTGGGACCAGGGACGGCCACGGCAGGCGCTGGCGCTGCTGTATCGTGCCAGCGTGCGCACGCTGGTGGAGCGCACCGGCATCGCGTTGCCGCCCGGTGCCACCGAAGCACAGTGCCTGCGTGCCTCGCGGCGCATGTCCGACAGCACCGACCGTGAACTGTTCGCGCGCATCGTGCGCATGTGGCAGTACGCCGCCTACGGCGGGCGTCTGCCCACCCGCAGCGATTTCGACGCGTTGGCCAGCACGCTGCGCCAGCAGTACGGGTGGCAGGCATGAGCCCGCGCCTGTTCTGGTCGTTGCTGCTCGGCGTGCTGATCCTGCTCGGGGTGCCGCTGACCATCCTGTTCCTGCGCACGCACGAAAAGGTGACCGAGACCATCGTGCTGCCGCCACAGGGCGAAGCCAGCTACAACCCGCTGTATGTGCTGGGCCAGGCGCTGCGCGCTGACGGCATCGAGGTGCAGTCCCGGCAGCGGCTGGACCTGGCACAGATGCCACTGGCCGCCACCGATACGGTGGTATTGCTGCAGGATACCGCCGACATGCCGCCGCGCACCGCACAGGCCCTGCTGGACTGGGTCGGCACGGGTGGCCATCTGCTGCTGCGCACGCAGCCACCGGCCGAGGACGATGCCAGCAGCACGCAGGGCCCCCTGCTGGACAGGATCGGCGTGGACAGCCTGTTCCATGGCAGCGACTGCCAACCCTTCCACGTGGTGGATGATCCCAACCACGTCGAGTTCTGCGGCGGCCGGCGCTTCAGCCTGGGCTTCCAGGCCAACGCCACGGCCGAGCGCCGCTGGGGTGGCCAGGAAGGACTGGTGTTCGCGCGCCTGCCGCACGGCAAGGGCCGCATCGACGTGCTGGCGGACATGGACGTCATGCGCGGTGAAGGCCCGTCCGCATCAACACGCCGCACGGTCGACGCCGATGCCGTTGCCCGCGATGGCCTGCATGACCTCTCGCACCGCGACCTGACGCGCTACCTGCTCGATCCCAACTATGGGCGCGGCACGATGTGGCTGGTGTACGGCAGCCGCCCGCCCTCGCTGGGCGCGCGCATCTTCTACCAGGGGTGGCCGCTGTGGGTGCCGCTGCTGCTGGCGATCCTCGGCTGGCTGTGGTCACGCGCGCAACGCTTCGGCAGTGCCCTCCCCGCGCCGGTGATCGAACGCCGTTCGTTGCTGGAACACGTCCGCGCCAGTGGCGAACTGCTGCTGCGCTTCGGCCATGGCACGCGCCTGTACCTGGCCGTGCAGGCACTGTTCCTGCACCGCTTGCGCCTGCGCGCGCCCGTCGCTGCGGCACTCGACGGTGCTGCGCGCGACCAGGCCATCGCCGCAGTGTTGCAATGGCCCGTCAGTCGAGTCGCCAGTGCACTCACTCCGCCTTCGCCGCATGATTCCTCCGCCCTGCGCGAGCGCATCCGCTTGCTGCTCCAGATGAGATCCCTGCTATGACCGATGCCCCTGAACTTCCGGCGGCCGCCACCGCCCGCCTGATCGAACGCGTCGACGCCATCCGCCAGGCCGTCGGCCATGCCTTCATCGGCCAGGCCGATGTGCTCGACCAGATCCTGGTCGCCCTGCTGGCCGGTGGCCACGTGCTGATCGAAGGCGTGCCCGGCCTCGGCAAGACCCTGCTGGTGCGCGCGCTGGCACAGGCACTGGAACTGGACTATGGCCGCGTGCAGTTCACCCCCGACCTGATGCCCAGCGACGTCAGCGGCCATGCGGTGTACGACCCGAAGAGCGAGAGCTTCAAGATCCGTCGCGGCCCGGTGTTCACCAACCTGCTGCTGGCCGACGAGATCAACCGGGCCCCGGCCAAGACCCAGTCCGCGCTGCTGGAAGTGATGCAGGAAGGCCAGGTCACCATCGAAGGCAAGGCCTTCACCTTGGCACCGCCGTTCATGGCGCTGGCCACGCAGAACCCGCTGGAACAGGAAGGCACCTATCCGCTGCCGGAAGCGCAGCTGGACCGTTTCCTGCTGAAGGTGCTGATCGACTATCCGCAGCTGGAGGACGAGAAGCGCATGGTCGCGGCGATCACCAGCGGCCGTGCCGCCAGTGATTTCGACCTGAGCCAGGTGCCGCGCGTGCTCGGTGGCGGCGAACTGCTGGCGCTGCAGCAGGCCACCGCGGCAATCACCGTGGATGACGAAGTGATCGACTACGCGGTACGCATCGTGGCCGCTACCCGGCAGTGGCCCGGCATCGCCGTCGGCGCCGGCCCGCGCGGCAGCATCGCCCTGGTGCGTGCCTCGCGCGCGCAGGCGGTGCTGGCCGGTCGTGACTTCGTCACCCCCGATGATGTGCGCGACATCACCCGCCCCGCCCTGCGCCACCGCATTGCATTGGCACCGGAGCTGCAGATCGAAGGCCAGGGTGCCGACGACGTGCTGGGTGCGCTGCTGGCCAAGGTGGAAGCGCCGCGCCGATGAGGCCTGCGCCGCTGCTGCTGGCGTTGTTGTTGGCCTGGGCTGCGCTGGGCGGCGTGATGCTGGCCGGGCTGCTGCCACGCTGGAGCTGGGCGCTGGCCGGCGCACTGGTTGCGGTGCTGGCACTGGTTGATCTGTGGCGGCAGCGACGACGACCATCGCCCAGCGTCGAGCGCGACGTGCCCGAAGCCCTGGCACTGGGCGTACGCCGCGAGATCGGCCTGCGCCTGCAGTCCGGGCAGGCCATGCAGGTACAGGTATTCGATCTGGTGCCAGGCGGTTGGCCACTGGAATCACTGCCGCAACGCGTGCAGTTGCGGGCGGGCCATGCCAGTTCGCTGCATTACCACGTGCAGCCGCAGCAGCGCGGCCGCTTTGCCTTCGAAGGCGTGCAGCTGCGCATCCGCTCGCCATGGCGGTTGTGGTGGCAGCAACGCACGCTGCCACCGGCGCTGGAGGTGCGGGTCTATCCCAACTTCGTGCCACTCACCCGATTTGCGCTGTTCAGTGCCGACCAGGCCTCGCGACTGGTCGGTGCACATGTGAAGCGCCGCCGTGGCGAAGGCACCGACTTCCACCAGATGCGCGAGTACCGCATCGGCGACAGCCTGCGCCAGCTTGACTGGAAGGCCACCGCCCGCGCGCGCAAGCTGATCTCGCGCGAGTACCAGGACGAGAAGAACCAGCAGCTGCTGCTGATGCTCGACAGCGGCCGGCGCATGCTGGCCAGCGAAGGTGGGCTCTCGCATTTCGACCATGCCTTGAACGCCTCGCTGGTGGTGGCCTACCTGGCATTGCGCCAGGGCGATGCTGCCGGCCTGTTCGCGGTAGGCGGCGAGCGTCGCTGGGTGGCGCCGCAGCGCGGCATGGACACGGTGCAGCACCTGTTGCGCGCCAGCTACGACCTGCAGCCGCAGGCCGTGGCCACCGATTACCTGGCTGCCGCCACCGAAGTCTCACTGCGCCAGCCCCGGCGCGCGCTGGTGATGCTGGTCAGCAACGTGCGCGACGAGGACATCGAAGACCTGCTTGCGGCGGTGCGCCTGCTGCAGCGCCGTCATCTGGTGTGCGTAGCCAGCCTGCGCGAGCGCGAGCTGGATGCTGCGCTGGAAGGTGAGGTGCACACGGTGGAAGATGCCGCGCAGGCTGGTGCTGCCGCGCTGTACCTGCAACAGCGCGCGCAGGCGCACGACGCGCTGCGTGCCGAACGGGTGATGGTGCTGGACGTCACGGCCGATGCCCTGCCCGCCGCGCTGGTGGAGCGCTATCTGGCGGTGAAGCGCGAAGGGCTGCTGTAACCGGTAATGCCGGCCGCTGGCCGGCGGATCACCACAACCGCCGGGCATGGCCCGGCGCTCGACGCTCCGCCTTGGTAGATGCCAACCTTGGTTGGCACACAATCAACGGCGCCGACCAAGGCCGGCATTAACCAACGGCGGTTGCCGGCCAGCGGCCGGCACTACCCCTGCAGCAAGCGCTTCTGCAACCGCTCCACCGCGCGCTGCAGCAGCACGCGATGCCGCGCCAGCTTCATCCACTGCGGCAGCCGCGAGAACATCGAGCGATGATGCCCTTTGGTTTCACGCAGTGTCGCGACAGCGTACTCATGAAGCGACTGCAGATGCTCGGCGTTATAGGCCCAAAGCAGACCTGCGCGGGTCGGCTCGACCAGATGCAGCGGCAGGCCGAAATGTGGATCGGCGGGCTCGGCATCGCGCAGCGGGGTGGCCGACACGTCGACATCGCTGCTGCGCCCACATTGCCCACATCGCGCGGGAAAGGTGGCCGGCAAACGAACACCCGACGCTATCCGGCGATGCACGTACAGCCATTGGTGCCCGCAGTACCCGCACGGCCGGCGTCCCTGCATGCACACCGCGCCCACCCAGTCGCCACTGTCCAGCGCAACGCTGCAGCCGGTGCAGCGGAAACGCACCGTCCAGCGGTAGGGCTGCCAGCTCGCCAGCACCCAGCCCGGCGTATCGCAGCGGTGGCAGCGCACCGCGATGCGGTCGGCGAACGCGTTCAGGCCGCGACCATCGTCGAAATGACGGCCCGACACGGGAGCAGGACGCCCGCGCCGACCGGGCGGGCGCCGCACCGCCATCAGACGTAGATCCGCGTCGGCGCTTCGTCGATGATCGCGTGCGGCACGAAGCGCGCACTGTCGCGGGTGATCGCGCTGTCGTCCTCGCGGATGCCGATGCCGCAGGCGTGGTCGCCGATCACCCAGCTGCCGATCAGCGGGTAACCGCCTTCGAAGCGGGTGAGCGGATGCGCACGCTGGAGGATCGCCGGACCGTCGTACGGACCGTCGCTGCGCTGCGTGCTGCCGTCGGCCAGGTGCATCTCGATGTTGGCACCTTCGCGCGAGAACAGCGGCTTGCGCACCCAGCCCGAGGCCAGCGCGCTGCCGTCATCGAAATGTGCTTCCAGCAGGTTCGGATGGCCGACGTTGCGCTGCCACAGCAGCGGCAGAATGCCCTTGTTGCTCAGCACCGCCTTCCACGCCGGTTCCAGCAGCTGCACGCCCGAGCCCGGCAGCGCGCGACCGAATTCCTCGGCCATCAGGTCTTCCAGCGGGTACAGCTTGAACAGCGTGCCGATGACCGTATCGTCCAGCGCGGTGAAGCGCCCGTCTTCGGACAGGCCGATGTCCTCGATGGCGATCGCCTGCCCGTGCAGGCCCGTCTGCGAAGCGCAGTCGCGCAGATACTCGACCGTACCGCGGTCTTCGTCCGAGCTGCCCACCGCACTGAAATACAGCGGCGGCGGCAGCTGCGTGGCCAGTTCGCCGAAGCGTTCGACCAGGGCTTCATGGATCGCGTTGAACTGGTCGGCGTGCTGCGGCAGGCGGCCGGCGTTGCGCTGGTCCTCCAGCCACTGCCACTGGAAGAAGCTGGCTTCGAACAGCGAGGTCGGCGTGTCGTAGTTGAGTTCGTACAGCTTGGCCGGGCCGGTGCCGTCGTAGGCCAGGTCCAGGCGCCCGTACAGGTGCGGCTGGCGCTGGCGCCAGCTGTCGGCGATCCAGTCGCGGTAATGCGCGGGGATCGCCAGCTGGTCCATCAGGCGCTCGCTGGCGATGACATCGCCGACCAGGTCCATCGCCATCTGGTGCAGTTCGGCGCTGGGGTCTTCGATGTCCTGCTCGATCTGGCGCAGGGTGAACGCGTAATACGCGCTTTCATCCCAGTACGGCTGGCCGTCGATGGTGTGGAAGCGGAAACCGGCTTCCTCCGCGCGCGCCCGCCACTGGGCGCGCTCGGCAATACGGATACGTTGCATGGGTCGATCAGCCGCCGACGCTGCTGCCGCTACGGCGCGCACTGGTGCTGCCGAAGCCGCTGCGGCTGGCGGTCACCGCACGGTTCGGTTCGCTGCTGACCGGGGCCAGCCCGGCCTTGCCCGCGCCGATGCCGCTGGCGGTGTTCAGGCCGCCGCTGCCGCCCGGGGCAGGACGCGCCCAACCGGCGCTCTTGTCCTGGTAGGCCGGCGCCGAAGCCGGCGCCTGCGGGGCCAGGCCACCGCGGTTGCTCAGCATCTGCGACATGAAGAAGCCCATCATCATCGGACCGATGAACGAGGTGCCGGCCGAGGTGTGCTGCTGCACGCACTGCTCAGGCTTGTAATCCTGTTCGCAGGCTTCCTTGGTCGCGTACTTCGGTGCTGCGTCGGCAGACTTCTTCTGCGCCTCGGCAAACGCATTGCGGCACGCCGAAGGATCAGCGGTAGCCGTGGTGCAGGCCTCAACCGAGGTATACAGGCCTTCCTGCACCTGCACCTGCTCTTCCTTCTGGCAGGCAGTGAACAGCAGCGGCGCAGCGCTCATCAGCAGCAGCGCGGTGGTGCGGGAACGTTTCATGGCCTCATGCCTTCAAGTCGGAACAATGCCCCATCATGCCAAATCCGGGCCAACAACCGGAATCGGCAAAGTAGGAAAGATGAACGGAATTTCATTTTCGTCGTCCTCTCCCTCGATCCGTCCACGCATGGCGTGGATCTACTGGCCCACGGCCACCTGTCGGAGGCGGGGTGGGTCCGGTTGCGGGGGCGTGAGCGCCATGGATGGCGCGACCGAGCCTACATGGACGTATTTACGGCGTCCCCCGCCACCGGACCCACCCCGCCATCCCGCGGATAGCCCGCTTTTGATTTTGACGTTGACGTTGATTCGGCAGGTGCAGGGCGCAGCCCTGCCGGACCGCCTCCGGTGGTTGCAGCAGCAACCGAAAAACTCCGCCATGATCAACCGACCCCCACGTCGTACGGCCCGCCCGTTCCGCCAGCCATGCCCGAATACCGCTCCCGCACCTCCACCGCCGGCCGCAACATGGCCGGTGCCCGCGCCTTGTGGCGTGCCACCGGCATGAAGGATGGCGACTTCCACAAGCCGATCATCGCCATCGCCAACTCCTTCACCCAGTTCGTGCCCGGCCACGTACACCTGAAGGACCTTGGCCAGCTGGTCGCGCGCGAGATCGAACAGGTCGGCGGCGTTGCCAAGGAATTCAACACCATCGCCGTGGACGACGGCATCGCCATGGGCCACGACGGCATGCTGTACTCGCTGCCCAGCCGCGAGATCATCGCCGACGCCGTCGAATACATGGTCAACGCCCACTGCGCCGATGCGCTGGTGTGCATCAGCAACTGCGACAAGATCACCCCCGGCATGCTGATGGCGGCGCTGCGCCTGGACATCCCGGTGGTGTTCGTCTCCGGCGGACCGATGGAAGCCGGCAAGACCAAGCTGTCCGAGCACAAGCTGGACCTGGTCGACGCGATGGTCGTCGCTGCCGATGACAGCGCTTCGGACGAGAAGGTCGCCGACTACGAGCGCAGCGCCTGCCCCACCTGTGGCTCGTGCTCGGGCATGTTCACCGCCAACTCGATGAACTGCCTGACCGAAGCACTGGGCCTGTCGCTGCCGGGCAACGGCACCACCCTGGCCACGCATGCCGACCGCGAAGCGTTGTTCCGTCGCGCCGGCCGCCTGATCGTCGAACTCTGCCACCGCTGGTATGGCGGCGAAGACCCGCGTGCGCTGCCGCGCGGCATCGCCACCCAGGCCGCGTTCGCCAACGCCATGACCCTGGACATCGCCATGGGCGGCTCGACCAATACCATCCTGCACCTGCTGGCCGCCGCGCAGGAAGGCGAGGTCGACTTCGACCTGACCCACATCGATGCACTGTCGCGGCGCGTGCCGCAGCTGTGCAAGGTGGCACCGAACACGCCGAAGTACCACATCGAGGACGTGCACCGCGCCGGTGGTGTGTTCGGCATCCTCGGTGAACTGGATCGCGCCGGCCTGCTGGATACCTCGGTGCCGACCGTGCACAGCGCCACGCTCGGTGAAGCACTGGATCGCTGGGACGTGATGCGCAGCGACAACGACACCCTGCACACCTTCTTCAAGGCGGGTCCCGCCGGCATTCCCACCCAGGAGGCCTTCAGCCAGGCCACGCGCTGGCCGTCGCTGGACCAGGATCGCGCCGAAGGCTGCATCCGTGCGCTGGAACATGCCTATTCGCAGGAAGGCGGGCTGGCCGTGCTGCGCGGCAACCTTGCCGTCGACGGCTGCGTGGTGAAGACGGCAGGCGTGGACGAATCGATCCACGTGTTCGAAGGCAATGCGCGCGTGTTTGAAAGCCAGGACGCCGCCGTGGCCGGCATTCTTGCCGATGAAGTGAAGCCCGGCGACGTGGTGGTGATCCGCTACGAAGGCCCGAAGGGCGGCCCGGGCATGCAGGAGATGCTGTACCCGACCAGCTACCTGAAGTCGAAAGGCCTGGGCAAGCAGTGCGCATTGCTGACCGACGGCCGATTCTCCGGTGGCACCTCGGGCCTATCGATCGGCCACGTTTCGCCGGAAGCGGCCAGCGGCGGTGTGATCGGACTGGTGGAGGATGGCGACCGCATTCGCATCGATATCCCGGCCCGCCGCATCGACCTGCTTGTGGATGAGGCGACGCTGGTCCAGCGCCGCGCCGACGCCGATGCACGGGGCTGGAAGCCGCGCGCACCGCGACCTCGCAAAGTCACCAGCGCGTTGAAGGCCTACGCCCTGCTGGCCACCAGCGCCGACAAGGGCGCCGTACGCAACACCGCCCTGCTTGGCGACTGAAGACGGGTAGTGCCGGCCGCTGGCCGGCAGCCTCCCTCGTAGTCCGCTAAGGTATCCCAATATCACCGACACGGAGGTTGTGATGACGTCACTTTTCGTCGCCCTGGCCGTGGCCATGGGCGCGAGCGCCGAACCGCCGCAGGCCCCTGACTGCAGCTACGACCGCGCGGCGATGCTGGCGATGGAACCGGGCATGTTCGACCAGGACATGGACGGGGGCTGGCGCCCGCTGGCCGATCGCGGCTGCACCCGGGAAGCCGCGGACCTGCTGGCCGCGTATGCGGCATTGCCCAAGGCGACGGGCAACACCACCCTCATCTGGCACGAAGGGCAGCTGCGCGCGGAGCTTGGGCAAACCGCGCAGGCGATTGCGCTGATGCAGCGCACCTACAAGCCGAAGGACACCGACCCCGGCTACTGGAACGCCTACGTGGACGGCACGATCGCGTTCCTGCGGCGTGATCGCAGCGGACTGGAAAAGGCACGTGCCGCGCTGGCCGCGATACCGACGCCACCCACGATGGCGGAGAACATCAAGAACGGTCGTTTCCACTTCACTACCAAAGGCGGGCAGCAGATGGATGCCCCTTGGCCGCCGAATCTCGATGTGCTCGATGCCTTCCTGCGCTGCTTCGACCGCGATTACCACAATGCGATGGGCAACCCGGCCTGCCGGAAGCCGGAAGGCGGTTGAGGCTCTCCGCCGGGCATGGCCCGGCGCTACCAGCGCGCGGGCTCAGCCGATGGTGCGCTTGAACGGCGGCAGCGCGTCGATGATGCGCTTGCCGTAACGGCGGGTCAGCAGGCGCGAGTCGAGGATGATCACCCGCCCGGTGTCGGTGGAGGTGCGGATCAGGCGGCCGGCGAACTGGGTCAGCGTGCGCAGCGCATGCGGGATCGCGATCAGGTTGAACGCATTGAGCCCACGCGCTTCCACCCATTCGCTCAGGGTGGCGGTCTGCGGATCGGTCGGCACCGCGAACGGTACCTGGGTGATCACCACCGTGGTGCAGGCCTCACCGGGAAGATCCAGGCCTTCGCCGAACGAGTTCAGCCCGAACAGCACCGACCCCTCGCCGGCGGCGACACGGCGCAGGTGTTCATCGATCATGCGCGTCTTCGACATCTCGCCCTGCACCAGCACCTGCTTGCGCTTGGCGGCCGGCATCAGGCCCGCCACCTTTTCCATCTTCCAGCGCGAGGTGAACAGCACCATCGAGCCCTTCGTCCAGTCCAGCTCCTTGCCGATGTAGCGCGCCACTTCGCGCGGATGGCCTTCGCGGTCATCGGGCGTGACCGGGAACGGCGGAACGATCAGCTCGGCTTGGTTGGGCAGGTCGAACGGCGAGGACAGCGAGACCATCTCGGCGGTTTCGGGGATGCCGTTGTCGATCGCCAGCGCCTGGAAGTCGCCGCCACCGGTCAGCGTCGCCGAGGTCATCACCACCGAATCCACTTCATCCCACAACAGCTTGCGCAGCACGTGCGCGGCCGACACCGGCGAGCCATGCAGCACCAGGTCGCCATCGCGGGTGGCGGTCACCCAGCGCGCCATCGGTGGCGCGCCTTCCTTGTCTTCACGGCGCCAGACCTGCCACAGGTTGTACTGCTGCTCGATCATCTCCAGCGCCATGCCGAGGTTGCGCTGCAGGCGCTCGCGCGCCGGATCGTCCGGCTTGCCCTTGGCGACCTGCGCGGTAGCGGCGTGCGCCCAGTTGTAGAGGCTGCGGGTATCGTCGGCCAGCGCCTCGATCGGCTCGCGCCAGGCCTCGGGCAGGCGTCCGTTGGCCGCGCGCCACATCGGCTCCTCGTCGGCCGGCGCCGGCATCCATACCGCCTCGACGTGGTCGCGGAACGCACGCAGGCCCTTGGCCACGTTGCTGGCCGCGTCGATGGCTTCGTTCGGCAGAAGGTTGCCGAGGCGATCCTTGTCGACCGCGCGGTAGGCACCGGCGATCAGGATCTGCAGCCGGCCGGTGCGCTTGGCCATTTCATCCAATGCCAGGCTGGCCGCGCCCTGATCAATGGCCACATTGCCAACATGGTGGCCTTCGTCGAGCACCAGCAGCATGTCCGACGGCGCGGCGATCATCGGCTGGCCGTTGTCGCTGTCACCAATGGACAGCGCCGACAGCAGCAGCGCGTGGTTGGTGACCACGATCTGCGCATCGCGCACGGTGTTGCGCGAGCGCAGCACCGCGCACTGCGCCGAGTACGCGCAGCGTCGCCCCGCGCAGCCTGAGGCCGGGGTGGTGATGCGGCTACGCAGGCCAGGACTGATGGTTTCCGGTGCGTTGTCGATGTCGCCGTCCCAGCTGCCGCTGGTGAAGGCCACGGTGAGGCGCTTGGCGATGTCCATCTCGATCGGCGCCAGCGGGCGGTCGAACAGCGGCTGCTCGTCCTCGAACATGCCGTTCTGCGCGCCCTCGCCGTGCGCCTCGGCGGCGTTGCGCGTGCACAGGTAGCGGGTGCGGCCCTTGGCCAGGGCAACGGTCGCCTCCAGGCCGGTGGCCTTGAGGAAGTTCGGAATATCGCGCTCGACCAGCTGCGACTGCAGCGCCACGGTACCGGTGCTGATCACCAGCTTCTTCTTGCTGGCCAGGGCAATCGGCACCCCGGCGGTCAGGTAGCCCAGGCTCTTGCCAACGCCGGTCGGCGCTTCGACCACGCCCACGCCACCGCTGGTGGACAGCGCACGCGACACCACGCCGATCATCTGGCTCTGCGAGCGGCGGGTGGAGAAGCCGGGGGTGTTGGCCTGCAGCGTCGTGTACGCCTTGCGGATCGCGTCCTTCAAGGTGTCATCGAGCTTGCGTGGAGCGGCGACGGTTTCGGTCACGCCAGAACTACCGTAGCGGGGTCAGGCCGGCCATTGTCGCATGGCCGGCCACGGCCTCCGAGGCGCGAGCGCTGAACAGGGTCAGCCGCGTCGCACGATGGCTGGATGCACGCCCCGCAACACTTCCGACGCGGCCAAGGCCGTCATCGGAGTCAGGGCGTAGCGGCGCGCTGCCGCAGCAACCGGACCAGTGCCCAGACCAGCAGGACCGTGCCGACGGCATCCAGCATCGCCAGGCCGAAGTGCACCACGCCCAGCACGGTGCTCAGCTGCGAGATCGCACTGAAGTCACCCTTGCTGACCATCCACATCGGCACCAGGTTGGCCAGCAGGCTGCCCATGCTGGACGCCAGCAACAGCAGCAGGCCGGTCAGCGCGCCGGTGCGTGCCGGATCGCGCGGCGCGCCCATCACCCAGACCAGGCCGACGCACAGGGCAATCAGCACCGGCAGGCGTACGCCGACCATGGTCAGCAGGGAGACCATCAGAGCCTGGGTATCCATCGATCAGTCCTGCCCAGCGAAGGCGCCGGCACCGGCGCGCAGCTGCTGGTAGACCTCGTCGGTCTGCGGGCGTACGGCATGCCACTGCAGGAAGCTCTCCGCCGCCTGCTCCACCAGCATGCCCAGGCCATCGACCGTGTTGCGGCACTGCGCGGCGCGCGCCCAGGCCAGGAAGGCGATGGCGGCCTCGCCGTAGTTCAGGTCGACGGCCGTGGTCATCGAATTGACCAGCGACAGCGGCAGCTTGAACTCGGCGTCGCGATCACGGCCGGCCGAGGTGGCGTTGAGGATCAGCTCGAAATCACCGAGGTCGCGCAGATCATCCCAGTAGCGGCTGAGCGCGCGGCCCGGCTCGCCCATGGCATCGATCAGTTCATCGGCACGTTCCGGCGTGCGGTTGACCACCACCAGTTCGGTGATGCCGGCATCCAGCAGCGCCGGAGCGACGCTGCGCGCCGAACCACCGGCACCCAGCAGCAGCACGCGGCGGCCGCGCAGGTCCAGGCTGTGGCGGTCGGTGAGGTCACGCACCAGGCCGATGCCATCGGTGGTGTCACCGTGCCAGCGGTCGCCCTTGCGCAGCAGGGTATTGACCGAGCCGGCGCGGCGCGCGCGTGCGGTCAGCGTAGTGCACACCGAGAACGCCGCTTCCTTGTGCGGTGAGGTGACGTTGGCACCGACACCTCCTTCGGAGGCGAACGCCTCCAGCCCGGCCAGGAATGCGTCCGGGGCGAGATCGATGCTGCGGTAGTCGAGGGAGATGCCTTCCTGGCGACCGAACGCCGCATGGATCTGCGGCGACTTCGAGTGGGCGACGGGGTGTCCGAAGACGGCGTAACGATCGGTCATGGAATCCTCAAGCTGGCTAGACTGGTGCTCTTTCGTGCATGGACCTGGATGATGCGTATCGCCCCGACCCTGCTGGTGCTCGCCGCCAGTCTACTCTCTGCTCCGGTGGCGATGGCGTTGAACGAGTACGGCATCGAAGGCATGGGCGTGGTCTCCACCCGTGCCGATGAAGGCCGGGCCACGATCAGCATCGATGGCCAGCGCATCGTCTTCGCCCGCCGTGGCGAGGCCGGCTGGGGGCTGTGGCAGGCGAGCGTGGTCGACGGCCGCTGGCAGCAGGCGCAGGCGTTGCCGCTGGCGGTGTCCGGCGAGGTGCGCGATCCGTATTTCAGCCGCGATGGCCGCTGGCTGCTGTTCGCCGCAGGCCGCGAGGGCCGGTCGGGGCTGTACCGGGCGGCGATCGCTGCCGATGGCAGCGTGGGGGCGCCGCAAGCGCTGGCAGGCGATGGTGGCCGCCATGAAGAGCGCGGGCCGGCATTGAGCGCGGACGAGCGACAGCTGCTGTTTGCCCGCCAGCAGGGCCGTGGTGCCGGCTGGGACCTGTTCGTGGCCTCGTTGGACGCGCAGGGCGTGCGAGGCCCGGCGACGGCATTGCAGGCATTGAACAGCCCCGCCGATGAAACCGATGGCGACTGGCTGGGCAGCGCTGGCGCGGTGGCCTTCAGCCGTGGCAGCGGTGACACCGCGCAGGTCTGGACCAGCGGTTGTGCATGGACGGGCGCTGCGCTGCAGCCGATCGGACTATCGTTCAACCAGGCCAACGGCTGGACCGGCGCGCCGGTGGTCGACAACGCCAAGCCGGGCGAAATGATGGTGGCCAGCAACGCGGCGAAGTCGCCCCGCGCCGGTGGCGTGGATGTATACCGGCTGGCCGTGCCGAAGGTGGCGGCAGTGCCCGGGTGCATGCAGTAGATCCACGCCATGCGTGGATGAGCGTTTGGTGGATGCCGACCGCCCCCCTCCGGTAGGTGCCGACCTTGGTCGGCACAGAAACAAACCGCCAACCAAGGTTGGCGACTACCAGTAGATCCACGCCATGCGTGGATGGCCCGGGTCCCGGGCCACGGCGCTCAGCGCGACAGCACCTTCGCACGCTGCTGCTCGTACTCCGCTTCGCTGAGCTGGCCGTTGTCCTTGCGCCGGTTCAGTGCGGCCAGTTCGGCCTGCACGCTTTCCGGCACGGCCTGCTCGCGGGCAACCCGGGCCGCAGCGGAGAGCTGCTCCGGCGGGCGCCGCGCGGCGCGCCAGGCAGCAACGAACACGCCGACGATGATGGCCCCGAACACCAGCGTACCGGTGCCCCAGATCAACCATTGCATCCAACCCATTTCAGGTCCCATCGCGTGTTCCTCCGTCCGTCGTGGGCGCTATTGTCAGCGCTCGCGCAGCCAACGCGCCACCTGCGGCGCGAAATAGGTCAGCACGCCATCGGCGCCGGCACGCTTGAAGCCCAGCAGCGATTCCAGCACGCAGGCGCGCTCGTCCAGCCAGCCGTTGGCGAACGCCGCCTTCATCATCGCGTACTCGCCACTGACCTGGTAAGCGAAGGTCGGAACCCCGAAGGTTTCCTTCACCCGCCGCACCAGGTCCAGGTACGGCATGCCCGGCTTGACCATCACCATGTCCGCGCCCTCCTCCAGGTCCAGGGCGATCTCGCGCATCGCCTCGTCACCGTTGGCCGGGTCCATCTGGTAGGTCTTCTTGTCGGCCTTGCCGAGGCTGGCCGCGCTGCCCACCGCATCGCGGAACGGACCGTAGAACGCCGACGCGTACTTGGCCGAGTAGGCCATGATGCGCACGTTGAGGTGGTGGTCGGCGTCCAGCGCACGACGGATCGCACCGATGCGGCCATCCATCATGTCCGACGGCGAAATGATGTCCGCGCCTGCCTCGGCATGCGACAGCGACTGCTTGACCAGCGCTTCGACGGTGATGTCGTTGAGCACGTAGCCCTTGTCATCGATGATGCCGTCCTGGCCGTGCGTGGTATACGGATCCAGGGCCACGTCGGTCATCACCCCCAGCTCCGGGAAGCGCGACTTCAGCGCGCGGATCGCACGCTGCGCCAGGCCGTCCTCGGCCCACGCCGCCGAGGCGTCCAGCGACTTCTGCGAGGCATCCAGCACCGGGAACAGGTCGATCACCGGGATGCCCAGTTCCAGCGCTTCCTCGGCCACCTTCAGCAGCTCTTCGATCGACAGCCGTTCCACGCCCGGCATCGACGGCACCGCAACGCGACCGGCCGGTTCGTGCACGAACACCGGATAGATCAGGTCGTCGGTGGTCAGCGTGTTCTCGCGCATCAGGCGGCGCGAGAATTCGTCATGGCGCATGCGCCGCGGGCGGTAATGGGGATGAGGCATGGCAGGCTCCGGGGAGTGGCTATTGCAACAGGTAGCCCTGCGGCAGCAGGGGTGCGGGCAACGGGCGTTCGCCGAGGGCGTCGAGCTGGTCGATCTCGATGGTGCGCACCAGCGCGTCCAGCGGCAGGTCGTTCGGCTCCAGGCCGAACGGGTCTTCCATTTCTTCACCCAGCTGGTCCAGGCCGAAGAAGGCGTAGGCCAGCACCGCCGACAGCACCGGCGTGGCCCAGCCCAGCGAGCTGGCCAGGCCGAACGGCAGCAGCACGCAGAACATCCACGCGCAGCGGTGCAGCAGCAGGGTGTAGGCGAACGGCAGCGGGGTGGTCAGGATGCGTTCGCAGCCAGCCTGGATCGAGGACATCGCGTGCAGGCGCTCTTCCAGCTGGACGTAAAGAATGGAATCGAGCATGCCAGCGCGACGGGCCTGGGCCAGTTCGGCGGCGATCATCGCCAGCAACGCATCGGGCACGTTCTCGCGCTGGGCGAGCTGCCCGCGCTGTTCCTCGTCCAGCCATGGCACCGCTGCCAGCGCGACGTCGCGGGCGCGCAGGCGCGCGGCCAGTGCATGGGCGAAGGCGGTGGTCAGGTAGCCGAGGCACTGGCGGCGCGGTGCGTCGTCGGCCAGCAGCACCTGTACCTGCCGCGCCAGCGAGCGCGATTCGAACACCAGCTGGCCCCACAGCTTGCGGCCCTCCCACCAGCGGTCGTAGCAGGCGCTGTTGCGGAAGCTGAGGAAGATCGACAGGACCAGGCCGAGCAGGGTGAACGGGGTGACCGAGACGCGCTCGATGCCGATCGGCGGCGCCAGTTCCACCACCGCGGCGACCGCGATGGACAGGATGAGGATGGCCAGCACCTTCGGCGCGATCGCCGGAACGATGGAGCCACGCAGGATGTACAGCAGTTGCCAGCCGTGGGGACGGGAACGAATGATCATGGGAGCAGCCGCGCAGGGCGCGGTTCGACAGGCACGCGGGGGGCTCGCGCAGCCGCCCATTCTACTCCCTGCCCGGCCGGCGGCCGTGTCCCTGCGACGCCCGGTCGCACCGGCCCGACCGGCTCAGATCACGCCGCCGCCCAGCCCCAGGCGCAGGATGCCGACCACCACCACGATGCCGTTCAGGATCAGCCCGGTCCACGCCCGGCCGCGCTTGCTGGGGTGGGTGAACAGGATGCCGAGCGCGGCGATGATCGCGCCGACCGCGGCGAACGGGATCAGGAACCAGTTGCCCCAGCCCAGCAGCGGTATCAACGCCAGGATCATCCACAGCAGCGCCAGCACGCCCCACAACAGACTGATCACACCCATAGCGCCCTCCGGTGGTTGTTCATGCGCCAACCATAGCCGTTCCCGGCAGCGCCGCCTACCGCCGTTGCCGTCAGCCTCACCGGCCCCGTGCTAGCGTGCGGCCATGGGTCGAGCCCCGATGTTGGCGCCGATTCAGAGTGCCCGGCTGATGATCCGAACCAGTCCTACAGGGGTATACGCCATGAACATCCGTTGGGTCGCCTTGGCGGCCATGCTGCTGACCGTTGCCGGTTGCGCCAGTACCTCCAAGGTCATGCTGGGCCGCGCCCGCGCGCCGATCGATCCGTCCCAGGTGCAGATCTATTCGACGCCGCCCGCCGGTTCGCAGGAAATCGCCCAGCTGGAATCGTCTTCGGCGGTGGGCTTCGGCACGCAGGGCCAGACCGATGCCGCCGTGGCTCGCCTGAAGCGCGAAGCGGCTGCACTGGGTGCCAACGGCGTGATCCTGATGGGCGTGGGCAGCAGCGGCTCACCGGTCGGCATGTCGGTGGGTGCCGGCAGTTACGGTTCGCACGTGGGCGGCGGCGTGGGCATCGGCATACCAACGACGCAGAAGCGCGCCGCCGGCGTGGCGATCTGGGTACCGAATCCGGCGCCGCCGGCACGCCTGCCGACGCAGACGATCACCCCGCAGCGCTGAGCGGCGGTAGTGCCGGCCGCTGGCCGGCAACCGCAGGCAAAGGCAATGCCGGCCAGCGGCCGGCACTACCGGTCAGTTCTTCCTGTATTTCGGGACGAACTGCTGCTGCACCGCTTCGGCCAGCTGGTCCGGCGGCAACAGGCCCTGGTCGAGCAGGAAGTTGTTGAACGCCAGGCGGTCGAACTTCGCGCCCAGTGCCAGCTCGGTCTGCATGCGCAGTTCGAGGATGCGGGTGTAGCCGTAGAAGTAGCTGCCCGCCTGGCCCGGCATGCGCACCATGTAACGGTCCAGTTCCTGGGTGGCCATCGCCTTGGACAGACCCACCTGCTCGATCAGCACACGCTCGCCGTTGGCACGGTCGGTCAGGCCGAGATTGAGCATCGGGTCCAGCATCGCGCGGGCGGCACGCAACAGGCGGAACTGCAGCGCGATCATCTGCCCGTCCAGCGGCTCGTACGGCACCATCTCCGCCTCGGCATACAGCGCCCAGCCTTCCACGTTCACCGAATTGAACGCGAACATGGTGCGCGCCAGCGACACGCCACGCTCGACCATCGCGGTGAACTGCAGCTCGTGGCCCGGGCGGCCTTCATGCGCGCTCAGCGTCCAGGCCGCCGAACCGAAGTTGAAGTCGTCGTACTGCGCACCCGCACCGGCAGCCGGGTTGCCCAGCGGCAGCACGAAGGTGCCCTGCTGCCCGGTGTTGTTGACCAGCGGCGCAGGCAGGAAGTGCGGTGCCGGGCTGGCAGCGCTTTCGGCGGCCGAGCCCAGGCGCATCTGCATCGCGCGCTGCGGCACATCGACAATGCGGTGCTCGCGGATCAACGGATCGATGGCATCGATCACCTTGCGGTAGTGGCCTTCAAGCTGGTCATCGGCAATCTTCTCGCCCTTCAGCGCGCGGATCACCGCCACCGGGTCGCTCGGATCACTGACCTTCAGGCCCTTCTCTTTCACCACCAGCGGCGCCAGCTGGCGCATCGCCGAGCGGGTTTCCATGAACTCCAGCTGCGCGCGCTGCATCAGCAGCTTCGGGTCGATATCAATGCCGACCTGCTTGAGCTGGTAGGCGTACAGCGGAGCCGGCAGGCGCGCATCGGCACGTGCCTTCGGCAGCACCTCCTTGCGGGTCCATGCGGCGTAGTCCTTCATCTGTGCGGCAAGCGCCTTCATCGCCTCGTCGGCACCAGCGACCTGGTACTTCTTCAGCAACGACTCGATGCCGGTGATGTAGGTCTCGACGTTGTCCAGCGACTGCTGCACTTCGATCTTCGTCGGCTGCAGCAGCGTGCTGTCCTTCAACCGCTCTTCGTAACGCTGGCGGGCCAGCGTGGTGAACGCGGTGCCGCCCGGCTGCAGGCCCGCATACGCCTTGAGGCGATCAACCGCCTTGGCCCGGCGCTCGGCCGGCACCTGGTCGGACAGCAGCAGGTTGAGGCCGCTGAACACGCTCTGCGGCGCATCACGCCACGGCAGCAGGTACTTCTGGTTGAGCTCGCTGCCCTCGATGCTCTGGTTGGCGGCGGCGATCATGATCTCCAGGTCCTGGCGGACGTTGGGATCCTTCTCGCTGGCCAGCTTGGCCTTCAGTTCGTCGCGGGCCTTGGCCATCGCGGCGCGGTAGCGCTGGTCGTTGTCCGGGCCGAGATCGGCGACCTTGTCGTCGTAGCCGGGCACGCCGAAGAAGCCGGTCTCTTCGGGCTGGAACGGCCCCTGGGCGTCCAACAGGATCTGCGCCAGCGCGTTGCTGCGCGCGACCCAGGCCGGGCTGGCCGGCGTGGAGGCCTTGGCGGCCGGTGCGGCCAGGGTCGGTGTGACCGACAGCAGCGGGGCGGCGGTCAGGGCCAGGGCGATGGCAAGCGCGATCGGCTTCATGGAGCACTCCAGGACAGGGTTGCCCGCACCCTACGCGCTCATGGCGGTGGCGACAATCGGCCGGAGGTCACGGGGTGCGGATATGAGACATCGGGGCTCTGCGATAGCGGATCCGGGTAGAAGTCGGCAACGACGCCTTTCGTCTCGCGCAGGACTCTTGCGTTGTCATGAAGATCAGCCGATCCAGTTGGCAGGCCCTCATGTTGGATCACCGGGGATGACCATAGATTCACCCGCGGGCAGGCCCGGTCAGTGCATGGCGGTACGCCAGCCAGGCAACGCCTGCTCGTTGAAACGATAGCCGTGCCCGTATGCGAATCTGGGCGGATCAAGTGCCGCGTTCTCGGGATCATGATCTGCTCCCAGCAAATGGCCGATCTCATGCGCAAGGGTGTGCTGGTCCAGATCCCGGAAGCGCGTTGGCCGCCGTCTGCAACTCCAGTTCAATACCGCTCGCTGCAAATCCTGCATTGGCCTCGATCACCGCAGCCCTGACCTGCTCGATTGCCGGATCAAGCCCGTCCACCAGCGCGCCTGCCGCAAAGCCGTACGCAACCCGAATCACATCGCGCTCTTCGCCGCTCCCTCCGCCGGCGATTCCTGGAGGAAGGTCTGGAGCAGGCCGATCTGGTCGCCGGTCCCTCACATCGTCACGCTCGTCCCGTAGAGCGCGGCGCACATCGCGCTTTACCAGTCGATCACCGTCCAGCGTGTAATGCCAGAACCCATGGCTGAATCTCGCATGTGTTCCTGAAGCGTCCGACCAGATTCTCACGTACGTGGGCTGCCCAAGCTTCCTTTCAACATCCGGCGCTACGGACTTCACCCTGCCCACCCACTGCAGGCCTGAGATCGAGCGTACCTCTCGTTGGGCACCTTCGTCACCCGCAGGCCGGTAGATCACACTCTGGACGCTCTCGAACAGGGGTTCGGAAGGATCGCGGACAAGGTGAAGAACCCTGTCGTGGAGATCCACGGTGATCTCATCAGCAGCCAAGGCGGCCTCATTCACGCGAACCCGGCGCACCCAGTCCACATCATCTCCTGCTCTGCGCAGTTGCTGCTCTGCCACAGCCAATGGCGCGTCCGAGAGCACCTCCACGAATGGTTCAGCAGCCATGCCGGGTGTGACCAAAAGCAGCGCAAAGACCGTCAGCCCTACCACGCTCCTGATTGCATACGTTCGCATTGCACGCTCCTTCCAGGATGAAGTGAAGCGTTACAGCCAGATCTACGCTGCAACGGATCAATCATTGGAGTGAGCCTGCGCCAGCATTCCTGGACGTCGTTCGCACTATCAATCCACGCTATCGAAGCAGTGAAGATTGAAGGCTGCGCCAATAGAGAACCGGCTCACCAGCGTCGTGCGGTGTCGGAATTGAGCGGTCTCCCATGAGACGTACTGAGCCGAGCCGAGGCTTGATCGGGAAGAGTAAATTCAACTGTGGCGGATCGCGACAGTCTCTGATTCCGCGGCCGTCGTACAGTCACAGCGCCAGCGTAAGCGGGCATTCGCCACGATCGCGACAGGCCTGCAGTTCGCATTCGCCGGCCGCTTCGGCATCATCCAGCGCGCTGAGGTCGAAAGTCTGCTTGTCTTCGGCCAGCACGTACATCACCGGGTAATCCCACACGTCGTCGCTGCGGGTGCCCTTCACGAACAACCGCCCGTGCGCATGCGGCCCTTCAAGGGCCACGGTCAGGCCGACATCGCGCTCGCCGTTGATGGCGGTCTGCATGCTGCCCAGCGGCAGCGTGCCGGCCTGCAGCGGTTCGCCGAATACCTGCACCAGTTCGACACTGCAGCCGGCGCGACGCATCGCCTCACGCATCGGCGCACTGTCATGCGCGGCTTCGGTCCAACGCAATACGCTCCAGGCGATGGCGCCGCCCAGTGCGGCCAGGAACAGCAGCACCGCCAACGGCATCGCCCAGCGCCAATGCCGGCACCACCAGCCGGAAGCCAGGGTGGAGGGAGCAGGAATCGGCGGCGGCAGGGTCATGGGCGGGCTCCTTCCCGGACGATGATCAAGGTTTCAGGCAACGCCCCAGGAAAGCTTCGGCAACACGGTAGCGATGCAGTGCGTCGGCACCGGACAGGCCGTGCTTGGCACCGGGGTAGGTCATCAGTTCAAACGGCTGGCCGCGCTTCTGCAGCGCGCTCATCAGGCTGGTCGAATTGGTGAACAGCACGTTGTCGTCGGCCATGCCGTGGATCAGCAGCAGCGGCGAGCGCAGACCCTCGATGTGGGTCAGCACGCGTGCTTCGCGGTAACCGGCGTCGTTGCGCGACGGCAGGTCCATGTAGCGCTCGGTGTAGTGGCTGTCGTACAGGCCCCAATCGGTGACCGGTGCGCCGGCCACGCCACAGGCGTAGCTGTCCGACGCCTTGGCCAGCAGCATCAGGGTCATGTAGCCGCCGTTGGACCAGCCCTGCACGCCGATGCGCGCCGGGTCCACCCACGGCTGCTGCTTCAGCCACGCCACGCCGCGCAGCTGGTCGGCCACTTCCACCGTGCCCTGCTTGCCATACAGCGCGCCGCCGAAGTCACGGCCGCGGCGCGGGGTGCCGCGGTTGTCCAGCGAGAACACCACATAGCCCTGCTGGGCCAGGTACTGGTTGAACAGATGGTCGCCACGGCCGGGCCAGCTGTCGGTGACGGTCTGGCTGGCCGGGCCCCCATACACGTACACCGCCACCGGGTAGCGCTTGACCGGATCAAAGCCTGCCGGCTTGATCACGCTGTAGTTCAGCGGGGTCTTGCCGTCGGCCGCGGTGAGCGTGCCGAATTCGACCGGGCGCTGCGCGTCGCGGTAGCGCGCATACGGATGCTTGGGATCGGCCAGATCGTTCTCGACCAGGGTGGCGATCTTCTCGCCATTGGCGCGGAACAGCTCGATCTGCGGCGGCGTGCTGCTGTTGGACCAGCTGTCCACGTACACGCTGGCGTTGCGCGCGAAGCTGGCGCTGTGCATGCCTGGCGCCTTCGACAGGCGCTGCGGCTGGCCACCCTGCAGCGGGACGGCGTAGATCTGGCTTTCGCGCGCCGATTCGATGCCGGCACGGAAGTACGCCAGGCCGGCCTTTTCATCGACCGCCAGCAGTTCATCCACCGACCAGTTGCCGTGGGTCAGCGCGGTGGCCTTGCCCTTGCTGTCGATGCGGTACAGATGCTGGAAACCGGTGCGCTCGGACGACCACAGCACGCTGCCGTCATCGAGGAAACGCAGGCTGTTGTGCAGCGGCACCCAGGTCGGGCTGGTCTCATGGGCCAGCACGCGCTGCTGGTTCGAGGCCAGGGTGACTTCCACCAGGTCGAGCTTCTTCTGGTCGCGCGACTGGCGCTGGAAGCTCAGGTGCTGCGGATCGCGCCAATCGACGCGGGCCAGGTAGATGTCCTGTTCCTTGCCGAGGTCGATCCACTGCGTCTGCGCATGTTCGGCCGGCGAGATCACACCCAGCTTCACCTGCACGTTGGCATCGCCGGCGGCCGGGTAGCGCTGTTCGATCACATCGGTGCGGTCGGCATAGACTTCGTAACGCTTCTGCACCGGCACCGGGCTTTCATCGATGCGGGCGTAGGCGATGGCCGAATCGTCCGGCGCCCACCAGTAACCGGTATGGCGGTCCATCTCCTCGTCTGCGACGAATTCGGCGATACCGTTGCCGATGGTCGTGCTGCCATCACCGGTCAGCTGCATCTGCTTTCCGCTGGCCAGGTCGATCACCCACAGGTTGCGGCCGCGGATGAAGCTGACGAAGCCGCCCTTGGGCGACAGCTTGGCATCGGTGGCAAAGCCTTCGCCGTGGGTCAGCTGGCGCACTGCGGCCTTGCCTTCCTGCTTGAGGTCGTACAGGTACAGCTCGCCACCCAGCGGGAACAGCAGGCGCTGCGCGTCCGGCGACCACTGGTAGTCGACGATTCCGGTCATGGCGGCGATGCGCTGGCGCTCGCGGCGGGCCTTTTCCTCGTCGCTGAGGGTTTCGGTGCCGGGCAGCACCACCTTCGAATCCACCAGCAGGCGGGTCTGGCCGCTGCCGATGTCATAGCTCCACAGGTCCAGCTGGTTGCGGTCGCTGTCCTTGCCGCGCAGGAAGGTCACGCGCGAACCATCCGGCGCCACCTTCGGCTTCATCAGGGTCGGGCCGGACAACGGCAGCGGGCCGGTGATGGCTTCCAGGGTGAGTTTTTCAGCGTGGGCGACGGTACTGGTGGCAAGCATGAGGGCGAGCGAGGCGAACAGATGGCGCATGGAGGATCCCGGCAAACGGCAGGTCCGCCACCGCGACAGGCGCGGGACGGTCAGCGTCCATCCTAACCAAGCCGGTGCAGGAAGACAGCATGACCTTCTGCCCATGAGGTCCTCCCATAATGAGTGCCGACCAACGGTCGGCACCCACCGTCCCGGGTCAGCGCTTGCCGAACAGGTGCCTGCGCTCTTCGTCGCTGAGCGGCTTGCCTGCGTCCGGGTTGACCTGCTGGCGCAGCGCATAGGCGCGCTGGGTCGCCGGGCGGGCGGCGATGGCCTGGTGCCAGCGCTTGAGGTTCGGGAACGCGTCGAAGTCCGCCGGCAGCTTGTCGTAGGCGCCAACCCATGGGTAGCTGGCCATGTCGGCGATGGTGTACTCCTCGCCGGCCAGGAAGGCGTGCTCGGCCAGGCGCTTGTCCATCACCCCGTGCAGGCGGCGCACTTCATTGTCGTAGCGCTCGATCGCATACGGGATCTTCTCCGGCGCGTATACATTGAAATGGCCCATCTGCCCGCTCATCGGGCCCAGCCCGGCCATCTGCCAGAACAGCCATTCCAGGGTGGTGACGCGGCCACGTGGGTCGGCCGGCAGGAAGCGGCCGGTCTTCTCTGCCAGGTACAGCAGGATCGCGCCGGACTCGAACACGCTCTGCGGGGCACCGCCGTCGGCCGGGGCGTGGTCGACGATGGCCGGCATCTTGTTGTTGGGGGAAATGGCCAGGAATTCCGGCTTGAACTGGTCGCCCGAACCGATGTTGACCGGGTGGATGCGGTACTCCAGGCCGGCTTCTTCCAGCAGCAGGGTCACTTTGTGGCCGTTCGGGGTAGGCCAGTAATACAGGTCGATCATGGCGGCGGCTCTGGGGTACGGAAAGGAACCTGAAGTCTAGTGCGTGCGTTGGCTTGGCACCGTCATGGCGGGCCGGTAACCTCGCCTCTCCCCCGAAACGCAGCATCCTCCGCATGAGTGCAAACCGACCGCTACTGTCCCCGCTGTCCAGCCTGATCTTCGCTACCCGCTGGCTGCAGCTGCCGCTGTACCTGGGTTTGATCGTTGCCCAGTGCGTTTACGTGTTCCTGTTCGGCAAGGAACTGTGGCACCTGATCTCGCACTCGGTGTCGATGGGCGAGCAGCAGATCATGCTGATCGTGCTGGGCCTGATCGACGTAGTGATGATCTCCAACCTGCTGGTGATGGTGATCGTCGGCGGCTATGAAACCTTCGTCTCGCGCCTGCGCCTGGAAGGCCACCCGGACCAGCCGGAATGGCTGAGCCACGTCAACGCCAGCGTGCTGAAAGTGAAGCTGGCGATGGCGATCATCGGCATCTCCTCGATCCATCTGTTGAAGACGTTCATCGCAGCCAGCCCGCTGAACGGCCTGCCGCTGTGCAAGCCGGAGCAATGGGCTGCGGCGGCTTCGTCGGCATCGGCAAGCTTCTACAACGCCGGCGCCGATACCTGCACCACCCTGACCCCCGATGGCGTGCTGTGGCAGACCATCATCCACTGCGTGTTCATCCTGTCGGCGATCGGCATCGCCTGGACCGACAAGCTGATGTCCAACAGCCACAGCAAGGCTGTCGCGCACTGACATCAACGCCGGCGGCGGCACGACTGCCGTTGCCGGCTCCGCTCCCGGCCCTTGTGCGCAAGGGTGGCCGGGATGCTAGATTGCACCCTCGCTACAGGCGACGGTGACGCTGGGAAACGTCCCCCGCCACGCCCGGACCTTGCGTCCCGGCCATGCGTATCTACGTTTTTCGTAACGTCGTCTTCTTAGAGGGGAGCAGGATGTCGCACGTCGCAATGATCGCTGCCGCGCGCCGGTGGTTGCCGGTCGCTCTGGCTTTGGCCCTGGCTGCCTGCTCGGGCAAGGATGAAACACCGGCTCCGGCCGCGCCGGGCGCCGCTGCCCCCACCGCTGCAGCACCAGCCGCACCGGCAGTGGCCGCCAAGGTGCAGTCGATGGGTACCGAGCAGCTGCGCGAATCGGCCAGCCAGGCACTGCGCGAGAACCGCATGTACGCCCCGGCCGGCGACAACGCCATCGAGTACTACCTGGCACTGCGCGACAAGACGCCGGACGATGCCTCGGTGAAGAGCGCGCTGACCGATCTTCTGCCGTACACCCTGATCGCCGCCGAGCAGCATCTGGGCCGCGAGGATTTCACTGAAGCGCAGCGGCTGGTCGCCCTGATCGAAAAGGTCGATGCCTCGGCCCCGGCTCTGCCGCGCCTGAAGGAAGGCCTGACCAAGGGCGTGCAGGTTGCCGCCAAGCGCACCGAAGACGAGACCGAGAAGGTCAAGAAGGACGCTGAAGACCGCACCAAGCAGCTGGCCGAGCAGCAGCGCCTGACCGAACAGCGTGCCAAGGAAGCCGAGGCGGCCAAGCAGATTGCCGCACAGCAGGACGTTGCCCGCCGTGACAGCGAGCGCCAGGAAGCCGAACGCCAGGCTGCTGCGCGCCGTGATGCCGAGCAGAAGCAGCAGCAGGCCGCTGCGCAGCAGGCCAATGCCGCCCGCCAGGCCGCGACCGCCGCTGCACCAAGCCTGCGCCCGGTCAGCACGCCAGCCCCGCGTTACCCGGCCGAAGCACTGCGTTCGGGTACCTCCGGCGAAGTCCTGGTGGAGATCACCGTCGGCACCGACGGCTCGGTGACCAATGCGCGCGTACTGCGCGCCACGCCATCGCGTGTCTTCGATCGCGAAGCCCTCAACGCGGTCAAGCGCTGGCGCTTCGAGCCGGTCACGGCCCCTGTCACCACCCGCCGCACGCTGGTGTTCGCACCGGGCGGCTGATCGCAGAAAAGGGACGGAGGGGATTAAGTCGCTTCTGCCTGTAATGACGCACAAGGCCCGGCATGTCCGGGCCTTGTGCGTTTCAGGCTGCGCTGTCGATCAGCCGTTGCAGTGCTGGATCACATGCGCTCAGCACCTGGAACAGGCCCAGCGCGTGCAGCCCGGGCAGCAGGCTGCGCAGATCGGCTTCGGCGGTGGCACGGAGGTCGGCATCACTGGCCGGGTCCTGCCATTCCCGCACGGTGGCGAGAAAGGCGCCGACGCTGCCCTTGCGTACGGTGAGGCCATTCACCTGCACAGCGTTCTGGTGGTCGGGAAGGATGTCGTGCGGCTGCATGGCGTGCTCCTGGGAGGTGGGCGCCCAGTGTCGACGCTCACCACCGGCGGTTCTGCCGTATAACTGCCAATGGATATGGCAGAACAGACATTCCAGACACCACTGATCGACCCTGCGTTGGCTGACGCCAGCGGCGGGCCGTCCCTGCTCGGCACGCAGCTGGCGATGCCGTGTTCACGGCGCACCGCCCGCCACCAGCACGCGCGCGGGCAACTGCTGGGCGCCCACACCGGCCTGTTGCGGATCGAGGTGGGCGACACCCACTGGCTGCTTCCGGCCGGGCACGTGGCATGGCTTCCGCCACAGCATCCGCATGCGCTTTCCAGCATCGGCAGCTTCGATGGCTGGAGCCTGTACTTCAGCAAGGAGGCCTGCGCGGGACTGCCCAATGCACCGCGCATCTTCCAGCCCAGCGACCTGCTGCAGGTGGCGGTGCCGCGGGCACTGCACTGGTGCGGGCAGGCGTTGGATGCGGGGCAACAGCGCTTGGCCGGGGTGATCGCCGATGAGATCGCTGCAGGCACGCCGTTGCCACTTGCGCTGCAGCAACCCGGTGACCGCCGCCTGCGCCGCATCGCCGCCGCCCTGGCACGTGCGCCACATGACACCCGCACCGTCGAGGACTGGGCAGCCGCCAGCGGCCTGTCCAGTCGCAGCCTCGCCCGCCGCTGGCAGGCCGAGACAAACATGACCCTGACCCGCTGGCGGCAGCGCCTGCGCGTGCTGCTGGCCCTGCCGCGATTGCTGGGCGGTGAATCCGTCACCACCGTGGCGCTGTCATTGGGCTACGACACGCCCAGCGCCTTCATCGCGGTATTCAAGCGCGAGATGGGAGTGACGCCTGCGCGGTATGCAGACGGAAACGCTTCACAGCGCTGAAATGCACGAGGCCCGGCATGACCGGGCCTCGTGCCACATCCGCCGGGCATGGCCCGGCGCTACCGGTTCCACTCAGCCGGAAATCGCCAGCCGCTCGTTGTGGTAGCGGCGCACGGCGGCGAACCACAGCACGGCGGCCAGCGCCAGGCTGGCGCCGAGGTAGACCGCCCAGATGGTCGGGCTGATGTCCTCGTGGCGGATCACCTTCAGCAGCATCTGGTTCTGCGACAGGAACGGCACCGCGTACTGCCACAGCTCGCTCTTCACCGGGTAAGCCATCAACGCGTAGCCGGGCAGCATCGGCAGCAGCACCAGCCAGGTCATGTGGCTCTGTGCTTCCTTCATGCTCTTGGCCGCGGCCGAGAGGAAGGTCAGCAACGAGGTGCCGATCAGCAGCATCGGCACCATCACCAGCAGCATCTGCAGCATCGAGCCGATGTTCATGTTGAGCTGCCGGCCGACGTTGCCGGGCGCGATCTGTGCGCTGGCCTTGAACGCGATCAAGGTCAGCAGCAACGAGGCGAAGCCGACCACGCAGGCGGCGGCGATCTTGCCGCTGACGATGGCGCTGCGCGAACCCGGGGTCGCCAGCAACGGCTCCAGCGATTGCCGTTCGCGCTCGCCGGCGGTGGCATCCATCACCAGGTAGGCGCCGCCGATGAATGAGGTCAGCGTCAGCAGTACCGGCAGCAGCATCGACAGCATCATGCCGCGCTTGGCCTCGGCACTGGCCATGTCCTGGGTGGCCACATCCAGCGGTCGTGCAACCTGTGCGTCGACGCCACGCGCCATCAGCCGCAGCGCACCAACCTGGCCGTTGTAGGTTGCCAGGGCCGCCTGCAGGCGCGCACTGGGCACTTCGGCGGCGCGACGGGTGCTGTCACGGATCACTTCCACCAGCGCGGGCTTGCCATCGGCCCAGTCCTTGCCGAACTCAGGGCTGATGCGCAGGGCCACGTCGATCTCCTGCGAGCGGATCGCCTCGGCCAGATCATTCGGTGCCGGCGCGGCGTTCAATCCCTGCGCCGCCAGGAAGCGCACCAGGTTCGGCGCATTCTCCGCACCGATGGTCGGAATCTGCAGCGGCTGTTCGATCTGGATGCGCACGCGGCTTTCCGCCAGCTTGCCCATGCCCAGGATCAGCAGCGGGTACAGCACGGGGCCGAACAGCAGGGTCAGCAGCAGTGTGCGGCGGTCACGCGAGAGGTCGCGCAGTTCCTTGCGCATCACCGTCATCAGGGTCGACATCATGCTCATGCGTGCAGGCCCTCTTCGCTGCCGATCAGTTTCACGAACGCATCTTCCAGGTTGGGCTCGCCGGACTGCGCGCGCAGTTCATCGGCACTGCCGGCGGCCATCACCGTACCCTTGGCGATGATCACGATGTGGTCACACAGCGCGCCGACCTCCTGCATGATGTGGCTGGACAGGATCACGCAGCGCCCTTCCTCGCGCAGGCCCAGCAGGAAGCGGCGCAGCGCTCGGGTGGTCATCACGTCCAGGCCGTTGGTGGGTTCATCAAGGATCACGTTGCGTGGGTCGTGCACCAGCGCGCGGGCAATGGCGGTCTTGGTGCGCTGGCCCTGCGAGAAGCCATCGGTCTGCCGATCGAGGATGTCGGCCATGTCCAGCGCATGCGACAGCACTTCGATGCGTTCGCGGATGCGCGACGCGGACAGGCCATGCAGCTCGCCGAAGTAGGCGATGTTCTCGCGTGCGGTCAGCCGCTTGTAGACGCCACGCGCATCCGGCAGCACGCCGAGGTGGCGACGCACTTCCACCGGATCGCGGGCTGCGTCGATGCCATCGACGGTGATGCTGCCTTCATCGGGCGTCATCAGCGTGTACAGCATGCGCATGGTGGTGGTCTTGCCAGCGCCGTTCGGTCCAAGCAGGCCGGTGATGCGGCCATCCTCGGCGCGGAAGCCGACATCGGCCACCGCCTGGATGCGACCGGTGCGGGTATTGAAGGCCTTGTGCAGGTTGTCGGCGACGATCATGGGGCCCATCCGTTGAACGAGGTGAACGCCGGCACGTAGCTCAGCGTGTCCAGGCAGCTGGCATCCAGCGCCTTGGCATCGGTGGTGTCGATGAACTGGCCGAGCAGGCGTGGCATGCAGCCGGCGGTAAGGGTGCCGTGGCCTTGGCCGCGGGCAACCAGCGCGCGTCCCTTCGGCAGGCCCTTGAGCACCTGCTCGGCGTAACGCGGCGGCGTCACCGGGTCCAGTTCGCCGGACAGCAGCAGCACTGGCAGGTCGCTGTGCAGCGGCACTGCCGCAGCCGCCGCAGCCGGTTGGTGCGGCCACACCGGACAGGCGGCGAAGAACGCGCGCGCCACTTCCGGGCCGACCAGGCTGTCGCTGCTTTCGACCGGCGCCTGGTAGCGCGGAGCATCTTCGCTGCAGATCACCGACCACTGCATGCCACGGTTGATCTGGAAATCCATGCTGCGGGTCGCACCGCGCGCCAGCGACGCCAGTGGTGCATAACGACCCTGTGCCGCTTCATCCAGCACCAGCGGCAACAGCGAGGAGTACTGCGGTACGTAGGAGAAGGCGAACGCCAGGCCGACCACGCTGTCCGGGGTCAGCACATCCTGCCGCGGTGCATTGGTGCCGGGGTCGCGGTAGTCGACCGTGACCGGCGCGCGGCGCAGGGTTTCCACCACGCTGCGCAGCTGCGCACGGGTGTCGACCGGAAAGCGCTTGCTGCAGACAGCGTCCTTGCGGCACTGCTCGGACTGCAGGGTGATCGCGTTGTCGAAGGTCGTGGCGAAATCGCCGCCGACCACCAGCTCGTTCGGTACCACGCCATCGATCACGATGCTGCGGGTGTGCTGCGGATACGCAGCCGCGTAGCGCTGGGCAACGCGGGTGCCGTACGAGCCACCGACCAGGTTCAGCGTGTTCGCGCCCAGCGCCTGGCGTACCGCGTCCAGATCGGCGATGGCTTCGGCGGTGGTATAGAAGCGCGGGTCGGCACGGCCCTTCAGCGACGCGGCGCAGCGCTCCGCGTACTCGCGCAGCAGCGCCTCGCTGGGCGCAGCGTCTTCATCCATCGGCAGCTCCTTGCCGTCCGCGCCCAGGCAGCTGAGCGGATTGGAGCCGCCGGTGCCGCGCTGGTCGATCAGGAAGATGTCGCGCTGCTTGCGTACCTGGCGCAGTGCCGTATCGACGATGACGGCCACCTCGCTGGCCGCCTGGCCAGGTCCGCCGGCCAGGAAGAACACCGGGTCCGGCAGGCCCGAACCGCTGTTGCCCGACTCCAGCCAGGCCACGCGCAGATCGATCCTGCGGCCATCCGGCCTGCTCCGGTCCTCGGGCACCTGGAACGTCGCGCACTGCGCCTCGACGTTGGCATTGGCGCCTTCGGTGGCCAGCGTGCAGGGGCGGAAATCGATCTGGCCGTAGCGGCGGCTGGGTGTATCGCCAGCGCCGTCGGACCCTGCCTGCGGCGGTGCACTGCAGCCGGCAATCAGCATGCTGGCCAGCAACCCGGCCCGCGCGAAATGGTGTCTTTGCATCGTGCGTGATTCCCCTGGGGATGTTCCTGTCCACCACGACGGTGTGCCGCGGCAGATGTGACCAATCGAATGTGACCCAACTTACACGCGCCGGACGCTGGCGGCGACAGGCGGATGTCCTGGGCCGGCGTCGGCACGGCCACCAGACGGTTGCGACCCTCGGCCTTTGCCCGGTACAGGGTGGTATCGGCCAGCGCGATCAGGTGGCGGAAAATGGCGAGCAGGCGGCCCGTGGCGCCGGCAGAATGCGCGCAGAACCGGGAGACACTCCATGCATCCGTGGCAACTCAGTGGCATCGACCACCAGCCGTTCGAGGCGCTTTTCGAATCCAGCGACGATGCGCTGGCCGCGCGGGGAATCGTGCGCCGACGCGCGGGCGACAGCGGCGGCTACCCCTGCAGGGTCAGCCTGACAGACGCACCTGCCGGTGCAGAACTGCTTCTGCTGCCTTACACCCACCTGGCCACGCAGTCGCCTTACCGCGCCTCGGGCCCGATTTTCGTGCAGCGCGGTGCAACCCGCTGCGTGCTGCCAGCGGGCGTGGTACCTGCCTACGTGCAGCGTCGGCTGATCTCGGTGCGCGCCTATGACAGCGCGGACTTCATGCTGAGCGGCTTGGTCTGCCAGGGCACCGAGGTTGCCACGCACCTGGACCGGCTGTTCGCCGATACGACGGTGGCCTTCGTGCAGCTGCACAACGCAGGACATGGATGCTTTTCGTGCGAGGTGAATCGGGTCGGCCACCCGCGGCAATGACGTTGCACGGGAACGTGATCGTCGCCGCGCCGCAGGCGTGACCGCCAGCGTGTTCGTTCAGTGTGGCGTGAAGCCTGCGGGAAGGGCTTCACACACGTAGTCACGGATCGGCATTGACGTGGTTTCCCACTGCGTGTTGCAGCTCGATACTCGCGGCGGTACCGCTCATCGTCCGTCGCGCGATACGGCGTGGGTGCTGCGGTCACCGCTCCCTTCGACGACCACAAGGATGCGCCATGTCTCTGCGATACACCCCATTGCTGTTGGCCACCGTCTTCGTTGGCGCCGGTGTTGGCGTTGCCGGAAACGCCGCCGCACACGGCACGATGATCACCCCGGTCAGCCGCGTCTATGCCTGCTTCCAGGGCAACCCGGAGAACCCCACCAACCCGGCCTGCGCGGCAGCCAAAGCAGTGGCCGGCTCGCAGGCGTTCTACGACTGGAACGGCATCAACCAGGCCAACGCCAACGGCAACCACCAGGCCGTGGTGCCCGACGGCAAGCTGTGCAGCGGCAACAACCCGACCTTCCGCGGCCTGGACCTGGAGCGCAGCGACTGGCAGACCACACCGATCCAGCCCGATGCGAACGGCAGGTTCACCTTCGTGTTCAAGGCGACCGCCCCGCACGCCACGCGCGACTGGAAGTTCTTCGTCACCCGCGCCGGCTGGCAACCGGGCAGCCCGCTGCGCTGGGCCGATCTGCAGGAATTCTGCTCGCTGGGCAACACGCCGCTGTCGGCCGATGGCACCTACAAGCTGCAGTGCACGCTGCCGCAGCGCAGCGGCCAGCATGTGATCTACAACACCTGGCAGCGCGCCGATTCCACCGAAGCGTTCTATACCTGCATGGACGTGCGCATTGAAGGCGGCGGCGGTACCACGCCGGTGCCGCAGTGGCAGGATGCCGGGCCGGTGACTGCACGTACCGAGCTGCCGGTGGGCACCACCCTGGCGCTGCGTGTGTTCAATGCCAACGGCAACGACGTGGAACGCGTGGAAGCCACCTTGGCCGCAGGCCAGACCACGCCGGCGCAGTGGCCATTGGCGCTTGCGCGCAAGGTCAACGCCAGTGCCCAGCATGCGCGCGTCGGCGTACTCAACAACGGCGCGATCACGCCGACCGCCTCGGCCACCGACAACCGCGTGTACCTGAAGGACGGCAACCGCTTCCAGCTGGACACCAAGGTGCCAGACCCGGGTACGCCCTCACCCGGCGGTGATTTCGACCATGTGTATCCGGCCGGTATCGGCAGCTACGTGCCCGGGCAGACCGTGGTGAAGAGCAGCGACGGCAAGCTGTACGCCTGCCGCCCGTTCCCGGAAGGCGCGTGGTGCAACGTCAATGCCGAGGCGTACCGGCCGGGTGTGGGTTCGGCCTGGCGCGATGCCTGGGTGCCGTACTGAAGCATGGTCCCGGGGCGGCGTGGTGCCGCCTCCGGTGTGCGGGGTTGCCGGCCAGCGGCCGGCACTACTTGCTGCTGACGTACTTCTCGCGGCGGATCTGCGGATTTCCCAGGCCCGCCGCCTTCAGCGCTTCGGCGCAGGCGTCGACCATGTCCGGGTTGCCGCACAGGTAGGCGATGTCGGTGGCCGGATCCGGCGTGAACGCCGCCAGCGCCTGCTGCACGTAGCCATGGTGTACGTCCGGGTGCGGCTCGGCTGGCAGTTCCCGCGACAGGCAAGGCACATAACGGAAGTTCGGGTGCTTTTCGGCGAAGCTGTAGAAATCATCGCTGTACAGCAGCTCACCCGGGCTGCGCGCACCCTGCAGCAGGACCACCTGCACACCCCGCTCGGCCATCGCCGTTGCCAGCAACGGCAGCATCGAGCGGTACGGGGTGACGCCGGTACCGGTGGCGATCAGCAGGTAGCGGCCGTTGTGGTCGCCGGGGTTCAGGCAGAACCGACCGTAGGGACCGGACGCGCTGACCTGGCCGCCGATGTCCAGCGCCTCGAACAGCGCCGTGGCGGCGCCACCGGGTACGAAGCTGACCGCGATATCCACCGCCTCGCCTGGCCCCAGCGCGTGGTCATGGATGGTCGCCAGCGAATAGCTGCGCTTGGTTTCGGTGCCATCGGCGTAGCTGAAATGGACCTGGATGAACTGGCCGGGCTGGAAATCCAGCGGCTGGCCGTCGTCACGCACGAACTGGTAATGGCCGATGGAGGGCGCCAGCATGCGGCGGTCGACCAGTTTGATGGGGAATTGGACAGGCACGACTTTTCGGGACAGTGTGTAGCCGGGGCAAGCCCTCGGGGTCTTCTATAATAGACCTTCCCCGCCCCTCTCCAGCGCCAGCCCATGGGCGCGAAGGCTTCGAGCTTGGCTTCCCTGAACGATACGGCGCCCGCCCTGCGCGTGCGCGACCTGCGTAAAACCTATGACAACGGCACCCAGGCCCTGAAAGGGGTCTCGCTGGAAGTGGCCCCGGGCGACTTCTTCGCCCTGCTGGGCCCGAACGGTGCCGGCAAGTCCACCCTGATCGGCATCATCAGTTCCCTGGTCAACCTCAGCGAGGGCCAAGTGGAAGTGTTCGGCAGCGACCTGGTGCGCAACCGCAGCGCTACCATGCGCCTGATCGGGCTGGTGCCGCAGGAGATCAACTTCAACCTGTTTGAAAAGCCCTTCGACATCCTGGTGAACTACGCCGGCTTCTACGGCGTGCCGCGCGCCGAAGCCGAGCAGATGGCCGAAGTCGAGCTCAAGCGCGCCCACCTGTGGGAGAAGGCGCAGGTGATGAGCCGCACCCTGTCCGGTGGCATGAAGCGCCGGCTGATGATCGCCCGCGCGATGATGACCCGGCCGCGCCTGCTGATCCTGGACGAACCGACCGCTGGCGTGGACATCGAGATCCGCCGCGACATGTGGCGGGTGCTGAAGGAGATCAACGCCGCCGGCACCACGATCATCCTCACCACCCACTACCTGGAAGAGGCCGAGCACCTGTGCCGCAACCTGGCCATCATCGACCACGGCCAGATCGTCACCCAGGGCCCGATGCGCGAACTGCTGGCCAAGCTTGACGTGGAAGGCTTCCTGCTGGACATCGACGGCACCCTGCCCGCCCAGTTGCCGGTGATCGAGGGGGCAACCCTGATCGCCACCGACGGCCATACGCTGGACATCGACATGCCACGTGCGATGGATCTGAACCGCGTGTTCGAGGCACTGAACGCGGCGGGCATCCGCGTGCGTTCGATGCGTACCAAGAGCAACCGCCTGGAGGAACTGTTCGTGCGCCTCACCGGCAACCAGGAGACGTCCGCATGAGCAGCACCCCGACCCCGGTCCTGACCGACGGCCAGCGCAACCGCATCGCACTGATGACCATCGTGCGCCGCGAAGTCGCCCGCATCATGCGCATCTGGGGCCAGACCCTGGTACCGCCGGCGATCACCATGACCCTGTACTTCCTGATCTTCGGCGGCCTGATCGGTTCGCGCGTGGGCGACATGGGCGGCTACACCTACATGCAGTTCATCGTGCCGGGCCTGGTGATGATGAGCGTGATCCAGAACAGCTACGGCAACATCAGCTCCTCGTTCTTCGGCGCCAAGTTCGGCCGCCACGTGGAAGAGCTGCTGGTCAGCCCGATGCCGAACTGGGTGATCCTGTGGGGCTACGTGGCCGGTGCGGTGCTGCGTGGCCTGATGGTGGGCGTGATCGTGCTGATCATCGCGATGTTCTTCACTCCGGTGCGCATCCCGCATCCGCTGGTGACGCTGACCACGGTGATCCTGGGCGCGACGATCTTCTCGCTGGCCGGCTTCATCAACGCGGTGTATGCGAAGAAGTTCGATGACGTGGCGATCGTGCCGACCTTCATCCTGACTCCGCTGACCTACCTGGGCGGCGTGTTCTATTCGGTGAAGCTGCTGCCGCCATGGGCAGAGGCCGCCACGCACGCGAACCCGATCTTCTACATGGTCAACGCGTTCCGCTATGGCCTGCTGGGCAGCAGCGATGTGCCGGTGGTGGTGGCGTATGCGCTGATGATCGGTTTCGCGGTGGTGCTGACGGCGCTGGCGCTGTGGTTGTTGCGCCGTGGCGTGGGCATGCGCAGCTGAGGATGTTCTGCAGGGCCTGCGGCCCTGCACCCGCGTTGGTAGGTAGTGCCGGCCGCTGGCCGGCAACAGCAACAGCAACAGCAACAGCAACAGCAACGTCAAACGCGGGCTATCCGAGGGATGGCGGGGGGGTCCGGTTGCGGGGGACGCCGTAAACCCATCCCTGGGGGCTTGGCCGCGGCATCCATGCCGCGGACACCCCCGCAACCGGACCCACCCCGCCTTCGACAGTTTTCCGCTGCTGTCGGAACGGCGTCCGTGCTGCTGTTGGTGGGTGTCGACCCTGGTCGACACAGTAGATCCACGCCATGCGTGGATGAAGCATTCGCGATGGAGCCGAGCATCTGCTCGGCTCTTTTCGTTTGTGAGCTGATGGATATAGATCCATCGGAAAGATGATCGCGTGGAACGAGCGAAGCGACCCGCTGTTGCTTTTGATTTTCTTCTTTGTTTTCCGTGGTGGACGCACACGGAAACCGTCAGGGGTCGGGCGGGGTGGGCTCGCGGGGGTGTCCGCGCCATGGATGGCGCGGCCAAGCCTACACGGACGTACTTGCGGCGTCCCCCGTGAGGCCCCCCCCCCCCCGACCCAAACACAGCTTGCGCTTCAAACCACCACGAGGGGCTCAGCCGTTGGCCGCAAACTCCGGCACAATCGCTGCAGTGAATCCCCCAACTGCAGTGAGCATGCAATGCGTATCCTGATCCTCGGCGCCGGCGGTACCGGCGGTTACTTCGGTGGTCGCCTGGCCCAGGCTGACGTGGACGTGACCTTCCTCGTGCGCCCTGCGCGCGCCGCGCAGCTGGATCGTGATGGCCTGGTGCTGCGCAGCCCGGTGGGCGATGCCACGTTCCCGGTACAGCACGTCATCGCTGATGCCCTGCCTGCGCTGGCTGCGGACAAGCCGTTCGATCTGGTGATCCTCAGCTGCAAGGCCTACGACCTGGACAGCTCGATCGATGCCATCGCCCCGGCGGTGGGCGCGGGCACCACCGTGCTGCCGATCCTCAACGGCCTGCATCACTACAACGCGCTCGACGCACGCTTCGGCCGTGACGCCGTGCTCGGCGGGCTGTGCTTCATCAGTGCGACCAAGGCGCCTGATGGGGCGGTGCTGCACCTGGGCAAGCCGGCCAAGCTGACTTTCGGCGAACGCGATGGCGGTGCGATCTCCGCGCGCGTGCAGGCGTTCGCAGCAGCCTGCTCGCAGGCCAATCTCGATCATCTGGCCAGTGAGCACATCGGCCAGGAACAGTGGATCAAGTACACGTTCCTCACCGCGCTGGCGGCGGCCACCTGCCTGCTGCGTGCGGACATCGGCACGATCGTGGCCACCGACGACGGCGACGCCATCGTGCGTGGGCTCTATGACGAATGCCTGGCGGTGGCCGAAGCAGCGGGTGAGCCGGTGCCGCAGGCAGCGCAGGACACCGCGCGTGGCACGCTGACCCAAGCCGGTTCGGCGTTGAAGGCGTCGATGCTGCGCGACCTGGAAGCAGGCCAGCAGGTGGAAGCGGCCCAGATCGTCGGCGACATGCTGGCGCGTGCGCGCGCCGCGGGCCAGGAAGCGTTGCTGCTGCAGGTCGCCTACAGCAGCCTGCAGGCCTACCAGGCCCAGCGCTCGGTGTGATCCGATGAACATGCCTGGCCCGTTGCCGAAGCGCGTACTGATCCTCGGCATGGGCTGGAGTGGCCGCGTGTTGGCCGCGCGCCTTCAGGCCCAGGGCATACACGTGGAAGGCACGGTGCGCGATCCGGCGTCGGCACCTGACGATGGCCTGCTGCGTCATCAGCTGCGTGCTGACGCAGCGCTTGCCCCGAGCCTGCTCGCTGCGATTGCCCATGCCGACGCGGTGCTGTGCAGCGTTCCTCCCGATGCCGAGGGCGACCCGGCGCTGCGCCTGCTGCGTGCCGCGTTGCGCGACAGCAGTTCACTGCGTTGGCTCGGTTACCTGTCGTCGACCTCGGTCTACGGCGACCGCGACGGTGGCTGGATCAACGAGCATAGCGCTGCCGATGCCACCGGGCCGGCAGGCATGCAGCGTCGCCTCGCCGAAACACAATGGCGTGCACTGGCGGATGCGCGCGGTATCGCCTCGGCGATGTTCCGCCTGCCGGGCCTCTACGGACCCGGGCGCAACGCGCTGCTGCAGCTGGCGCAGGGCCGCGCACGGCAGGTGGTGCGGCCAGGGCTGGTGTTCAATCGCCTGCACGTGGACGACCTGGCTGCGGTGGTGATCGCCGCGATGCAACGCCCCATGGCCAACGCACTGTATCTGCCGAGCGATGACGAACCGGCACCGCCGCAGGATGTACTGGCCTTCGCTGCGCAGCTGGGGGGTTTCGCCATGCCACCCGCGGTGGCCTGGGACGACCCATCAGTCAGCGCGACATTGCGGCGCTTCTACCAGAGCAGCAAGCGCATCGACAGCCGCAGCACGCGCGACGCGCTGGGCTGGACGCCGCGGTTTCCAACGTATCGGGAAGGGCTGACGGATCTTGCCGCTTCGCTCGCCGGGCATGGCCCGGCGCTACCGGATCTGGGCGTTCCCGGCTGACGGGTAGTGCCGGCCGCTGGCCGGCAGCAGGGTTCGATTGCCGGCCAGCGGCCGGCACTACCGTTTGCCGATCAACCCGCGTCCGGCAACCGGAAGAACGCACGCGTGGCAGCCGTGGCGTTTGCCGCCGTGGTCTGCACATCCTCGCCACGGTCCCGCGCCAGCTCTTCCACGATGTGCGACAGGAACACCGGTTCGTTGCGGCGGTCCTTCGGCATCGGCTTCAAGGTGCGCGGCAGCAGGTACGGTGCGTCGGTCTCGATCATCAACCGGTTGGCCGGAATGTTCTTCACCAGCTCGCGCAGGTGACCGCCACGGCGCTCGTCGCACAGCCAGCCGGTGATGCCGATGTACCAGTCCTGGTCGAGATAATCGAACAACTCCTGGCGCTCGCCGGTGAAGCAGTGCACCACGGCCGGACCGATGCGGCCTTCGAAGTTCTTCATCTGTGCCATGAAATCGGCATGCGCGTCGCGCTGGTGCAGGAACAACGGCTTGCCATTGTCTGCAGCCAGCTGCAGCTGGCGCTCGAACGCGCGATGCTGCGCCGGGCGCGGCGAGAAATCACGGAAGTAGTCCAGCCCGCACTCACCCACCGCCACCACTTCGGCATGGGCGTGCAGCGCGCGCATCTCCGCATCGCACTCGTCGGTGTACTCCACCGCGTGGTGCGGGTGCACGCCGGCGGTGGCGTACAGGAAGCCCGGGTGCTGCTGCGCCAGCTGCAGGGCCAGCGGCGAATGCTCGCGGCTGGCACCGGTGATGATCATCTGCACCACACCGGCCCGGCGTGCGCGGTCCAGCACGGCGTCGCGGTCGCGGTCGAAGGAGTCGTGGGTCAGGTTGGCGCCGATATCGATCAGATGCATGGGGGCAGCAGAGGCAGGAAAACCCGCGCATTGTACCCGTGCCCGCCATGGCACCTTATCCTTTGCAGATGAACGCCCCGCAATTCCCCATCTCTCCGCTGCTGCCGCAGATCCAGCAGCACCTGGCCGTGCACCCGCGGCTGGTGCTGGAAGCCCCGCCCGGCGCCGGCAAGACCACCCAGGTGCCGTTGGCGCTGCTCGATGCGCCGTGGCTGGAGGGCCGCAGGATCATCCTGCTGGAACCCCGCCGGGTGGCCGCGCGCAGTGCCGCGATGTTCATGGCGCGCCAGCTCGGTGAGGAGGTCGGCGGCATCGTCGGCTACCGCATCCGCTTCGAGAACAAGGTATCGGCGCGCACGCGCATCGAGGTCGTCACCGAGGGCATCCTGACCCGGATGCTGCAGGACGATCCAATGCTGGAAACCGTTGGCGCGATCCTGTTCGATGAATTCCACGAGCGCCACCTCAGTGGCGACCTGGGCCTGGCGCTGGCGCTGGACGTGCAGTCGCAGCTGCGCGATGACCTGCGGTTGCTGGTGATGTCGGCGACGCTCGATGGTGAACGCCTGGCACGCTTCCTCGATGCACCACGAGTGAGCAGCGAAGGCCGCAGCTATCCGGTGGCAATCAGCCACTTCCCTGCCCGGCGTGACGAGGCGCTGGAACTGCAGGTGCGGCGCGCGGTACAGCAGGCGCTCGCCGAGCACCCCGGTGACCTGCTGGTGTTCCTGCCCGGCCAACGTGAGATCGCACGCGTGCAGGCAGGCCTGCAGGACAGTCTTGCTGGCGCTGCGGTGGACGTACTGGCCCTGCACGGTGAACTGCCGGTGGAACAGCAGGCGCGCGTGCTGCAGGCCGCCAGCGACGGCCGCCGCCGCGTGGTGTTGGCCACCAACGTCGCCGAATCTTCGGTGACCCTGCCCGGCGTGCGCGTGGTGATCGACAGCGGCCAGGCGCGCGAGCCGCGCTACGACCCCAACAGTGGATTCACCCGCTTGGACGTGGTCGCCATTGCGCAGGCCTCGGCCGACCAGCGTGCCGGCCGTGCCGGGCGCGTGGCCGAGGGCGTGGCCTGGCGGCTGTGGCCGCAGTCGCAGCGGCTGGAACCGCAGCGTCGCGCCGAGATCGACCAGGTTGAACTGGCCGGCCTTGCGCTGGAACTGGCCGCCTGGGGCAGCAGTGACCTGCGTTTCCTTGACCCGCCACCGACTGGGCCGATGGCCGCCGCACGCGAACTGCTGCAGCGCCTCGGCGCGTTGTCCAGCAGCGGCGCGATCACTGCACTCGGCCGCCGCATACTGGCGCTGGGCACCCATCCGCGGATGGCCGCGATGCTGCTGGCCGCAGCTGATGCCCGCGCGCAGGCGTTGGCCGCCGATCTGGCGGCATTGCTGGAAGCTCGTGACCCATTGCGCCAGGGCGGTGATGCACTGGCCGCACGCTGGCGCGCACTGGCGGCCTTCCGCAACGGCCGTGCGCCGGCCGATGCCAATCGCAGTGGCCTGGCCGCCATCGATGCCGCTGCCAAACAGTGGCGCCGTCGCCTGCGTTGTGACGCCGCACCGCCCGCCAGCATCGAGGCCCACGAGCTGGGCGACCTGCTGGCCCATGCCTTCCCCGACCGCATTGCCTTCCAGCATCCGAACGACCCGCTGCGTTACCTGCTGGCCAACGGCCGCAGCGCCCGCCTGCATGAACTGAGCGACCTGCGGGGCGAACCGTGGCTGGTGGCCAGCGAGCTGCGCTTCGAAGCCCGCGACGCGCTGCTGCTGCGCGCCGCACCGGTGGATGAAACCTATCTGCGCAGGAACTGGCCCGAGCGCTTCGTGACCGAAGACGCGGTGCGCTGGGATGACACCCGCCGCGCCCTGGTCGCGCTGCGCGAAACACGCTTCGACCGCATCGTAATGGACAGTCGTTCGGCCGGCCGGGTTGATCCGCAGCTGGCGGCGCAGGCGCTGACCGACGCCGTTGCCGAGCTCGGCCTGCAGGCGTTGCCATGGACCGAGGGTCTGCGCCAGTGGCAGGCGCGGGTTGAATCGCTGCGGCGCTGGATGCCCAAACTGGGCCTGCCCGACTGCAGTGACGCCGCATTGCTGGCCAACCGTGCGCAATGGCTGCAGCCGGCATTCGCTGGCAGGACACGTCTGGATGCGCTGGACGAGACCAGTTTCGGCGAAGCGCTGAAGTCGCCACTGGAGTGGTCGCAGCGGCAGCTGGTCGAGCGCCACGCGCCCACCCGGATCACCGTACCGTCAGGGCTGGAACGGCCGATCACCTATGCGCTGGATGGCGAAAGCGGCGAGCCGCTGCCGCCGGTGCTGGCGGTGAAGCTGCAGGAGTTGTTCGGGCTGGCCGATACGCCACGCATCGCCGATGGCCGGGTGCCGCTGACCCTGCACCTGCTGTCGCCGGGTGGCCGGCCGTTACAGGTCACCCAGGATCTGCGCAATTTCTGGGAGAACACCTACGCCGAGGTGAAGAAGGAGATGAAAGGCCGTTACCCGCGCCACCCGTGGCCGGACGACCCATGGACGGCTACGGCAACGCACCGGGCCAAGCCGCGCGGGACGTAATGCGCGCCGACACCCCGCCCGTTCCTGAATGGCTGCGGTAGAGTCACACCACGCGCCCGCCTGACTGACATACCGTTTACGGGCAACAGGCGACACTGGACTTCGACCCGAGGCAAGGACACCCCCGCATGAGCAAGCTGACCGTAATCACCGACCGCGCCCTGGAGCGCGCCCTCGACCTGGCCCATACCGCAGGCGATGGCCTGAAGAGCGCGGGCGGCAGCCTGCGTCACCTCGGCCCGCAGGCCAGCGACTGGATCAAGACCGGCGCCGCCCTTGGCGCGGTGAAGACCGGCGGCAAGGTCGCCACCAAGTTCGCCCGCCGCAATCCGGCGGTGACCATCGCGGCAGCTGCCGTGGGTGTAGGCCTGCTGGGCTATGCGCTGTACCGCAAGCAACAGAAGAAGAAGGCGGCCAATGGCCATGTGGTCAACGGCCAGGCCCAGCGCATCAACGCGCGCGATCGCCGCAACGACACCGTGGTCGACGAGCACAGCGATATCGGCAGCGACGCCTGATTGACCGGGGTCGGATCCCTTCCGCAGGAAGGGCTCTGACCCCATCACGCTGCACAAGGGTCGGACGCCGCAAGGCCTCCGGCCTTTTTTTCAGCCGATCTGCCGCCACTGCCCGGGCTGCAGGTCATCCAGCCGGTACGGCCCCATTGCAGCGCGTACCAGCCGCAGCGTCGGCAGGTTCACCGCAGCGGTCATCCGCCGCACCTGGCGGTTGCGCCCTTCGCGGATCGTGATCGCCAGCCAGCTGTCGGGCACCGTCTTGCGGAAGCGCACCGGCGGATCGCGCGGCCACAGTTCAGGCGCAGGATCGAGGCGCTCGATTTTCGCCGGCAGCGTCGGCCCATCATTGAGCACCACGCCATCGCGCAGCTGCTGCAGCTGCCCTTCGCTGGGCGTGCCTTCCACCTGCACCCAGTAGAGCTTGTCCGCCTTGTGCTTCGGGTCGGTCAACTTGTGCGCCAGCGTACCGTTGTCGGTCAGCAGCAGCAGGCCTTCACTGTCATGGTCGAGGCGGCCGGCAGCGTAGACGCGCGGCGGCAAACCGAAGCCGGCCAATGTCGGCCGCGGCGGCACGCTGCGGTCGGTGAACTGGCAGAGCACGTTGAACGGCTTGTTGAAGGCAATCAGCATCGCGGGGACGGCAGGCGGCGGGCAGGGCATTGTCCCATGCCACGCCGCGTGCTCGCCGGGCATGGCCCGGCGCTACCGGGTCACGGCTTCACGAAACGCAGGGTCATGCGGTCGCTTTCACCGATGGCCTGGTACTTGGCGTCATCCGCCTTGTCATGCTGGTTGGTCGGCGGCAGGGTCCACACGCCATTCGGATGATCCTTGGTATCGCGCGGGTTGGCATTGACCTCGGTGCGCGCGTCCAGCTTGAAACCGGCGGCCTCGGCCATCGCGATCACCTGCTGCTGGCCCACATAACCGGTGTCGTCAGCGTCGGCCACGTCGGCCTTGGCGCGGTGCTCGACCACGCCGAGCACGCCGCCCGGCTTGAGCACGTTGAAGAAGCCCTGGAACATGCCCTGCGCCTGGCCGGCCTTGCGCCAGTTGTGCACGTTGCGGAAGGTCAGCACCACATCGGCCGAGTTGGCTGCACCGAACACCGGCTTGGCCGGGTCGTAGGCAACCACGGTGGTTTTGTCGAACTGTGCCGGTGCGGCGGCGTACTTCTTTTCCAGGCTGTCGCGGCTGCGCTGCTGGTAGTCGCGGCCGCGACCTTCAGCCACGGCCTGCGGATCGACCACCGCGGCAATGTAATGGCCCTTGTCGCGCAGCAGCGGCGCCAGGATCTCCGAGTACCAGCCATTGCCCGGGGTGATCTCGATGACGGTCTTTTCCGGCGCGACGCCAAAGAAGCCCAAGGTCTGCGCAGGATGACGGAAACCGTCGCGCTTGACGTTGGCCGGGTCGCGGGTCGAGGCCTTCACCGCGGCATCGATCGCGGGCGACACCTGGATCTTTGCCGGTGCGACCGTGGCCGGCGCGGCGAATGCGGGAACGGCAACCAGCAGCGCCGAAGCAAGCAGCAGGCGGCAACCACGCAGGGATGAGGCAGCAATCATCGGGGCGACTCCAGCGGAAGATGCGGCGAGACTAGCAGCCGCCGCGCCGCAGGTGTTCACAAAACGTTAGCCGCGTGCGCGGTGCGGAACACAGTTTTGTGGTCAGCGCCGCAGCGCGGTCACACATCGCGTTCTATCCTGAAGGACTTCCCCCAAGGAGTCCGTGCCCATGACGGCAAACCGCGAACTGGGCCGTTCAGGCCTGCATGTAGCTCCGCTCGCCTTCGGTGGCAACGTGTTCGGCTGGAGCGCCGATGAGAAGGCCAGCTTCGCCCTGCTGGATGCCTTCGTGGATGCCGGCTTCAACCTGGTCGACACCGCCGACGTGTACTCGGCGTGGGTGCCGGGCAACCAGGGTGGCGAGTCGGAGACGCTGCTGGGAAAGTGGTTCGCGCGCAGCGGCAAGCGCGACAAGGTGGTGCTGGCGACCAAGGTGGCCAAATGGGCCGAGCGGCCCGGCCTCACCCCGGACAACATCAATGCGGCGGTGGAGGATTCGCTGCGTCGCCTGCAGACCGAGGTGATCGATCTGTACCAGGCCCACGAGGATGATGAATCCACGCCGCTGGAAGCGACCCTGGCCGCGTTCGGTCGCCTGATCGAGGCGGGCAAGGTGCGCGCGATCGGCGCGTCCAACTACAGCGCCACGCGTCTGGCCGATGCCTTGAAGGTCTCTACCGACTACGGGCTGCCGCGCTATGAAACCCTGCAGCCGGAGTACAACCTGTACGACCGCGCCGGCTACGAGAAGGAACTGGAACCGCTGGTGCAGCGCGAGCAGATCGGCGTGATCAACTACTACGCACTGGCCAGCGGCTTCCTCAGTGGCAAGTACCGCACGCCGGACGATGCCGGCAAGAGTTCCGCGCGCGGCGCCACCGTGGTCAAGCGCTACCTGAACCCGCGCGGACTGCGCATTCTGCAAGCACTGGATGACGTGGCCAGCAAGCACAACGCCACTGCCGCGCAGATCGCACTGGCATGGCAGATCGCACGGCCGTCGATCACCGCACCGATCGTCAGTGCCACCAGCGTGGAGCAGCTGCACGACCTGCTGGCGGCGGCGAACGTGGCGTTGAGCGTGCAGGATGTGGCGCAGCTGGACGCGGCCAGCGTGGAAGGTTGAAGGCGGAGGGTGCCGGCCAACGTCGGCACCCTTCAACGGATCCGCGCCATGCGTGGATGCATTGCCTCAGCGCGGCAGGCTGTCCTCGGCCACCAGCGCATGGTGCATGCCGATGCCCGCGCGCACGCCTTCGGCCATGGCCAGGGTGATGTTGCCGACCGTGGTCGCATCACCGGCGGCGTACACATTCGGCACCGAGGTCTGTTTCATCATGTCCACCTCGGCCAGCACGCCCAGCGGACTCTCCACCAGCGCGCAGCCCAGCTGCTGTACCAGCGGCGTGGCCATCTGCTGCATGGCCGGCACGAACAGCGCACGCTGGGCGACTCGGCGACCGTCGGCAAGTTCCACTTCCAGCCACGTCGGCTGCTCGCCGTGCACACCTACCACCGGCGTGGTTTCCACCTGCACGCCGCGCTGCTGCATGGCGGCAAGCTCCTCGTCGCTGATCGGCAGGCCCTGGCTGAAGAAGGTGACGTTGCCCCAGTCGGCGAACAGCGACGCCTTGCCGGCCGACATCGGATGGCCGCCGAGCAGGCCGATCGAACCGCCACCCACTTCATAACCATGGCAGTACGGGCAGTGCAGCACGGTGCTGCCCCAGCGCTCGGCCAGGCCGGGCAGATCGGGCAGCTGGTCGGCGATACCGGTGGCCAGCAGCAGCTTGCGTGCGGTCAGTACCTGGCCGTCTGCCGTACGCACCTCCACACCTTCGGTGCGGAGCGTGGCCTGCACCGCTTCGGCATTCAGCCAACGCACGGTCGGGTAGTCCAGCAGTTGCTGGCGCGCGTTCTTCAACAACTCGGCGCCACTGACGCCGTCCAGGCCCAGCACGCCGTGCGAATGGCTGGCGAAACGGTTTCGCGGCAAACCCGCATCGATGATGGTGACCGGCCGGCGCGCACGCGCCAGGATCAGTGCGGCGGCGATGCCGGCGTAGCTGCCGCCGACGATGAGGACATCAGGATTCATGGTGACCTTCCAGGGAACGGTGATGGGCAAGATGGCGGGCGAAGTCGGCGCCAAGCTGGTCGAGGGTGGTTGCCTGCAGCCGCTGCTCGAGCAGGCGCTGCGCTTCGCGGGCACTCTCCAGCAGGGCCTGGTTGACCAGCTGCTGGATCGGGCAGCCGCCCCTGCCTTCGCGGGTACCGACCTGGACCATCGGCGGCGCGCCGATGGCCTGGTAGACGTCGTGCAGGGTGATCGTCGCCGCGTCGCGGGCGAGCTGGCTGCCGCCACCGTGGCCGCGCGTGCTGCGTACCAGGCCGGCCTTGTGCATCTGCGCCAGCAGCCGGCGGATCACCACCGGATGGGTCGGCAGGCAGGTCGCCAGCTGTTCGGAGGTTCGCGGCCCGTGCTGGCCGACCAGATGGGCCATCACGTGCAGGGCGTCGGAAAGCGGGTTCGCGGATTTCATGTAACAACAATAGTTACATTTAAACCACCTGTCGAGGGTCTTCTTTCGTTCCATATGGACACATTTGTCCAATGAAACACATTCTTCACATCACTAAACAGAACGGGAATGTGACACGCATCGCACTTCAGAGCGCTAAAGGACGGTCGATACCGCATCGCACCCCTTCCGAGATCTCGTCCCATGAAAGCCTCTTCCCATGCGCCGCGGCTGCAGTCGAAGCTGCTCGGTGCCGTTTCTGTTGGTCTGGCTGTTGTCCTGGTATGCGCCCTGGCGGGCCTGGCGTCGGCCTGGTTGAAGCTGTCCACCGAAGTCCCCCCGGAGGTTGCCCACAGCCGCGACGCCGAGCGCCTGCAACGCGAATTCCGCGGACAGGTACAGGAGTGGAAGAACGTGCTGCTGCGCGGCCACGATGACGCGCTGCGCCAGCATCACCTGCAGGCCTTCGACAACGAAGGCCGCGTCGTTGCCGAACTGGCCACGGGCCTGGCCGCCAGCCCCGATGCGCGCACGCGCGAACTGGCGCAGGCGTTTTCCGGTCTGCACGCACAGTTGCAGCAGGACTACCACGCCGCACTGCAGTCCTTCGCTGACGCCAGCTACGACCCGGCGGTTGGCGATTCCCTTGTGCGTGGCAAGGACCGTCCGGTGGCGGCCGCGCTGGATGCGCTGGGTACGCAGGCCACCCAGGTGGCCGAAGCCGCGGTGACCGCGCGTTCGCACCAGGCACGGCAGACGCTGCTGCTGTGCGCCGCGCTGACCATCGGCGCCGCCGTGCTGCTGCTGATCGCCCTTGGCTGGTGGCTGCGGCGCGCCGTGGTGCAGCCGGTGCTGGCGGTGGAAGCAGCCGCGCGTGCGGTTGCCGCCGGTGACCTCGACCACGTGGTGCAGGTGCGCAGCCGCGACGAGATCGGTCGCCTGGCACAGGCGATGCAGGCCGTGCAGAGCACCCTGCGTGGCGTGCTTGATGCGCAGACCGCGATGGCAAGGGCACACGACGCCGGCACGATCAGCCACCGCATGGACAGCAGCGCCTTCCCCGGCGCCTACGGCACGATGGTGGCCGACACCAACACCCTGGTCGATGCGCACATCCAGGTGAAGATGCGCGCGATCACGATCATGGGCCGCTATGCAGTGGGCGATCTCAGCCTGGACATGGAGCGCCTGCCCGGCGAGAAGGCCGTGATCACCCAGGCGCTGGATGCGGTGAAATCCAACCTGGGCGCGATCAACGGCGAGATCCGCCGCCTGGCCGAAGCTGCGGCAGCGGGCGACTTCAGCCAGCGCGGCGACAGTGCGCGCTTCGAGCATGATTTCCGCGCGATGGTCGATGGCCTGAATCGCTTGATGCAGACCACCGAACAGAACCTGGGGGAGGTCTCTGCCATGCTGCGTGCCATTGCCGATGGTCGCCTGGGTGCGCGTATGGACGGCGACTTCCAGGGCGTGTTCGCCCGCATTGCGGGGGATGCCAACGCCACCGCCGCACAGCTGGCGACGATCGTCAGCGACATCAAGCACGCCTCCGGCAGCATCCACACCGCCGCTGCCGAGATTGCCGCCGGCAACAACGACCTGTCGCGCCGCACCGAACAGCAGGCGGCGAACCTGGAAGAAACCGCCGCGTCGATGGAGGAACTGACCTCCACCGTGCGCCAGAACGCCGAGCATGCGCGGCAGGCCAACCAGCTGGCGATCGGTGCGCACAGCGTGGCCTCGCACGGCGGTGAGGTGGTCGGCCAGGTCGTGGCGACGATGGATGCGATCGAAGGCTCGTCGCGGCAGATCGCCGACATCATCAGCGTCATCGACGGCATCGCGTTCCAGACCAACATCCTGGCGCTGAATGCCGCGGTGGAAGCGGCGCGTGCCGGCGAGCAGGGCCGTGGATTCGCAGTGGTCGCCAGTGAAGTGCGTACGCTGGCACAGCGGTCGGCGGCAGCGGCCAAGGAAATCAAATCGCTGATCGAGGCGTCGGTGGAACAGGTTGGCCACGGTGCGCAGCGCGTGCGCCAGGCCGGCGACACCATGGCCGAGATCGTCGCGTCGGTGCAGCGCGTGACCGACATCATGGCCGAGATCTCCGCTGCGTCGCAGGAGCAGTCGGCCGGCATCGAGCAGGTCAGCCAGACCATCATCCAGATGGATGGCACCACCCAGCAGAATGCCGCGCTGGTGGAAGAAGCCAGCGCCGCGGCACGCAGCCTGGAACAGCAGGCGGATCGCCTGATCGAAGCGGTGGATGTGTTTGATCTGTCCACCACGGCGACAGCAACGGGTGCCTTGGCGCGCGCGGCGTGACGGAACCGCCGGGCAGTGTGGGGGTTGCCGGCCAGCGGCCGGCACTACCCATGCGTGCGATTCCCGGTAGTGCCGGCCGCTGGCCGGCAACCCGGACACTCCATCAGCGCAGGTAATCCGATGCGGCCATCGCCTCGCCCAGGTAATCCAGGAACGAGCTGATCCGTGCCGATACGGCCGTGTTGCGGTAGTACACCGCATGGATCGGCTGGTACACATCCAGCGTCTGCGCGGCCAGCACCGGCACCAGGGTGCCGGCCGCGCGGTCGCGTTCGGTCACGAAGTCGGACAGGCAGGTGATGCCCACGCCCTCCACCGCCAGCGTGCGCAGGGTCTCGCCGCTGGACACCGCGATGTCCGGCCGCACCAGCAGCTGCCCCTCGGCATCGCCCGGCAGCGGCCAACGGTTCAATGACTCCGGCTCGTTGAACCCCAACAGCGTGTGCTGACCCAATGCCACCACGCTGGCCGGCTCGCCACGCGTGGCCAGATAGGCCGGGCTGGCCAGCACCTGCAGCCGGCAGCGCCCCAGCGGCCGCGCATGCAGGGTGGAATCGGCCAGCGGGCCGATACGGATCGCCAGATCGGTGCGCCGTTCCAGCAGGTCGATGTAGCGCTCGGAACTGTTCAACTCCAGCTGCACGTCCGGATAGCGCGCGCGGTAGCCAGCGACCAGCGGCGCGATCACGTGCAGCACGAACGGCATCGCTGCATCCACCCGCAGCCGGCCTGCCGGACGCTCGCGCCGCGCCGCCATCTGTTCCTCGGCCGATTCCACCGCATCGATGATCGCCCGCGCATGGCGCAGGTAGGCCTCGCCCTCGGCGGTCAGGTGCAGGCGGCGGGTGGTGCGGGTCAGCAGGGTCGTGCCCAGCTTGTCCTCAAGCCGACCCAGCGCACGGCTCACGCCCGAAGGTGTCTGCCCCAGCTGCTCGGCAGCCCCGCTGATCGAACCGCTGTCGATCACCGCGAGGAAGGCCTGCATTTCGTCGAGGGTGGTTTTCATGGCGCCATTATTGACCACGCGGCAAGAGTGATTGGCGTGAAGACCGGTTTTTCGGCAAAGGTCGGCCGCGCACACTGCGCGCCTTCCTTCCCTCTGGACACTGTCATGATCCGTGGCATTCCGCTCGCCCTGCTGGCGCTGACCCTCGGTGCCTTTGCCATCGGCACCACCGAATTCGTCATCGTCGGCCTGATCCCGACCATCGCCGCCGACCTGCAGGTCAGCCTGCCCTCGGCCGGCCTGCTGGTCTCCCTGTATGCCCTGGGCGTGGCCGTCGGCGCGCCGGTGTTGACCGCGCTCACCGGCCGCGTGCCGCGCAAGACCCTGCTGGTGGCGCTGATGGTGCTGTTCACCCTCGGCAACGTCATCGCATGGATGGCACCGGGCTACACCTCGCTGATCGTCGCCCGCATCCTCACCGGCCTGGCCCACGGCGTGTTCTTCTCCATCGGCTCGATCATCGCCACCGCCGTGGTGCCGAAAGAGAAAGCCGCCAGCGCGATCGCCATCATGTTCACCGGCCTGACCGTGGCGCTGGTGACCGGCGTGCCGCTGGGCACCTTCATCGGCCAGCACCTGGGCTGGCGCGCGACCTTCCTGGCCGTGGCCGGCCTGGGCGTGATCGCGCTGCTGGGCAGCCTGCTGTTCGTACCGCGCGGCCTGGCGCAGAGCGCGCCGGCCACCTTCCGCCAGCAGCTGGGCGTGCTGGCGCAGCCGCGCCTGCTGATGGTGTATGCCATCACCGCGCTTGGCTACGGCGGCACCTTCCTGTCCTTCACCTACCTGGCGCCGATCCTGCAGGACGTCACCGGCTTCTCGGCCAACGCGGTCAGCCTGGTGCTGCTGGTGTATGGCGTGTCGGTGGCGATCGGCAACCTGTGGGGCGGCCGCATGGCCGACCGCATGGGCCCGATTCCCGCGCTGAAGCGCATCTTCGCGCTGCTGGCCATCGTGCTGCTGGTCATGACCTTCACCGCCCACAACACCTGGCTGATGCTGCTGACCGTGCTGGCACTGGGCGCGGTGGCGTTCGGCAACGTGCCCGGCCTGCAGGTGTATGTGGTCAAGCAGGCACAGCGCTACGCCCCGCAGGCGACCGATGTGGCCTCGGGCCTGAACATCGCCGCCTTCAACATCGGCATCGCGCTGGGTGCGTCGCTGGGCGGCCTGGTGGTCGAGCACATCGGCCTGATGCATACGCCGTGGCTGGGTGCGCTGGTGGTGGTCGGTGCGTTCGCACTGACGGCACTCAGCGGCCGCCTGGACCGTCGCGACGGTATCGACGATCGCGCCGAAGGCATCGCGGTGAGCGCGCACTGATGCGTGCAATGCACCGTTGCCGGCATGCACACGGCCCCTGCCCTACCCTTTCCCATCATCTCCTTCCCCCGCTTTGGAGTTCTCCATGACTGTCCCCGCTTTCGGCCTCGGCACCTTCCGCCTGAAAGACCAGACCGTGATCGACTCGGTGCGCAACGCGCTGGACGTCGGCTACCGCGCCATCGACACCGCGCAGATCTACGGCAACGAAGCCGAGGTTGGCCAGGCCATCGCCGAGTCCGGCGTACCGCGTGACGAGATCTACCTGACCACCAAGGTGTGGATCACCGAGTTCAAGCGCGATGCGCTGCTGGCCAGCCTGCGCACCAGCCTGGAAAAGCTGCGCACCGACCATGTCGACCTGGCGTTGATCCACTGGCCGTCACCGAACGACAAGGTCGACACGCCGATGGAGGAATACCTGCCTGCCCTGGCCGACGCCAAGGCACAGGGGCTGGCCCGGGAGATCGGTATCTCCAACTTCACCATCGCCCAGACCCGCAAGGCGATCGAGATCCTCGGCGCCGATGCCATCGCCACCAACCAGATCGAGATCCACCCCTACCTGCAGAACCGCCTGCTGGTGAAGTTCCTGCAGGACAACGGGATCCGCGTCACTGCCTACATGAGCCTGGCCTACGGCGAGGTGATCAAGGACCCGGTGATCCAGGCCATCGCCGGCCGTCATCAGGCCAGCCCGGCACAGATCGCGCTGGCATGGGCGCTGCAGCAGGACTACGCGGTCATTCCGTCGTCGACCAAGCGCGAGAACCTGGCCAGCAACCTGGAAGCCGCCGCGATCCGCCTGACCGAAGACGACATGGCGCAGATCGCCAAGCTGGACCGTGGCCACCGCCTGGCCAATCCGGAAGGCATCGCACCGGCCTGGGATTGATCCCACCCCGGGGACGGACGCCTGCTGTGGTAGACGCCGACCTTGGTCGGCGCTGACCTCTGGTCGACCGATGAAACAACGTGCCGACCAAGGTCGGCACCTGCCAGAGCCGTGGGTTCACCCCTCGTTCTGCAACAACCATCCGCGCATTGCCGCACTCACCTCGTCCGGCTTCTCCATCGGTGCCAGGTGCCCGCAATCGGGCACCACCACCAGCTGCGAATGCGGCACCAGCGCGTGCATCTCCTCGCTCACCGCCAACGGCGTGATGCGGTCGTTCGCCCCACAGACAATCAGCAGCGGATCGCGGTAGCCGGCCAGCACATCGTGGCCATCACTGCGCTCCAGCGCGCTCTGGCGCAGGAACACCTCCGCACCCAGCCGTGCGGTCATGTCACGCACGCGCTGCACCAGCACGTAGTCGTCCAGCCGCGAGGCGTCGATATAGCTGCGCATCAGCGCGTCACCAAAGCCGTGGAATTTACCGGGCAGGCGCACGCTGGCGCGCTGGCTGCGGCGCTGTTCGGCACGTTCCGGGGAGTCGGCATGGATCGAGGTGTCGATCAGGGCCAGCTGCAGCACACGCTCCGGCGCGGTGCGCAGGATCTGCTGGGCGACAAAGCCGCCCAGTGAGAAACCGGCCAGCGCAAACCGCTCCGGCGCCTGCGCCAGTACCTCCTCGGCAACGGCCTGCAGGGTCTCGCCGTGGGTCTGGTCGCCCACGGTGCAGTCGGCGATATCGGCCAGGTCGGCCAGCTGCGCGCGCCAGAGTTCGGCGTCGTTGAGCAGACCCGGGAGGAGGAGCAGGGGAATGCGGTCGGTCATGCGGGTATTGTGGCGTCTTCAAACCCACAACACGACCAGACACCCATGGCCGACCCCTACAACAGCGGTGCCCCGACCACGTCCGCAGCGCGCTTCGAGGATTCGATGGTGACCACCGCCTTCGAGCTGCCCGGCTACCGCATCGCGCGCAACCTGGGCGTGGTACGCGGCATCACCGTGCGCTCGCACTCGATCGTGGGCAACTTCCTTGGCGGCATCCAGACGATCTTCGGCGGCAACATCACCATCTACACCGAGTTGTGCGAGCAGGCGCGCGAGGAAACCTATCGCGACATGGTCAAGCATGCGCGGCAGCTGGGGGCCAACGCGGTGATCGGCATGCGCTACGACGCCACCGATGTGATGACCGGCCTGACCGAAGTGCTGTGCTATGGCACGGCGGTGGTGGTCGAGCCGCTGCGTTGAATCCGATGTTCCGCCGGGCATGGCCCGGCGCTACCGTCACGGTCACGCCACCGGCGGGACGTCGGGCACTTCCACCTGCTGCACCGGCAACGTCACCATCATCACCGTCGGGTCGTCCGGGTCCAGCCGGGTCTTGAAGCCCAGGCTCTGGCACATCGCCAGCATGGTGCTGTTCTCGCGCAGCACCTGGCCTTCCACCACATCCAGGCCCAGCCACTTGGCGTACTCGATCATGATCGCCATCAGGCGCCAGCCGATGCCGTGGCCCTTCAGATCCGAACGGATCAGGATGCCGTACTCGCCACGGTGGTAATCCGCATCGGCATGCAGTCGCACCGCGCCGAGCATCTCGCCGCTGCGCGGTTCGAGCGCCACCAATGCGATCGAGCGCGCGTAGTCCAGCTGGGTCAGGCGGGCGATGAACTCGTGGCTGAAATGCTTCACCGACTGGAAGAAGCGCAGCCGCAGATCCTCATCACTGACGCGCGCGAAGAACGCGCGGAACAGCGCGTCATCTTCCGGCCGCACCGGGCGCACGAACGCGCGACCGCCGTCGGACAGCTCGATGGTGCGCTCCCACTCCTTCGGATACGGGAACACGGCGAAGCGTGGATGGCCACGGCCCTTGTGCAGGATGCGCGACGGCGCAACGGCAACGCGCGCGTCCAGCGCGAGGATGCCTTTGCTGTCCACCAGCAGTGGATTGATGTCCAGCGTGCGCACTTCGGGAATGTCCGCCGCCAGCTGCGCCAGTTTTACCAGCGCCAGTGCCAGTGCACGCTCATCGGCGGCGGGCACATCGCCATAGGCCTTGAGGATACGCGAGGCCCGCGTCTGGCCGATCAGCTCGTGGGCCAGGCGCAGGTCAAGCGGCGGCAGCGCCAGCGCCTTGTCGTTGATCACTTCCACCGCCGTGCCACCGCGCCCGACCACGATCACCGGTCCAAACGTGGCGTCGTCGGCGATGCCGACGATGATCTCGCGCGCCTTCGGGCGGACGATGGTCGGTTGCACCAGCAGGCCGTCGATGCGCGCGTCCGGCCGCAGCTGGCGTGCACGGGCAAGGATCGCCTTGGCCGCACTCTGCACCGCCGGCAGCGTCGCCAGATTCAGGCGCACGCCATCCACTTCGGATTTGTGCGGAATATCGGGCGACAGGATCTTCAGCGCGACCGTCGCACCACGCTCCAGCAAGGGTTGCGCCAGGTCCATCGCCTCGTGCGCATCGCGCGCATGCATCACCGGTGCAGAGGGGATGCCGTAGGCCTTCAGCAGTTCATGGGTGGCCAACGGGTCCAGCCAGCCCTGGCCATTGGCCAGCGCGGCTTCGACCAGCGCGCGCGCACGCGCGGTATCCACGCTGAAATCCTGCGGCAGGCTCGGCGGCGTTTCCATCAACGCACTCTGTGCCTCCCGGTAACGCACCAGATGCTGGAAGCCGCGCACGGCCTCCGCTTCGGTGGGATAGGTCGGCACGCGTGCGGCATTGAGGGTGGCGGTGGCCTGGTCGTCGTTGCCCAGCCACACCGCGAATACCGGCTTGTCGCGGTGATGGCGCGGGCGCAGGCCGAGCGTGCGGGTCAGCGCCTGCGCCGCATCGGCCGACGAGGTGAACGCGGTAGGCACGTTGACCACCAGCACCGCATCGTTCTCGCTGTCGGCCAGCAACGCTTCGATGGCAGTGGCATAGCGATCACCATCGGCGTCGACCACGATGTCGACCGGGTTGCTGCGCGTCCAGCCCTGCGGCAGTACCGCATCCAGCTTCTGCACGGTGCTGTCGGACAGTTGCGCCAGCGTGCCCTGCAGGGCGATCAGCTGGTCCACCGCCAGGTGGCCGACGCCACCGCCGTTGCTGAGGATGGCCAAGCGACGACCGGGGAAGGTGCCAAGCCGGCCCAGCGACTCGGCTGCGGTGAACAGTTCGTCCAGCGCGCTCACCCGCAGCAGGCCGGCACGGTTGAATGCCGCGCCGTACACATCATCGGCGCGCGCCAGTGCCTGCACGTGGGTATCGGCGCTGCCCGGCTGTACCCGTTCGGCGCGCCCGGACTTCACCACCACCACGGGTTTGGCACGCGCAGCGGCGCGTGCGGCCGACATGAATTTGCGGGCGTCCTTGATCTGCTCGACATAGAGCAGGATGGCGCGGGTACGGTAGTCGGTGGCGAAGTAATCCAGCAGATCGCCGAAGTCCACGTCCATGGTGTCGCCCAGCGAAACCACGGCGGAGAACCCCACCGAGCGCGCCACGCCCCATTCCACCAGGGCGGCGGCAATCGCCGAGGATTCGGAGATCAGCGCGAGGTCGCCGGCCTGCGGGAAATGCGCGGCGATGCTGGCATTGAGCCGTGCATGTGGCGCGATCACGCCCAGGCAGTGCGGGCCAAGGATGCGCAGGCCATGCGCGCGCGCGGCGGCCTCCACCTGTGCCCACGGCGAGCCCGGGCCTTCTCCCAGATGCGCGGTGAGGATGATCGCGGCCTGCACGCCACGTTCGGCAGCGGTACGTACCACCTGCGGCACGATGGCGGCCGGCGCGGTGATCACCACCAGTTCCGGCACCCAGTCCAGGTCCTTCAGCCGCTTCACCGTGCGGATGCCATCGATCTCCGCATGGCGCGGGTTGATCCATGCCACTTTGCCGGGGAAGCCGGTGCCGCGCAGGTTGCGCATCACTGCGCGGCCCGCCGAGCGCTCACGCGGGCTGCCGCCGATCACCGCGACCGACTGCGGACGGAACACGGACTGCAGGTGGTAGGTACTCATGTGCCTACGTTACACGGACCGGCGCTGCGGCGGCATGATCGGCGCAGGATCCTGGCATCGCATCCACGCATGGCGTGGATCTACCACGGCCGCCAGGACCAGTAGATCCACGCCATGCGTGGATGACGCCGCCGTTACAGCAGCGTCCCGTGCAGGATCATCGCGGCGATGCTGAAGTAGATGACCAGGCCGGTCACATCCACCAGGGTGGCCACGAACGGGGCCGAGGCGCTGGCCGGATCGAAGCCCAGCCGCTTGAGGATGAAGGGCAGCATCGACCCGGACAGCGAACCGAACGTGACGATGCCCACCAGCGCGGCACCGATGGTGATCGCCAGCAGGATCCAGTGCTCGCCGTAGTCATGGAAGCCACCGAGCTGCCAGATCACGATGCGTACGATGGCCAGGCAACCGAGGATGGCGCCGAGCACCATGCCGGTGGGCACTTCGCGCAGTGCCACCTTCCACCAATCGCGCAGGCGCAGTTCGCGCAGCGCCAGGCTGCGGATCAGCAGCGAGGTCGCCTGCGAACCGGAGTTGCCGCCCGAGCTCATGATCAAGGGAATGAACAGGGTCAGCACCACCGCGCGCGCCAGTTCGTCCTCGTAGTGCTGCATCGCGCTGGCAGTCAGCATCTCGCCCACGAACAGCACGCTCAGCCAGCCAGCGCGCTTGCGCAGCATCTCGAAGAAACCGATCTGCATGTACGGCTTGTCCAGCGCTTCCATGCCGCCGAACTTGTGCGCGTCTTCGGTGGACTCTTCGATCAGCGCATCGAGGATGTCATCGACGGTGACGATGCCGAGCATGTGCTGCTGCGCGTCCACCACCGGGATGGCCAGCAGATCGTGGCGGCGGATCAGCCGCGCCACGTCTTCCTGGTCCATCTGCGCATCCACCATCACCGGCGGATTGACCTGGGCCACGTCCAGGATCGATTCCTCCGGCAGGCCGGTGATCAGCCGGCGCATGGTCACCACCTGCTGCAGCTGCTGGTTGGCCGGGTCGAGCACGTAGATCGCATACACGGTCTCGCGCGTGCGTTCGACCTGGCGGATGTGCTGCAGGGTCTGGGCCACGGTCCAGGTGGCGGGCACGGCGACGAACTCGGTGGTCATCAGCGCGCCGGCGGTGTTCGGCGGGTAGCTCAGCAGCTTCTGGATGGTCTGCCGGGCTTCGTTGCCCAGCAGCGGAATCAGCCGCGCACGTTCTTCTTCATCCAGCTCGTGGACGATGTCGGTGGCACGGTCGTCGGCCATCAACCCCAGCAGCGCGGCGGCGCGTGCCGGCGGCAGTGCGGCAACCAGTTCGCCACTGCGGTGCAGCTCCGGCGCCTCGAGCATCTTCACTGCACGTGGCAACGACAGCGCGGCCAGCGTCTCGGCGGCGCGCTCCAGTTCGAGCGTGTTGAGGAATTCCACCGCGTCGGCGGTGTTGTAGTTCGCCAGCGGTGCCGACAATGCTGCGGCATCGGCCACCGGACGCAGCAATTGCTTCTGGTTCATGGTGATTCGCCTTCATGGGGTGCGACCTCGCGCAACGCCAACGCAGGCAAACCGTCCCGGTGTCAGGCGGTGGCCATCGCTGGCGTCGACCGAGGTCGACTTCTACTGTCGCTGGACATGGGTTGGGGACTCCGGAGGGGTGTACTGACGGACACGCCGGCAGCGGCGGGCAGTCTGGACCTGCGGTCGGTGCAGGTCAACCCGCCACGCTGACCGGACAATGGGCCCGCTGCCGTTCTCGTGCGTACACAGCGGCGCGCGCATAATGACCAGGTGGCATCCGCCGCGCTTCCCCTCCCCGCCGAACGGACGCACAGCCGGCCTTCCGATGACCAGGTATTCCCATGCATAGCGGTGGTCTGGAACTGGCACTGGTGCTGCTGCTGGCCGCGGTGATCGCGGTGCCGGTGTTCAAGAAGTTCGGCTTCGGCGCGGTGCTGGGCTACCTGGCGGCCGGCGTGGTGCTGGGGCCGGACGGTCTGGGCTTCGTACAGGACGCCGACCGCATCCTCGGCGCGGCCGAGATCGGCGTGGTCATGCTGCTGTTCGTGATCGGGCTGGAGCTGTCCCCGGCCCGGCTGAAGGTGATGCGGCGATCGGTGTTCGGTGCGGGCGCGGCGCAGGTGGCGTTGTCCGGGCTGGTGCTGGGCGGCCTGCTGCTGCTCGATCACTTCCAGTGGAAGAGCGCGCTGGTGGTGGGCGTGGCGCTGGCGCTGTCGTCGACTGCTGTCGGCCTGCAGCTGCTGTCCGAACACAAGGCGATCAACAGCGACCATGGCCGGCTGGGGTTTGCCATCCTGCTGTTCCAGGACCTGATCGCCATTCCGCTGCTGGCCGCGATTCCGCTGCTGGGCGGGGTCAAGAACGAGACGTTGCGCTGGGAAGATGCGGCCGTCGCGCTGGGCGCGCTGGCGGTGGTGATCCTGTGCGGGCGGCCGGTGCTACGCCGGGTGTTCGGCATCATCGCCCGCACCCGCAGCCCGGAAGTATTCACCGCCACCGCGCTGCTGGTGGTGCTGGGCACCGCCTGGTTCATGCAGGAAGCCGGCCTGAGCCCCAGCCTGGGGGCGTTCCTGGCCGGCGTGCTGCTGTCCGATTCGGAATTCCGGCACGAGCTGGAATCGCAGATCGAGCCGTTCAAGGGCCTGCTGCTGGGCCTGTTCTTCATTGCCGTGGGCATGGGCATCGACCTGGACCGCATCGCCGCCGAACCGTGGATGATCGCTGCGGGCGTGGCTATCCTGCTGGTGGTGAAGTTCAGCCTGCTGTACGCCATCGGCCGCATCGCCAGACTCAGCTCGCGGCAGTCGTTGCTGCTGGGCAGCGTGTTGTGGCTGGGCGGCGAATTCGCCTTCGTGGTGTTCAACGAAGCCCAGCGTGCGCATCTGCTGGGCAATGCCAACCATGACCGGCTGGTGGCGATCGTCGGCCTGTCGATGGCGATCACCCCGTTGCTGATGATCGCCCTGATGCGCCTGCTTGGCGAGGAGAAGGTCGCGCCCCGCCAGGCGGCGGAGGCCGACAAGGTGGCGCCGGACAATCGCCCGAAGGTGCTGATTGCCGGCATGGGCCGCTTCGGCCAGGTGATCGCGCGCCTGCTCACCGCGCAGAAGGTGCCGTTCGTGGCACTGGAGGCGAACCCGGACACGGTGGCCGACCTGCGCCGCTTCGGCAACCAGCTGTACTACGGCGATCCGACCCGGCCGGAGATGCTGCGCGCCGCCGGTGGCGAGCACATCGACGTGTTCGTGATCACCGTGGACGACCCGGAAACCAACCTGCGTGCGGTGCGCATGGTGCGCCGCCTGTACCCGGACGCGACGGTGCTGGCGCGTGCGCGCAACCGCCAGCATGCCTGGCGGTTGATGGACATGTCGGCCGAACCGTTCCGCGAAGTGTTCGGTACCAGCCTGGAAATGAGCGGGCGCGTGCTGACCGCGCTGGGCGTGGCACCGAACGTGGCCGAGCGCCATGTGCAGCAGTTCCGCGAACACGACGAGAAGCTGCTGCGCGACCAGTACCTGGTCTACGACGACGAGGCCGCCGTGATCCAGACCTCGCGCGATGCCCGCAACGACCTGATGCACCTGTTCGAAGCGGACGCGGAAAGCGACGGCGACAAGGAGCGCTGACAGCGGGCCGGTGTGCCGACCAACGGTCGGCACCCACCCAATGGAAGGACCTTCAGCCGTTGTCGCGCAGGAACCTGGCCATCGACGATACACCCGGCACGCGCGGCTCGAACTCGGCGGCGACGTCGATGAAGCCGCGCATCACCGCGATCTCGCGCGGGCTGCGGTTCAAGCCATCGCGCGCTTCCGGGTCGGCACCGGCGCGCAGCAGGCGCTGCACCAGCAGCGGCAACCCGTGCAGGGCGGCCAGGTGCAGCGGGCCGAAGCCGCGCGGATCGCGCACGTCCAGGCTGACGTCCTCATCCAGCAGGCGCTCGACGGCGGCCATCACCACCTGCTCGTCGCAGGCGGTGCCTGGTTCGGCGCGCGCGCCCAGCAGCAGCAGCAACGGCGTGACCGCACCGGCGGCGGCCTGGTCCGGCTCTGCACCAGCCAGCAGCAGGGTATCGAGCAGCGCCAGCAGGCGCGAACGGTCGCGCGCACTGAAGCCATACAGGGCTGCGCAGTGCAGCGGCGCCAGCTGCTGGGCATCGCCGGCGTGCACATCGGCACCGGCGGTGAGCAGGCGCGCCACGATGTCCGGCAGGCCCAGCGCCGAGGCCAGCATCAGTACGGTGACCCCGCCTGGCAGGCGGTGTTCGAGCTGCGCACCGGCGTCGAGCAGGGCCGACACGATCTCGACCTGGCGCATGCTGACCGCCGCTGACAACGGCGTGGCACCACTGGCAGCGGCATGCTGCGGATCAGCGCCGCGCGCCAGCAGCAGGTCAACCACGGCAAGGTGGCCACCGCCGGCAGCACGCAGCAGCGCGGTGCAGCCCTGCGCATCGACGGCGTCGATGGCAAAGCCCAGATCATTCAAACGACGCACGGCGTCGACATCACCGGCCATCGCGGCGGCCGGCAGATCGCCTTCGCGCAGGGTCCGGCGCGGCAGCGGCCAGACGCGCCAGTCCAGCCAATCAGCCAGATCACGACGACCGATCGACAACGCCACGCCCAGCGGTGTCTGCCCATCGGCAGCACGCGCTTCCGGCGAGGCGCCGTGCTGCACCAGCAGCTTCAAGGCGCTTTCGCGCGCCAGTGCGGTGGCCAGATGCAGCGCGGTCATGCCATGGCTGTCGCGTGCTTCGCGGTCCACGCCGGTGGTGAGCAGGGCCTGCTGCAGGCGCAGCCAGCCCAGGCGCACCGCCAGCGACAACGGCGGATCACCGGCCGGCGAGGCGGCAAACGGATCGGCGCCCCGCTCCAGCAGTTCCAGCGCCAGCTGCTCAAGCCCACGCGCCGCCTGGTCGTGCTGCGCACAGGCGGCCAGGAAACGCGCCAAGCCACCGCGCCCGGCCGGCGACAGGCCGTGCTGCAGCATCACCTGCAGGGCTGGCACGGCATCGATGCCACGCGAAAGCAGCGCGAACATCGGCGTATCTGCGCAGGCGTCGCGCACGTACGGATCGGCACCATGGGCGAGCAGCCAGTCGACCGCACGCGGCTCCAGCGCCAGCTCCGGATCGAGCAGCAGGCCACCCAGTTCTTCGGGCTGGCACAGCCTGGCCAGTGCGGCCATGCCATCGGTATTGCCGAACCCCAGCGCCTCGCGCAGCAGGGTCAACGGCGGACGGTCGGGCAACAGGCCGCTGGCGCTGGCCGTCTCACCGCGCTCGGCCAGGCCATCGCTGACGGCGGCGGGCAGCGGGTAGGACGGGTCCAGCAGGGCCACGATCGCCCAGCGACCGGCTTCGGCGGCGTAGTCCACCGCGCGCCGGCCGGCCGGATCGCTGCCGTCGGCGGCGATCCCCAGTTCCAGCAGGCGCTTGATCAACAGCGGCGAAACGTCCTCGGCCATCGTGGCCAGCAGCACCGCGTTGCGGCCATCGGTGTCGACCGCAACCAGGTCGGGTTTGTGCGGCAGCAGGTGCTCGACCACGGCAGCGCGGCCGGCGCGTGCGGCTTCCAGCCACGGCGTGCGGCCCAGCGCATCGCGCGCTTCCAGGTTGGCACCGGCGGACAGCAGCACGCCGATGATGTCCACGTGGCCGGCCAGTGCGGCTTCATGCAGCGCGCTGCGGCGCTGGCGGTCGCGCGCGTCGGCACGTGCCTTGTGCTTGAGCAGCAGCTGCACGCCGGCCGGATCGTCGTCCTCGGTGGCGGCCGCGGCCAGCAGCACCGGGGTGCCGTCAACCGGTTCACTGCGCGCGCCACGCTCCAGCAGGAAGCGCGCCAAGCGCCAGTTGCCGACCTGGCAGGCCACCGCCAAGGGCGACCAGCCATCACGGTTCAGTGCGTCGACTTCAGCCGCCGCATCACGCAGCAGCGCGGCCACGCCCGGGTCGGAACTGCGTGCGGCGTGGTGCAGGGGCGTGTTGCCCTCGCTGTCGGTGGCGCGCGAATCGGCACCGTTGGCCAGCAGGGTCATCACCGCTTCCGGACGCCCATGCCAGCTGTCGCGGGTCGCGGCCAGCAGCGGGGTCATGCCGCGGTGCGGCGCGTTCACATCGACGCCGCGGCCGATCAGCTCGCGCAGCAGGCGCAGGTCCGGCAATACCGCGGCCAGTACAGCCAGGCTGCGCTGGTCGCGCCAGTTCGGGTCAGGCAATGAATACGGATCGGCGCCGGCCTGCAGCAACTGCAGCGCGCGGTCGATGCGGCCGTGGCGTGCGGCTTCGTACAGGGCCGGGGTCAGCTCCTGCGGCGCCAATGCTTCCAGCGGCGTGGTGTCCACCGCAGTGCTGAACAGCGTTTCGCGATCGACCGGCAGTTCAGCGCCAACCGGGCCGCGCAGCGAGACCAGCGGCGCCGGTGCGATGCGCTGCAGCAGCAGGTGCAGCAGCGGCGACAGCAGCAGCACCGCCAGTGCCGACGGCCAACGCGCGCTTTCCGGCAACAGGCCCGGCCAGGTCGGCAGTACCACCAGTGCGGCCAGGGCCATCACCAGTGCGGCCACGCCAAGGCCACGCCAGGCGCTGAGGTCGCGGCCGGCCAGCGCCTGCCAATGCTGGGCCAGGCCACCGTCGAGACGCTCGACATCATTCCACAGCGGCCAGGTGCGCCAAGCCGCCAGCAGGCCAGCGCTGACCAGCACGCTCAGACCCAGCACCGCAGCCAGGCTACCGCTGTCGCGCAGCGCGGCCAGCGGCCAGGCCAGCAACAGGGCCAGCAGCAACGGCGCGGCGATCCACAGTGCCAGCAGCGCCGGCAGGTCCTGGCGGACGATCACCTTCGGCGGCAGCAGCGCACGGCTGCGCCGCCACCACGAGATTCCCAATGCGAACGCCGGTTGTGCCAGTGCCGCCAGCACCGCACCGGGCAGGCCGCCCAGCGCCGAACCCAGTGCCAGCAAGGCACCCAGGGTGAAGGCCAGCGACAGGGCGCGGGATCGGGAAAGCTCAGTCATAGTGGCGCAGCATCATGCTGCTCACCGACGGCGGCACCTGCAGGTAGAACCCGCGCTCGGTCAGTTCGCTGCGCACCTTGGCCGGGTCGGCCTGGGCCAGCCGGCGCTCCGCGTCCAGGGTCACGTCCAGCACGAAGACGAGCGAACCCAACGACGCCGACAGCGGCGCAGGCAAAGCGCTGAAGTCATCGCGTCGGGCGAGATAGACGTAGGTGTCCGGCTTGAGTTGGCTTTTATAGACGTAGGCGTGCATGTCCACGGGACGATAACCCGGGAAGAGCCGTGATTGTGTCGGAAAGCCGACACCGGGGAAAGCCGTCACGCGACGATGGCGGCGCGATCGACGGCGTTTCCCCGTTGAGGTTCAGCAATGTGGCGGCGCCGTTCAGGCTGCGCCACTGGTCGGCAGCGCTTACTTGACCTTGGCGTAGGTGCCCTTCAGGGCCACGCCGGCGACGAAGGTGCCGGCCCAGCACTCGTAGTTGGTCGCGCTCTTGAACTCGTTCTTCTTGTAGTAGCTGACGATGTCGACCACGGCGTTGGCGCCGCGCGACTTGGCACCGTCCTGCAGGGCCAGCAGTGCCGACAGCGCGACCCAGTTGCAGGCCTCGACGTCGCTCTTGTTGGCGGCGTTGGTCTTCTTGTTGGTCACGTCTTCGCCCAGGCGCTGCTGCACGCTGACCGGCTGGCCGGCCAGGTAGAAGCGCACGCTGCCGTCGATGCCGGCATCTTTGGCGGCCTGCGAACTGATCAGCTCGCGCAGGGACTGTTCGACGCGGGTATCGCGCGCCGAAGCGGTGGAAGTCAGGGCCAGCAGCGCGGTGGCAGTGGCGATCAGCAGGGTGCGGCGCATCGGAACGTCTCCTTGTTGGGGTGCGGGTACGGCGGGGTCACGCGCTCCAGCGGCGGAACACCAGCGAGGTGTTGATGCCGCCGAAGGCGAAGTTGTTGCTCATCACATACTCGGCCTGCAACTCGCGGCCTTGCCCGGTGATGAAGTCGAGCTGGCCGCAACGCGGGTCCACCTCGACCAGGTTCAGGGTGGGCGCGAACCAGCCGGCGCGCATCATCTCGATGCTCATCCAGGCTTCGAACGCGCCGCAACCGCCCAGCATGTGGCCGACGTAGCTCTTCAACGAGCTGATCGGCACGCGGCTGCCGAACACTTGGGCGGTGGCCTGGGTCTCGGCGATGTCGCCGTGGTCGGTGGCGGTGCCATGGGCGTTCACGTAGTCGATCTGCGCCGGCTGCAGACCGGCGTCTTCCAGCGCCAGGCGCATGGCCTGGGCCATGGTATCGGCGCTGGGCTGGGTGACGTGCTGGCCGTCGCTGTTGGTGCCGTAACCGACGATCTCGGCGAGGATGGTCGCGCCGCGTGCCTGCGCGTGTTCCAGATCCTCCAGGATCAACGTGCAGGCGCCCTCGCCCAGCACCAGGCCGTCGCGGCCTGCATCGAACGGACGCGGGGTGGTGTGCGGTGCATCGTTGCGCGTGCTGGTGGCAAACAGGGTGTCGAACACCGCCGCAGCCGTGGCGTCGAGCTGTTCGGCACCACCGGCCACCATCACCGTCTGCTTGCCGCTGCGGATCGCTTCATAGCCGGCGCCCACGCCCTGGCTGCCCGACGTACAGGCGCTGGAAGTGGTGTAGACACGCCCGGACAAGCCGAAGAACACACCGATGTTGACCGGCGCGGTGTGGCTCATCATCTTCAGGTAGGTGGTGGCGCTGATGCCGTCGGTGGTGAACTCATGCAGCATGCGGCCGAATTCGCCGGTGGCTTCGTGGCTGCCCGACGACGAGCCATAGGCCACGCCGGTACGGCCACTGCGCAGCACCGGGTGCTCGAACAGGCCCGCCTCACGCAGGGCGACCTCGGTGGCGCGCACCGACATGATCGCCACCTTGCCCATCGAGCGGGTGGTCTTGCGGTTGTAGTTCGGCGGCAGCTCGTAGTCCTGCGCCGGCGCGGCAAGCTTGGTGTTCAGGCCCGCATACACATCCCATTCCGGCATCGAACGCACCGCATTGCGGCAGCTGCGCAGATGGGCCTGGATGGTCGGCCAGTCGTGGCCAAGCGGACTGATGGCGGCAGCACCGGTGACCACCACGCGACGATCGGCGGCCATCAGATCATCCCTCCGTTGACCGAGATCACCTGGCGGGTGATGTAGCCGGCCGGCTCAGACAGCAGGAACGCGACCGTGGCCGCCACTTCCTCGGGACGGCCGACGCGGCCGGCCGGGATCAGCTTCAATGCGTGTTCGACCACTTCTTCGTTGAGCATGTCGGTCTCGATCAGGCCCGGGGCCACGCAGTTGACGGTGATCTGGCGGCTGGCCAGTTCCAGCGCCAATGCCTTGCTGGCACCGATGATGCCGGCCTTGGCCGCACTGTAATTGACCTGGCCACGGTTGCCGGCCACGCCGGACACCGAGGACAGGGTGACGATGCGGCCCGGCTTGCGCCGCCGCACCATCGGCATGATCAGCGGATGCAGCACGTTGTAGAAACCGTCCAGGTTGGTGTGGATCACCTGGTCCCAGTCGTCCTCGGACAATGCCGGGAACGCGCCGTCACGGGCGATGCCGGCATTGCACACCACGCCGTAATAGGCGCCATGTGCCTCCACGTCGGCCTCCAGCGCAGCACGCGCGGCAGCACGGTCGGCCACGTCGAAGGCCAGCACGCGCGCCTGCCGGCCCAGCGCCTGGATCTCGTCGGCCACCGCCTGTGCTTCTTCCACACGGCTGCGGCAATGCACCACCACGTCGAAGCCATCGCGCGCGATACGCAGCGCAATGGCCCGGCCGATGCCCCGGCTCGCGCCGGTCACCAGCACGCTTGGATTCCCTGTCATGCCTGTCCACTCTCCAGATAGGCCATCGAGTCGGCCGGTTCGAACACCGACACGTTGGCAACCGCCCATTCTTCTTCGCCTGCCAGGATGCGGCAGGCGAACATCCCTAATCCATTGTCGCCCAACAGCTCGCAACGCGCCTGTACCTGCAGGCGGGTGCCACTGGGGAAACTGCTGCGCGTGCTGGTATAGCGCCGGCTGCCAAGCAGGAAGCCCAGCTGCGGCGGGTTGCCGGCCGTGCGTGCGCGGCAGCCGGCCCAGGCAGCGATGGCCTGGGCCATGTATTCGATGCCGACCCATGCCGGGACCGCACCGTCTTCGATGAACAGGCCGGCCTCGGGCACCACCAGTTCCGCCTCGATGCCGTCCTGGTCCCAGCGCAGGATGCGGTCCAGCAGGCACATGTCCTGGCGGTGCGGCACCACCTCTTCGATGGCATACAGCGGCATGTTCATCGGCGCTCCAGTGCCAGCACGGCATTGCTGCCGCCGAAGGCGAACGAATTGCTCAGCACCCGCCGCGGCAGCTGCTGCAGGAAGGTCGCCGGGGCTACCAGCGGCAACGCCGGCAGCGCCGGATCGGCCACGCCGTCCCACCAGTGCGGCGGCAGCTGCTGCTGCGGATTCTCGGCCAGCAGGATCCAGCACAGCGCCGCTTCGATCGCACCGGACGCACCCAGCGTGTGGCCGGTCAGTGGCTTGGTCGAACTGGCCGGCACGGCGGTGCCCAGCACCTGCGCCACGGCGAGGCTTTCCATGGCGTCGTTGTGGCCTGTCGCGGTGCCATGCAGGTTCACGTAATCCACTTCCGAAGGTGCCCAGCCAGCACGCTGCAACGCCTGCTGCAGGGCATCGATGGCACCCAGACCCTGCGGGTCCGGTGCCGACATATGGTGCGCGTCGGCCGACTCACCCCACCCCGCCAGGCTGACCGGGCCTGCATCGCGGGTCAGCAGGAACAGCGCGGCGCCCTCGCCGATGTTGATCCCGCAGCGATGCTGCGAGAACGGATTGCAGCGCACTGCGGAGACCGATTCCAGCGCGCTGAACCCGGCGACGGTGAACCGGCACAGGGAATCGGCACCACCGGCGATGACCGCATCGACGATGCCCGAACGCAGCATGCGCGCGGCCGACATCAACGCCTTGGCGCTGGACGAACAGGCCGTGGACAGCGTCCAGGCCGGGCCCAGCGCACCGCTGCGCTCACGCACGAACTGCGCGGCGGTGCCCATTTCCTGCTGTGCGTAGTCGAACCCTTCAGGCCAATGGCCGTGTTCGGCGCGGGTACGCAGCGCCTGTTCGGATTCACCGATGCCCGAGGTACTGGTGCCCAGCACCACCGCCACACGCTCGGCGCCGTAACGGTTGATGGCATCGGCAACGGCCGGCGCGATCTGCGCCAGTGCCACGTCCAGCAGAGCATTGTTGCGGCCACGCAGGGACACCGGCAGTTCTTCCAGCGTCGGCAGCGGGCTGTGCACTTCGCCCAGCGCGAGGGTGCGACCTGGCAGCAGGCTGGCGTTGTCGCTCAGGCCGCCGGGCGCATCGGCAAACAGCGCGGCAGCCACCGCGGCGCGGCCCTCGCCCAACGCGCAGACCACGCCGAGGTCGTTCAGGAAAATGGGAGCGCTCTTCATTCCTGGCCGGCCATGTCGATCGATTCGATGCGCAGGGTGTAGCCCTCGGCGCGGTTGTCCAGCTGCACGCTGCCATCGCCCAGGCGCTGCAGCTGCAGCCACACGGTGCCGTCGCGGGACAGGCTGCGCTGGCGGCCGTCGTCGCTCACCTGCCAGCCGGCCGGCAGCGCGGCGGCAATGGCGTCCGTCGGCCACAGCGCGAACTGCAGGTCATCCAGTACGCGTTCGGCACGTACCTGTGGCGGCAGCCACGGTGCACGCTGCTGGGTCAGCTGCTGGCCGTCCCACTGCAGGCGCACGCCGGTCTGGCCCATCGCCTGCACGGCCAGCCGCACCTGCTGCGCATCGGCTTCCAGCAGCGCATCCAGATCACGCTCGTGGCTGCCGAAGCGGAAGTGCAGTTGCTGCTGCAGGGCCAACGGCGCCGGCAGGCTGGACGGTGCCAGCCGCAGCGGCGGCAGGTCGACCAGCGGCCGCGGCATGCGGCTGGCACAGGCGGCCAGCAGCAGGCACAGCAGGACCGCGGAGAGGCGGACGATCAGGCGCTGCACAGTTCCTCCAGCACGCGCATGCGACGGCCACTGTCGTCGGCCACATACGGATTGTTGGTGTCCCAGGCGTAGCCGGCCAGGATGGAGCTGATCATGTCGCGTACCTGCGGCTGCTGGTCGGGGTGGTAGATGATCTTCTGGAAGCCGCCCTGGTACCAGCTTTCGACGAAGCGGCGGAAGGTTTTCACACCGGCACGCAGCGGAATCGAGAATTCGCTTTCCCAGTCCACGGTCTCGCCCGCGTAACGGCGCTTGAGGCATTCGCTGGCCAGCTGCGCCGACTTGAACGCGATGGTGACGCCGGAGGAGAACACCGGGTCGAGGAACTCACCGGCGTTGCCCAGCAGCGCATAGCCCGGGCCCCACAGCGAGCTGACATTGGCCGAATAGCCGGTGATGCGGCGCACTGGCAGCACCGCCCATTCGGCATTGGCCAGCAGCGAGGTCAGGTTCGGATCCTCGCCGACGATGGCCTGCAGCTTCTGCAGGTCGTCGCCTTCGTAGCGCTCGAAGAACGATGGCTCGGCGACCACGCCCAGCGAGCAGCAGCCGTTGGAGAACGGAATCGTCCAGTACCAGACGTCGATGTGCTCGGGATGGGTGGTGATCAGGATCTTGTTGCGGTCGAATTCCGCTTCGGCCGGGATGTTGTCGCGCACGTGGCAGAAGATCGCGCCCCGCACCGGGAAGTTGGACGGTGATTCCAGGTCCAGCAGGCGTGGCAGCAGGCGCGCGAAGCCAGAGGCGTCGAGGATGAAATCGGCTTCGATGCGGTACTCGCTGCCATCGGGGCGGCGCACGCTCACCAGCGGCTGCTCGCCCGGCTCGACGGACAGCACTTCGTCGCCGAAGCGCAGGGTCGCGCCCATGCGCTCGGCGCCGCGCGCCAGCACGTTGTCGAAGTCGGCGCGCTGCACCTGGTAGGTGGTGCCCCAGCCCGGTGAGAACTTCTTCCTGAAGTCGAACGCGGTGCGCGCTTTCCCGTGCACGAAGGCCGCGCCGTTCTTGTACTGGAAGCCTGCCTCGACCACGTCCTGCAGCAGGCCCGCCGCTTCGATGTATTCCATGCTCTGCGGCAGCAGGCTCTCGCCGATGGAGAAGCGCGGGAACTGCTGGCGCTCCAGCATCAGCACCTTGCGGCCCTGCTGGCGCAGCATCGCCGCGGCCACCGAACCGGCCGGGCCGGCGCCGATGATCAGGATCTCGGTACGTTCCACGTCTTCGTGGCGGGAAGAATCAGCGGCATCCACAGCAGTAGTCATCGGTGCGTCCTTGTTGCTCGATCAGGTGGAAAAGCGGAGGAATCGGAATGAAGCGTGCCCGGTCAGGCCGGCGGAGCGTCATGCGGTGGCGGCCGGAACAGCGGCGAGATCAGCCACACCAGGCCGATGCCGAACAGCAGGGTGAGCCCGAACGCACGCAACGCCGGCGTCTGCGAAAGACCCAGCAGGCCGAACGACAGCCAGGTGCTGGCCGCACCCACGCATACCGCCAGCCAGGCACTGGCATCGCCGCGGTGCTCGATCAGGAAGATGCCGTAGTCGATGCCCATGCCCAGCAGCAGCATCAGTGCCAGCACGTTGAACAGCTGCAGCGGCTGGCCGAACAGGCCGAGCAATCCAAGGGTGAGCGCGCCGGCCACCAGGGTCGGTGCGAATACGCGCCAGGCCTGGCGCCGGTAGCGCAGCCACAGGGCGCCGAACACCAGCACGATGCCGACCAGCAGCAGGCCGCCCATCAGCTTGCGGTAGTGGCCCAGCAGCTGCGAGAAATCGGCCGTACGGTCGACCCAGCGCACGCCGTCCAGGCCTTCGGCAGCACCGCGCAGGGTGGCCAGTGCATCGGCACGCGACAGGTCATCGACCATTACCACGCTGATCATCTGCCCGCCCACGTTGCCGACCCACAGGTGGCGGAACGGCTGCGACGCCGGCGAGGCGAGGAAGGCCTCGGCGCTCAGCGGCGCCGCTGCGAATGCGGGGCGCTGCAGCGGCTCGCCCACCGCTTCGCCCACGGCGGCCAGCACGCCGGGTTCCACCCTGGCGGTCAGCGCCGCATCGGCCTGCTGCCGTGCGGGCGATGGCAACCAGTCACTGATTGCGCGGTAACCGCCGATGCGCTTGTCGTGGGTCAGTTCACGCAGGCGCGTGGTCAGCGCTTCTTCGCGCTGCAGCAGTTGTGCGGCATCGCTGCCCTGCACCAGGTAGAACTGCGCCGGGCTGGGCATGCCCAGCAACTGGCTGAGGCGGATCTGCTGGGCCATCAGCGCCGGCGGCGACGACTGCAGGCTGCGCAGGTCGTCGTTGCTCTGCAGGCGGGCGATGCCGATGGCCGACACCAGCGCGGCCACGCCGAGGAAGATCGCCACCGGGCGACGCCCGTGCAGGCGCGGGAAACGCTCCAGCGTATTGCCCAGCCACTGCGCGAAGCGGGTGGTACGGATCTCGCCACCGTCCAGCCACGGGAACCAGAAGATCACCGTGAGGAAGGCAGCGGCCAGCCCCACCACCGAGAACAGCGCCATCTGCCGCAGGCCGGGGAACGGTGCCAGGCCCAACGCCAGGTACGCCAGCGCACTGGTCAGCAGCGCCAGCCACAGGCCCGGCAGCAGATGCCGCAGCAGCTTCCAGCGACGGTCGGCCGGCTCGGCCTGGCGCGAAGCGAACCAGTGGATGCCGTAGTCCTCGGCCACGCCAACCAGCGAGGCACCGAACACCAGGGTCAGCACATGCACCTTGTCGAACACCAGCACGGTCACCGCCAGCGCCACGCCACAACCGATCAGCAGCGAGGCGGCAACCAGCAGGATCGGCCGCAGCGAGCGGAACGCCAGCCACACCAGCAGCAGCACCGCCGCCAGCGAGCCCCAGCCGATGGTGTTGATCTCCTGGTTGGCCTGCACGGCAGCCGCTTCGGCATGCAACGGCACGCCGGCATGCAGGATCTCCAGATCCGGCGCAGCGGCCTTGGCCGCCTGTCCGGCGCGTTCGAGCAGGCCATCGAGATGACGCTCGCCATCGAGCCTGAAGGCCGAGCCCGGCGTATCGAACTGCAGCGCCGCCCAGTGCTTGCCTTCGGCCTCGAGCAGGCCGTCATCGCCCAGGCGCAGGCCGGAGCCCTGGGCCTGCTGCTGCCACCACTGCGGCCACAGCGACAGCGGATCCTGCCGCCACTCCGTCAACCGCGGCGCGCCCATCGGGCCGTACAGCGCGCCGAGTGCCTGTTCGGCCAACGCACCGGGTTCGGCCTGCTGCAACTGCTCGCGCTGGGCCGGGGTCAGCAGGCGATCGCGGTACGGTGCGTAGAACGCACGCGCCTCATCGAACCAGCCTTCGATCGAACCACTGGGCACCAGCAGCGCGCTGTCGGCATCACTGGCCATCGCCGCGGCGAACGCGGCCTGCGCGCGCTTGGCAGCGGCACCGTCGGTACTGCCGAGCAGCACCACCACCTGCCGCGAGCTGCCATCGGCGATGCGCCGGGTGACGTCGCTGAGCAGGCGGTCGTGCGCGTCCTGCGGCAGCAGGGCGAGGATGTCGGTGTCGATCCGCGACTCCTGGCTCCACAGTCGCCACTGCTGCGCACCCAGCACCAGCAACAGCAGCAGCCAGGCGATGCCCAGCCAGTGCCACCAGCGGCGCAGGCGATCCGGTGCGGCGCTGTCACTCAAAGCGGCGCGCCTCGTCGGCGTTCAACGTGGCCGGCGCTTCGCTCAGCGCAGTGAACTGGATGCGGGTGCGATCCTGGTTGGCTTCGATGATCTCGACCTGGCGCACGTAACGGTCGCCCTGCAACGTCAGCGACTGGAAGGCCTTGGCCAGCATCGCCGACTTCGGCGTCAGCTTCAGGCGCCAGCCCTGCCCTTCACGGGTGGCCTCGACGTTGAACTGGCTGGACAGTGCCTGCACGTCACCGCTCATCAACGCGAACATGATCGCATTGACCGAGCGCATCGCCGGCTGCTGGCGCGCGTCCAGTTCGACGCGGGTGCTGCCATCGCGCTGGCGGCTGAGGATGCGGTCGGCAGTGACCACCACCTCCGACGGGAACGGCTTGAGCGTGGACCAGATCACGCCGTGCTTGCGCGCGACCACGAACTGGCCCTGCGAACGCAGCGGGTTCTTGAAACCGCTGACCTGCTTTTCCTGGGTGAACTGACCACGCAGCACGTCCGGTCGGGCGACGGCCTGGGTGATGGCATCGACGGCGGCATCGGCCGCCTGCACCAGCGGTGCGGCCACCAGCAGCAGCGCGCACAGCAGCACGCGCGTAAGACGAAGGGATCGGTTCACGGGGCAGGCACTCCAAGACGCTGCCACAGCACCGGCGGGCACTGGTACAGCATTTCCTTGCTGGCCGCGTCGACCGCGACCTGGATGGTCATTGCGCGGGTCAGCACCTGGCCGCTTTCCGCATCGAGGATCTCGTATTCGATTTTCAGCCGGTTCTCCCACTCGACGATGCGCGAGCGCACGCGCAGCGCCTGGCCGAACAGCAGCGGCCGCACGTACTTCACCCGGGCGTCGACCACCGGCCACAGGTAGCCCGATTCGAGCATCTGCGGATAGTCGTAGTCGTAGCGCTTCAGCAACGCGCAGCGCGCGATCTCGAAGTACTTGAAGTAGTTGCCATGCCAGACCACGTTCATCGGATCGCAGTCATGGAAAGCAGGGGCCAGCTCGACCTCGCCGACCAGTTCGTTACCTTCATTCACCGACATACAGCTCCCAGCGTTGCGCGCGGATCTCCACCAGCAGTTCCCGCAGTTCGCGATCCAGCGCGCGGTCTTCTTCGACCAGGGCGATGCGCTGCCCCAGGTCGGCGTACATGTCGGCCAGACTGCCATGCAGCTGCGCGTTCATGCCAACCCGTTCGCGCAGCGCCAGGCCCTGGCGGGCAGCGATCAGCATGGCCGCCACCACCTGCTCAGTCAGCTCGATCACGCGCAGGCAGTCGCGCGCGGCGATGGTGCCCATGCTGACCTTGTCCTGGTTGTGGCATTCGGTGGACCGCGAGAACACCGAGGCCGGCATGGTCTGCTTCAGGGCCTCGGCCGTCCATGCGGAAACGCTGATCTGCAGCGCCTTCAGGCCATGGTTGATCGCCGCGCGCGGGCCGGTGGCCGCCGACAGGTTGGCCGGCAGGCCGTGGTTGTAGCGGGCGTCGACCACCAGCGCCAGCTGCCGGTCGAGCAGGTCGGCGATGTTGGCAACCGTATTCTTCAGCGTGTCCATCGCCAGCGCGATGTGCCCGCCGTAGAAGTGGCCACCGTGCAGGATGCGCTCGCCGTCGGCATCGATCAGCGGATTGTCGTTGGCGCTGTTCAGTTCGGTTTCGATCAGCTGGCGCAGGAACGGCAGGGTGTCTTCCAGCACGCCGATCACGTGCGGCGCGCAGCGCAGCGAGTAGCGGTCCTGCAGGCGCTGCTCGTTGCGCGGCGGGCGCTCGCTGTGCAGGTCGCTGCGCAGGCGTGCGGCAATGCGCGACTGCCCCGGGTGCGGCTTGGCGGCGAACAGGGTTTCATCGAAGTGATGCGCGTTGCCGTCGCTGGACAGCACGTTGAACGCGGTCAGGCGCGTGGCCATGCGCGCCAGGTAATCGGCGCGCTGCCAGGCCAGGCAGGCCAGGCCGGTCATCACCGCCGTGCCGTTCATGATCGCCAGGCCTTCCTTCGGCCGCAGCTTCAGCGGGGTCATGCCGATCTTCGCCAGCACGTCGGCAGCCGGCTGTACGCGGCCGTCGTGCAGCACCTCGCGTTCGCCGCACAGCACGGCCGCCACGTACGACAGCGGGGTCAGGTCGCCACTGGCGCCCACCGAGCCTTCGGCCGGAATCAACGGCAGCACATCGTGCTGCAGCAGCGTGGCCAGGCCTTCCAGCAACGGCACGCTGACGCCGGACATGCCGCGCACCAGCGAGGCCAGGCGCGCGGCCAGCACGGCGCGGGTCTCGGCCGGGTCCAGGTAACGGCCCAGGCCGCAGCCATGGTAGGTGTACAGGTGGTGCGGCAGCTCGGCGACCAGTGCCGGCGGAATGTTCACCGTGCACGAATCGCCGTAGCCGGTGGTCACGCCATAGATGACGCCATCCTCGCGCAGCAGGCGGTCGAGGAAGTCGGCACCACGCTGGATATGTGCGCGGAACGCCGGCACATCGCTCAGCGCGGCCTCGCACTTGCGCTGGGCCAGGGCGACCACGTCTTCGATGGTCAGCGGTGCATCGCCGAAACGGCACACGGGTACGGCGTCAATCGTCATGAGGAGCCTGATCCCAGAAGGGGAAGAAATTGAACCAGTCCAGCGGGGACTGGATGACTTGGAGTTCCAGCCAGCGCGCGAAGCGCTGCGCCTGTTCGGCCAGTGCGGCATCGCGTGAACCGCGCGGCAGCACCACGCGGTCGGCGAACTGTTCGAATGCCACCCGATAGCCGTCGCCCTGGTGCAGGCACGACATCGTGTAGACCGGGCAGCCGAGCGCGGCCGCCAGCACATAGGCGCCGATCGGGAACGGCGCGCGGTGGCCGAGGAAATCAGCCATCACGCTGCGCCCGCCCTGCACCGGCACGCGGTCACCGACGATGGCGACGAAGCCACCCGAGGCGACCTTGTCGGCCAGCATCATCGCCGTGGCCGGGCCCATCTCGGTAACCTGCACCAGCTCCACCGCGGCCAGCGGGTCCAGCCGCTGCAACAGCCGGTTGAAGCGCTGCGCGTGCGCGGTATGCACCAGCACGGTGATGCGGAAGCCCGGCACCTGCTCGGCCAGCACCTGGCACAGTTCCAGGCAGCCGATGTGTGCGGTCAGGATGAGGCCGCCTTCGCGGCGCGCGATCCTGCCCAGCACCAGGTCACGCTGCAGGCGGATTCGCTCGGGCGGATAGCGGCCGCCGAGGCCGAGAATCTTGTCCAGCATCGTGTCGGCGAAGCTGAAGAAGTGGCGCAGGCTGTCGCGCCGGGTGGGCGCATGGCCCAGCGCACCGGCATGGGCCTGCAGCCGCTGCAGGTACTGCATCGAGGCCTGGCGACCGACGCGGTTGCCCAGCCAGTGGCAGGCCACGACCGGCCACACGCAGAGGTGGAACGGCCAGCGCCCGAACCAGCGGTGCACCCAGCACAGGAACAGCACGCCGGCCACCGACGTGGACTCGCCGATGTCGGCCCAGTGCGGGGCGTCGTGCGCGTGACTCATCTCAGCCCTGCCCCTGCAGGCGGCGCCACAGCAGGCGCGGCGCGCGCCAGAGCATGCCGAAGAACAGCCGGGTATGCATGCGGCTGATGCGCACGTTGTCGCGCCACACATCGAAATGCGAAACGCCGTCGGCCGGATAGGTCACCCGCGTAGCCAGGTGTTCGACCGGTACCTGCCGCCAGTACAGGCGCACCATCACTTCGGTGTCGAAATCCATGCGTCGGCCGATGGTTTCCTCGCCGGCCAGGCGCAGCACCGGCGGCAGCGGATACACCCGGAATCCACACATGGTGTCGCGCAGGTGCAGCGACAGCGTGTTGATCCACACCCAGATGTGGGTGGCGTAGCGACCATACAGGCGCGCCTTCGGCACACTGGCATCGTAGGCGGGAATGCCGCAGATCACGGCGTCCGGCCGCGCGCGGGCGGCGTCGATGAAGCGCGGCAGGTCGCCGGTGTCGTGCTGGCCGTCGGCATCGATCTGCAGCACATGGGTATACCCACGACGCTGCGCTTCGGCGAAACCGGCCAGCATCGCACCGCCCTTGCCCTGGTTCACGTCCAGCCGCAGCAGGTCGACACCCGCTCGCTGTGCCAGTTCCCGCAGCACCAGCCCGCAGGACGGCTGCGAGCCATCGTCGACCAGCAGGCAGGGCAGGCCCGCAGCCTGCACGCCATCGACGACCGCGCCGATGGCGTGTTCGTGGTCGTACACGGGAATGACCACCAGCGGCGCGAACGCGCCGCCAGCGGTGGCCGGCTCAATGCGCATCGGCGAACACCACCCTGCCGCTGGCGTGCACGCCATGCACCGAGGTGTAGCGGAACGTCAGCACGCCGCGCCCGGTGTCCCACTCCAGGTGCAGGGTCAGCTCGTCGCCGGGGCGGGCCACGCGCTGGAACTTCACTGCATCCATGCGCTGGAAACCAACCGGCAGCACGAAGGCCTGGCGGCCGAAGCGAACTGCCCAGTCCAGCTGGGCGACGCCGGGCAGGATCGCCGCCTGCGGGAAGTGGCCCTGGAACGCGCGCAGCGCGGGGTCCAGCGTCATCCGCAGGGTGGCCGCCGCCTCGTCGCGACAGTCCCAGACCGGCACCGGCATCATCGGCTGGAACAGCGCCACCAGTGCGGCCTGGGTGACCTTGCCCTGGGCATTGATCGGCAGCGATTCGACCAGGCGCCAGCGCCGCGGCCGGGTGACCGCATCGTGGCCCTGCGCCAGCCGCGCACCGAGCCGCTGCCCCAGCGCACGCCGTGCGCCGTCACCGGCACGTGCCAACGCCGGATCGGCCGGCACCACCACGGCCGCCAGCTGCTCGCGCTGGCCCTGCAGCACCAGCACGCGCACGTCCTCGACTTCTGGATCCTCGCGCAGCGCGCGCTCCAGTGCATCCAGCGAAACGCGGCGCTCTTCGATCTTGACGATGCGGTCGGCACGGCCCAGCAGGCGGAAACGGCCATCGGCCAATGCTTCCACGCGATCCTGGGTGCGCCACCAGTCCAACGTCTCCAGGTGCGGCGAGGCCACCGCCAGGCAGTCTTCCTCGATCCGCCACTGCACGCCCGGCAACGGCTGCCACGGCGGTGCATCGGTGTCCCAGCGGCGCCAGGCGATGCCACCGGTTTCACTGCTGCCGTAAACCTCGGTGGGCGCCACGCCCAACCACTGGCGGACCTGGCGCGCGGCGTCCTCGGGCAGCGGGCCGCCGGAGGAGAACACCGCACGCAGGCGGCCGTGCAGGCTGGCCCAGTCGAGCTGCTCGGGCAGGCGCTTGAGATGGGCCGGGGTCGCCACCAGCACCGTGTCGGTACCGGCCAGCGCGCCCACCAGGTCTTCGTGGAAGAAGCGTCGGGGCTGGATCGCACGGCCGGCAGCCAGCGGCCACAGCACGCGGAACAGCAGGCCGTAGATATGCTGGTGGGACACGGTGCCATGCACCTGGGTACCGTCGAGCTGGGCGCCGAAGGCAGCCTGCAGCGCATCGACTTCGCGCGCCAGCTGGTCCAGCCGCTTGCTGATCGCGCTGGGTTGGCCGGTGCTGCCGGAGGTGAACACGCACAGTTCGCAGGCGCGCTCGTCCAACGGCAGCAGCACCACGTCGGCGGCGGCGCTGTCGGTGGCCTGCAACGGCTGGTAATCCGCCGACAGGTCACCTGCGAAGCCACTCACCTGCGACTGCAGCGCCTGCAATGTCGCGGGCAGGTTGTCGGCGGCCAGGAACACCCGCTTGCCGGCATGCCAGGCACCGAACAACGCCGCAGCGAAGGCCACGGTGTCATCGAAGTAGAGCGCCCAGTCACGACCTTCGGCAGCGCTGAAAGCGTCATGCCAGGCCAGTACGCGCAGGCGGAAGGCGACATGGTCGAGGGCAGTGCCATCGCAGATACCGATGTCACGACCGGGCTGCGCCGCGATCAGCAGCCGGTCCAGGGCAATCCAGTCAGCCATGCGCGTGCGCTGCCTTGACCCGACGCCGTACCAGCCATTCGCCCCCGAACAACAATCCCATCATCACGTACGCCAACATTCCGTTGTAGAGCATCCAGACCCGGTCCGACGCATACAGCGCGGTGAGCAGGGCGAGACCACCATTGAGAACGAAAAAGCCGCACCACACCTGGGTGACGCGGCGGGTATACACCACCGCAAACGGTGGCAGGTCCGGCTCCTGCAGGCGCGCCAGGCGTTCCACCAGCGGCGGACCGAAGCGCAGGCTGGTGGCGAACACCGTCAACATCACCACGTTCACCAGCGCCGGGTACAGCTTCAGCGGCAGGGCCTGGTTGAGCACGGTGGCCAGCCCGGCCAGCAGGCCCGCGCCGGCGGCGGCGGCCCACCACAAGGGCTGGCGGGTGCTCAGCGCGCGCAGCAGGGCCAGCGCGAACAGCAGCAGCGACAGCCAGCGCGGCTCGAAGCGGCCCATCGCCAGGTAGACCAGCACCGGATAGGCAAGCGAAATCGCTGCCACCACGACCATGCGTGCCCGTGCCATGGTCGCGGCGTCCGTGCTGCTGTCAGGCAGCGGCCTGACCGGGCAGCAGGCCATGCACGACATCAACGATGTCCTGCACGGTGCGCACGGCCTTGAACGCTTCAGGCTGCAGGTTGCGGCCGAGCAGCGGCTTGAGCTGCACGATCAGGTCCACGGCATCGATGCTGTCGATGTCCAGGTCGTCGTACAGGCGCGATTCCGGGCTGATCCGCGCCGGCTCGATCTCGAAGCTGTCGGTCAGGATGCGGACGATGCGCTCGAACAGTTCATTCTTGGTCATGGCAGTTCCTGGCGCCTTACGACTGGCGGGCGGCGACGAACTCGCCGAGCGCGCGCACGCTGGAGAAATGGCGACGGGTTTCTTCCGAGTCGGCCGAGAGGCTGACACCGTACTTCTTCTGCAGCGCCAGGCCCAGTTCCAGTGCATCGATCGAGTCCAGGCCGAGGCCTTCCACGAACAGAGGCGCGGTCGGATCGATGTCCTCCGGGGTGATGTCCTCCAGTGAAAGCGAGGAAATGATCAATTCCTTGATCTCGTGCTCAAGTGCTTGCACGGGTCGGATCTCCAGACAGGTCGAAATAACGAGTGAGGTGGTCGGTGACGCGACGGGCCGCCAGGGCATCCCCCCTTGGCGAGTCATCTTCGGCCAGGAACGGCGCGATCGGGATATCTTCGCCGATCTGCAGCTGAACGTGAAAACGACGTGAGGGTACACGATACCACTTCTGGCCCTTGGTCAACGTCGGCGGGGTGCAGGTGATGCGCACCGGGGTGATGTCCAGGCGCCCGCGCACGGCGATGTTGGCCGCGCCACGCTGTAGCCGCAACGGCTGCCCCGGCACGCTGCGGGTGCCTTCCGGGAAGATCACCAGGGTGCCGCCGGCGTGCACGGCCGCCGCGCAGTCATCGACCAGCCCAGCGCCGTCGTCATTGGAGATGTAACCGGCGGCACGCACCGGGCCGCGCATGAACGGGTTGCAGGCCACCGCCCGCTTCACAACGCAGTCGGCGTTGGGCAGCAGGGCGATCAGGCAGACCACGTCGATCAGGGTCGGGTGGTTGGCCAGCACCAGCAGGCCGTCGCGCTGCAGGCGTTCGCGCCCGTCGACCTGCAGGGTCATCACGCCCAGCCGGCACATCAGCCACACATGGCTGGCGAAGGCGCGCTGGACCAGCCGGCGGGCCCGGCGGCGGCGGGCCACCGGGTCGCGCATCAGCAGCAGCACCGGCATCACCAGCACGCCCAGCAACAGACCGCCGACGCCAAACGCGGCGAAGCTGAGGCCGGTGCCGAACACCCGCCAGGCATGATCAAGGCGGCGCAGCGCCTCAGCCACGGCGGCGCCAGGACCAGCGTTGGCCCTGGGTCAGGTGCTGCAGCTGCGGATCCCCGGCCAGCAGGAAGCGGTGCAGGTCCAGCGCATGCGGCAACACGCCCGGCGCGGTCGGCTCGGCGTCGCCGGCGACCTGCCAGGACAGCGAAAGATCGCTGCCGCCGGCAGTACCGGCGGGTGCCAGACGCCAGCACCAGGCGAAGAACGGGTCGGGTTCGTCGGCGAATTCGGCGTAAACGTCGGGCAACGGCGACTCATAGACCACGACCCGCACCTCGCTCGCACCATCACCAAGCAGGCCGACGGCCTCCAGGCACGCCGCTTCCACCGTCGACTGGCCGGAGGACAGCGCCAGGTAGTTGCCCCGGTGGCCGCGGGCGATCGAATACAGCGCGGCGATCGCGTTGTGCACCGACAGGCCGAAGCCGGTGGGTGACAACGGCTGATCGTCCACCAGCGAGCCCAGCAGGTCCATCGAACGGGCGACATCGCCATGGCGGCTGGCGAACACCAGCGGCACCTGGCTGTCAGCGCCCTGCCCGTCCTCGCACCAGCACGCGGCCTGGATCGCCATGCGGCCCAGGCGCTCGATACGGCGGCGCTGCATGGCCGGAATCTCGGCCAGCGCCGGCGTGTCCTCGCCCTGCGGCAGGAACGGTGCTCCGGCCCAGCCCATCCATTGGCTACGCTCGGTCAGGCCAGGCGCCCAGGCGGCCCAGTCGACAACGGAAAATTCGATCATTACCGGTGATGTTTCGATGGGCGAACGAGAGTCTCGAGCCATTACGGCGACACGCGGCTGCCCCCCATTCCTGCAGCCATGCATCCGTCCAGGACGTCGCCGGCTGCCCCCCTGGCTGCCGGAAAGGAGCGCACGCTAGCACGTCCGACACAGGGATGACATGTTTCACAAAGCACAACGGGGAGCGGTCAGCGACCGCCCCCCGCATGGACCGATCCAGCGAGCCGGTTCAGTGGTAGCCGGCGTCGGCGCGTACCTTGCCGCGGAACACCCGGTAGGACCATGCCGTGTAGCCCAGGATCACCGGCAGCAGCACCACCAGCCCCACCAGGGTGAAGCCCAGCGACGAGGCCGGCGCGGCGGCCTGCCACAGCGTCATCGACGGCGGCAGCAGGTACGGCCACATGCCCAGCACCAGGCCAGCGAAGCCGAGCACGAACAAGGCCAGGCTGAGCAGGAACGGCGGCAGGTCGCGACGCGGGTGGGTGGCGCTGCGCCACAGCGCGATGGCCACCGCCAAGGTCAGCAGCGGCACCGGCGACAGCCACCAGAAGTTGCCGTCGCTGAACCAGCGGTCCATCAGCCGCGACTGCAGGAACGGCAGCCAGCTGCTGACCAGGCCCATTGCCGCGATCACCGCCACCACCAGCGGGCGGGTCATCTGCCGGGCCAGCGCCTGCACGCGGCCTTCGGTCTTCAGGATCAGCCAGGTGCTGCCCAGCAGTGCGTAGCCGGCTACCAGCGCGGCACCGGTCAGCATCGCGAACGGGCTGAACCAGCCGAACGCGCCGCCCTGGTACACGCCATCGACCAGCGGCAGGCCCTGCACCAGCGTGCCGAGGATCACGCCCTGGGCGAACGTGGCCAGCAGCGAACCGAGGCCGAACGCCACGCTCCACAGCCGCCGTGAACGGTGCGCCTTGAAGCGGAACTCGAAGGCCACGCCACGGAACACCAGCGCCACCACCAGCAGCAGCACCGGCAGGTACAGCGCCGACAGCAGTACGGCATACGCCTTCGGGAAGGCGGCCATCAGGCCGGCGCCGCCGAGCACCAGCCAGGTCTCGTTGCCGTCCCAGATCGGCGCGGCGGTGTTCATCATCAGGTCCAGCTGTTCCTCGTCCTCGGCGAACGGGGCGAGGATGCCGATGCCGAGCACGAAGCCGTCCAGCACCACGTACATCAGCACGCCAAAGCCGATCACCGCGAACCATGCCACCGGCAGCCAGGTCATCAGGTCCATGTCAGCGCTCCTCCAGCGGTTCGTCGGCGGCCGACAGCGGCCGCGCCGGGGTGTGGCTGCCATGGTCCAGCGACGGGCCTTCGTCGTACGGCTGCGGGCCGTGGCGCAGGATCTTCACCAGGTACCAGATGCCCCAGCCGAACACGAAGGCATAGCCGACCACATAGACACCCAGCGACAGCGCGGTCATCCACGCACTCTGCGGGCCAACGGCATCGGCGGTACGCAGCACGCCATAGACCACCCACGGCTGCCGCCCCATCTCGGTGACGAACCAGCCCGACAGCAGCGCGACGAAGCCGCTGGGCAGCATCCAGTTCCAGCCACGCAGCAGCCACGGCGAGGCCAGCAGCTTCTTCCGCCACAGCTGGAAGGCCGAGACCCAGGCCAGCACCAGCATCAGCGTGCCCAGCCCGACCATGATGCGGAAGGCGAAGAACACCGGCGTCACCGGCGGCCGTTCGCTGGCCGGCACCGACGTCAGCGGATCGAACGTACCGTCCAGGGTGTGGGTGAGGATCACGCTGCCGAGCTTGGGAATGGCCACCTCGAAATCGTTGCGCTCCTCCTTCTCGTTGGGCAGCGCGAACACAACCAGCGGCACGCCCTCGCCTTCCTTGGTCTCATGCCAGTGCGCTTCCATCGCTGCGATCTTCATCGGCTGGTGCTTGAGCGTGTTCAGGCCATGCATGTCGCCGACGAAGATCTGCACCGGCACGGTCAGCGCGGCGAACACGACGGCCGCGATCAGCATCCGCCGCCCCGCTTCCACATGCGTTCCCCTGCGCAGATACCACGCGCCCACACCACCGATCACGAAACAGGTGGTGATGAACGAACCCAGCGCCATGTGCGCCAGCCGGTACGGGAAGGACGGGTTGAACACCACCTGCCACCAGTCGACGGGATGCACGATACCGTTGACCATCTCGTAGCCGGCCGGCGTATGCAGCCAGCTGTTGGACGAGAGGATCCAGAAGGTAGAGAACAGCGTGCCCAGCGCCACCATGCAGGTGGACAGGAAATGCAGGCGCGGCGACACCCGGCCCCAGCCGAACATCATCACGCCGAGGAAGCTGGCTTCCAGGAAGAACGCGGTCAGCACTTCGTAGGTCAGCAGCGGGCCGATCACCGTACCGGCCACTTCGCTCAGCCGCGGCCAGTTGGTGCCGAACTGGAAGGCCATGACGATGCCGCTGACCACGCCCATGCCGAAGGACACCGCGAAGATCTTCTGCCAGAAGAAATACAGCTCGCGCCATACGGGCAATTTCGTGCGCAGCCAGCGCCACTCGATGAAGGCCAGCCAGCTGGCCGTACCGATGGTGAAGGCCGGGAACAGTACGTGGAAACTGATGACGAATCCGAACTGGATCCGCGACAACAACAACGCGTCCAAGGGACGCCTCCTGCCAGGTGCCGGTGGGATACCAGACCACTTTAGGGGGATATCGTTAAGCCGGGATGCGACCGGGTGACGCGCTGCTTCACTTTGTCGCAGGGTGCGTGGAAGCCGCCGGGCATGGCCCGGCGCTACACGTCATTTCATCATTGGTGGCTCCGGGCCATGCCCGGCGGGGTGCTGATTCACGCGGTAGCGCCGGGCCATGCCCGGCGGGGCGTTCACCGCCAGAAATACCAGACGCCCATCGCCAGCAACGCGCCCAGCAACACGATCTGCACCACCGCATAGCCCACGCTGCTGTCGCGCGACTCGGACGCAATCCGCTTCTGCAGCGCTTCGCTCACATCCGGCACCTCGTCCTGCCTTACCTGTTCATGCAAGGCCTGCGAGAGCGCACGCTCGTCGGGTTCGCGGGAATCGGTTGGTCGGCTCACAACAGTTCTCCGGCGGTGGCGTGCTTCACCAGCTCCTGTTTCAGGACATGGCGCGCACGGTGCAGGTGGCTCTTGATGGTACCCCGGGCCAGCCCGGTCACCTGCTCGATCTCGGCCAGATCAAAATCCTCCAGATAATGCAGGCCCACGATCAGGCGCTGCGGCGCACTCAATCGCTCCAACGCCGCGCCCAGTTGGCGGCCGGCCTGCAGCGCCTCGCTGAGTTCGGCCGGGCCCGGCCCTTCATCGCCGATACCCAGCTCTTCAGGTACCTCCACCGCCACCATCCACTGCGCTTCCAGCCGCCGCCGCCGCAGGTGCTGCAGTGCGGTGGTGTAGGCCACGCGCGAAATCCAGGTCCGCAACGAAGATTCAAAACGGAACCGGTGCAGCTGGCGGAACACGGCCAGGAAGGTTTCCTGCAGCAGATCGGCCACCTGGTCGCGGTCGCCGACCATGCGCCCGATCACATGCGCGCAGGTGCGCTGATGTGTTTCCACCAACTGCGCGAAGGCCGCTTGCGAGCCGTCGATGATCGCGCCCACCAGGGCACGGTCATCCTCCCACGCAGAGGGCTCCTCCGCGGGGACATTGCGCCGCCGCCCCCGCAGTGCGGCCAGTGCTCCCCCCAGAAGGCTCATGCGGGGGGCGCCCCTTGTGCCCGCAGCATGCGCCGGCTCAGCCCTTGCGCACAGCAGGGCGGGTGAAGTGCCAAGCCAGCAGCTGGCCCAGCCCTGCGCTGCCGACCAGCGCGGCAGCTGCGCCGAACGTCAGGTCGCGTGCACCGATGGCCTCCAGCAGCGCCATGGCCAGCGCCAGGCAGACCAGGCTGATGCCCCAGCGCAGGGCACCCTGGCGGCGGCGTTCCTCCTCCAGCACCGCCAGCGAGCGGATGACTTCCTCCGGCACGTGCGGTGCCACCAGCTTGCTGCGCGCACGCGCATCGGCGATGGCATGGATCGCATAGGCGATGCAGATGAAGAGGGTGATCGGGATGAGTTCCTGCATGTCGTGCTCCTGTCCGGTAGATGATGCGGGTTCAGGAGATTGGATGCGCGACCCTGCCGACCGGTTGCACCGCTTTGCCGATTCCGCTGCCATGACCTGTGGCCCCTGCCCGGGGCCGGGACGGCTGCTACGCTTGCCCGGTTTCCTCTTCTGGTGCCGTCCGCCCATGTCCCGAGTGCTGCCCCTGTCCCTCCTGCTGTCTGCCGTGCTGGCCGCTCCGGCCGCGCAGGCTGCGCCGACACCGATCACCATCGAACAGGCCATGGCCGACCCGGACTGGATCGGTCCGCCGGTGGAGAAGGCCTGGTGGTCGTGGAACAGCCAGCAGGTGGAGTACCAGCTCAAGCGCAACGGCAGCCCGGTGCGCGACACCTTCCGCCAGCCGATCGCCGGTGGCGTGGCCGCGCAGGTGGCCGATGACCAGCGCGGCAGCCTGGACGTGGCCGATCCGGTGTACGACCGCAGCCGCACGCGTAGCGCGTTCGTGCGCAACGGCGACGTGTTCGTGCGCGACCTGCGCAGCGGCGCACTGACCCAGCTGACCCGCAGCAACGAGCGCGCCAGCGGTGTGAACTTCGCCGCCGACAACGGCGTGATCTGGCGGGTCGGCCAGAACTGGTTCCACTGGACCGCCGCCAGCGGCGTGCAGCAGGTGGCCAGCCTGAAGGCCGAAAAGGATCCCAGCACGCCGCCGAAGGCCGACGTGCTGCGCGACCAGCAGCTGCGCACGCTGGAAACCCTGCGCCGCGACCGCGAACAGCGCGAGGCGCTGAAGGACCAGGACCAGCGCTGGCGCCAGGCCGACCCGACCCGCGCACCGGGTCCGGTGTTCCTGGGTGCCGACGTGGAGATCGTCGACAGCGTGCTGTCGCCGGACCTGGGCCACCTGATCGTGACCACCAAGCCGAAGGACTTCGATGACGGCCGCGGCGGCAAGATGCCGCTGTACGTGACCGAGTCGGGCTACGAAGAAACCGAGGACACCCGTCCCCGCGTTGGCCGCAGCGGCTTCGAGCCGCACACCCTGTGGTTCGTGGATGTACGCAGCGGCAAGGCCGAGAAGCTGTCGCTGTCCAGCCTGCCGGGCATCGGCACCGATCCGCTGGCCGAGCTGCGTCGCAAGGCCGGCAAGGACGCGCTGAAGGGCGACCGCAGCGTGCAGGTGATGAGCGACTTCATGGGCGGTGGCATCCGCTGGAGCGCTGACGGCCAGCAGGCCGCGGTGATGCTGCGCGCCAACGACAACAAGGACCGCTGGATCGTCAGCGTTGCTGCCGCCGACGGCCGCGTGCAGAACCGCCACCGGCTGACCGACAACGCCTGGATCAACTGGGGCTTCAACGATTTCGGCTGGATGGCCGATGGCCGCACGCTGTGGCTGCTGTCCGAGGAATCCGGCTTCTCGCACCTGTACACCCAGGCCGGTGGCGGCAAGCCGCAGGCGCTGACCAGCGGCAAGTGGGAAACCTCGGCGCCGGTGCTGTCGGCCGACGGCAAGGGCTTCTACTTCCTGTGCAACCAGCAGGCCCCGCATGACTACGAAGTCTGCGCGGTCGATACCGCTGCCCGCCAGGTGCGCGAGCTGACCAACCTCAATGGCGTGGAAGATTTCTCGCTGTCGCCGGACGGCCAGCAGCTGCTGGTGCGCTATTCCGGCGCCTACCTGCCGGCGCAGCTGGCAGTGGTGCCCAGTACCGGTGCCGGCCAGGCCCGCGTGCTGACCGATACCCGCACCGCCGACTACAAGGCGCGCCAGTGGATCCAGCCGAAGCTGGTGGCGGTGCCGTCCAAACATGGCGCCGGCGTGGTCTGGGCCAAGTACTACGAGCCGGAAAACAAGGAACCCGGCAAGAAGTACCCGGTCGTGATGTTCGTGCACGGTGCCGGCTACCTGCAGAACGTGCACCAGCGCTACCCGGCCTACTTCCGCGAGCAGATGTTCCACAACCTGCTGGTGCAGAAGGGTTACCTCGTGCTGGACATGGACTACCGCGGCAGCGAAGGCTATGGCCGCGACTGGCGCACGGCGATCTACCGCAACATGGGCCACCCGGAGCTGGAAGACTACAAGGACGGCCTGGACTGGCTGGTCGACACCCAGCAGGGTGACCGTGACCACGCCGGCATCTACGGCGGCTCCTACGGCGGCTTCATGACCTTCATGGCCCTGTTCCGTTCGCCGGGCACGTTCAAGGCCGGCGCCGCGCTGCGCCCGGTGGTCGACTGGCACCAGTACAACCACGGCTACACCAGCAACATCCTCAACACCCCGGACATCGATCCGGAGGCGTACCGCGTGTCGTCGCCGATCGAGTACGCACAGAACCTGCAGGACAACCTGCTGATCGCCCACGGCATGATGGACGACAACGTGTTCTTCCAGGATTCGGTGAACCTGACCCAGCGTCTGATCGAGCTGCACAAGGACAACTGGTCGATCGCGCCGTACCCGCTGGAGCGCCACGGCTACGTGCGTGCTGATTCCTGGCTGGACCAGTACAAGCGCATCCTCAAGCTGTTCGAGCAGAACCTGAAGTGAGTGCTGCCGCGGCCACGATCTACATCGTGGCCGCGGTCATCCTCGATGACCGTGGCCAGGCATTGGTCGTGCGCAAGCACGGTGCCAGCCGCTTCATGCAGCCGGGCGGCAAGCCCGAGCCGGGCGAGGCGCCCCTGCAGGCACTGGCACGCGAACTGGACGAGGAACTGGGTGTACAGCTGCACACCGCTTCGGCCATCGCACTCGGGAGTTTCGAGGACTGGGCGGTGAACGAGCCCGGCCATCGCGTGCAGGCGCAGGCCTGGCGGGTGTGGATCGAAGGTGAGCCGTGCGCGCGTGCGGAGATCGCCGAACTGGCCTGGGTACCGCTGCAGCCGCCGCACGGCCAGCCCTTGGCACCCTTGAGCGAACACCATATCCTGCCGGCGGTCGCTGCCCTGGCGACGGCCCGCTGACCCGGCGGGCATCGCTCACCCGGACAACGGATGTCAGCTTCGATTCCCTCGATTCCCGCACCCGCCCCACCCCCACCCAACAACTGGGTCGGCGCGGTGGCGCAGGGCTCGTTTTGGCTGAGCCTGCTGGTCACCCTCTATTTCCTCGCGCAGGCGCTGATGGCCGCGGTACTGGCCCGCACCGGGTTCTGGACCACGCTGGTGACACTGGCATGGGAACAGCAGCTCGACGGCAGCCTGTGGTGGATGCTGAAACACCCGGCGGCCACCTCGCTGCTGGTTGCCCTGCTCTGCCTGGTCTCGACCCTGGCCAGCTGGGGCCTGTGGCGCGAGCGACGCTGGGGCCTGTGGGCCTATGTGTGGATGCTGGGCCTGAGCGCGCTGGCCAACTTCGTGATCGCCTGGTGGATGGACCGCCTGCTGCTGGTGTTGATCGCGCTGCTCGCCAGCGACCCCACGGCGCAGCATGAGCTGCAGGTGCAGCGTGTGCTGTTCACCCTGACACTGGTCGGTACCTCGGTGCTGTTCGCGGGGCTGCAGGGCTGGCTGGTTTGGCGCCTGCTGCGACCGGACATCCGCTGCCGCTTCCGCTGACTCCCCTCCCGCGTTCCGCCTTCGACAAGGATGTCGCATGCCTGCCCTGCTCCGAATGCTTCTGGTCGTCACTGCGCTGCTGGCCACCCCGCCGGCGCCGGCCGCAGCCTCCGCTTCCACGCCCGCGCCGCTGCGATGTGGCCGGTACGTCAATGCGCAGAATGATGCCGCGCTGGTGATCGATTCACACAACCGGGGCCGTCGCCTGGCGACGGGCTTTGATCTCGAATCGCTGCAGATCGAACGCGATGGCAACGGCCTGGTGCTGGTCAACCTGGATGACGGCGTGGCAACAGCGCTCACTGCCAGTGCTGATGGCAGACGCATCAACGACACGCTGCAGGACTACCAGCTGCGTGCACCGGCGGTCTGCCAGCCGGTGGCCGTGAACGCCGCCGGCAGCTGCCTGGCCGATGCGAACCGCTGCATGGCTCGCCTGCACGCGGCGACGCCGCCGCAGCTGCTGACCGCCTGCCAACAGGGCGTGGGCGCGGCCTGCAGCGGCCTGTTGCTGGGCTACGTGGACGATGCGCTCCTCGCCGCCGCGTCTGCCAAGGGCGTAGCGCTGGCTACCGCCGCACCGGCGCCCTGCACCACCGATGCGGAGCGCGAGGAGGTACTGACCTGCCGTGATGCCCGTCGTGACGCGTTGGCCGCCGCCGTGGCACAGGCCAGCGGCCAGGCGTTCGCCCGTGGCATCGATCCAGCGTGGGTGGAACTGCCGGCGGCGCAGCGCGACCAGCTGCAGCAGCTGTGCCTGCAGCAGCGTGCTGGCCGCTTCTGCACCGAAGTGGCCGAGCAGCAGTTGAATGCGCGCGATCCGCGGGCGGCCGTGCAGGCGTTGCAGGTGGTCTGCGATAGCGGTCGCTACAGCGCATGCGAACGGGTCGAGCCCCTGCAGGCACTCGGTGCTGCATTGCGCCTGGTCGATGCGACCGAGTCGCCCTGTGGCCTGTACCGGGCCGACGGCGGCACCCTCGATGCGGTTGCGTTCGGTGACGATGGCTACGCGACGATCGGTGGCCAGCGCTCGCAAGTACGCCTGTTGGACGGTGCCATCCACCTGCGCAATGACCACGGCAGCGATCATGTGCTGCGCCTGCTGGCCAATGGCGACCTGCTGGGCATGGATGCCTGGACCGGCTACCAGCGTTACCAGCGCCAGCCGGGCACGACGCAATGCGCAGCCAGCGAGGGCCCGCGCACGTCCCTGCGGTAAAGTACGCGCCATGAACGAATTCGAGCGCGTTCGCGCCTACCTCACCGACCTGCAGGACCGCATCTGTGCGGCGATCGAGTCCGCCGATGGCCGGGCACGCTTCCAGGAAGACCTGTGGCAGCGTGCCGAGGGCGGCGGCGGTCGCACCCGCGTGCTGCGCGATGGCGCAGTGTTCGAGCAGGCCGGCATCGGCTTTTCCGATGTGGCCGGCAGCCGCCTGCCGCCCTCGGCCTCCGCCAACCGGCCAGAGTTGGCCGGTGCCTCATGGCGCGCCACCGGGGTGTCGCTGGTGTTCCACCCGCTCAATCCCTACGTGCCGACCACCCACGCCAACGTGCGTTTCTTCCAGGCACAGCGCGATGGCGAAGTTGTGGCCAGCTGGTTCGGCGGTGGCTTCGACCTGACCCCGTTCTACCCGTTCGACGAGGACGTGCAGCACTGGCATCGGGTGGCACGCGATCTGTGTGCACCGTTCGGTGAAGAGCGCTACGCGGCGCACAAGCGCTGGTGCGATGAGTATTTCTTCCTGCGCCACCGCAATGAGACGCGCGGTGTGGGTGGTCTGTTCTTCGATGATCTGCACGGCGATTTCGAACGCGATTTCGCCTACCTGCGTGCGGTCGGCGATGGCTTCCTCGATGCCTACCTGCCGATCGTGCAGCAGCGCAAGGACACGCCCTACGGCGAACGCGAGCGCGAGTTCCAGCTGTACCGCCGTGGCCGCTACGTGGAGTTCAACCTGGTCTACGACCGCGGCACGCTGTTCGGCCTGCAGAGCGGCGGCCGCAGCGAGAGCATCCTGATGAGCCTGCCCCCGCGCGTGCGCTGGGAGTACGGCTTCAGCCCGGAAGACGGCAGCGCCGAAGCACGCCTGGCCGATTACCTGGTGCCCCGCGACTGGCTGTAGGCGCTTCGGGCACGGGACGCTGCACGCGTTGCCGCTGCGCAATCCCGGCACCGCCGCCCGCGCGGCGGTGGCCCCGCTGCGGCGTGCTCCGCTTCATTCCCCCTCTTGTTTTGAATCAAGGAAGACCGTGATGCCCGTTGTTGTTTCCCTACGCCGCCGGATGACCACCTGGCGCGCCATGCTGCTGCTCGCGCTGGCCGTGCCCAGCCTGCCGGTGGCTGCGCAGTCGATGGCCTGCGGCACTTACCTGCAGGACGATGGCAACGCCAGCCTGACCATCGAAAGCGAAGCCCACGGCTTCCTTTCGGGCCCCTACCAGGCCACGGAACGGCTGCGGCTGGTACGCCAGGACAACCTGCTGGGCACCGGCAACCTGTCCACCGGCCGCCTGGAGAACTGGGAGTTCAGCGACAACGACCGCACGGTCACCGGCGGATACCACACGTTCCACCTGAAAGCAGCGGCCGCCTGCAAGCCGGTACCGGAGATGGTCGAAGGCAGCTGCATGGCCGACACCAGCGACTGCCTGGAGGCACTTCCCGAGGCCGCGCCCATGCAGCTGCACGCCTGGTGCAGCGAGGGCGTGGAGGCGGCCTGCACCCAACTGCAGGAGACCTACCAGCGCCAGGCCGAGGAGGCGCAGCCGCAGCGTGCCCAGGCCGAGCCGCAGATGCCGCCCTACTGCCGCGATGACGCATCGCCCGAGGAGGGAGAAGCCTGCATGGCCGTCATGAAGGCCATGGCCGGCGAACTGATGGGCAGGGCAGTGATGGGCCTGGAGCGGACGCTGGACGCACCGCTGCCAGGAGCGCAGCTGGACGAACTGGCGGCGCTGTGCGCGCAGCAGCAGGGCGAGTCGTTCTGCAGCAACGTGGCCGAGGCGCTGTGGAACGGCGGACGCCTGCAGCAGGCGCAGCAGGCCCTGCAGCGCTCCTGCACGCAGCGCGAGGGCAGTTACGCCTGTGGCCCGGCCAAGGGCTTGGCGATGCTGACCCCGCTGGCGCCGGCGGCGCTGACCCCGGTCGCGGCTACCGCGCTTCCCTGCGGCCGCTTCGAGGCCGAGCTTGGCCTGCTGTCGCCGCTGCGGTTCCTGGATGCCGGCCTGGTCGAAGTGGAGGGTGTCGGCACCCGCCTGCGCGCACGCGTGCAGGACGGCAGGATCCTGATCAGTCGTGACGTCGGCAGCGATTTCGTACTGCAGCCACTGAGCAACGGAACCCTGGCCGGGATGGACAAGGACAACCGCTACGGCTACTACCAGCGCATGGACAAGTCCGCGACGAGCTGCCAGCCGCCGCCGGCATTCGTGGAGATTCCGCAGCCGCTGGACTGCCCGATCCTGGCCCGCAAGGGCGGTGCCGCGTCATGCTGCAACGACGGCAAGCTGCTCGGCTGCAAGGTCGCGGGTGAGGAACTGCACAGCGCGGAGAAGTGGGCGCAGGCCCAGCCCTATTTCATCAAGCTGTGCAGCGCCGGCGTGCGCGATGGCTGCCTGGGGCTCGCCGCAGGCTATGCACATACTGCCGACCCCAAGGTACCGCAGACGATGGCGGCGATCTGCGCCAAGGACGGCAAGGGCACCCATGTAGCCTGCGATGTGGACGCCACACGTGACTGGGCGGGCATGAAGGCGCAGGCCGCGGAGCAATAGCAGCAAGCGCAGCGCCACGACGGCCCACCGCACCCGCTCACTCGTCCTTGCGCTTGGGAATGATGGTGATGTGGCCGTTGGTTTCCAGCAGCGCCAGTTCCACCTCTTCCACGCCGATGCAGCTCTGCTGGCGCATGGCGACCTCGAAATCGGCGCGGCTGACCAGCTCGCGCCGCAGCACACTGTCGAAGAGCTTGCCGTTGCGCGCGATCACCACCGGTTCGCCCTCGATCAGCCGTTCCATGCGGCGGCTGCGGGCGGTGATCCAGCCTACGCCATAGTTCAGCAGGATCAGCGTGGCGGCCAGCAGCAGGCCGCCGGCCAGCGAGGTGTCGGTGCCCAGCAGTGCGTTCTGCACCGCGTTGCCCAGCAGCACGATCAGCAGCACGTCGAACGGGGTGACCTGACCCAGCGCGCGCTTGCCGCTGAGCCGGACCATGCCCAGCACGACTGCGTAGACCACCACCGCGCGCAGGATGAATTCCCACCACGGCATCGCCAAGTCGAACAGATCGGGCATTGCGGGTTTCCCTGCTGGGCGGTGGCCCAGCGTGGCGCAGCAGCGCAGAAATAAAAAGCCCCGCTGACCAGGGGGAGGTCAACGGGGCCGGGGAACGGGCGCTTGGGGAGGAGCCCCCGTTCCGAGATCTGCTCCAGGGGATGGGAGAGATCCACGACAGGCATTGCGCCTGTCGGGAGTTATAGAAGCACTCCGAACACTAACGGTTCGTGAAGGGGCCCAATTTAATAAACACCCATCAGGGAAACATTCATGTTTGAGTCAGAAACATCATGCAAATGAACGAATTCACGGCGTTTTCGGCCTGAATGCGACTCAGTGCGCCTCATCCCAATTACTGCCAGTACCGGTATCGACCACCAATGGCACCCGCAATTGTGCCGCTTGCGACATGCGCTGCACGACATTGCTACGCAGTTCTTCGATGAAACCGGCTTCGGCTTCGAACACCAGTTCATCGTGCACCTGCAGGATCATCCGCGCCGGTGCGCCGCTGTCACGCAGCCATTTGTCCACATCGACCATGGCGCGCTTGATGATGTCGGCGGCGGTGCCCTGCATCGGTGCATTGATCGCCGCACGTTCAGCGCCAGCACGCAGGCCCTGGTTACGTGCATGAATGTCGTTCAGGTACAGCCGGCGACCGAACAGGGTCTCCACGTAGCCCTGCTCGCGGGCCTGCTCGCGCATGCGCTCCATGAAGTCACGCACGCCCGGATAGCGGCTGAAGTACAGCGCCACGTAATCCTGCGCTTGGCCGCGGTCGATGCCGAGGTTGCGGGCCAGTCCGAACGCGCTCATGCCGTACATCAGGCCGAAGTTGATCGCCTTGGCCGCGCGGCGCTCGTTGCTGGTCACTTCTTCCAGGGTGCGGCCGAACACCTCGGCGGCGGTGGCGCGATGCACGTCGGCGCCCTGCTCGAAGGCCCGCACCAGGCCCGGGTCTCCGGACAGGTGGGCCATGATCCGCAGCTCGATCTGCGAATAGTCGGCCGCCAGCAGCTGGAAGCCTTCCGGGGCGATGAACGCACGGCGGATGCGGCGGCCATCCTCGGTGCGGATCGGGATGTTCTGCAGGTTCGGATCGGACGAGGACAGGCGGCCGGTGGCGGCACCGGACTGGTGGTAGCTGGTGTGCACCCGGCCGGTTTCTGAGTTGACCATCTCCGGCAGCTTGTCGGTATAGGTGCTGCGCAGTTTGGCCAGGCCACGGTACTCGAGGATCACCCGCGGCAGCTCGTGCTGCTCGGCAATCGCCTCCAGCGCCTCTTCGTTGGTGCTGGGCTGGCCCTTGGGGGTCTTCACCACCGCCGGCAACTTCAGTTCGTCGAACAGCACCGCCTGCAGCTGCTTGGGCGAATCCAGGTTGAAGCTGCGCCCGGCCAGTTCGGTGGCCTTCTGCTGCGCGGCCAGCATGCGCGAGGACAGGTCCTGGCTCTGCCGGCGCAGTTCGTCGGTGTCGATCCGCACGCCATTGGCTTCGATGCTGGCCAGCACCGGCACCAGCGGCATCTCGATGCTGCGGTACACGCTGTCCAGGGTCGGTTCGGCCAGCAGCTGCGGCTGCAGCGCGTGGTGCAGGCGCAGGGTGATGTCGGCGTCTTCGGCGGCGTAGCGGCCGGCCTCGTCGATGCCTACCTGCGAGAACGAAATCTGCTTGGCGCCCTTGCCTGCCACGTCCTCGAACTTGATGGTGTTGTAGCCCAGGTAACGCAGGGCCAGCGAATCCATGTCGTGGCGGGTGGCGGTGGAATTGAGCACGAAGCTCTCAAGCATGGTGTCGTCGTGGTAGCCCTGCACGTCCACGCCATGGCGGCGCAGCACGTGCAGGTCGTACTTGCCATGCTGGCCCAGCTTCTTCTTCGCCGGGTCCTGCAGCACCGGCCGCAGCGCATCGAGCACCTGTGCCAGCGGCAACTGTGCCGGCGCGCCGGGATAATCGTGGCCGACCGGGATGTAGGCGGCCTTGCCCGGCTCCACCGCCAGGCTGATGCCGACCAGGCGCGCACGCATCGCATCCAGTGCGTCGGTCTCGGTGTCGAAGCTGATCAGGTCAGCCTGCTGCACGCGCGCAACCCAGGCCTGCAGCTGCTCGGTGGTCAGCACGGTCTCGTACTCGCCGGGCGCCGACAGCGCCGGATCGAGCTCGCCGACGGGCGGCGCTTCGGCGCTGCCACGGGCAAAGCCGGCCGCGGTGCCACGCAGGCTCGGCGTCGCATCGTTGGCCACTGCAGGCGCCGGTACCGGCCCGCCCAGCTCCTTCAATGCCTGGGTGAAGCCGTAACGCAGGTACAGCTCGCCCAGGGTGGGCACATCCGGATCGCGCAGGGCCAGCGTGGTCGGGCTGGCGTCCAGCGCGACGTCGGTGCGGATGGTCACCAGCTCCTTGTTCAGCGGCAGGCGCTCCAGCGCGGCGCGCAGGTTTTCGCCGATCTTGCCCTTCATGGTCGGCGCCGCTGCCATCACCCCGTCCAGATACTGGTATTCGGCCAGCCACTTGGCGGCCGTCTTCGGCCCGCACTTCTCCACGCCGGGCACGTTGTCCACGGTATCGCCCATCAGCGCCAGCAGGTCGACGATCTGGTCGGCGCGCACGCCGAACTTGTCCATCACCGCCGCGTCCGAATCCATGCGGCTGCCGGTCATGGTATTTACCAGTTCGATGCCCGGGCGCACCAGCTGGGCGAAGTCCTTGTCGCCGGTCGAGATGGTGACCTTCAGGTCCTGTGCCACGCCCTGCAGGGCGAGGGTGCCGATCACATCATCGGCCTCCACGCCGTCGATGCGCAGGATGCTGATGCCCAGCGCTTCGACGATGCGGCACATCGGCTCGACCTGGCTGCGCAGTTCATCGGGCATCGGCGGGCGGTTGGCCTTGTACTGGTCGTACAGGTCATCGCGGAAGGTCTTGCCGGGGGCATCGACGACGAAGGCGACGTAGGCCGGGCGCTCCTTCAGCGTCGAGCGCAGCATGTTGACCACGCCGAACAGCGCGCCGGTGGGCTCGCCCTGTGCATTGGACAGGGGCGGCAGCGCGTGGAACGCGCGGTACAGGTAACTGGACCCGTCGATCAGGACTAATCTGCTCATGCGACGATTCTACGCGCCCATGCCTGCACCGCGGCGACACGGCAGCGACGCGACGATGGGGCATAATCAAGGCTCTTTCCAGGCAAAGGCCCCGCCGATGAAGACCCTGATGCTGGCTTCCCTGCTCCTGCTTGCTGGCTGCGCCAGCATGGGCGGTGCGGGCGCTCCCCCGGTGGACGTCAAGGGCGCCGATGTCTCCAAGCGGACCATGGACAACGGCGACACCATCGAGGAATACCGGGTGTCCGGCCAGTTGCGCATGGTCAAGGTGACGCCGGCACGTGGCGCCCCGTTCTACATGTATGACAAGAACGGCGATGGCCGCTTCGACAATGACAAGGATGGCGTGTCGCCGGTGTACTGGAAGCTGTACAGCTGGTGATGTGGCCGGGGTCGGATCCCTTTCCACGGGAAAGGGCTCTGACCCCATCAAGGCAATCGGCACGGCCCATCCACGCATGGCGTGGATCTACTGGGCATTGCGATGGCCCCATCCGCGCATGGCGTGGACCTTTGACGGTGAACTGGAGTAGATCCACGCCATGCGTGGATGCTCTTCGGGCCGTATAAAAAACAACGCCGGCGCGCATCCTGCGGCCGGCGTCGGGTCCCCTCCCCGGGAACGCTTCCGTATCAGCGGATGACCAGCACCGGCAGCGTGCTGCGCGCCAGCACCTCGGCGGTCTGGCTGCCCAGCAGCACGCGGGTGACGCCGCGGCGGCCGTGCGAGGTCATTACGATCAGATCGCTGTTGCGCTGGCCCGCCGTCTCGATGATGCCGTCGGCCGCGTAGCGGTCCAGCACATGCACCGGATTCGCGGTGATGCCCTGCTCGGCCGCCTTGGCCAGGGCCGGCTGCAGCACCTTCTGCGCGCCTTCCTCGCGGTCGGCCTTGTACTCCGGGCTGTTCATGTAGCCCACGCTCCAGCCCATGGCGTCGTACATGCCGACGGCCCAAGGCTCGGAGACGGTGACGATGTCGACCTCGGCGTTGAGGTCCTTGGCCAGCTCCAGGCCCTTGGCCAGGCCCTTGTCGGCCAGCTCCGAGCCATCGGTGGCGATCAGGATGCGCTTGTACATGGTGGGGCTCCGCGGTGATCCAGCCAGTGGGAACGACACCATTACACAGCCTGTGTGGAGATCGTGCCTTGCGCAGGATCAATCCGGCAGCGCGCAGCGATGCCTGCGCAGCGGGCGTTGATCAGCCGATGCGCCGCCGGGCATCGCCCGGCGCGACGCGCCCAGGATCGACAGGCGACTGGAATGCTCCGGTAGCGCCGGGCCACGCCCGGCGGGCACTCAGGCCTGCACCGTCACCCGCCAGCCACCGTCGTGCGGCTGCCAATCGAATTCCACCGGCAGGAACTTCTCGATCAACCGCGCATTGCTGACCAGGTGATCGCTCAGCACGTGGGTGGTGAACGCGCCGCCGCCTGCCAGCGCCATCGGCAGCAGCAACTGGTCGGACAGGTACTCGCCAACAGCACCGGTCCCGTCCAGGTATTGCTTGACCTGCCCGGCCAGGCGCGCCCCGACCTGCTCGGCGGAGACACTGCGCTCGCCGTGGCCGCTGAACACCTCCACGTGATCACCATGACGCACGCGCACCAGGGCGACGTTGCCCGGTCCCAGCGCCGGCCGTATCGACTGCACGTTGCGCGGGTGCGGGTCCACGCCCAGCGTCTCGGCCAGTACCTGCAGTTCGCGCAGGCCGATGCCGCTGGACAGGCCGGACATCAGCACCTGTGCCTCGATCGCCTGCAACGGTGCACGCACCTCCAACGACGGCGGCTGCAACGCCGCGCACGGCTGCACCTGCACCTCCATCACGCCGCCACCGGCTGGATGGAAGCCGTGCTGTAGCAGCTGCATCGACGCCTGCACGCCCATCCGGCCCAGCGCCGGCAGATAGCTTTGCGCGATGAAATCCGCGCTGGGTGCCAGCGGGTTGTGGGTACCGCCTTCCAGGCGCAGCTGCGAGGGCCCCTGCGCGCGCCACAGCGCGGGCAGCACGGTCTGCAGCACCAGCGTTGCCGAGCCGGCGCTGCCGGTCGCGAAGTGGTAGGTGCCGGCGCTCACCCGCCCCGGCTCGAAGCGCAACGAGGTAGCGCCCAGTTCTGCACCGTGCACACAGGCGTTGCCGACCCGCGCCGCAGCGTTTACCGCGGTCAGGTGCTGGCGCATCAACCCCGGCTTGCGCCGGATCGCGCGGATGTTGTGCAGCGTGAAGCCGGTGCCGGTACACAGGCTCAGGGTCAGTGCCGAGCGCAGCAGCTGTCCGCCTCCGTGCCCGCCATCCAGTTCAATCATGTCCATCTGTCTGTTCCTCCGTGCCCGTTGTTCGATGCCGGGCCTTGCTGCCGTGCGCGGCGCAGTGTACGCCGCGCACGGGTTGCCTCATCCCTTCACGCACACCACCTGGCGCAGCGTGTGCACGATCTCGACCAGATCGCGCTGGGCCTCCATCACTGCCTCGATCGGCTTGTAGGCCGCCGGCGATTCATCCACCACCTCCGCATCCTTGCGGCACTCCACGTGCGCGGTGGCCTTGGCGTGGTCATCCACCGTGATCAGCTTGCGTGCCTGGGTACGGCTCATCACACGGCCGGCACCGTGGCTGCAGCTGTGGAAGCTGTCCTCGTTGCCGAGGCCACGCACGATGAAGCTCTTGGCCCCCATGCTGCCCGGAATGATGCCCAGTTCGCCCTTGCGCGCACTCACCGCACCCTTGCGGGTCAGCATCACTTCCTTGCCGAAGTGGGTCTCGCGGTTCACGTAGTTGTGGTGGCAGTTCACCGCCTCGGCCTCGGCCTCGAACGGCTTGCTGATCACCGTGCGCACCGCAGCCACCACGTTGCGCATCATCACCTCGCGGTTCATGCGTGCGAAACGCTGCGCCCAGTCCACCGCGAACACATAGTCGCCGTAGTGCTGGCTGCCCTCGGGCAGGTAGGCCAGGTCCTGGTCGGGCAGGTTGATCATCCAGCGGCGCATTTCCTGCTTGGCCAGCTCGATGAAGTAGGTGCCGATGGCATTGCCTACGCCACGCGAACCGGAGTGCAGCATGAACCACACGCGCTGCTCCTGGTCCAGGCAGACCTCGACGAAGTGGTTGCCGGTACCCAGCGTTCCCAGGTGCTTGAGGTTGTTGGTGTTCTTCAGGCGCGGGTGACGCTCGCAGATCAATGCGAAGTCATCCACCAGCTGCGCCCAGCCTTCCACCGCCAGTTCGGGCGGCGTGTCCCAACTGCCCTTGTCACGGCCCCCGCGGGTGACGCTGCGGCCGTGCGGCACCGCCCGCTCGATCGCGCTGCGCACCGCCGACAGGTTGTCCGGCAGGTCGCTGGCGACCAGCGTGGTGCGCACCGCGATCATGCCGCAGCCGATGTCCACGCCCACCGCTGCAGGAATGATCGCGCCGATGGTCGGCACTACCGAACCCACGGTCGCGCCCTTGCCCAGGTGCACGTCGGGCATCACCGAGATCCACTTGTGGATGAAGGGCAGCTTGGCGATGTTCTGCAGCTGCTCGCGCGCCTGGTCTTCCAGCGGCACGCCGCGGGTCCACAGCTTGATCGGTGCAGCGCCCGGCTGCTGGATCACGTCGTAATTGAGGGTGGTCATGGTGATGTTTCCTTTCATCCAAAGCAAAAACAAGGAAGGTGCGGTGACAAAGGGGGTGGAACATTCCGTCGTCCGCGTTGCCGCGGAGGACGGCCGGGACTTGAACCCGACCCCGAAGGGCTTCCGATGTAGTTCCACCTGCATTCCCCGCGCAACGAAAGCGAAGGTGCCGGCAACACGACAAGAATCTGGAGGAACATCCTGCTCTACCACTGAGCTACCGCCGCGTTACCGCGGCAGGCGGGAGTCGAACCCGCGACCTGGAGCTTAAGGGGCTGTAGTTCCTCCGGCATTCGCGCTGCCGGCATTGAAGCGGTGGCACCGTTGCCGGTGCCGTTAGAAAAGGTGCGGTGACAAGGGAGGTGGAACGTCTGCTTCCTCACGACAGGCAGGAAACGCGGGACTCGAACCCGACCCCGAAGGGACAACCAATGTAGTTCCACCAGCATTCACCGCAAAAACGAATTCCTGGCCCTGCCCGGCTGGCCCCATTGCCAGCCGGGCGGTCCGTGCGGCCTCCCTGCCGCCTTACAACGCCATGTCCTGGATGCGCTCGACCCAGCTGCTGCCGTCCTCGGCCGCAGCGGCGTACTGCGCCATCAGGTCGAACACCGCATCGCTGAACCCACCGATGTGCAGCACGTCACCGCGCTGCACGGTCTGGCTGCTGGCCACCGGCTGCAGGTCGATGCACACCAGCCGCGCCTGTGGGCAACGACGCTTGAGTGCATCCCACTGCAGCATCGTGGCCGTCTGGCCGCCCTGGCGGGTGTCACGCCAACTCTCGTTGTCCGACACCATCACCACCAGGTCCACCGGCTCGCGCCGCAGGTTGAGGTAGTGCAGCGGCGCGCTGACCGACGTACCACCGCCGTTGATCGCCAACTGGCGGGCCAACGTCATCACGCTGTCGCGCGGGTTCAGACGCACGTGGCGCACCTCGGTATCGAACGGCAATACCTTGGCCTGCGGCTGCCCGCGCAGCACGCAGGCTGCAACCAGCGCCGCCACGTCCACACAGCGCGCCGCCGTACTGGCACCCTTGCGATAGCCGGTCACCGGCGACTGCATGGAACCGGACACGTCCACCGCCACCACCACCCGCCCGGGCAATGCCGGGGTCGACGCCGTGGCGATCTCCATCGCGTCCTGCAACGCTTCCAGGATCGGCGCCGGCAAGCCACCGCCGGCGTGAAAGGCCATCAGCAGCTGGTAGGGCAGTACGCGGGCACGACGCACCTGCTGCGGATCACGCAGGCGCTCTGCGATCACCTGCACCATCGCCGGATCGTCGAACACGCCATTGCGGGCGAACGTGTTGAGGTTCATCCGCATCGACTGCCACGATGCATTGCGGGCCAGTGCCGACCACTGCGCCGCGTCCAGCGGCAGCGTGCTGTAGTACTGGAACGGCAGGTCCGGCGGCAGTCCGCGCGGGTCACGCTTGAACGCCTCGTACGCCTGCACCACTGCCGGCAGCTGCGCCTCGTCGTACGGACGACCGATGATCCATGCATACAGCGCCTTGCGCTCGGCGTTGGCCGGCTTCGGGTGCACCATGCGGATCAGGTCGGCCAGCGACGGCTGCTGGCCGATCGCCGCACGCACCAGCGTTTCCGGCGACGCCTGCTGGATCCACTCACGCACCCTGCGCTTGGGCAGCGAGCCCAGCGAACGACGCCCCACCTGGCCACTGCGCATGATCTGCACGAAGGTGCGCAGCTGGCGACCGTTGTCGATCACCCGCGGGAACGCCAGGGCGAACGCCTCCGGATCGCGCAGGCTCAGCACCGCCAGCAGCAGTGCCGGCATGTCCTTCATGTGCGCAACCTGGCGGGCGTACAGGGCCGTGCGGGCGATGAAGCGCGGCTCGACCTGCGCGGTCAGCGCCAGCACCTGCTGCAGCTGTGCCTCGGCGTCGCTGTAGAAGGTGTTGTTCAGGCACCCGGTGGCCGCATACAGCGCCAGCGCCGCACGCGGGTCGCGGCGGTAGGCCAGGCCACCGGCTTCATTGACGGTGTCTGCCTGCGGCGGCTGCGGCGTGCGCATCCAGGAGAAGAGCGAAAGGTTGGCCATGCTGATGTCCTCGGCGGGAACAGCCCGCGTCGTGTCTTGCCGGATATAGAGCAATGGCCGTGCCAACTTTTGCGAAACCATCGCATGCTATTGATTTTTAAGTGATTTCAATAGAAGAAGGCCATCCTACCCAGCGGGCATTGGCGAAAAGATATATATTTCCCGCGCATCTTTTATAGGAATGGATATGGCGCGTCGGCAGGTGGTATTCGGCATGCTGGGCACCCAGCTCGACGCAGGCGAGGGTCCGGGCCGCTGGCAGAAGTGGCGCCCGACCGTTTCGCTGGGCATGCATGAGGATTTCCTGCCTGACCGCATCGAGCTGCTGCTGGATGAGCGCCGCTACAGCAAGCTGGCGCGCGTGGTCTGCGAGGACCTGGCGCAGGCCGCGCCGGGCATCAGCGTGCAGCGTCACGACACCTACCTGGCCGATCCATGGGAATTCGAGGGGGTCTACGCCTCCCTGCACGACTTTCTCGCGCGCTACCCGTTCCAGCCGGAGGAGGAGGACTACTACGTCCACATCACCACCGGCACGCACGTGGCGCAGATCTGCTGGTTCCTGTTGACCGAGAGCCGTCATTTCCCCGGACGGCTGCTGCAGACCTCGCCACCGCGCAAGCAGGACGGTGCCGCCGGCACGTACGCGATCATCGACCTGGATCTGTCGCGCTACGACCACATCGCCCAGCGCTTCGCCCAGCAGCAGCTGCTGGATCGCGACCTGCTGAAGGGCGGCATCGCCACCCGCAACGCCGCCTTCAACCGGATGATCGAGCAGATCGAAACGGTGGCGACCCGCTCGCGCGCGCCGATGCTGCTGATGGGACCGACCGGCGCCGGCAAGAGCCAGCTGGCCAAGCGCGTGTTCGAGCTGAAGAAGCTCAAGCACCAGCTGCCCGGTCGCTTCGTCGAAGTGAACTGCGCCACGCTGCGCGGCGACGGTGCGATGAGCACCCTGTTCGGTCACACCAAAGGCGCCTATACCGGCGCTTCCAGCGACCGTGCCGGCCTGCTGCGCTCAGCGCACCAAGGGCTTCTGTTCCTGGACGAGATCGGCGAACTCGGCCAGGACGAACAGGCGATGCTGCTGCGGGCGCTGGAAGAGAAGCGCTTCCTGCCGGTCGGCAGTGACCGCGAAGTGGAGAGCGATTTCCAGCTGATCGCCGGCACCAACCGCGATCTGCAGCAGTCGGTGCTGGAAGGCCGCTTCCGCGAAGACCTGCTGGCGCGCCTCAACCTGTGGACGTACCACCTGCCCGGGCTGGCGCAGCGCATGGAAGACATCGAGCCGAACATCGAGTTCGAGCTGGAGCGCTGGTCGCTGGACCAGCATGCGCGGGTGCGCTTCAACACCGAGGCGCGCACGCGCTATCTCGCATTCGCCACCAGCCCGGAAGCGGCGTGGCGTGGCAACTTCCGCGACCTGGGCGCGTCGATCATGCGCCTGGCCACGTTGGCCAGCGCCGGGCGCATCCAGATCGAGGGTGTGGAAGACGAGATCGCGCGCCTGCGGGCACAGTGGCGCGGCGGCGATGCGCCGTCTCCGCTGGATGCCCTGCTGGGCGAGGCCGTGGACGCGCTGGACCGTTTCGACCGCGTGCAGCTGGAAGAAGTGGTGCGGGTCTGTGCACGCTCGAAGTCGCTGTCCGCCGCCGGGCGCGAGCTGTTTGCGGTCTCGCGCACCCAGCGCGCCAGCACCAACGACGCCGACCGCCTGCGCAAGTACCTGGCGAAGTTCGGGCTGGACTGGGAGCAGGTGCGGGGGCCGGCCCGGTAGCGCGACGGCCCGGCTTGCGCGTGCACCGGTCACGGCGCATGCTCCGGCTGCGACCCCCTACCTGAACGGAGATTTCCCATGCAGGACCGCCCCCGCTCGACTTCCAAAACCGGCCTGATCATCGTGCTGGCCTGTGTCGCTGCCTTCGTCCTGCTCGTGGGTGGCTACGAGTTCGGCAAATCACTGGCCAAGGCCGACAACGCTCAGCAGGCTGCGGCCGCCCAGCCAGCACGCTGACCCCGCTCCGGTAGTGCCGGCCGCTGGCCGGCAGCCGCCGCTATCCCGGCACCTGGAGCAGCCGGCCCGCTCCACCCGAAACCGCAGCTTCAGGCGATCTGCACCACGCGTGCGTTCTGGCACAGCGGGTAGCTGCCGACGAATTCAGCGATCGCATCACGCATCGCCTCGAACGACTGGCCGTACATGTACAGCGCGGTCTCGCTCGGGCCCTGCCACCAGCTGCAGATCTCGCCCAGGCCATCGATGCGCTCGGACAGCTGTTCGAACACGTGGTTCGAATCGCACTGCTCGTACACCTCGTCTGGCAGGGTCAGGCCATCCAGATAGATGCCCAGGCCTTCGGTCACGCCGAAGCTGCGGTCGGCCTCGCCTGCGCCCTGCACCTGCGAACCCTTCGGTGCCCCCAGCTGCTCCAGCAGGTCGACCAGCTTGGGCACGCCCGCGGCATCGACCAGTGCCACTTCGATATCGCCGTACTCGACTTCGCCCTCGTCGGACATCGCAGTACCGCCTCCGGTGATCCCGCCCAGATCGGCCGCCTGCAACAGCGCGTCCAGCGGATCCTCGAACAGCTCATGGCGATGCTCGGGCTGCAGCCTGGCGTTCAACTTCACGGTGACATGCAGCGTGGGTTCGGTCATGAGGGCGTTCCTGGGAGATGTGGACGCCATTGTAGAGCCGTGCCATGCCCGGCTGCTTTGCGGCGTCGGCGCGTCGTCCTTTCAGGCGATGTGCAAGCGATAATGCGCGGCGCAAGGACACCATTCCAACAGGGGGAATACATGAAGTCGATCATTACGCTGGCACTGCTGCTGTTGCTCACCGGCTGTGGCATCCGCACCGAAGTGGTGCGCGTGAACGTGCCGGACATCCGGGTGAACCCGGAGCAGGGCCCGGTGGTGGTGGTGGCCCCGGTGCGTGACAACCGCCCCCAGTACTTCCCGCAGGTGCAATCGGCCGCGCGTGCGAAGAACATCGGTGGTGTCATCCGTGCCGGCAATGGCGTGCTGGTGGAGCTCGAAACGTCCACAGCCCCGGACAAGGCACGCGAGATCATGATCCAAGCGCTGCGCAACATGGGTTACAGGACTGCCGACAAGTGCGAGGCATCGTGTACGCATCTGGACGCCACGCTGAACGATTTTTCGGTAAGTGCTCCGGTGAATGTTTGGCGCGCCGCGACGTACACCCAGCAGATGCTTGCAGACATCGCGGTACAGGTGACGGCACGCAAGGATGGCCAGACGCGCACCTTCACGACTACCGGCCATGGCGCAAACATCTTCCAGGTAGCCTCGCGGGAGAACTGGGAGATCGCCCTGGAACGCGCGGTGAAGAGCTTCAGCAGCAGCCTGCAGCAGTCCATGTCCGAACAGGACACGGCCGCGCAACCGCAGGCGCAGGACTGATCGCCGCCCGGGTCAGCGCAGGAACGGGATCACTTTGCGCTTGAGCAGTTCCACCAGCACCGGATCCATGTACTCGTAGTCATCGGGAATATCCAGGCAGATCACCCGCTTGCCGTTCAACCATGCCTTGTAGCGGCTGGAAAGCCGGTTGCGGTGCGCCCGCTCCATCACGAACACCAGATCGGCCCATTGCAGCAGCTCGGGGCTGAGCACTTCCTCAGCGTCGGCGAGCAACCCGGCCGAGGCGGTTTCGACGCTCGGCCAATCGGCGAACACCTGCTCGGCCGTCGGGCTGCGCAGACGGTTCTGGCTGCAGAGGAAGAGCACGTTGCGGGTCATCAGCACTCGCCTTTGTAGAGCCGAGCCCGTGCTCGGCTGCTTTCCATCGCGTCGGGGTCAGGGCCCTCCCTACGGGAGGGATCCGACCCCGGCGGTGATCAGATCACCGTCAGGTTGGCATACGCCATCACCAGCCACTTGCTGCCGGCGTCGGCGAACTCGATCTGCACGCGTGCGTGGGCACCGCTGCCTTCGTAGTCGGTCACCATGCCTTCGCCGAACTTGGGATGGTTGACCAGCGCACCCAGCTTGATCGGCGGCGCTTCGATGGCGGCATGTCCCATCACCCGGCTTGCGCCCATCGACGCCGGCCGCGAGACCTGCACCTTCGGCCGCACTTCGTGCAGCAGCTCGCGCGGGATCTCGCGCAGGAAACGCGAAGGAAGGCTGTAGTTGTCCTGGCCGTGGATGCGCCGCGATTCGGCGTAGCTGAGCACCAGCTTCTGCCGCGCGCGGGTGATGCCGACGTAGGCCAGCCGACGCTCTTCTTCCAGCCGCCCGCTTTCCTCCAGCGACCGTGCACTGGGGAACAACCCCTCTTCCACGCCGGCCAGGAACACCAGCGGGAATTCCAGGCCCTTGGCCGAGTGCAGCGTCATCAGCTGCACGCCTTCCTCGCCGGCCTGCGCCTGGCCCTCACCGGCCTCCAGCGCCGCGTAGGCCAGGAACGCGACCAGCTCGTCCATGTCCTCGCCCACTTCCTCGATGTCGTCGGCACGGCGCACGAAGCGCGAGGCCACCGACACCAGTTCGTCGAGGTTGTCGGTGCGCGATTCCGAATCCAGCGCGTTGCGGCTTTCCTTGCTCCAGTGCTCGCGCAGCTGCGAGCGCACCAGTACATGGTCCACGCGCTCGGCAAGGGTCATCTGCAGGGTCTGCGCCTGCAGTTCGTTGACCAGCACCAGGAAGCCGGCCAGCGCATTGCGCGCACGCGCCGCCAGTGCGCTGCCTTGGGTCACCAGCATGGTGGCTTCCCACAACGAGATGCCCTGGGCGCGGGCTTCGCGGCGCACTTCGTCCAGCGTGCGGTCACCGATGCCACGCGTGGGCGTGTTCACCGCGCGCTCGAATGCAGCGTCGTCGTTGCGGTTGGACAGCAGGCGCAGGTAGGCCAGCGCATCCTTCACTTCGGCGCGCTCGAAGAAGCGCATGCCGCCATACACGCGGTACGGCACCTGTTCGCTCAGCAGCGCTTCTTCCAGCGCGCGCGACTGCGCGTTGCTGCGGTAGAGCACGGCCACTTCGGTGTAGCTGCCGCCGTCGCGCACCCACTGCCGTGCGCGCTCGACGATGTAGCGCGCCTCGTCCATCTCGTTGTACGCCGCGTACAGATCGATCGGCTCGCCGTCACCACTGTCGGTCCACAGCTGCTTGCCGATGCGGTCCGGATTGTGCGCGATCACTGCGTTGGCGGCGCTGAGGATGTTGGCGGTGGAACGGTAGTTCTGCTCCAGACGGATGGTCTGCGCGCCCGGGAAATCGCGCAGGAAGCCCTGCACGTTCTCGACCTTGGCACCGCGCCAGCCGTAGATGGCCTGGTCATCATCACCGACCACGAACACGTGGCCCTCGTGCCCGGCCAGTACCCGCACGAAGGCGTACTGGATGGCGTTGGTATCCTGGAATTCGTCCACCAGGATCTCGCGGAACCGCGCGCGGTAGTGCGACAGCAACGGCGGATTGTCGCGCAGCAGTTCGTGCGCGCGCAGCAGCAACTCGGCGAAATCGACCAGGCCGGCACGGTCACACCGCGCCTGGTACTCGGCGTAGGCCTGGCGCATCGTTTCCAGCCACGCATCGTTCGGTTCGGGCTGGATGTGCTGCGGGCGGCGGCCCTCATCCTTCTGCGCGTTGATCCACCAGGCAATCTGCTTGGGCGGGTACTTGCCGTCATCCAGCTCCAGCGCCTGCACCACGCGCTTGACCAGCCGCAGCTGGTCGTCCGAATCCATCACCTGGAAGCTTTCAGGCAGCTTGGCGTCCTGCCAGTGCAGGCGCAGCAGGCGGTTGGCCAGGCCGTGGAAGGTGCCGATCCACATGCCGCGGCTGCCATGCGGCAGCTGCGCGTCGATGCGATGGCGCATCTCGCCGGCGGCCTTGTTGGTGAAGGTCACCGCGAAGATGCCGTGGGTCGGCACGCCTTCGACTTCATGCAGCCAGGCAATGCGGTGGGTGAGTACGCGCGTCTTGCCCGACCCGGCACCGGCCAGCACCAGGTGGTGACCGAGGGGAGCGGAGACGGCTTCGCGCTGGGCCGGGTTCAGGCCATCAAGCAAGTGGGAGACATCCATGCCTCCATTTTACGGCATCGACGTCGCAGCTCCTGCGACCACCTGCGTGGCCAGTGCCTGCGCCTGCTGACGCAGTTCAGGCACCGCCAGGCTTTCCCACAGGCTGCCGATGCGCAGGCTGCCGAGTACCCCCAGGCGCGCCTGTGGCTGGCCACCCGCTGCACACAACCGGTCGCCCGGCACGCTGCTGTCCAGGCCCAGCCCATGCGGGCCGGGGCGGGCCAGCCCATCGGCCTGCAGCTGCTGCAGCAAGGGATTGCGCAGTGCAGAGGCACGGGTTTCCACACCGGTGGCATTGACCACCGCAGCGATCGTCCACTGCACGTTGCCGCCGCCCGCCTCGCGGCCCGACAGCCGCAGGGTGTCGCCCTCGCGCCACACGCGTTGCAGGCGGGCGCGGTGAACGCGCAGCTGGCCGCTGGCCTGCAGCGCCTGCAACTGCTCGGCCACCGGTTCAGCAATGCGATGGCGGTGCACGTCCCAGTAGCGCACCACGTGGCGCAGGAAGCGGCGCTGATCGGCGGCGTCCAGGCTGCACCAGAGCGCTTGCCCATGCGGGCGGATGCGATCCATCACGCCTTGCCAGGGAATGCCGTCGGCCTGTGCCTGCCGCGCGTGCTGGCGCAGTGCACGCAGACGCCGGCGCAGGGTCATCGTCAGCAGCTCCTGCGGGTCGAACGCCGGCAGACCGCCGTGGGCGTGCGGCAACGGCAGCAGCCCGTGGCGCGAGATCACGTGCAGGGGCCCGCTATGGCCGCCGGCCACCAACGCCAGCACGGTGTCGGCCATGCTCAGCCCGGAGCCGACGATGGCCAGGGCATGGTCACTGGCCAGCGTGCGCACACCGTCATAATCCCAGGCTTCGACCACGTCATCGGCGGGCAGCGCATCGGCGCCGCCCACCGGCAGCGGCCGCATGCTGTTGCCGGTGGCGATCACCACCTGCGCTGCATGCAGCGTTTGGCCATCGCCCAGCTGCAGCTGGTAACCGTGGTCATCCGGCTGCATCGCCAGCACCGGTTGGGCGATGACCTGCAATCGCGCCGCGCTGGCCGCTTCGGCCTCGCGCAGGCGCTGCTGCAGGTAGGCAGCGAAGTAGTGGCGACACACATAGCGTTCGCCCAGCACCTCGCGTGCCTCGCCCGGGTAGGCGTTGGCGTCCTGCAGGAAATCGAGGAAGTCGCCGGGCTGGTCGGCAAAGGCGCTCATCTTCGCCGCCGGCACGTTCAGCAGGTGCTCCGGCCACGGCGTGGCATAGGCAATGCCCTGTGCCAGCTGCGAGGCCGGCTCGAAGATGGCCAGCGCCAGCGGCGCTCGGGCCTGGCGCAACACCTGGATCGCCACCAGCACCCCGGCCGCACCACCACCGATGATCGCCAGGTCCAGTTCGCCACTACGCGGTGAATCAGTCATGCGCCGATTGTAGGCCATCGGCCCTGCCCGGCTGGCGCTGGCCTACATCAAGGCATCGGCCAGGCGCGCGATGCCCTCGCGGCTGCGCAGCCACGCGGGACGCTTGCGCCACTGCTCCAGGTCCAGCAGGCGCGACTGGCGCAGGTAGTCGTCCTCGATGGCACACAACTGCGTGACCAGTTGCCGGTCGTAGCAGATCAGGCCGATTTCGGCATTCAGCGCGAACGAGCGGATATCCATGTTGATCGACCCGAGCACGGCGATGTCCTCATCCACGCTCATGTGCTTGGCATGCAGGAACTGCGGCTCGTACAGCGCGATCTGCACCCCGCAGCGCAGCAGCTCATCGTAGTAGGCCTCCTGCGCCCACGAGGTCAGCCGCTGGTTGTTGCTGGCCGACAGGATCAGCTGCACCTGCACGCCGGACAGCGCGGCGATGCGCAGTGCACTCAGCGTTGCTTCGTCGGGCACGAAGTAGGGCGTGACCATCACCAGCCGGCGCCGGGCAAGATGGATCAGCGCGGCCACCGCATCGCGCGCGTTGCTGTACGGGTAGGCCGGGCCACTGGGCAGCAGCTGGGTGGCGATGTCCTCGCTGCACACCGGCACGTCGGCGATGACCTCCAGGCGCTGCCCGGTTTCGATGTACCAGTCGCTGGCGAACACCGCTTCAAGGTGCGCCACCGCAGGCCCGCGCACGCGCGCCACCAGCTCGCGGTTGGGGTGGCCGGCAACGAATTCAGGGCGCGCCAGGTTCTGCGAACCGACATAGCCCACTTCGTTGTCGATCACCGCGATCTTGCGATGGTTGCGCAGGTCCATGCGTCCGCTGCGGCGCCAGCGCAGGCCGCCGGGCAGCATCGCGCGCACTTCAATGTCACGTGACCGCAGCCGCTTGCTGTATGCGCGCAGGCCCCGCTTGGCGCCGACCGCATCCAGCAGCACGCGGCACTGCACGCCGCGCGCTGCGGCACGCTGCAGGGCTTCGACGATGGCCTCGCCCACCGTGTCATCGAACATCAGGTAGTACAGCAGGTGCACCCGGTCCTGGGCCTGGTCGATGTCAGCGATCAGGGTGTGCAGTGATTCGTCATAGTCGGTCAGCAGGTCGATCGCGTTGCCGTGCACCGGCATGAAATCGCCTTGGCGCTGCACCAGCGGCACCACTTCGGCGCTGGCCGAATCGGGCTTGGGCGTCCAGCGCAGGCGGCGCTGCAGCGCCTGTTCTTCACGGATGACCTGCGAGGCCTCGGCCTGCCGGCGGATGCGCTCGCGCGACAGCCACGGATGCCCGAACAGCAGATAGAGCGGCAGGCCCAGCAGCGGCACGAAGCCGACCAGCAGCAGCCAGCTGCGCGCCGCGCCCGGCGTAGTGCGGGTGGGGATCCAGCACAGCGCCACCAGCCGGATCAGCCAGTCGATCAACAGCAGGTACGAGCCCAGCAGCCACTCGAACAGCATCGCGTCGCCCGTTGGGAGGTGTGGGGCCATTCTGCCCAGCGGGATGTGCAGAGTCGAGCAGCGCTGGGAACAGCGTGCCGACCAACGGGCGGCACCCACGGGGTCGGAACGTGTCGACCAAGGTCGACACCTACCGGGGGCGGGGGAGGCACAAAAAAACCCGCCACGAGGGCGGGTTTTTTCGGAAGCGACCCGCAATCCTTGCGGATTACTTGATCTTGCCTTCCTTGTACGGGACGTGCTTGCGCACGACCGGATCGTACTTGGAGAATTCCATCTTCCCCGGGGTGTTCTTCTTGTTCTTGTCGGTCGTGTAGAAGTGACCGGTACCGGCGGTCGAAATCATACGGACCTTATCGCGCTTGCCTGCCATGATCGTCTACTCCTCAGACCTTTTCGCCGCGCGCACGCAGCTCAGCCAGAACGGAATCGATACCGTTCTTGTCGATGGTGCGCAGTGCATGCGCGGAAACACGAAGCTTCACCCAGCGGTTCTCACTGGCGACCCAGAAGCGGCGCTCGTGCAGGTTGGGCAGGAAACGACGACGGGTCTTGTTGTTGGCGTGCGAGACGTTGTTACCCGTCTGCACTCGCTTGCCGGAAACCTGGCATACGCGGGACATTGCGCACCTCGATAGTAAGTTGTGTCTCCCCGTAGCCCGGGGGACGGCGGCCTCGATGGTTGCCCACCACACGTCAAGAGAATCAAAGGGTTACGCTGGCGTTGGGCGGCCGGGGACGTGCTCCCGGGGGCGCCGCCCGATAGAAAACCGGACACAGCGAGCCGCGCATTATGCACGCAATCAAGACCTTGCGCAACTTACCCACAGGCCATGCCTGAATGCGATGGCGATGCCTGCCCTCAGCGCAGGTGCGGCACCACCTGGGCCAGCAGGTGCGCATCCTTCAGTGCGCCATGCAGGCCGCGGGTGCCGGGAATACGCAGGCGCTGCAGTACATCGTCGAGCTTGTTGGGCATGCCCGGCCAACGGCTGCGGGCCAGCTTCAGGCTGCAGGTCACGCGGCAGTGCTGGGCCAGCCCTTCGGCGATGCCGGCCAGGCGCAACTCGTTGTCGAGGAAGCCGACGTCGAAGGTGGCGTTGTGCGCGACCATCTCGCTGCCACGCAGGAACTCCAGCAGCTCGGCGGCCTTGCTGGCGAACAATGGCTTGCCCACCAGCATGGCATCGCTGATGCCGTGCACGCGCTGCGCGCCCCAGTCCACCTTCCGCTGCGGCTGCAGGTAGGTGTGGAACTGGCGGCCGCTGAGTTGTCCATCGACCAGTTCCACCGCCCCGATTTCAATCACCCGGTGGCCCAGACGATGCGAGATACCGGTGGTTTCGGTGTCCAGTGCAACGACGCGGCTCACGGCGCACGCCGGTATGCAGCGGCCGGCATGCGGCAGACAAGGGAAGGTAGGGATGGCAGTGCGGTCATGCGGTGCTGGATCCTGTTGCGCGCGCCCCGTGCGGCGGGGGCAGATGAGGCGGGATTGTCCCACGCGGTGCGTCGGCAGGAGCGCGGACGAACACAGCGATGTCGGCATACTGGTGATTCACTGCGGAGGCTCCAATGCGACTGCTGGCCCTCACCTACGGCACCGAAGGCGATACGCGCCCGCTGGCCATGCTCTGCCATGGGCTGATCGCGGCCGGTCACGAGGTCATGCTGCTGGCCGACGGCGGCACCCTCGACAGCGCGAAGGCCTTGGGCGTTCCGCACGCCGCGCTGGAAGGCGACATCCACGACGAAGTGGTGGCGCTGGTCTCACGCGGCAATGGCGTGGCCGCCGCCAGCACCGGGCTGGCACGGATGGCGCTGCAACACGTCGCCGGTTGGATGCGCCAGGCCGATGCTGCAGCCGACGGCTACGATGCGATCCTGAATGGTGGCCTGGCTGCGTTCGTCGGCATGAGCGTGGGCGAACGCCACGGCATTCCGGTGATCGGCGCCGGCATGATTCCGCTGACGCCGACGCGCGCGTTCCGCTCGCCCTTCCTGCCGCCCGGACGCTCGCCGGGCTGGTTGAACCGGGCCAGTTATGGCCTGGTCAACGGCCTGATCTGGCGACAGTTCCGCGGCCCGATCAACACGGCCCGCCAGCACGCCGGGCAGCCGCCTCGACGCTCGCTCTGGACCGGCTTGCCAATGCTGTACGGCATCTCGCCGCAGCTGTTGTCACCGCCTTCGGACTGGCCGGCCGACCACCTCGTGTGCGGCCAATGGTCGGCCCCTGCTGCGCCGTGGCAACCGTCGTGCGAACTGCAGGCTTTCCTCGATGCAGGACCGCCGCCGGTCTATCTGGGCTTCGGCAGCATGACCGGCTTCGAGCGCGAACGTGTGCTGCCGGCGCTGTTGTCGGCGCTGGCGCCACGCCGCGTGCTGCTGTTTCCCGGTTGGGTCGGCGTGCCCGACATAACGCTGCCCGACTCGGTACGGGTGATCGGCCCGACCCCGCATGAAGCGTTGCTGCCGCGCTGCGCACTGGCGATCCACCACGGCGGCGGCGGCACCACGCATTCGGCCTGCCGCGCCGGCATACCGTCGATGGTGATGCCGTTCGCCGCCGACCAGTTCTTCTGGGCCGATCGCCTGCAGCACCTGGGCGTGGCACCGGCGCCACTGTCACCCAAGCGGTTGCAGCCGCAGGTGTTGGCCGATGCACTGGCGTTCGCCGAGCATGCGGATACACGCGCACGGGCGGCCGCGCTGGGCGCTGCAATGGCGAACGAGGATGGAGTGGCATGCGGCGTGGCCGCACTCGAGCGGTGGCTCAGCCCAACGTCTCCACCACCCAATCAATGAACACCCGCAGCCGCTGGCTCATGTGCCGGTTCGGCGGGAACATCACGTGCATCGGCATCGGCGGCAACTGCCAGTCGTGCAGCACCGGCAGCAGCTCGCCGCGCGCCACATGCGGTTCGGCCATGTAGCTGGGCAACGCGACCACGCCGAGGCCGGCCAGACCCGCCGCCAGATAGGCATTGCCATCATCGAAACCGATTGAATAGCGCCCCTGCACCTCGATGCGCTCGGCGCCACGCTGCGCGGTGAACACGCGTGCGCGGCCGCTGCGCGGGCTTAGAAAACCTACCGTGCAGTGGTCTGGCCCTTCGAGCGCGCGCGGGTGTTCCGGCACACCGAATTGCTGCACATAGCCAGGGCTGGCATGGAAGCCGATCGGCAGGCTCGCCAACGGCCGCGCCACCAGCGCCGGGTCGGCCGGGGTGCCACCGCGGATCACGCAATCGACGTTGTCGGCGATGACATCGACCTCGCGGTCACTCACGCCGATGTCCAGCTGGATCTCCGGATAGCGCGCCTGGAAGCCGGGCAGCGCCGGCACCAGCAACAGCCGCGCGAACGGGCCGGGAACGTCGATGCGCAGGCGCCCACGTGGCTGTGCGGCGGCATCACCCAGACCACCCTCGACCTCTTCCAGCTCGGCCAGCAGGCGCACGATGCGCGGGTAGTAAGCCGCGCCATCGGCTGTGACACTGACCCGGCGCGTGGTGCGGTTGAGCAGGCGCAGCTGTAGATGCGCCTCCAGCTGCTGCACCAGCTGGGTGACCGTGGTGCGGCTGAGCTGCAGCGTGTGCGCGGCGCGGGTGAAGCTGCCGGTCTCCACCACCCGGGCGAACGCGCGCATCGCTTCGAAACGGTCCATGGCCGTGGCTGTGATTGTTTGGAATATGCAATCAATCTAGACCGATCATCACGGTTTATCCAGACAGCGACAGCGGGGAGGATGGTCCGCTCCCGTCTGGAATCCGTCCCATGTCCCACCGTGATGTTGTCTTTCCCGCCGGCCGGCAGGCGCTGTACGAGCGCAACCGCTATTCGCCGGCGATCCGATCCAATGGCTTCCTGTTCGTTTCCGGCCAGGTCGGCAGCCGCGAGGATGGCTCGCCCGAACCGGACTTCGAGACCCAGGTCCGCCGCGCCTTCGACAATCTCAACGCGGTGCTGGCCGCGGCCGGCTGCACGTTCGATGACGTGATCGACGTCACCGTGTTCCTGGTCGACCCGGAAACCAACTTCGAAAAGGCCTGGGCGATCGTGCCCGAGTACTGGGGCCAAGCGCCGCACCCGACCCTGACCGGCATCGGCGTGACCTGGCTGTATGGCTTCCAGTTCGAGATCAAGGTGATCGCCAAGCTGCCCGCAGACCGGTAGTGCCGGCCGCTGGCCGGCAGCGCATTGCGCCAGCAGGGTTCATAGGGATTGCCGGCCAGCGGCCGGCACTACCCCCGGACACTCGCCTGAACGGAACACGCCGACAAATTCCCGAGGTGGCCATTGATATTGTATCCACCGAAAACCGCTTGCTAGCCTCCCCTCCATGCGCCGGATCGCCCGCCACCTTCGTTCGTACCTGCTGATGCTGCTGATGGCGGCATTCGTGGTCGTGCCGGTGGCCGATGTTCTGGCGTGTGCGGTGGAACCGCACGACAGCACGGTGGTGCATGTGGAAGCCGGTGCCGAAGATGCCGACGGTGACACTGACAACGACGGCAAGCACGCCGCTGCCTGCAGCCACAACCACTGCCACCACTCCAACCTGAGCCTGCCGGCGAGCACCTTCGCCGCCTTTGGCACGCCGCAACCGGCGCGCTGGACGAATGCAGGCGACGCGGCGACCTATGCGGTCGCCCAGGACGAACTGGCACGTCCCCCCCGGGCGTGAGTTGAGCGCGTCCCGCAATCGCGGGCTCCCGTTTCACTCACAACCGGAATCCCCCTATGTCGATCCTGACACGTCGGTCGCCGCGCGCGGCCGGGCTGGTCGTCGCCGTGCTGCTGGGCCTGATCCCCGCCGCACAGGTCGCCGCACAAGCCGCACCTTCGTACGACACCCTGCTTGAACGCCTGGACCAGCTGCCCGGCGCCCGCGTCGGCGCGGCATTGGCCGAGGCGGCCGACGCCCGCGCCGACCAGGCGAGGGCGCTGCCCAATCCATCCCTTTCCTGGTCCGCCGAAAACGCCTGGGGTACAGGCTCCTACGGCGGCATGGGCAGGGCCGACACCGTGCTTACCCTGTCCCAGCCTCTGGAGGTCTGGGGCCAGCGCGGCGCGCGCGTCCGCGCCGCCCGCGCCGAGGCACAGGCCGCTGCCCTGCGTGGTTCGCAGAGCCGCAGCGATGTCGCCAGCCAGTTGGCGGCGATCTACGCACAGGCGGAAAGCGCCCTGCGTCGCTACACGCTGGCCGAAGAAGCGCTGAGCCTCACCCGCGACGATGCGGCGGCGGTCACCGCGATGGTCAAGCATGGCCGCGAGCCGCAGTTGCGTGCCGTGCAGGCACAGAGTGAAGTGGCCAATGCCAGCGCCGCGCTGGATGAGGCGCAGGCCTTCCGCGACGCCGCGCTGGCCCGCCTGGCCGGTGCGGCCCTGCTGGATGCACCGGTGCAGACCATCGACAACAGTCTGCTCGATCGCGCACCGCCAGCACCGCGTGGCGCCACCGATGTGGCTCTGGCCGTGCGTGTGGCCGAAGCCGAAGTTGATGCGGCCGGTCGTCTGGTCGACGTCGAGCGCAAGCGTGCCCTGCCCGACCTCAGCGTTACCGCCGCGCAGACGCGTTTCCGCGAGGACCGCGAACAGGCCTACACGCTCGGCGTCAGTCTCTCGATCCCGTTGTTCGACCGCAATCGTGGTGGCATCCGCGCCGCCAGTGCCGAACAGCGCGCGGCCGAGGCGCGGTTGGACCAGCAGCGGCGCGACAGCGAAGCCGAACGCTTGTCGGCAGTGGCTGGCCTGAAGGCCGCCGGCAGCCGCACCCGCGCGGCCGACGAAAGCGTGGTCGCCGCCGAGGAAGCCTATCGACTGGCGCGCATCGGCTTCGACGCCGGGCGCATCTCGCAGCTGGAATTGCGCAGCACACGCAGTGCCCTCATCGCCGCCCGCGGCACCGCCGTGGATGCGCGCCTGTCGCGCGTCGGCGCGGAAATCGATCTCGCCCGCCTCGAAGGGCGCGCACCCTTTGTGGAGGCCCGATGAACCTGTCCCGTACTTTCCCGCTGGTTGGCGGCTTGTTGCTGACTGCATTGCTGGCCGGTTGTTCCGGCAACGCAGAGGCCCCGGCAGTCTCGGAGCCCGCCGGCAAGGCAACGGCCGACGATGGCCATGGCCACGCCGCCGACAGCACCGATGCCAAGGCCGAAACCGGCAACGCGGCAGATGCCGATGAAGGCGTGGTGCAGCTGACGCCAGAGCAGATCAAGGCATCCGGCATCGACGTGGTGGCCGTCGGCCGCGGCGGGGGTGGTTCGACGCGGCTGTCGGGCCGGGTGGAACCGTCGATCGGTGCACGTGCCTCGGTCGCTTCCACCGTGACCGGTCGCGTGGAGCGCGTGCTGGTCGCACCGGGCACGGCAGTGAAGCAGAACCAGACGCTGGCGATCGTGGTCAGTGGCGAGGCGGCAGTGTTCCGCGCCAATGCGGTTGCCGCCGCCGCGGAGGCCGAGGCGGCGCGCTTGGCCCACGGCCGCGACAAGGCACTGGTCGAACAGGGCGTGGTCGCCCGCCAGGATCTGGAAACGTCGCGTGCGCGATCGCTGGCGGCGCAGGCGCAGGCCGCTGCCGCGCAGGCACAGGCCGCCGCCAACGGTTCGCCCGACAGCAGCGGCCGCGTGCGCATCACCAGCCCGGTGGCCGGCATCGTCGGCAACGTGCAGGTCACGCCCGGCGGCGTGGTGGCGGCCGGCAGCCCGGTGGCCGACGTCGCCGATCCGTCGATGAACGAGCTGGTGTTCACCGCGCCACCGGCGCTGGCCGCGCAGGTCACGCCGGGCATGACGCTGGAAGTGACCGTGCCGGGCGGCAGCTTCAGTGCCACCGTCACCGGTTCGGCCGCCGATGTGCGCCAGCAGGGTGGCGTGGCGGTGATCCGTGCCATGCCGGTGGATGCCGCATTGCCGCCGGCCGGTTCGCCGGTGTCGGCGGTGGTGGTCACCGACGGCAAGGACGGCGCGTTGAGCGTGCCGGCTGATGCGGTACAGAACGTCGGCGGCAGCAGCGCGGTATTCGTCGCCGTCCAGGGCGGCTTCAAGGTGCAGCCGGTACTGGCCGGCCGACGTGCCGGTGACCGCATCGAGATTCTCGGCGGCTTGAACGGCGACGAACGCATCGTCGGCGCCAATGCGTTCCTGCTCAAGGCCGAACTGGCCAAGGGCGAAGCCGAGCACGGGCACTGAGGACCTTCCATGTTCAAGCTCATCATTGAAACCGCGGTACGCCACCGCTGGCTGGTCGTGGCCCTGGCTGCACTCGTTGCCGCCGTGGGCCTGTTCCAGCTCGGCAAGCTGCCGATCGATGCGGTACCGGACATCACCAACCGCCAGGTGCAGATCAACACCGTGGCACCGGCACTGACGCCCGAGCAGATCGAGCGGCAGGTGACCTATCCGCTGGAAACCGCGCTGGCCGGCATCCCCGGCCTGACCACCACCCGTTCGCTGTCGCGCAATGGTTTCTCGCAGGTCACCGCGATCTTCACCGATGCCACCGACATCTACTTCGCCCGCCAGCAGGTGGCCGAACGCATGCGCGAGGCCGCCGAAGCGCTGCCCGAGGGTGCCTCGCCAATGCTGTCGCCGGTCACCACCGGCCTCGGCGAGGTATTGATGTGGACGGTGGACTTCACCGCGTTCGACCCTGCGAAGCTGGCCAAGCCGGGCGAAGCAGGCTGGCAGGCCGGCGAGGTCTACCGCACGCCGGAAGGCAACCTGCTGCGCACGCCGGAAGAACGCGCCACCTACCTGCGCACCGTGCAGGACTGGATCATCGCGCCACAGATGCGCTCCAGCCCCGGGCTGGCGGGCGTGGACACCGTCGGTGGCTACGTGAAGGAATACGGCGTGCATCCGGACAGCGCGCGGTTGGCCGCGCATGGCCTGGGCCTGGCCGATCTGGTGACGGCCCTGCAGCGCTCCAACGTGCAGGCCGGTGCCGGCTTCGTGCAGCGCGCCGGCGAAGGCCTGGTGGTGCGTGCCGACGGTCTGGCACTGACCACCGACGATCTGGCACAGGCGCCGGTAGCCACCCGCAACGGCGTGGTGGTGCGGGTGGCCGATGTGGCCGATGTCGGCCTAAGCCGCGCACCGCGCCTGGGGGCGGCCAGCCGCAACGGCCATGAAGCCGTGCTCGGTACCGCGCTGATGATCGCCGGCGGCAACAGCCGCACCGTGGCCCAGGCGGCCGCCACACGGCTGCAGCAGGTGAATGCCTCGCTGCCGGCCGACATCGTGGCCGCGCCGGTGCTGGACCGCAGCGTGCTGGTCAATTCCACCATCAAGACCGTGGCCAAGAACCTCACCGAGGGCGCGCTGCTGGTGGTGGTGGTGCTGTTCCTGCTGCTCGGCAACCTGCGCGCGGCGACGATCACCGCACTGGTGATCCCGCTGTCGTTCCTGTTCGCGGTGATCGGCATGAACCGCTTCGGCATCAGTGGCAACCTGATGAGCCTGGGTGCGCTGGACTTCGGCATCCTGGTGGACGGCGCGGTGATCGTGATCGAGTCGACGCTGCTGATGCTGGGCCAGCGTCGTGCCGAACTGGGCCGCGCGTTGACCGCGATGGAACGCCTGCGTGTAGCGGCCGATTCGGCGCGAAAGATGGCACGCCCGGCAGCGTTCGGCCAGCTGATCATCCTGCTGGTGTTCGCACCGATCCTCACCCTGGAAGGTGTGGAGGGCAAGACGTTTCACCCGATGGCCGCCACGTTCATGCTGGCCCTGGTGGGTGCCTTCATCTTCTCCTTCACCTTCGTGCCGGCGATGGCCGCGCTGATGGTGCGCGAGCCGAAGCCGAAGGAAGGCGAGGCACACAGTGATGATGGCGAGCACGAAACGAAGCTGATCCGCGTGCTGCGTGGGCGCATCGAACCGATCATCCGCCAGGCCGTCGCGCGGCCGCGCGCAGTGATCGCCGGCGCAGCGCTGATGCTGCTGGTCGGCATTGGTTCGTTCGGCCTGCTCGGCCGCGAGTTCATGCCTACCCTGGATGAAGGCAACGTGGCGATGCAGGCACTGCGCGTGCCATCCACTTCGCTGGAGCAGTCGCTGGCGATGCAGCTGGCACTGGAGAAGGCCATCGCCCAGCAACCGGAAGTGGAAACGGTGTTTTCGCGTACCGGTACCGCCGAAGCGGCAATCGACCCGATGCCGACCAACATTTCCGACAGCGTGATCGTGCTCAAGCCACGTGCGGACTGGCCCGATCCGAAGCTGGGCAAGGAGGCGCTGGTGGCCCGCTTCGAAGAACTGGCCGGCCAGCAGCTGGGCAACAGCTTCGAGTTCAGCCAGCCTATCGAGCTGCGCTTCAACGAGCTGATTTCCGGCGTACGCACCGATCTGGCGGTGATGATCTTCGGCGATGACTTCAGCCAGCTGCAGAAGGTGGCCGACCAGGTGGCGCTGAAGCTGCGCGCGGTGGAGGGCGCGGCGGATGTGCGGGTGGAGCAGATTTCCGGCCTGCCCACGCTCAACGTCAAGATCGACCATGTAGCGGCAGCGCAGTACGGGCTGACCGCCGCCGACGTCAGCGATGCGCTGTCCACCGGCATCGGCGGCACGGCAGCCGGCAAGATCTTCGAGGGCGACCGTCGATTCGATGTGGTGGTGCGTCTGGATGACAGCGCACGCAACGACCCGGATCAGCTGGCCTCGCTGCCGATCGCCACGCCGGCCGGCGTGGTGATTCCGCTGTCCTCGGTGGCACGCATCAGCGTCAGCGAAGGGCCGAACCAGATCAGCCGCAACAACGGCAGCCGCCGGGTGGTGGTGCAGGCCAACGTGCGCGGCCGCGACCTCGGCGGATTCGTTGGCCAAGCACAGGCCGCCGTGGCCGACGTGGCGCTGCCGCCCGGTGCGTACCTGACCTGGGGTGGCCAGTTCGAGAACCTGCAGCGCGCGGAAAAGCGCCTGGCCACGGTGGTGCCAGTGGTATTCCTGCTGATCGGCAGCCTGCTGTTCATGGCCCTGCGCAGCGGCAAGGAAGCGGTGCTGGTGTTCAGCTGCGTACCGCTGGCGCTGGTCGGCGGCATCCTCGCCCTGCTGCTGCGCGGCATGCCGTTCTCGGTGTCGGCCGCGGTGGGCTTCATCGCCGTGTCCGGCGTGGCCACGCTCAACGGCCTGGTGCTGATGCAGGCGATCCGCGAGCGCCTGGACGCCGGTGACGTGCCGATGATGGCCGCGATCAACGGTGCATCCAGCCGTATCCGCGCGGTGCTGACCACCGCACTGGTGGCCATCGTCGGCTTCATTCCGATGGCGATCGCCAGTGGTTCCGGTGCGGAAGTGCAGAAGCCGCTGGCAACGGTGGTGATCGGTGGCTTGATCACCGCCACGGTGCTGACCCTGCTGGTGCTGCCAACCTTCGCTGCGCGGGTGGCCAAGCCAAGGGCGGTGGGGTGAAACATGACGGGGTCGGATCCTGCGATCCGACCCTGTTTTCCGATCCCCGGTAGTGCCGGCCGCTGGCCGGCAATGTCGAACGATTGCGGTGCGTGCAGGTTGCCGGCCAGCGGCCGGCACTACCTTGGAACGGTCAGGCCTTCTTGCGCTCGGCAATGTACGCCTGGATCTGCTGCTCCAGCACCGGCAACGGCACCGAACCCTGCTTCAGCAGCGTGTCGTGGAAGCCCTTGATGTCGAACTTGTCGCCCAGCTCCTTCTCGGCCTGCGCACGCAGGCGCACGATGGCGATCTCGCCGAGCTTGTAGCTCAACGCCTGCCCCGGCCAGGAAATGTAGCGATCCACTTCGGTGGTCACTTCGTGCTCACTCAGCGCCGTGTGGTCACGCAGGTAGGCCAGCGCCTGCTCGCGGCTCCAGCCCTTGCTGTGCACGCCAGTGTCGATCACCAGGCGCGTGGCGCGCCACATCTCGTAGGTCAGGCGACCGAAATCCTCGTACGGGGTTTCATAGATGCCCATTTCCACGCCCAGCTTCTCGCAGTACAGCGCCCAACCTTCGCCATAGGCGGAGATGTAGGCATTGCGGCGGAACTCCGGCAGGTTCTTCTGCTCGGCAGCGATGGCACCCTGCAGTGCATGGCCAGGGTCGGATTCGTGCAGGGTCAACGCCGGCAGGTTGTACAGCGGGCGCGACGGCAGGTTGTAGGTGTTGAGCCAATAGGTGCCCATGCCACCACGGCCGGCGGTCCAGAACGGCGCGATGTCTGGCGGCACCGGCACGATGGTGAAGCGCGCGCGCGGCAATGTCATGTACTTGCCGAGCTGGCCATCGGCGCGCTTGGAGATCCATGCGGCACGCGACAGCAGTTCTTCCGGCGTCTTGGCATAAAACTGCGGGTCGGTACGCAGGAAGGTCAGGAACTCGGCAAAGCTGCCCTTGAACTTCACCTGCTTGATGATGTCGTTCATTTCCTTCTGGATGCGTGCCACTTCCTCCAGGCCGATGCGGTGGATCTCGTCCGGCGACAGGTCCAGCGTGGTGTATTCGTGGATCTGCTGCTTGTAGTACGCCTTGCCGTCAGGCATCGCTTCGGCGGCCAGGGTAGTACGTGCCTGTGGCACGTATTCGTTGACGAAGAAGGTGCGCAGTTGCTGGAACGCCGGCACCACCTTGCCGCTGATCGCCGCGCGGGCCTGTGCCTGCAACTTGGCCTGCTCGGCAGCCGGGACGGTGTTGGGCAGCTTCTTGAACGGCGCATACAACGGCGATTCGGTCGGGTCCTTCAGTTCGGCGACGGTGGCGATGGACACCTCGCGGCCATCGAGCACCGCACGCGGCACGCTGAAGCCGCGCTTCAGGCCGGCACGCATGTTCCCGGTCTGCTGGTCGAAGTAGCGCGGCACATCATTCAGGCGCGCGATGTAGTTCTGGTAGTCCTGCACGGTCTTCATTTCGCGCCGGGCCATGAAGGACAGGTTGGACCAGAACGAGGAATCGGCGTTGAACGGCATCTCGTAGCCGCGCAGGCGCACTTCTTCGGCCAGGTTGAACACCTGGTCGCGGTAGATCGCGTAGTTGACCTGGTTGTCGGGCGAAAGGGTCTTCGGGTCGATCTTCTTCAGCGCGGCCAGGGTCTCGTCCCATACCTCCAGGCGTGCCTGCTGCGCGGCCGGGCCGACGTCGGGCATGCGGGTGGCATTGGCCGGCGCGTCTTCGTCCTCGCTGGCCTCGCCGCCGCCTTGCTGGCGCCACTTCCATTCCTTCTCGTACAGCGCGCGGAAGGCGGCATCGGCGGGCGACTCAGTGGCCACGCTGGCCGGCGCGGTGGCGGTGGGCGGTGCGGCCAGGGCCACGGCAGGGGCAGACAGGGCGATCAGCAGGGCTACGGCAAGACGGGTTTTCACGAGCAAAGGTTCCCGGGAAGGCAGACCCCGATCATGGCACCCCGCACCGCGCATGGCATGGGACGAAGGTCCTGCCTCAGTAGATCCACGCCATGCGTGGATGCTCCTGCCGCGGACGCATCGGGCCAACCAAGGTCGGCATCACCCGGGCACGGCGGCGCCTGCGTGGCCGCTCTGGTAGCTGCCAACCTTGGTTGGCACCCGGAGAAAACCAGCGCCGACCAAGGTCGGCATCTACCAGGGCGTCAGTGACTGGCCTTGTCCCGCTTCCAGCCGCGATGCTTGATGTCCAGCTGCAGGCTGTACAACGCGGTGAACGCCGGGAACAGGTTCTGCAGCACGCCCACCGAGTCCTGCTTGGCCGAGAACAGGAAGTAGCTCAGCGTCATCAGGCTGCCGACCACGCTCATGTACCAGAACAGGCGCGGGATCACCGGCTTGCCGGCGCGCTTGGAGGCGACGAACTGGACCAGCCAGCGGCCACCGAACATCAACGCGCCGGTGTAGCCGATCAGCTTCCAGCCGGTCACATGCAGGCCGGTCCAGTACAACCAGGTCAGCGGCTGGTCCAGCCAGTGCAGCTCCAGATCCATCAACGCTCCTCCACCGCGGTGCGCTTGCTGCGGGTGATCAGCCAGGCCACGCCACGCAGGTCGCGGATGCCGACCAGCGCGCGGCCGAGGTTGTTGTACTTGGACACGCCGGCCGTACGGTGGCGATGGTTGACCGGCACGCTGGTGGTCTTCCAGCCGGCACGCTGCATCAGCGCCGGCAGATAGCGATGCATGTGGTCGAAGTACGGCAGATCGAGGAAGGCGTTGCGCTCGAACAGCTTGATGCCGCAGCCGGTATCGGGAGTGTCATCGCGCAGCATGCGCGCGCGGATGGCATTGGCCCACTTGCTGGCCCAGCGCTTGCTGCCGCTGTCCTGGCGGTTGACGCGCCAGCCGGCGAACAGCTTCACCTGGGCATCGGCCGCATCACGGGCCTCCAGCAGCTTGGGGATGTCGGCCGGATCGTTCTGGCCATCACCGTCGAGGGTGGCGATCCACGGCGCACGCGCGTGCTTGACGCCGGTACGTACCGCGGTGCTCTGCCCGCTCTGCGAGACGTGGTGCAGCACGCGCAGCTCCGGCGTGGTGGCCTTCAGGCCCTGCAGCACGGCCAGGGTGTCATCGCGCGAATGATCGTCGATGTAGACGATCTCGAACGGCAGCCGCCCGCGCAATGCAGCGGTGATTTCGGCCACCAGGGGCGCGACGTTGTCGCGCTCGTTGAATACGGGGACAACGACGGACAGCTCGGGTTGGCTCATGGGGGGACTCGGCCAAGGAGGGACAAAGACCGCGCATTTTCCGAAGCCGAGGTTATCCGAAGATGAATCCGGCGGCGTGAGGATCGGTTTTCAGGCGCGATCAGCAAAATACTCGCGGCACCACTGCACCACCGGCGGCAGGCCCTGTTCGATCGGCATGACCGGTTCGTAGCCAAATGCGTCATGTGCGCGCCGGGTATCGGCCATCGTGCGCACCATGTCGCCCGGCTGCATCGGCTTGTAGACCTTCTGCGCGGGGCGACCGGCGGCCTGCTCGATCACGCCGATGAAGCGCTCCAGCTCGACCGGCGTGTGGTTGCCGAGGTTGAACACCCGGTGCGGCACCGGACCATCAGCCGGATGCGCGAGGGCGCCGAGAATACCGGCCACGATGTCGGAGACATGTGTGAAATCGCGCTGCATGCGGCCTTCGTTGAACACATCGATCGAACGGCCAGCCAGTACCGCGCGCGAGAACAGCAGCGGCGCCATGTCCGGCCGGCCCCACGGGCCATACACGGTGAAGAAGCGCAGGCCGGTGGCACGCAGGCCATGCAGCTGTGCGTAGGTGTAGGCCATCAGTTCATTGGCGGCCTTGGTAGCGGCGTACAGCGAGCGCGGCTGGTCCACGCGCTGGTCTTCGGAAAACGGCGGCGTGGCCGAATCGCCGTACACCGAACTGCTGGACGCATACACCAGATGCTGCACGCCACGGTGGCGGCACTGCTCGAGCATGTTGACGAAGCCGACCAGGTTGCTGTCGACGTAGGCGTGCGGGTTTTCCAGCGAATAGCGCACGCCGGCCTGCGCGGCCAGGTGGATCACCGCGGTCGGCTGTACTTCCTCGAACAGCGCGGCCAGGCCGTCGCGGTCGGTCAGGTCCAGCGTGCGCAGATCCAGCGTCGGGCACAGCGCGGCCACGCGGTCGCGCTTGATCTGTGGGTCGTAGTAATCGTTGAAGTTGTCCAGGCCGACCACCGACTGGCCCGCATCAAGCAGGGCACGAGCGGTGTAGGCACCGATGAAGCCGGCAGCGCCGGTGAGCAGGATGGTCATTGCGGTGAGCCTGGAATTCAACGGTCAATTCAGTAGTGATGGCGTCTGATGGTACGCGCAGGGCCTAGAACAGGCCGAAACGCTTCTTGGCCACATTGGTGCGCCCCGGCTGGATGACATCCTGGATGTTCTTCGCATCGAAGCGATCCAGCAGGGTTTCCGAGTCCTTTTTCAGCTTCAGGTCCATCTCTTCCGGGTACAGCGGCACGATCGCCATGAACTCGATGGTGGTGCCGTCTTCCAGCGCCAGCGTGCCGAAGTCGTCCGGGGTCGTGACCGGCGGCAGCACGATGGCCCCATCGAACCCCACGCCCGGTGCATAGGGCTCGGACGGATGGCCGTTGGGAATGGTGTGGCCGAAGCCCAGCCAGGTGTCGTACTCGTGCGGCAGCCGCGCCAGGGTCTTCAGCAGGCGCACCGGCCAGTAGTTGCGCTCATCCTCAAAGGCATCCTGGGTGATCGGCCAATCCGCCGGCAGGGTCACCATCAGTTCCATGTGCCGGGGGGCGTCCACCTCGTCGGGCACGGCCATCGGCAGGTCGCTCATGCCCGAGGTCACCAGCCGCAGGTACGGGCACTCGTCGGTGGCGGGCACCACATGCACGTCGATGTGCACGATATCGGAGATGATTTCATGGAAGACGCCGGAGATCGGGCCAAGATGGCGCGCGATGTGCGCGCTGATCTCCTCGATGTGCGACTCGCCCTGGGCCGGGGTGAAGTCCTTCTCGCGGCTGTGTACGAGAATCGGGCTGCCGCCCGGGCTGACGTCGTCTACTTCAATGGTCATGTCCTGCTCCCTGGATGAGCCACGGGGCGGAGCGGCCCACCTGCGGTGGACGACGCGGCCTCCGGCACGCGCGGCGGTGCGTTCCCTGCAATCGACGGCACACGGCAGGAACGGGCCGTGCGCCCATGAAGATGCGCCGGGGTCAGCCCTGGCGCGTGCGCAGCCGCTCCAGCACGCCATCGAGCGTGTCCAGGTTGGCGTAATGGATGATCAGCTTGCCCTTGCCGCCGCGGCCATGATTGATGGCAACCGAGGTACCCAGCACTTCGGACAGCTCGGTTTCCAGCGAGGCGATATCGGCCTGCTGCACCTTGGCCACCGGCTGCGGACGGTTGCTCGGCACCTTGCCGGCGGCAAACGCCTGCGCGCGGCGCTCGACCTCGCGCACCGACCAGCCTTCGTCGGCCGCTTCCTGGGCCAGCTTGCTGGCCAGTTCCGGGGCCAGCGTCAGCAGCGCGCGGGCGTGCCCCATCTCCAGCCGGCGCGTTTCCAGCAGCAGGCGGATGGCGATCGGCAGCTCCAGCAGGCGCAGCAGGTTGGACACCGCCGCGCGCGAGCGACCGACGGCCTCGGCGGCCTCGGCATGGGTCAGGGTGAATTCGCTGATGAGGCGCTGCAGCGCTTCGGCTTCTTCCAGCGGGTTGAGGTCTTCGCGCTGGATATTCTCGATCAGCGCCATCGCGATGACGGTGCGGTCTTCCAGCTCGCGCACCACCACCGGCACTTCGTCCAGGCCGGCCAGCTGCGAGGCGCGCCAGCGACGTTCACCGGCAACGATCTCGAAGTTGCCTGCCGGCAGCTGGCGCACCAGGATCGGCTGGATCACGCCCTGCGACTTGATCGAGTCGGCCAGTTCGGACAGCTTGCCCTGGTCCATCTCGCGACGCGGCTGGTACTTGCCCGGCTGCAGCTGGCCTACCGGCAGCTTGCGCAGCACTTCACCGGGCAGCGGCTCGATCACCGCCGTACTGGCCTGCACCTGGCTGACCGCGCCCTTCGGACCGAGCAGTGCGTCCAGGCCGCGGCCGAGGCCTCGCTTCTTGGCTGCAGGCTTGCTGCTGGTCATCAGACGGTCTCCACGGCCTTGGTGGCCTTGTTGCGTTCGTTGTTGCGACGGATGATCTCGCCGGCCAGGCCGAGGTAGGCCACGCCGCCGCGCGAAGCACGATCGTAGCCGACGATGCTCTGGCCATGGCTGGGCGCCTCGGCCAGGCGCACGTTGCGCGGCACGATGGTGCGGAACACCCGGTCGCCGAAGTGCTCGGTGAGCTCGGCCGACACGGCGTTGGCCAGGTTGTTGCGCACGTCGAACATGGTGCGCAGCACGCCTTCGATCTCCAGCGCCGGGTTGAGGTTGGCACGCAGCGCTTCGATGGTTTCCACCAGCGCGCTCAGGCCTTCCAGTGCGTAGTACTCGCACTGCATCGGCACGATCACCGAATCGGCGGCGGCCAGTGCGTTGAGGGTCAGCAGCGAGAGCGCCGGCGGGCAGTCGATCAGGATGTAGTCGTACTCATCGCGGATCGGTGCCAGTGCGCGCTTCAGGCGCTGCTCGCGCTCGCTCTGCGCCATCAGCTGGATCTCGGCCGCGGTCAGGTCGATGTTGCCCGGCAGCAGGTCGTAGCCTTCGGCGGTCTGCACGCGCACGTCGGCGGCGCTGGACTCGCCCAGCAGCAGGTCGTAGGTGGAGGAGACCAGCTCGCGCTTGTCCACGCCACTGCCCATGGTCGCGTTGCCCTGGGAATCCAGGTCGACCAACAGCACGCGCTTGGGTGCGTTGGCCAGGGAAGCGGCCAGGTTGACGGCGGTCGTGGTCTTGCCGACGCCACCCTTCTGGTTGGCGATGGCGATGATGCGGGCCATGCGGGTGTGCCTCGTCGACGTGTGCTGGGACCGGTCATTATGCGTACAACCGGGCCCGTGCGGAAATCGTGGATCGCCAACCGCTTGTTCCACAAGGGGCGGGCGGCGGGGTTCAGGGACCTGTGACGGTGACCAGATGGCGTTCACCGGCCAGGCCGGGCACGCTCAGCGGGACCACCTCGCGCACCTGCCAACCGGCCGGCAGCGCTGCGATCTCCTCATGCGGGTAGACGCCTTTCATGGCCAGCAACACGCCACCGGGGCGCAGCAGGTGGCCACCGACGCGGACGATGCCGGCCAGGGTGTCCATCGCGCGCGCGGTCAACTGGTCGTAGCTGCCCGGCTCGGCCAGCGCTTCGGCGCGCGACTCGGCCACGCGGGCATTGCCCAGGCCCAGCTGGCGCACGGCCTCGCGCATGAAGCGGGCCTTCTTGCCGTTGCTTTCCACCAGGGTGACCTGCAGGCCCGGGCAGGCGATCGCCAGCGGGATGCCCGGCAACCCGGGGCCGGTACCGAGGTCGGCCAGGCTGCCATCGGCCACGAACGGCTGCATCGCCAGTGAATCGAGCAGATGGCGGGTGACCATTTCCTGCGGATCGCGGATGGCGGTGAGGTTGTAGGTGCCGTTCCAGCGGTGCAGCAGCGCCAGGTAGCGCAGCAGCGGCGGGGCCAGCTCGGCGGCCAGGCCCATGCTGGCCAGGCCCTGCTGCAGCGTGGTCGCTACGCCGGCGGGAAGATCGTGTTCGCTCATGCCGGCATTATCGCCGGTTTTCGCTGTTGATTCGCCGATTCACTGCGGATACCAGGCCAATGCGGCGCGGAACTGGCCACTGGCCTGCCATTCGTGCAGGTGCCAGCGCGCGGCCTCGCCCAGCTCCGGGTCACACCAGCGCAGGTGCAGGGCACCATCGTCGGCCGGGGCCAGCTGCAGGCGGTGCAGGCCGAAGGAAATGCCCTGCCCGTGCGCCTTCAGCATCGCTTCCTTGGCACACCAGACGCGGAAGAACCAATGTTCGCGGTCGGCCTCGTCCAGGCCCTGCAGCCAAGCCACTTCGTCGGGATGGAAGAAGCGCTGGATGATTTCCAGCATGCGCGGGCGCGGCCGCAGCAGTTCCAGGTCCACGCCCAGCCGCACGCCCTCGCCCAGCGCTACCAGCAGCACCTCGCCGCTGTGGCTCCAGCCGGTGCCGTAGTGGGCGAGCGCGCCGCTCAGTTCCGGCCGGCCCTTGTCGTCGCGCACCAGCGGCAGCGCATCCGGCTCGCCCCCCAGGGCCTGTGCCAGCACCTGCCGGGCCTGCGGCTCACCGCGCTGGCCGGGGACATGCGGGCAGCGCCAGACGGTAACCGGACCAAACCGCCAGGGGCCCTCAAGGGTGGCTGGCAGGCTCATCCGCACGCGCCCGTCACAGGATTGCACAGCGGGTTCACGGCACTGCGCGTCAACTGGACTCGGTTATCCACCGGAGAGTCGATCATGGGCATCATCATCTGGCTGATCGTCGGCGGCATCGTCGGCTGGCTGGCAAGCATCATCATGAAGCGCGATGGCCAGCAGGGCATCATCCTCAACATCGTGGTGGGCATCGTCGGCGCACTGATTTCCGGCTGGCTGTTCGGCGGCGGCATCAATGAAGCGATCACCCTGCGCACGTTCCTGTTCTCGCTGATCGGCGCGGTGATCCTGCTGGCGATCGTCAACCTGTTCACCCGCAAGAGCATACGCTGACGGCGTGGTGGTGTCGGCCGCAAGCCGGCAAACGCATCAGGACGGGGCCCGGCATCGCCGGGCCTCGTTGTTTCAGCCCAGCTGTACCCACGCCGGTGCATGATCGCTGGGGCGTTCCCAGGTGCGCGGCTCGCGGTCGATGCCCGAGGCCACCGCACTGCCCTTCAGCGCATCGGAAACCAGGGTGAGGTCGATGCGCAGGCCGAGGTTGCGGCGGAAACCCGCTGCGCGGTAGTCCCACCAGCTGAAGGTGCCGGCCTCGTCATTGTGCAGGCGGAAGCCATCGTGCAGGCCCAGCTGCAGCAGCTTGTTCAGCGCGCCGCGCTCGGCAGTGGAGGTCAGGATGTGGTTGTCGTTCCACACCTCCGGGTCATGCACGTCGCGCGCATCGGGGGCGATGTTGAAGTCGCCCATCACGATCAGCTTCGGATGCCGCTGCAGTTCTTCGGCGATCCACGCGTGCACCGCCTCCAGCCAGCGCAGCTTGTACTCGTACTTGTCGGTGCCCACGTCCTGGCCGTTGACCACGTACAGGTTGATCACCCGCAGGTCGCCGAAGGTGCCGGCGATGACCCGCTTCTGCTCGTCCTCGAAGCCGGGAATGCCGATCTGCACGTCCTGCGCCGGCTCGCGCGACACCAGCGCCACGCCGTTGTAGGTCTTCTGCCCGGCGAACACGCTGCGGTAACCGGCGGCGACCAGCGCCGAGTCCGGGAACTTGTGGTCCTCCAGCTTGGTTTCCTGGATGCCGACGATGTCCGGGCCGAAGTCCTTGAGCCACTGCTCCAGGTGCGGCAGGCGGACATTAAGCGAATTGACGTTCCACGAGGCGATTTTCATGCGGGCATTCTACCCGGGTGGGCTTTGGTAGAGGCCGACCTTGGTCGGCGCCATGCTTCCCGCTGTTGCCTTCGTAGAGGCCGACCTTGGTCGGCGCTTGGGGTTCACGCGTGCCAACCAAGGTTGGCACCTACCAGAACGGGTCGCGCGGGTTGGCACCTACCGGTAGTGCCGGCCGCTGGCCGGCAGGTGCAGGTCCCCGCCGGAGGGTCATGAAGTTGCCGGCCAGCGGCCGGCACTACCACTGGGTGCACGCCCTGCCTGGATTCACCGCAGCAGCAGTTTCAACAACCCCGCAATCTTCGAATACGGCGGCCGCAGCCGATCACTGGCCGCCCAGCGCGACTGCCACAGCACCGGCAACAGCTTGCTCATCGCATCAAACCCGGCCCGCCCGTGGTACGCCCCCATACCACTGGCGCCCACCCCACCAAACGGCAAGCCATCGGCGGCGAAATGCAGCAGGGTGTCGTTGACCGTGACCCCGCCGGCCACCACCTGGCCGAGAATGCGCTCCACCGTGGCCGTGTCGTGGCTGAAGGGATACAGCGCCAACGGCCGGTCGCGGGCCGCGATGTCGGCCAGCGCCGCATCCAGGTCCGGATAGGCACGCACCGGCAGGATCGGGCCGAAGATCTCATCGCGCATCAGGTCCAGGTCATCCGGCGGGTCCAGCACCACGGTCGGCACCAGCAGCCGCTCGCGATCGGCGCGCGCGTCATCCACCTGCGCCAGCGCAATCACCGGCACGCCGCGTTCGCGGGCCTGCGCCAGATAGCCCTGCAGGCGCCGGTACTGGCCCTCATTGATGATCCGCGTATAGTCGTCGGCATCGCTGAAATCACCATAGCGCTCGCGCACCTGCTGCTGCAGCGCCTGCACGAACTCACGCTGGCGCACGCTGTCGATCAGCACGTAATCCGGCGCGATGCAGGTTTGGCCGGCGTTGAACCACTTGCCGGTGGCCAACCGCGCGGCGGCTTTGTCCAACGGGAAATCGCGGCAGACGATCGCCGGCGACTTGCCGCCCAGTTCCAGCGTCAGCGGCACCAGATGCTCGGCCGCCGCCGCCATCACCTTGCGGCCGACCGCGGTGGAACCGGTGAACACGAGGTGGTCCAGCGGTAGCGAAGACACCGCCGCAGCCACGTCCGCGTCACCCTGCACCACCGACACACGATCGGGCGGGAACACGCTGGCCAGCAGATTGGCCAGGAACGCGCTGGTGCGCGGGGTGTGCTCCGAAGGCTTCAACAGCACATGGTTGCCAGCGGCAATCGCGGTGGCCAGCGGCACCAACGCCAGCGTGACCGGATAATTCCACGGCGAGATCACCCCGATCACACCCAGCGGCATCGGCCGCAGCTGCGCGCGCGCCGGCCATAGTCGCCAGCCGGCGCCCACCCGCTGCGGCTTCGACCAGCGCCGCAGGTGGCGACGCAGATGGTCGATGGCCGACAGCACACTCATGCCGTCGGCCAGCTTCGATTCGACGTGGGCGCGATGGCCGAAGTCCTCGGCGATGGCTTGGGCCATTTCGTCCATGCGTAGCTTCAGCGCCTCGCGCAGGCGGCGCAGGTCATTCTCGCGCTGGTCCAGCGACGGGCGCTGCGACTGCCAGGCGCTGCGCAGGGTGTGCAGGATGGCGGGGAGGTCGGCTGGGGTGACGGTGCTCATGGGCCGATTGTAGGGTCGAGCCGTGCTCGACTCGCAGGCCAACTTTCACGCCGTGGCGCATGGCCTCATTCGGGAACCTCGCCACCAACGTGCATGCGTGCACCCTTCCCAATGAACGCGTCGATCACTGGGCCTTCTGCTGGTCGGTACGTTCTGCCGGGCATGACTGCGGTTCTGGCAATTCAAGCGGGATCTTGATCGGGTACTCGGGGCTGCCATAGGCGTAACAGGAGGTGGTGACCTGAATCTCATCGCAGGGCAGGAAATGCACGGTGATGCCACAGACGTCCTGGCCGGTGTAATCCGGGACGGGGACGACTTTGCTGTGCCTGCGCTTTTGCGCGAGGATTTTTTCTCTCCAAGCCTCAAACTTCAGCCGATCTCCAAATCCAGGAAAGTCAATTGTGCTTCCGGCACCCCTTTCCCAGTCAACCCGCACCGTCAGGCCGGGATGCCAGTGTTCTGGTGCGCCGTAGCAGCAGGCTCCACCCCCGCCTTGATATGGGCCAATGATGTCAATGGCTGAACGGCCATCGACACTGAACCGGTTGATCGCCCAATGGGTGTGGTTGACGCCGTAGATCGCACTGGCATCCACAGCGTCAGCAGATAAGAGCAGAGGTGGGCCAGCAAGAAATGCCAGTGCCACGCGCTTCAAAACAAACATCACTGAAACTCCGGAATGTATAGCCCTCATACTTTGTCCGAGGGAACGAATGCGCTACTCAGGTGCAAACTTCCGCCTCCAGTCACGCAGCATCTCGACCTCCCGCGCGATCAGTGCTGATTCTGCTGCGGGCGCGTCGGAGAACTGTTCGCCCGGCATTGGAATCCTCTTCAGGGAGACATTCCGATCACCTACGAAGAAGTGGGGCGTAAAGCAGGAGGCCTCATCGCCCGAATCCTTGGGCTGCTTCACCAACGTCGCAAAGATCGCATTCATCGGCATGCTCGGTTTGGCGACTGAACACCACGGATGCGACGAGACGATGTCCTGAATCCGCACGCCAGCCCGACGGAACTCCGTGGGACTGAAGACCTTTCCGAGAGAGACGCGATGTACCCGATAGGTGTCGTCTTCCGGCTGTGCCTCGACAAGCCATCCTGAGTTGTCATGCGACGTGCAACTGCAATCGCAGCTCACCAATGTTGCGTTTGGTACTGCGTCGTTCCAGGACAGCCAGACCGTCTCTGTCTCGCATAGTTGCTTGATTACGGGCGATCTTTCCTCGACTCGCAGCCTGCCCTGCGGCGTCACGCCGTCGGCAGCAGCGTGCATTTCTGCGTCGGCCGCTGACGCTGAGACAGTGATGATCACTGCCAGAAGTACGCTGCGCATGCCCGATCCGATTCGATGATTCACTCATGCTATGGGACGCACTGACGAATAGAGAAAATTCGGGCCATTTGCGTCAGAGGTTGGCAGTTCTGGATAGGAATTCCAGTTTTCCGTGGGGCTGGGTACGTCACATCACACCCGCACGATCGAGTACTGGGCTGATATGTAGATTCGTACTTGTTTCATTGCCGCAGGACGTCAGCGCGCTGAAGGTAGTGTCCCCCCCTCCAATAGCATGCGTAGATGCGACGCGTATTTGCACTTCTGACCGGATGTCTTCTCATGGCCGGAGTTTCCGATGCCTGCGAGCAGTCCATTGATGTCGCGGCAATCGGCCTGAACGCCGAGCACGGACACATCCCATTGTTGGGCGACACCCTGGCCACCGTCGTCGGCGAGCTCGAGGGCGACGCCACACCCGGTGCCAGTACTGGCAGGGTACTCGAGGCGCTTGCCGAGAGGCTCGAGCGTACTACCTGCCGTGTACAGATTCCCGTCAATGGCAGCTCACGTTCGTCCGGCGTGACCTGCGGCGGACCCGATGTAGACAGCCTCTTCCCGTACTACACTGCCCTGCGGCGGGCAGAGACACCCGCAGAGCACGATCGTCGAGGACGTCGCCTTCTGTATGCCTATGCGACATTGCTCAGGGATGCGCCGGATGTCGCCCTCACGCGACCAAGTGAGGATGAGGCGGCAGATGGATTGTTACACGTGCTCTTTCCGCTCTAGGCCTGGGACGAGAAGCTGAACATTCCACGCCATGACGTGCACTTCCCCTTTGTTCCCGTGTGCAACCTCGTTGCCGCTCGTGTTGCGCATTGCCCCGGCGCCGATCAGTTGCTCAATCGGATCAGACCAGCGGGCGATGAGAGTGAACAGCGAGCGTTCTGCATCAAGGAATTTTCAAGACGACAGCTGGAGCAGGAAGGCGAATGCACAGAGAGGGCCGCCGCGAGCCCCTGATGCCCGTGGCGTCTTCCTCGCTTGCAAATGACAGTTTCCGAGAGGATGAATATGTTGAGCCTTGTCTTCACTTTGCTCGCATCACTGGCTTCACCGGTGGACGCAAAAGCTGGTAACGAGAAGTGGACACATGCTGGCAGTGACATCACGCTGCGGTATGACGGTGAGGAGAACGGTCGCTACCGGAACGTGTCGGTCATGAGGCATGGCAAGCTGGTGCGTCGGATAGAGCTGAGTGAGCGCTCTTACTCTCTGTTCGAACACGATGCCGATCCGGCGACGTCTCCTGACGGCCGGTATGTGCTTGTCACTGACGTGGAATCCGGTGAGGTCGCTTCTCCGGATGGAGACCGCTTCATGCATGAGGTTCCGTACTGTGGGTTCATGAACACGCGCAGCGGTTGCATGGTTACGCGACAGACAGGCCAGTTCTGTGGCGGGTCATTCAATGACATTGGCAACTGGGCACCTCCCGGCCTCCCACCTGTCACCCTCACCGAAGAAGGTGCTACCGCAGAGGATTATGCGTCAGGTCACCGGAGTCCATCGGATGCGCCCGATGGTTCCCTCGACAATCTGCTTCGTTGCGACCCGCCGGGTCCACGCAACAGAGACCACTACAGGAAGCTGATCGACGCGGGGATCTTTGACGTCACTCCCTCGCAGAGGCAAGCGCTGTACGGCGGTTAGCATCGATCGTTGGTCGACCGCTCTCGGCTCTACCTCGCACTGCCTCTGGAGGTAGAGGTCAGAGCCCTTTCGCGTGCGAAAGGGATCCGACCCCAGGCCCGGCCCCACAAACAGAAAGGCCGCGGTCTGCACCGCGGCCTCTCCTTCATTCGATGAACATCATTCTTACTTGGTGATGTCCACGTTCTTCGTCTCGCGCAGGAACAGGCCGCCAATCACCACCGACATCAGCGCGATGATGATCGGGTACCACAACCCGTAGTACAGGTTGCCGGTACCGGCCACCAGCGCGAACGAGATCGCCGGCAGGAAGCCACCGAACCAGCCGTTGCCGATGTGGTACGGCAGCGACATCGAGGTGTAGCGGATGCGGGTCGGGAACAGTTCGACCAGGTAGGCGGCGATCGGGCCGTAGACCATGGTCACGTACAGCACCAGCAACCACAGCATCAGGATCGTGCCTGCGTAGTTGATGCGCGAACCATCGGCCTTGGCGGGATAGCCGGCACCGGTCAGCGCAGTCTTCAGCTCGGCACCGAATGCATCGGCCTTGGCCTTGCCTTCTTCCTTGGTCAGGCCGGCGGCCTCGTACGAGGTGACGCTGGCGCTGCCCACGTTGACCATCGCCAGCGAACCGGCAGCGGCCGGCTGCACGTCATACGGCACACCGGCCTTGGTCAACGCAGCGGTAGCCACGTCACAGGAGCTGGTGAACTTGCGCAGGCCAACCGGATCGAACTGGAACGAGCAGGTGGTCGGGTCGGCCACGACCAGCGCCGGCGAGCTGCTGCGGGCTTCTTCGATGGCCGGGTTGGCGAAGTGGGTCAGGCCCTTGAAGATCGGGATGTAGGTGATGGCGGCCAGCAGGCAGCCGGCCAGGATGATCTTCTTGCGGCCGATACGGTCGGACAGCCAGCCGAAGAAGATGAAGAACGGCACGCCCAGCGCCAGCGCGGCGGCGATCAGCAGGTAGGAGGTGGTGGCATCGACCTTCAGCATGCTGCTGAGGAAGAACAGCGCGTAGAACTGGCCGCCATACCAGACCACCGCCTGGCCCGCTGCGGCGCCGAGCAGCACCAGCAGCATCAGCTTCAGGTTGCCGCCCTTCAGGCTGTCACGGAACGGCGTCTTGGAACCCTTGCCCTCGGACTTCATCTGCTGGAACAGCGGCGACTCGCTCAGTTGCAGGCGGATCCACACCGACACGCCCAGCAGCACGATCGAGACCAGGAACGGAATGCGCCAGCCCCAGGCTTCGAACGCTTCGTTGCCGAGGAAGTAGCGGCAGGCGAGGATGATCAGCAGCGACATGAACAGGCCGAGGGTGGCCGTGCACTGGATGAAGCTGGTGTACAGGCCACGCTTGTCGTCCGGCGCGTGTTCGGCCACGTAGGTCGCCGCACCACCGTACTCGCCGCCCATGGCCAGGCCCTGGGCCAGGCGCAGGATGATCAGGATCACCGGCGCGGCGAAGCCGATCGAGGCGTAGTTGGGCAGCACGCCGACCAGGAAGGTCGAGATGCCCATGATCAGGATGGTGACCAGGAAGGTGTACTTGCGGCCGATGCGATCGCCGAGGCTGCCGAAGAAGGCCGCACCGAACGGGCGCACGAAGAAGCCGGCCGCGAAGGCCAGCAGGGCAAAGATCATGCCCGTGGTTTCATTGACGCCACTGAAGAACTGCTTGGCGATGATCGCGGCAAGCGAGCCATACAGGAAGAAGTCGTACCACTCGAAAACGGTGCCCAGGCTGGACGCGAAGATGACCTTCTTGTGTCCCTGGGTTAGTTGGGCTTTCGCCGGTGCAGGTGTTGTGGACATGAGAAGCTTTCCCTCTGTAGGTGCCGACCTCGGTCGGCACGCAGTCTAGGTAGGTGCCGACACCGTTGGTCGGCACTCATTCTTGGTAGGTGCCGACCTTGGTCGGCGCTCCTTTAGAAGCTGTACTTCGTAGTGAACTGCAGACGGGTGATATCGCCCTTGTTGCCGTTCTCGATCTCGCGCTTGCCGTACATCAGCTCGGCACCGACATCGACCTTGGGCAGCGGCGAGTAGAAGATGTTGCCGCGGATGCTCTGCACGCTCTTGGTCACCAGCGGGCCGAGGATGCTGTCGTTGTCGTAGTCGCTGCGCGCATAGATCAGGTTGGTGCGCAGCTTCGGCGAGAACGCATGGCGCCAACCGACATAGCCGGCGATCACACCGGTCGGGTTGAGCTCGTCACGGGCCACGTCATAGGCCGAATCCGCAGTAATGCCCAGGCCGATGTAACGGGCGATGCCCTCGCCACCGGTGAACTGGTAGTGCAGCGAATCGCTGTCACCCATCACCCACTTGCCGCCCAGGGTCAGGCCACCGGCCACCTTGTCGGCCTTTGCGCCGGTGGCCTGGTTGTCGACCTTCAGCTGACGGACGATACCGCCAACACCGAACGTGCCCCAGTCACCCTTCCAGCCATAACGCAGGGTCAGGTCCGGTAGGCTGCCGCGATCGGAATTGGCGCTGGCATTGGTCCAGGCGCCGGTGACCGGATTGCGCGTACCGGTGAGGGTGGTCGTTTCCGGATTCTCCAGCGCGACGCTGAAGCCGCCCTGGGTGTAGCGCACCTGCGCCTGGCGCACGAAGATCACGCCATCGGTGGGACCGACGAAGTCGACCGCTTCCGGCAACGACGCCGCATCCATGAAGTTCGACCAGGTCTGGCCGGCCATCCAGTTGTTCCAGTACATGTACGCATGGCGCAGGGTCACGCCATAGGTGTTGGTGGCGGTCTGGTTGCCCAGCGAGTTGCCGAAGAAATCCATCTCGAAGAACGCGCCGGCCTTGTTGCCCGACTCGCTGACGTTGTCGATGCCCAGGTTGAAGCGCGAGAACTTGGCGTGGGCGTTGTAGTCCACGTCCGAGCGCTTGCCGCTGCCGCCGGCGCCTTCCACCGGGGTCTGCCCGGGCAGGTATAGCGAGCGGCCGGTGGCATCGTCGGCCAGCTGGCCATCGCTGGTCTGGGTGGCCAGGAAATCGGCCTTGATGAAACCGCCGATCTTGACCGTGGTGCCCGGCGCCGCGCCGGGGGTGATGGTGGTGACCTGGATCGGCTGCTTACCCGCAGGCACCGCCGGCTTCTGTTCGGCCTGCAGCGTGCGGACGTCGGTGACCGCCTGCTGGGTCTGCACGATCTGGGTCTGTTGCTGCTGCTGCGACGCCAGCAGCGCCTGCACCTGCCGCTCCAGTTCGGCGACGCGTGACTCCAGTGCCTTCTCTTTGGCGGTCTCGGCGAACGCCATGCCCGGTGCGACCAGGGCGACCAACAGGCAGGCCGCCAAAGGTGTGCGCACGGCTTTCAACGTACGGTGGCTCATGTTGCCCTCTCTCCCAAGTGGCAAGGTGATGCCGCGCGTGGGGCACGGTCGAGCCGAGACTGCGGGGCGTTTGCACGCACCGGCTATTGGCCATTGGTCGAACCCGGGCCTGCAGGGGCCCGACTTTCGACCAAGGTCTAACCGAAGTGGTGACGCGACCGGGGGTGGATGGGGCAAACTGAGGGGGAACGGCTGCTGCAATGCTGCGGCTGCACACACAAAGTCAACGTGCAAGTGAGGGTGCCATGGCTGATCTCTACCCTGTCGATCCGCAGTTCGCCGCCAAGGCGCGTATCGACAAGAACACCTATGAACAGCAGTACCAGGCCTCGGTGTCCGATCCGGATGCGTTCTGGGGCAAGGCCGCCGAGCGGCTGGACTGGTCGCGCAAGCCGACGAAGATCAAGAACGTCAGCTACGACCTGTCCGACTTCCACATCAAGTGGTTCGAAGATGGCGAGCTCAACGCCAGCGTGAACTGCCTGGACCGCCAGCTGGAAAAGCGCGGCGACAAGACGGCCCTGCTGTTCGAGCCGGACAGCCCGGACGCGCCGGCCCAGCACGTGACCTATCGCGAGCTGTACGAGCGCACCTGCCGTCTCGGCAACGCGCTGCGCAACCTGGGCGTCAAGAAGGGCGACCGGGTCACCATCTACCTGCCGATGATCGTCGACGCTGCCGTGGCCATGCTGGCCTGCGCGCGCATCGGTGCGATCCACTCGGTGGTGTTCGGTGGCTTCGCCCCGAATTCGATCGCCGACCGTGTCAGCGACTGCCAGAGCAAGCTGATCATCACCGCCGACGAAGGCCTGCGCGGTGGCCGGAAGATTCCGCTGAAGGCCAACGTCGATGCGGCGCTGAAGCTACCCGGCACCAATACCGTGGAAACCGTGCTGGTGGTGCGCCACACCGGCGGTGCGGTGGACATGCAGGCCCCGCGCGACCGCTGGTTCCATGATGTGGTCGACAGCCAGCCGGCCAGCTGCGAGCCGGAACCGATGAACGCCGAGGATCCGCTGTTCATCCTCTACACCTCCGGTTCCACCGGCAAGCCGAAGGGCGTGCTGCACACCACCGCCGGCTACCTGCTGTACGCGGCGTACACCCATGAAGCGGTGTTCGACCTGCGCGAGGACGACATCTACTGGTGCACCGCCGACGTCGGCTGGGTCACCGGCCACAGCTACATCGTGTACGGCCCGCTGGCCAACGGCGCAACCTCGCTGATGTTCGAGGGCGTGCCGAACTACCCGGACACCTCGCGCTTCTGGAACGTGATCGACAAGCACAAGGTGTCGATCTTCTACACCGCCCCCACCGCCATCCGTGCGCTGATGCGCGAAGGCGAGGAGCCGGTGAAGAAGACCTCGCGCGCCTCGCTGCGCCTGCTTGGCAGCGTCGGCGAACCGATCAATCCGGAAGCCTGGCGCTGGTACTACGAAGTGGTCGGCGACAGCCGTTGCCCCATCGTCGATACCTGGTGGCAGACCGAGACCGGCGGCATCCTGATCTCGCCGCTGGCCGGTGCGATGGATCTGAAACCGGGTTCGGCCACCCTGCCCTTCTTCGGCGTGCAGCCGGCCCTGGTCAATGCCGATGGCGAGATCAAGGACGGCCCGACCGAAGGCAACCTGATCATCCGTGACTCCTGGCCGGGCCAGATGCGCACGGTGTACGGCGACCACCAGCGCTTCATCGACACCTACTTCCGCACTTACCCGGGCAGCTACTTCACCGGTGACGGCTGCCGCCGCGACGAAGACGGCTACTACTGGATCACCGGCCGCGTGGACGATGTGATCAACGTGTCCGGCCACCGCATCGGCACCGCCGAAGTGGAAAGCGCGCTGGTCTCGCACCCGAAGGTGGCCGAAGCCGCCGTGGTCGGCTTCCCGCACGACGTGAAGGGCCAGGGTATCTATGCCTACGTCACCCTGGTGGCCGAAGAAGCGCCCAGCGATGAGCTGCAGAAGGAGCTGGTCGCCTGGGTGCGCAAGGAGATCGGGCCGATCGCCACGCCCGACCACCTGCAGTGGGCGCCGGGCCTGCCGAAGACCCGTTCGGGCAAGATCATGCGTCGCATCCTGCGCAAGATCGCCGAGAACGCACCGGACCAGCTCGGCGACACCTCGACCCTGGCCGATCCATCGGTCGTGGCGTCGCTGGTGGACGAACGCAAGGTGCGTTGATGTGCTACCCGGGGTCGGATCCCTTTCCACAAGGAAAGGGCTCTGACCCCATCTGCTTTCCCCCCACGGTTCCCCCCGACCATGACCACCCTCCTGATTGCCGATGACCATCCGTTGTTCCGCGAAGCCCTGCGGGGTGCCGTGCAGCGGGTCATTCCGGGCGTTCAACTGTTCGAGGCCGACAGCGTGGAGGCGCTGTATGCGCTGGCCGACCAGCACAACGACGCCGACCTGGTCCTAATGGATCTCAACATGCCCGGCGCACAGGGCTTCAACGCACTGGTGCACATGCGTTCGCTGCATCCGCACCTGCCCGTGGTGGTGGTGTCCGCACGCGAAGAAGCCACTGTGATGCGCCGTGCACTCGACCATGGCGCGCTGGGCTTCATTCCGAAATCCGCTGATTCGGACACCATCGGCCATGCACTCGGCACCATCCTCGATGGCGAGACCTGGGCGCCGCCGGAAGCACACAACGTGCCGCCCACCGGCAGCGAGGAACGCGAAGTCGGCCAGCGCCTGCGCGAGCTGACCCCGCAGCAGTTCCGCGTGCTGCAGATGCTCGGCGCGGGCCGCTTGAACAAGCAGATCGCCTACGACCTCAATGTCTCCGAAGCGACGATCAAGGCGCACGTGACCGCGATCCTGCGCAAGCTGGGCGTGACCAACCGCACCCAGGCCGTGCTGATGGCCGGCAAGCTGGCGATCGACGACGACGCCATCGTGCTGCCGCCGGAAGAAGACTGAGGGTTCGTGCCGGCCGCTTGCCGGCAATCGCCCGTACCTGTATCGCCGCTGCGCCCGCTGGGCATGGCCCGGCGCTACCGGAAACTGCTTTGGTGGGTGCCACGCTTGCTTGGCACGCTCTCGCCGTTGCGTGTGCCGGCCAGCGGCCGGCACTACCCGCTACGCTCGCCGGGCATGGCCCGGCGCTACCGTATCGCCCGTGGTATAGCCATCGCTATACAAACCAGCCGTGCCTGCGCGTTTCGCACAGAATGCGCCACGCGCGGATCGCGGTGCTAAGCTTCGCGTCCCCTTGGGGAGTAGCCGGATTCCTGCGCAGGAATCGTCCACGTCAACATACTCGGCCAGTGCGCCGTGGCGTGGACAACCATGATGGTTGGCGAGACCAGCGGCCCGCGCGCGCAACGTCAGGTTGGGCGCGAGCGCGAGCCGTGCGTCCGTCCTTGCCCGACCTTCTGCTGCCGCCCATGTCTCCTGTTTCGATCCTCCTGATCGGCTTTGCCATGTCCACCGATGCCTTCGCCGCGGCGATCGGCAAGGGTGCCGCCATGCGCAGGCCGGTGTTCCGTGATGCGCTGCGCGCCGGCATCATCTTCGGCGTCATCGAGGCGATCACGCCCATCATCGGCTGGCTGCTCGGTCGTGCCGCCCTGCAGTACGTCGAAGCCTTCGACCACTGGATCGCCTTCGGCCTGCTCGGCGCACTGGGCATCCACATGATCTACAACGGCCTGCGCCCTGACAGCGGCGAGGACGATGAAGATCCGTCGCAGCACCACGGCTTCTGGAAGCTGGCACTGACCGGTTTCGCCACCAGCATCGACGCGATGGCAGTGGGCATCGGCCTGGCCTTCATGGACGTGCATATCGGCGTGATGGCGGCGGTCATCGGCCTGTGCACGCTGACCATGGTCACCGCCGGCATCATGCTCGGCCGCGCACTCGGCAGCATGGTCGGCAAGCGCGCCGAAATCATCGGTGGCGTGATCCTGGTGATCATCGGTGCGACGATCCTGTACGAACACCTGCACGGCGTGGCGTAACCTGCCGGCGATTACGAGGTTGCCGGCCAGCGGCCGGCACTACCGGGCGTCGCGCAACGCGCCCAGGAACGCGCGCAGCGAGGCTGGCTTGATCGGCTTGGTCAACAGGCGATAGCCGCGCTCGCGTGCCATCCGCTTCAGTTCATCGCGGCCATCGGCGGTAAGCAGCGCGCCGGGCAATGGATAGCCGGCCGCTTCGCGCAGTGCCACCAGTGCATCCAGGCCATCCATGCGATCGTGCAGGTGGTAGTCCACCAGCATCACCTGCGGACGCTCGGCGATCTTCTGCAACGCCTGGTCCACCGTCGATGCGGTGATCACCTGCACCTGCCAGCGCCCCAGCAGCGCGCGCATGCCATCGAGGATCTCCTCGTCGTTGTCCACGCACAACACGCGCAGGCCGGCCAGCGAATCGCTGCGGATCGGCGGTGCGGCCTGCGCCACGGTGAGCGCTTCGGTATATCCCGGCAACGGCGCTACCCGCGGCAGGATGATCGAGAACATCGATCCACTGCCAACCCGGCTGCGGGCATTCAAGCGATGGTCAAGCAGGCGCGAGATGCGCTGGCAGATCGACAGGCCCAGCCCCAGGCCCTGCTCGCCCCAGTCGAACGGCTGCTGGTAGCGGTGGAATTCATCGAAGATCTGTCGCATGTGGTGTTCGGGAATGCCGGGGCCGGTATCCCACACCTGCAGCTCCACTTCCTCGCCGCGCTGGCGTACGGCCAGCACGATGCGCCCCTGCCGCGTGTAGCGCAGCGCATTGGCCAGGAAGTTCTGCAGCACGCGGCGCAGCAGGCGGCGATCACTGCGCACCCAGGTGGTCCGCGCGAACAGATCCAGCCGCAGCCCACGCCCGGCCGCAACCGGCGTGTACTGCGCGGCCAGCTCGCGCATCAACGCACTGACATCGAATTCGCCGATCACCGGATGCAGGCCACCAGCATCCAGCCGCGACACGTCCAACAGCCCATCCAGCAGCTCTTCGGCCGCACGCAGCGACGCATCCACGCGTTCGGCCAGGTGCCGCTGCTCGTCACTGACATGGTCGCTGTCGCGCAGCGCCGAGGCGAACAACCGCGCCGCATTCAACGGCTGCAGCACGTCATGGCTGATCGCCGCCAGGAAGCGAGTCTTCGATTGCTGTGCGACTTCCGCAACATGCGAGCGCTCGGCCACGCGCTGTTCCAGTGTTTCGTTGGCTTCCAGCAGCGCCCGTTCGGCGTGCTTGTAGTCGGTGATGTCGTTGTAGCTGGTGACGTAGCCGCCGCCAGGCAGTGCCTGGCCGCGCATTTCGATCACCTTGCCATCGCTGCGGGTGCGCTCGAAGACGTGCGGCGAACCGGCGCGCATGTAACCGATGCGGCGGTTGATCTGCATTTCGATATCGCCTTCGCCCAGCTCGCCACGCTCGGCGTTGTAGCGGATCAGGTCGGCCACCGGCCGGCCTACGTAGAGCATGCCGTCGGGGTAGCCGAACATGTCCTGGTAGCGCCGATTCCAGGCAGTCAGGCGCATGTCCGGGTCGACCACGCTGACGCCGGCGCTGATGTTTTCCAGGGTGGTCGACAGGATCTCGCGGTTGAAGCGCAGCTCCTGGCCGGCTTCGTCCAGCACCGCCACCACTTCGCCCAGGTCCATGCCGGAGCCACGCAGGAGGCTGGTCAGCAGCAGGCGCGCGGACGCCGCCCCGATCGATGCGGCCAGCAGGCGCTCGGTGAACTGCACCCACGGCCGGTCCGCCGGTGCCGAGGACTGCAGCTCGCGCCCCAGCGACTGCGCCTGTTCGAAGAACGAGCGCCGCGCATGGCGCTCGCCGACCACGCGCGAGGCCAGTGCCAGCAGGTCGCCCACGTGCACGTGGCCCGGCCAACCACCGGCCACTGAAGGCCGCTCGGCATAGGGATCGAGGAAGGGCGCAGCGCGCAGACGCTCATCCACGCCCGGACGCCAACGCGCCGATACCAGCATCATCGTCGCCGCGTTGACCAGCAGCGACCAGAACGTGCCATGGGTCAGCGGGTCCCAGCCGGTCATGCCGAACAGCTGTTGCGGCCGCAGCCAATCGATGCCGAACGGACCATGCTGCACCCAGCCTGCATCCATCCAGCCGGCCATGGTCATCGCCGGCAGCAGCAGGGTGTACAGCCAGGTGGCGAAGCCGAGCAGCATGCCGGTCTCGACGCCACGACGGCTGGCGCCGCGCCAGTACAGGCCACCGATCAGGCCCGGCGCGAACTGCGCCACCGCGGCGAACGCCATCAGTCCGTACGAGGCCAGCGTGCTGTCGTTGCTGCTGCTGCGGTAGTAGCTGTAGGCCATCAGTGCCAGCAGCAGGATCGCCAGCCGGCGGATCCACAGCACCCGCGAAGCGACATCGGCCGCTTCCTGGTGGTCGCCACTGCGACGCAGCAGCACCGGCATCACCAGATCGTTGCTGACCATCGTCGCCAACGCGATCGAGGACACGATGACCATGCCGGTGGCGGCAGAGAACCCGCCGATATAGGCGATCAGTGCCAGCGCGTTGCGGCCCTCGGCCAGCGGCAACGCCAGCACCATCGAGTCGTCGGCCACGCCGCTTCCGGTACCGAACAGGCTGATGCCGGCCGTGGCGATCGGCAGCACCATCGCCGAGATCAGCACCAGGTAGCCGCCGAACATCCAGCGCGCGCGGCGCACGTCGCGCACATCGCCGCACTCCACCACCGCCACATGGAACTGGCGCGGCAGGCAGATGATGGCCAGGAAACTGAGCAGCGTCTGCGAAATGAACCCCACCGGCGGAAGCCCGGTGAACAGCGTATGCACCGACTCCACCACCGCCTCGTTGCGGTCGCTGAGCCAGACATAGGCGAACACGCCCACCGCCACCATCGCCACCAGCTTGATCACCGACTCCAGCGCGATGGCCAGCATCATGCCGTGGTGGTGTTCGGTGGCGTCCACCTGGCGGGTACCGAACAGGGTGGCGAACAGCGCCATCAGCAACGCCACGTACAGGGCCGGATCGCTGAAGAACCCGGTCGGGCCGGTGTTGCCGGTCAGTACCTGCAGGCTCATCGCCACCGCTTTGTACTGCAGGGCGAGGTAGGGAATGATGCCGATCAGCGCGATGATCGCCACCAGCGCCGCCAGCCGCCGCGAGCGGCCGAAGCGCGAGGAAATGAAATCAGCGATGGAGACCACGTTCTGGCTGCGCGCGATCAGCGCCAGGCGCTCGATGATGCGCCAGCCGAACAGCAGCAGCAGCAACGGACCGATGTAGATCGGCAGGTAGCCCACGCCATTGCGCACGGCGGTACCGACTGCGCCGTAGAAGGTCCACGACGAGCAGTACACCGCCAGCGCCAGGCTGTAGACGACCGGCCGCAGCCACGGCCGGTCCGGGTACATCGGCCGACGGTCGCCCCACCACGCCACGCCGAACAGCAGCGCAGCGTAGGCAACCGAGACCAGCAGCAGGATCCAGCTGGAGACCAAGCGCGTGATTCCGTCGGAGGAGGGGCCAGTAGATCACGACCGTTGATCGTGATGGTAGGTCACGACGGGGGGTCGCAAAGGTGGGTCACGACCGTTGGTCGTGGCAGGGGCGTCCGTGCCCACCAACGGTGGGCACCCACCAGAGGGAGAGGTGGGCACCCACCAGGAAACGGTGGGGACCTACCGGGAACCGGCGTTATTCCGCCGGAACGCCCATTTCCTTCAGCAGTTCAGGTGCCGGGTAGACCTTGGCCAGCAGCCAGCGCAGGTAGCGCATATCCACGTGCACGGCGCGCTTGTAGCGGGGGTCGAACCACCAGCTGGCACTGACCGACTCCCAGTTGCTGTCGAAGTTCAGGCCGATCAGTTCGCCCTTGGCGTTGAGCACCGGTGAGCCGGAGTTGCCGCCGGTGGTGTCCAGGTTGGTCAGGAAGTTGACCGTCTGGGTCTTCAGCGCGGGGTCGGCGGTGCTGCCGAAGTCGCCTTTGGCAATCGCGGCCAGCAGCGGCTTGGGTGCATCGAACGGATAGGCGTTGGTGTTCTTTTCGACGATGCCGGCCACCGTGGTCACCGGCGAATAGGTCACGCCATCACGCGGGTGCAGCGCTTCCACCTTGCCGTAGCTGATGCGCAGGGTGCGGTTGGCATCCGGGTACACCGCACGGCCCTGCTTGGCACGCCAGGCGAACAAGGCCTGCATGTAGGCCGGGCGCAGGCGCAGCTGTTCGCCTTCGCGGGTCTTGCTCTCGTTTTCGATGCGCAGCTGCGCGGCCACCAGCGGGCCGGCCACGGCAATCAGCGGATCGGCGGCCAGCGCCTTGCCTTCGCGGGCAGCGGCGAAACGGGACAGACGCTGCGCTTCGTCACCCAGCTGGGTGCCGGCGTACAGCGTGTCCAGCGCCTGCGCCAGCTGTGCCGGGGTACGGCCGAACGCCGTGTCGAACTCGGCCACGCGCTGCGCATCCGGCAACTGCTGGTAGCGCGTCAACAGGGTGGTCAGCAGCGCCTTCTCGACCTCGGGTGCATAGCGGCGCTGCACCTGCTTCAGCACGCCTTCGATCATCGCCTGGTCGCGCTGCTGGTAGCCGGTCTCGCGCTGCGCGTCCGGCTTGGCCGATTCAATGCGCAGGCGTTCCAGCAGTAGTGCCGAGCGCAGAAGCTGGCTCTGGCCGGCCATCTGCTCCAGCAGCAGGTCGCGCTCGCCCACCGCCGCGCCCTGCGACAGGTTGGCCAGCAGCGCCTTGATGTCGCCCTGGTACTTGCGGTCGGTGGCGGCCAGCATCGCCTGCTCGTCGGCCGCACGCTGGGCCTTGGCATCGCTGCGCAGCAGCCCTTCCAGCTCACCGGCAGCACGCTTGCGGTTGTTCTTCAGCGACTGCAGCTGCGAGGCATAACGGGTACGTGCCTGCGCATCCTTGGCACTGGCCGCTTCGATGGTGTCGATCATCTGCTGGAACACCGACACCCGGCGCGGCAGCACGGTATCGATCTGGCCAGCGAATTCGGCGGCGGTGCGATGGCGGTAGGTGATGCCCGGGTAACCGGCCAGCATCGCGTAGTCGCCCTCCTTCGGGCCTTCCACCGACATCTGCAGGTGCGCCGGTGCCTGGTAGGGCACGTTGTCCTTGCTGTAGGCGGCCGGCTTGCCGTCCTTGCCCACGTAGGCACGCAGCAGGGTGAAGTCGCCGGTGTGACGCGGCCACATGAAGTTGTCGATCTCATCGCCGTAGTTGCCGATCGCGCGCGGCGGCGCATAGACCAGGCGCACGTCGCTCAGCTCAAGCTGGGCGATGCGGTAGAAGTCGGTGCCGTAATACATGTTGGCCACCGAGCAGCGCACGCTGCCGTCCTTCTCGCACTCGGCCACGATCTGCTTGCTGGCTGCATCCACCGCGTCGAAGTACGCGCGGCCGGTCTTGCCCTTGGCCTGTGCCAGCACCTGGTCGGTCACCTTGTCGAAGCCGACGGTGACCAGCACGCGGAAGTCCGGATTGGCCGGACGCTCGTCGGCGCGACCCTTGGCGATGAAGCCATCGTTGATGAAGTTGTGCTCGGGCGAGCTGTTGTACTGGATCACGCCCATCGCCACGTGGTGGTTGGTCAGCAGCAGGCCATCGGCCGACACGAACGAGCCGGTGCCACCGCCGGCACGCACGACCGCACTCAGCGGCGGCGCGGTCACGTTGGCCAGATCGGCCGGGTTGCCCTTGAAGCCAGCCGCCTGCAGCGGCTTGGCCAGCTCCGGCAGCTGGGTCGGCATCCACATGCCTTCATCGGCGTGGGCGCCAGCGGCGAGGGTCAGGCCCAGGGCCAGGGCGGTGGGGAGGGCTTTGCGTGGCGACATGAGGCAATCCGGTACGACAGAACAGCCCGGGACCATAGCCGCTGGGGCGCTGTCGGGCAACGCCCGATAGTCAGGCCCGCCCAGCGTTCCTACAATTGCGCCCTTTCTGCACATCGGACGTCCGCAGATGATCGTCGGTATCGATCTTGGCACCACCCACTCCCTCATCGGCATCCACGCGCCGGACGGGCCGCGCTTGTTCCCCAACGCGCATGGCGAGCTGCTCACCCCATCCGTGGTCAGCCTCGACAACGACACCGTGCTGGTGGGGCAGCCCGCCCGCGATCGTCTGGTCAGCCATCCCCAGTTGAGCGTGGCGCACTTCAAGCGGTGGATGGGCAGCGACCGCGAAACCCGTCTGGGCAACCGCACCTTCCGCGCCGAGGAGCTGTCGGCCCTGGTGCTGCGCTCGCTGCTGGCCGACGCCGAGGCAGCACTCGGGCACCGGGTGGAGGAGGCGGTCATCAGTGTGCCGGCCTATTTTTCCGATGCGCAGCGCAAGGCGACGCGGATCGCCGGAGAGCTGGCCGGCATCCGGGTCGAGCGCCTGATCAACGAGCCCACCGCCGCCGCACTGGCCTATGGCCTGCAGCAGCGCGACGAAGAGAGCCGCATCCTGGTACTGGATCTGGGGGGCGGGACGTTCGACGTGTCGGTCCTGGAAATCTTCGACGGCGTGGTCGAGGTCCATGCCAGCGCCGGTGACAACTATCTTGGCGGAGAGGACTTCCTGCAGGTCCTGGTGCAGGCATTCCACGCTGAACTGGGCATCGCTGCCAGCGACCTGTCGGCGGCGGAACAGGCCCAGCTGCTGCGACGGCTGGAGGTGTTCAAGCGCGAGCTCAGCGTGCAGGGCCAGGCCCGCCTGCATCTGCCCCTGGCCGGTGCAGAGCGCACCTGGCAGTTGGATGAAGCACGCTATGCGTCCCTGTGCGAACCCCTGCTGCAGCGCATGCGGACCCCCGTCGAACGTGCCATCCGCGATGCCCGGCTCAAGCCCGACGCGCTGGATGACATCGTGCTGGTCGGCGGCGCGGTGCGCATGCCGATGATCAGCAAGCTGGCCACCCGCATCTTCGGCAGGCTGCCGCTGCGCCATATCCATCCCGACGAGGCCATTGCGCTGGGCGCGGCGGTCGCGGCCGGCCTGAAGGCACGGGATGAATCGCTGCGCGAGGTGGTGCTGACCGACGTCTGCCCCTATACGCTGGGAACCCAGGTATCCCGCCGTGATGCCTCCGGCGGCGAACGCAGCGGCTATTTCCACCCGATCATCCAGCGCAACACCGTCGTGCCGGTCAGCCGCGAGGACCGTTTCTACCCTCTGCATGAACAGCAGCAGGCCGTCCGCATCGACGTGTTCCAGGGCGAGAGCCCGACGGTGGACCGCAACATCAAACTGGGTGAACTGAATGTGCCGCTGACCCACCGTGGTCCGCTGCATGAGCGCGGCGTCACGACCCGCTTCACCTACGACATCAACGGGCTGCTGCAGGTGGAAGTGACCGAGGACGCTACAGGCCGGCGGCACGAACTGGTGCTGGAGCAGAATCCGGGCCTGTTGACGCCGGAAGAAATCCAGCAACGCCTGCAGGCGCTGCAGGCTCTCAAGATCCACCCGCGCGACGCGCAGCAGAACCTGGCCATCATCGCCCGCGCTGAACGCCTGTACGAGGAGCTCATCCACCAGCGCGAGCCCCTGCAGACGTGGCTGGCGCAGTTCCGGCACGCGCTGGAGGGCCAGGACACGACGCTCATCGATCGCCAGCGCCGCGAGCTTGCGTACGCGCTTGATGCACTGGAGGCCGGCGAATGAGCTGGGGCCTGGACGTTCTGGAACTGGACGCGGATGCCGACGAGCGTGCGATCAAGCGCGCCTACGCAAAGCGCCTGCGGGTAACCCGTCCCGACGATGATCCGGTTGCCTTCCAGCACCTGCACCAGGCCTACCAGGCTGCGCTGGACTGGGTGCGGGCCGAATCGACCGCTGACGATGGCCTGGATCACGCATGGGCCGAAGCCGATGGCGCGCTTGAAGCGATGGCTTTCAGCGCGCAGCAGCCGACGCCGGGGGTAGGCGAATACTCCCCGCCGCGTCCCCCGCAGGGGACGCCGGTGTTGTTGCGCACGCAGCCGCCGGTGGAACCTGACGGTGGGGTGGACGTACCGGCGAACGCACAGCGCATCCTCTGCGAGGCACGCCTGTCGCCGGCCGATGCGTTCGGTCCCTGGCTCGAGGCCACGCCCATCCTGTGGTCGCTGCGCTACAAGCCGCTCGTTGGCCAGGCGCTGCTGGATGAGCTGGTGCGCACCGGGGACGGTGTCTGCGCGGCCAACATGTCGCTGCTGGTGCGCTGCTTCGGCTGGGATGACGTGCACGACGGCGTGGACCCGGACAGGTTGGAGGCGATCCGCACACGCACGCATCGTCGCTGGGCAGTGCAGTCTGGCGATCCGACGCAGATCAACGCCGCCCTGCATCGGGAAGGCAGCCTGCAGATGGCACAGGCCACCGCTGAACGCTGCCTGCGCTATCTGTCCAAGCCCTGGCACGCAGGGTGGGCGCTGTGGCGGGCCGTGCTGCCCGACCATGTAACCGACGCCAACAGGATGATGGATGCGCTTGAGCAGAACGGCTTCGAGCAGTTGCCTGTCTCCTGGGATCCACGCCAGGTCGCCTTCTGGCGCAGCCTCGTGGACGTGAGCCAGATCAACCGCTGGCGCTGCCTGCTGGGGATGCTGCGCGGGATCCTGATCGGCGCGCTTGCCGCCATGCTGCCGTTGCCGTTCACGTTCATGGCGCTGCTTGATGGCCTGGACCGCGACATGTCCGAATATGGTCTGGCCGCCATCGGCATATGCACCGCATTCGCCCTGATCGGAGTGCTGTGGCCGTTGCTTCGCTGGAGCGTACGTCAGCTCACCCTGGATCACAGCCACACGCGCTTCGGCCTTCTGCTGACACTGCCTGCGCCGATGATGGCCATCGCCAGCCTGGTGCTGATCCATGGCCTGGGGCAACGCGTCGAGGGAACCCTGATGATCTTCCCCGCGCTGGCGCTCTCCGTCGCGCGGTGGTGGCGACGGGTCGGCTACCGGATCGATTTCAGGATCCGCTATGCCGTGCTCCTGATGCTGTCGCTGTTCCTGGCCGAAGCAGGCATCGTGCTGGTACTGGGATACTGGCTGTGGGAGTTCGCACAGGACCGCCGCAGCCGCGCAGAAAGCGCGCGACGCTAGCAGGCGGCGCCGGGCTCGCCCCGGCGTCCCCGCAGCCACGCATGGCGTGGCTCTACTTCTCCCGCCGCCAGTTCAACGAGCCACGGTTTTCCACCGTGCTCGATTCCACTTCCACGTCGAAGCCGCGGCGCAGCAGGTACTTCAGGGTGATCACCGAACCGGCACCGACCAGCGATACGCCGTAGCCCACGTACAGCTTGGGCGAAATGTACTTGCCCACACCGATCACCGAGCCGCCCAGCGCGCGCGACTGGCTGACGCCGGCATCGTCCAGGCCGAGCTTGGCCCCCAGCTGCGAAGCCAGCAGGCCACTGCCCGCCGACAGCGCGGCCGATGCGGCGTTCACCTGCTGGGTCTGGTCGCTGCTGGCACCGGTCAGGCTGCGCCCCAGCACCAGGTAACCCAGTGCTTCGGACTGCGACATCGCCGGATCGGACCAGACATCGGCGCGCGGTTGCTGCGCGCGCCCGGTCACGTCGATGCCGGCGGTGACATCACCGATCCGGCGCTCGGCGCGGATATTGATGCGCGGGTCGGACACCGCGTTGTAGTTCCAGTTGAGGTTGCCGCGGGTGATGGTCAGGTCCTGGCCATAGGCCTTGTAGCGGCCACTGACTTCCAGGCCACCGTTGGCGGTCATCTCGCGACCGGGTTTGGCCCAGACCTGCATCTTGCCGGTCAGCGCGCCCTTCAGGCCGAAGCCGCTCATCTTGACCTTGTCGCCCAGGCTGACGGCCAACTCCATGTCCAGCGGCGAGGTGCGCGACTCTTCCGGATCGGCCGGGTCCAGCACCACCACGTCCTCGGACACCGAGGTGCCACGGTCCAGGCGCTCCAGATCGATGTCGGCCTCGGGCACGTGCACCGTTCCGCGCAGCTCCATCGCGGCCTTGGCCAGGGTGAAGTCCAGGTTGGGATTGGCGATGATGCGCAGCTCGCTGGTATTGGACAGCAGCACATTCTCGCCGTGGATCTTCAGCTGCAGCGGCTGTGCATCGCCGAACCAGGACAGGCCGCCGTCGACATACAGCGTGCCCTTGCCCGAATTCGCCTGTGCGGTGATCTTGGCCGACCCATCGGGCTGGGCGACGAAGCTGCCCTTGCCCTGGTCGAAGGTCAGGCCCAGCGCCGGGAACTCGCCCTTGAAGTTGCTCAGCTGCGCATCACCGCCCAGCGACGGCTGCCCGCGCGTGCCACGCAGGCTCACGTGGCCTTCAATCAGCCCGGTCGGGCGCACCACATCCGGCGAGAACAGTTCCAGCCAGTACAGGCGCGACATGTTGAGGTAGAGCTCGCCGTTGAGCGGCGCACTCGGTTCCCAACCAGTCTGCATCTTCGCATCAACGAAGCCGTTGCCCTGGAAGCCCATGCCCAGATAGCCCTTGATGCTGGCCGGGGTCATGTCCAGCTTCAGCGAGAACTGGTCATAGCGCACCAGCTCGCCACGGTTGGCATCGGCCAGGCTGGTGTTGCGGTTCTCGCCCAGGCGTACGCCACCTTCGGCCGAACGCACTTCCACATGACCTTCCCATGCGTTGCCACGCGGACGGATCTGCGCGTCCAGGTTGAGTTCGCCACGCAGGTAGATGCGCCGGCCGGACTGTGGCGGCAACCACGGCTGCACCAGCGCCAACGGCAACGCATCGCCGCGCACCACCAAGCCTTCGCGCGGCCAGTTGGCATGCGCGCACAGGGCGCCACCGGTCGCAGCACCCAGGCAGGTTTCGCCCAGCGTGTAGTTGCTGCCGTTGATGGCGAATGCCGCGGGCGCACGCAGTGCCCACGCATCGCCCTTCACCGGTGCGATGCGCAGCGCGGCCAGTTCGCCACGCCATGGCTCGCCCTGCTGGCGCACGCTGCCCTGCAGCTCGATCGCGCCCAGTTCGTTGCGTGTCTGTGCGGCCAGGCGCAGGTTGGAGACACTGCCCTGCGCATCGATGTTCAAGCGTTCCAGCAGCATGCCGGCATTGACCTGCTGGCCCTGTATCGCCAGCGTGCCACTGTCGCCACGCCACGGCAGGCGGCCCTTGATGCTCAGGCTTTCAGCGCCATAGCCGTCCCAGTTGAGATTGTTGCCGACCAGATCTGCAGTGATGTCTGGTGCATCGCGCGGGCCTTTCACCTGCACCTGGCCACGCAGGCCACCATCGGCGCCGGGCAGCAGATCGCTCAGCTGCAGCGGCTCGAAGCGCGCGTCGATGTCCAGGCGGTCGCCGACCTTGCCGGAGGCGGTCACCCGGCTGCTGCCGACGGCCAGTTTCAATTCACCCTGGCCCTGTTCACCCTGCAGGGCGAACTTGCCTTGGGCATCCACATTGCGCTGGCGCAGGATGCCCTTCAGCGACGGCAGGTCCACCGTGGCCTCCAGCGTGCCCGCAGTGCCCGGCGGCGCGTTGGCCGGCGGCGGCAACTGACGCCCCTTGGACGCGAGATTGCCGGACAGACGACCATCCCAGCCCGGTGCGAAGTAGCCCGGGTCGAAATCCTTCAGCGTGGCCTTGGCATCCCAGTCCAGCTGCGGTGCCCAGGCCACCTTGCCTTCGACCTGCAGCTGGCCACCCGGGGTCTGCGCCTGCAGTTCGCGGATCTCCGCAGCCTGATCGTTGCCACGCACATCGAAGCGCAGCTGCGCCTTCTGCTTTTCGCGCTCGACATCGGCACGGCCGATCGCCGCCCACGCCTTCAAGGTACCGGCCAGTCCAAAGCGCGCTTCCTTCAGCGTCACCGGCACCGGCGAACTGCCGGCGGTGTTCGGGTCCGGTGCCGGCACCCAGGTCAGGTCCTGCGCGATCACCGAGAAGTTCAGCTTCTGCTGGTCTTCCTGGCTGAAATCGGCGGTACCTTCCAGGCGTGCTTCGCCGCCCAGGCCCTTGACCACCAGCGGCGAGACTTTCAGCACCTGGTCCTGCAGCGAAACCACCGAGGGCGCCAGCTCCAGTTCCTGCTCACCCTGCTTCACCCGGCCATGCAGGTTGGCGTTGCCGCCCTTGCCGGAGGCGGTGAAGTCCAATGCCAGCGGCGCGATGGCCGAGCTGGCCAATGCCGGCGACAACAGCGCCAAGTCCAGCTCGTCGCTGCGTACGGTCGCGTTCCAGGTCGGATCGGTGCGGCCATCGAACACCAGCATCGCGTGCAGCGGCTTCGGTGCGCGACCGGCCAACGCCACTTCCATATGCGCCAGATCACCGCGCGCGACCAGGCCGACCGTGGCCGCGGTACGCCCGCGCGGTGCCGGCAGCACGGCGGTGACGGTGACGTCGGTGTCGTAGTCCTTGGCCGGGATGTAGCGGCCCTGGGCAGTGAAATTACCCATGTCGCTGTCCACCACCAGCTTGCGCGCCTGGAACTCGCCGTTGGCGATCTCGATGCCACCGCGCACGCGGCTGATGTCGATCACCGGCTCGTTGGCCTGGCTGATGCGGAAACTGTCGATGGCGATCACATCGGCCTGGATCGCCAGCGGCATTTCGATCTGCGGCAGCGAATCGGGCCACGACGGCAGCTTGAACGGCTCATCGCTCTTGGCCAGGTTGAGCGTGGCGTTGGTCAGTTCCAGCTTGTCCAGCAGCAGCTTGCGGCCCAGCAGCGGGCGCAGGTCCGGCTCCAGGTGCGCGCGCTCGGCGTGGAAATGGATGTCGTCGTAGCGGAAGTCGACGTTGTAGAGGGTCAGTGGTCCGGCCACCGGGCCGTCGACCTTGTCCCATGTGAAGCTGGCACCCACCGGCAGGCGCGCCACCACCTGCGCCAGCAGCACATCGCGGCCGGCCACCGTCTGCAGCAGCCAGTACACGGCCAGCAGGGCGACCAGCACCAGGCCGACCACGCCCGCGCCGGACCATGCCCAGAAACGGCGACGACGGTAGAAGCGCACGCGGCGCGGCGGCGTGTTCGGCGACGGAGTCGGTGCGGGCGTGCTCACAGGTCCGCTCCGATGTTGAGGTACAGCTGGAACTGCGAATCAGGGTTGTTCAGGCCATGCGCGATATCCACCCGCACCGGTCCCACCGGCGATTTCCAGCGCACGCCGAAGCCGACGCCGGTATGCAGATCGATGTTGGTATCGAAAGCACTGCCGGTATCGACGAACACCGCTGCACCCCACGGGCCGCCATTGAAGTAGTGCTCGTATTCGGCCGAGCCGACCACCAGGTGCTTGGCACCGAGCGCGTACTTGTCCGGTTTCGGCGTACGCGGGCCGACCTCACGGTAGGCATAGCCGCGGATGCTGCGGTCGCCACCGGCGAAGTAGCGCAGGCTGGGCGGCATCGCCACCAGGTCACTGGTCCAGGTGGTGCCGCCTTCGCCGCGCAGGATCAGGCGATTGGTCGGCCCCACCGGGATGTACCAGCGCAGCACGGCATTGGCCTGCACGAAGCTGGTGTCCGAACCGACGCCTTCGACGCCGGCACGCACCGTCGCGGTGCCGCTGATACCGCTGCGCGGGAACAGCTCGTCGTCCACCTTCACGTAGTCGGCCACGATCTGCGGGTAGACCAGCGTGGACGTGTTGTAGACCGCATCGGTGAATTCGGTGCCCGAGGCATAGCGCCAGCGCTCGCGCAGCGCGTTGATCGAGGCGATGGCGGTCCAGTTCTCGTTGATCTCGCCGCTGCGGCTGGCGATCAGCTTGAAGTTGCGCAGATCGATGTAGTCGGTCTGTTCGTCATAGGCACTGGCGGCGAAGGTGTACCAACCATCCAGCCAGTTGAACGCCGGGATGCGGTAGCTGGTGATCAGGCTCTTGCGCTTCTGCGCATAGTCCAGCTGGGTGTTCATCTTGTGGCCGCGGCTGTTCAGGTAGCGCCGTTCAAGGCCACCGCGCACACCGGCGCCACTTTCGCTGCCGTAGCTCAGACCGTAGGAATAGATGCTGCGCTTGGCCCGCGTCAGCTTCACATCAACCGGCACCTCGCCGTTCTCATCGGCCTGGTCCGGACGCGGCTGGATGTCGATCACGCTGAAGTAATCGAGCTTGGTCAGCGACTCGCGCAGGCGGTCCAGCTTGCCTTCGTGGAAGTAGCTGCCCTGGTCCCAGTACACCAGCGGGTCGAACAGCTTGTCGTCGAAATAGTTCTGCTCGAAGGTCACCGGGCCCATGTTGTAGCGGCGGCCGCTGTCCCAGGTCAGGTCGATGTCGGCAGCGTTGTCCGCGCGGGTGATCTGCACCTGGCGCTGGGTGTAGTCGGCGTCGAAGTAGCCGCGCTCGGCCAGGCGCCGGGTCACGGTGATCTTGCTGGCTTCGTACTGGGTGTGTTCGAAGCGCTGGCCCTTGCGCGGCTTGAACGCGGCCAGGTCGTCCTGCAGGTACTGGTCGTACATCGCCGGACCGGTGATGTCGATGTGCTCGCGGCGCACCAGCACCGGCTGGCCCTTGTCGACATGGATCAGCACGGTGACGTGCTCGTCCTGGCGGGGCGCCTCGACCTTGATCACCGGGTTGTAGTACCCGAACGGTTCCAGCGCTTGGCGGGTCTGCCGCTCGGCCTGTGACAGCAGGTATTCCAGGCGCGACTCGCCCTGCTCCTTGCCGATCGTGTCGAACAACGACAGCGATTCCTGGATGTTCTCGATGATCGCGGCGTCGTCGCCCTTGTCCAATCCCTTGATGTCCACCTTGTCGATGGTGCCGCGCGCATGGGCCACGGAAGTGGCGCAAAGCGAGAGGACCATCAGCGGCAGGGCGTATTTCGTTGGCTGCATGCGGCACAGCATACCGACCGAAGGTGACGATGCGAAATGCATCACGTCAATCCGGATCGGTTGTTAAGTGGCGGTCAAAATACGCGCCTTTGTGGCGATCATCGCGGCTGCATGCGGAAATATCGGCATCGCGTCGGTGCCGGCCAGCGGCCGGCACTACCGGTGGGTGCCAAGCTTGCCTGGCACCCCATCTCAGCTCGACAGGTGCTCGATCGCCGCGACCTTGCCCAAGCGCTCGCCCAGCATCGTCAGCAACGCCAAGCGGTTGCCGCGCAGTGCCGGATCCTCGGCATTGACCATCACCCCGTCGAAGAACGCATCGACCTGCGGACGCAGGCGGGCCAGGCGCGCCAGCACGGCCACGTAGTCCTTCTGGTGCAGGCTGGCGCCGGTATCGTCGATGGCGGCAGTCACGGCTTCGGCCAGCGCGCGCTCGGCATCTTCCTGCAGCAGGGCCGCATCGATCTGGCCCGGAATATCGCCTTCGGCCTTGCGCAGGATGTTGCGGATGCGCTTGTTGGCCGCGGCCAGCGCCTCGGCTTCCGGCAGCGCCGCGAAGATCCCGATCGCGTCCAGACGGCGGTCGAAGTCGTACAGCGAGGCCGGCTTCAGCTCGGCCACCGCGTTGAAGTGGCTGGCCGGCACGCCCTTGTCGCTGTAATAGCCCTTCAGGCGGTCGAGGATGAAGTCGTACAGCTCGGCCACGTCGGCCTGCACGTTGCGCACGGCCAGCCCAGCGTTGGCGCTGGCCAGCAGCGCACGCAGGTCCAGCTCGAAGCCGCTCTCGATGATCGTGCGGGCCAGGCCCAGCGCGTTGCGGCGCAGGGCGAACGGGTCCTTGTTGCCAGTCGGCTTCAGGCCCGCGGCGAAACCGCCGGCCAGGGTGTCCACACGCTCGGCGATCGCCAGCACCTTGCCCAGCGGCGACAGCGCGATGTCATCACCACCGAAGCGCGGCTGGTAGGCCTCGTCGATGGCCAGCGCCACCTCCGGCGATTCGCCACCGGCCACCGCGTAGTGGCGGCCGGCGATGCCCTGCAGTTCCGGGAACTCGTTGACCATGCGCGACTGCAGGTCATTCTTGGCCAGCTGCGCGGCACGCTTGGCCAGCAGCGGATCGGCGCCGACCTGCGGCGCAATCACTTCGGCCAGCGACACCACGCGCGCGACCTTGTCGGCCACGCTGCCCAGCTTGGCCTGGTAGGTCACCGTTTTCAGGCCCTCGCCCATTGCCTGCAGGCCCTGCTTCAGGTCTTCGTCGAAGAAGAACTTGGCATCGGCGAAGCGCGGGCGGATCACCCGCTCGTAGCCCTTGGCCACTTCGGCCACGTCCTTGGACTCGATGTTGGCGATGCCGATGAACTTCTCGGTCAGCTTGCCGCCGTCATCCAGCACCGGGAAGAACTTCTGGTTGATCTCCATCGTCTCGATCAGCGCTTCCTGCGGCACCGCCAGGAACGCGCGCTCGAAGCTGCACAGCACCGCCGACGGCCACTCGACCAGGTTCACCACCTGCTCCAGGTTGTCCTCGGTGATGCGTGCGCTGCCACCGGCGGTGGCTGCAGCGGCTTCCACCTCGGCGACGATGCGCTGGCGGCGCTCTGCCGGGTCAACCAGCACGAAGGCCGCGCGCAGCGATTCCACATAGTCCTGCGGCTGGGTCAGCCACACGGTCTTGTCGTGCAGGAAGCGGTGGCCGCGGCTCATGCGGTCGGCCTTCAGGCCGAACAGTTCGGCCTCGACCACGTCACCGCCGTGCAGCAGCACCAGCCAGTGCACCGGGCGCGCGAAGCCCCAGCTGTGGTTGCCCCAGCGCATCGGCTTGGGAATGGGCATGCCGGCGATGGCCTCGCGCAGGATCTCCGGCAGCAGCGCAGCAGTGCGCGCGCCCGGGGTCACCGCACGGTGCACGAAGCGCTCACCCTTGTTGTCGGTGGTCTTTTCCAGCGCGCTCCAGTCGATCCCGGCCTTGGCCGCGAACCCCTGCAGCGCCTTGGTCGGCTGGCCTTCGGCGTCCAGCGCGATGTTCAGGTACGGGCCCAGCACTTCACTGTGCTGTTCCGGCTGCTCCAGGCCAACGCCCGGCAGCAGCACGGCCAGGCGGCGCGGGGTCGACAGCGGGCGTGCATCGCCCAGCTCCAGTTCCACGCCGCGCTTGCGCAGGCCGTCGACAACACCGTCGAAGAAGGCCTGGGCCAGGCCCGGCAGTGCCTTGACCGGCAGCTCTTCGGTGCCCAGTTCAATCAGCAGGGGAGACAAGTGGCTCATCGGTTCGATCCTGTGGTGGGGGCGCAGCGCGCGACGCGGCCGGCGCCCCTGGGGTAGTAGGTGAAACGCGTGATGGGAGAACGGGCCGTCAGGCCTTCTTCGCGCCCGGGAAGCCCAGCTTCTCGCGCTGCTCGTAGTAGGCCTTGGCCACCGCCTGGGCCAGCGCGCGCACGCGCAGGATGTAGCGCTGGCGTTCGGTCACGCTGATCGCACGGCGCGCATCGAGCAGGTTGAAGGTGTGGCTGGCCTTCATCACCTGTTCGTAGGCCGGCAGCGGCAGGTTCACTTCCACCAGCTTCTGTGCTTCGCGCTCGCAGGCATCGAAGCGGTGGAACATTTCTTCCACGTCGGCGTATTCGAAGTTGTAGGTGCTCTGCTCCACCTCGTTCTGGTGGTAGACGTCGCCGTAGGTCACCGGCTGCCCATCCGGGCCGTAGGTCCAGACCAGGTCGTAGACGTTGTCGCAGTTCTGCAGGTACATGCACAGGCGCTCGAGACCGTAGGTGATCTCGCCCAGCACCGGCCGGCACTCCAGGCCACCGGCCTGCTGGAAGTAGGTGAACTGGGTCACCTCCATGCCGTTGAGCCAGACTTCCCAGCCCAGGCCCCAGGCGCCCAAGGTCGGCGATTCCCAGTTGTCCTCGACAAAGCGCAGGTCGTGCACCAGCGGATCGATGCCCACCGCCTTCAGCGAATCCAGGTACAGCTGCTGGATGTTGTCCGGTGCCGGCTTCATCGCCACCTGGTACTGGTAGTAGCGCTGCAGGCGGTTCGGGTTCTCGCCGTAGCGGCCATCGGTCGGGCGCCGCGACGGCTGCACGTAGGCCGCGTTCCAGGTTTCCGGACCGATCGCACGCAGGAAGGTGGCCGGGTGGAACGTACCGGCGCCCACCTCCAGGTCGAGCGGCTGGATGAGCACGCAGCCCTGCTGGGCCCAGAACTGGTTCAGGGTCTGGATCAGGCCCTGGAAGGTGATCGGAACGGTCGGGGTCGCGGACATGCGGACGAGTCTTGGCCGGCAAAGGGGTGCGCTAGTATAACGGCCGACCTGCGGGGCATTCCGTACCCGGAAGGAGCAGGTGGATGGAACATCGGCTGCCCACGGGCACGCCCGGCGAGCCTGGAGCGGCACCGTTGCCGCCCGGTCGCCTGCAGTTCGAACAGGTTGCGGCGGCCCTGCTGGCCGACGGCGTGGTGGCTGCGCACGAGCGCGAGCGCATCCGTTTTTCCGCACAGGGCGCCCGCAATGCCAGTGAAGTGCATCCACTGGTGCTGCTGTCCAACCTCAAGCTGGCCGCCAGCGACGGCGGCGACCTCAATCTGGAACGCCTCACCGAGTGGCTGGCCCAGCGTACCGGCAGCCGCTACCTGCGCATCGATCCGACCCGGGTCGACGTCGCCTCGGTCACCGCCGTGGCCTCGCACGCCTACGCGCGCCGCCATCGCTTCCTGCCGCTGGCGGTGGATGGCGAACGCGTGCTGGTGGCCACCAGCGAGCCGCTGGCACAGGAATGGCTGCGCGACCTGCAGCACCTGACCCGCCTTCGCATCGAGCTGGCGGTGGTCAATCCGCTGGACCTGCACCGCTACACCATGGAGTTCTTCGGCGTCACCCGCTCGGTGCGCGGTGCCCGTGGCGACGTACGGGGTGAGGCCAGCACCACCCTGCCCAGCTTCGAGCAGCTGGTCGAACTGGGCCGCACCGGCGACGTCAATGCCGACGACCAGCACATCGTGCACATCGTCGACTGGCTGCTGCAGTACGCCTACGAGCAGCGCGCCTCGGACATCCATCTGGAGCCCCGCCGCGAAATGGGCCGCATGCGCTTCCGCATCGACGGCGTGCTGCACAAGGTGTTCGAAGTGCCACCGGCGGTGATGACCGCCGTGGTCAGCCGTATCAAGGTGCTCGGACGCATGGACCTGGCCGAGCGCCGGCGCCCGCAGGATGGTCGCATCAAGACCCGCTCGCCCGGCGGCCGTGAAGTGGAAATGCGCCTGTCGACCATGCCGACCGCCTTCGGCGAGAAATGCGTGATGCGCATCTTCGACCCGGAAGCGGCCTTCAAGAGCATCGACCAGCTCGGCTTCAGCCCGCAGGAAGCGGCCGGCTGGACCGCCCTGGTCGAGCGCCCGCACGGCATCGTGCTGGTCACCGGCCCGACCGGTTCGGGCAAGACCACCACCCTGTATTCCACCCTGAAGCGGCTGGCCACGCCGGACGTCAACGTATGCACGGTGGAAGACCCGATCGAGATGATCGCGCCGGAATTCAACCAGATGCAGGTGCAGACCAACATCGACCTGGATTTCGCCAGCGGTGTGCGCACCTTGCTGCGGCAGGACCCGGACATCATCATGATCGGCGAGATCCGCGACCTGGAAACCGCGCAGATGGCCGTGCAGGCCTCGCTGACCGGCCACCTGGTGCTGTCCACCCTGCACACCAACGACGCGCCCTCGGCCATCACCCGCCTGCTCGACCTGGGCGTACCGCATTACCTGCTGTCATCCACCGTCAACGGCATCCTCGCCCAGCGCCTGGTGCGCACCCTGTGCCCGCACTGCAAGCAGCCGCACACCCTCGGCCGGGCCGATTGGGCAGTACTGGCTGATAGCGAAGCTGCATATCCAGATGCCGCCACGCCCTGTCGGCCGGTCGGTTGCCTGGAGTGCCGGCGCACCGGATTCCTCGGCCGCATCGGCCTGTATGAGTTGCTGCCATTGGGCTCGCGCCTGCGCGGGCTGATCCGTGCGGACATGGATCTGGCCGGTTTCAACCGTGCCGCGCGTGCTGAAGGAGTGCGAACCCTGCGCCAGGCCGGGCTTGAAAAGGTGGCACAGGGGCTGACTACAATCGAGGAAGTCCTGTCCGTACTGCCTCCCCCGGATGAATCCAGCGCCCTTCCTGATCCTTGAAACCGGCCGCCCCGTGCCGTCGTTGCGCCGCTACGGGCGCTTTCCGCACTGGATCCGGGTCGCCGCCGGCCTGGAAGAACACGAGACCGTCGTGGTTGACGTCGAGCATGGCGCCGACCTGCCCGATCCACGCCAGTTCGCCGGCGTGCTGGTAACCGGCTCGGCCGCCTTCGTCACCGACCACGCCGAATGGAGCGAACGCAGTGCCGACTGGCTGCGGCAGACCGCGCACGACGACGTGCCGGTGTTCGGCATCTGCTACGGCCACCAGCTGCTGGCCCACGCGCTGGGCGGCGAAGTGGCCTACAACCCCGCGGGGCGCGAATCGGGAACGATTGAACTGGCACTGGACCCGCAGGCCGCGCAGGACCCGTTGTTCCAGGGCCTGCCGAGCCACTTCGCGGCCCACGCCACCCATCTGCAGACCGTGCTGCGCGTACCCGAGGGTGCCGCCGTGCTGGCGCGCTCGCCGCTGGATGGCTGCCATGCCTTCCGCTGGGGCCGCCAGGCCTGGGGCGTGCAGTTCCATCCGGAATTTGCCACCCACCACATGCGTGGCTATGTGCGCGCACGCGCCGACTGCATCGGCCGTCATGGCGGTTGCGCGCGCAGCATCGAGCGCGCGGTCAGCGCCGCGCCGCTGGCGCGCCAGCTGTTGCGGCGCTTTGTCCGCCAGGCCCGGCTGTCTTCAGCCCAGCCGGTGGCAAAACAGGGATAATCGGCGGCACGGGCATACCGCCCGGCCCCTCCTGTCCCTCCCCGGATGTCCATGAAAGAGATTCGCAAGCTGCCAGCCTCGGCGGGCGCCCAGTGGTTGCTGGATACGTTCTCGCTGTATCGGCGTGCGCCGCTGCAGCTGGCCCGGATCGGCCTGACCTGGCTGCTGGTGAACTGGGTGGTCACCCTGCTGGGGACGATGCTGCCCGGCACCGCCGGCCTGGCCCTGCAGATGATGACGCTGGTGATTTCACCGGTGATGTTCGGCGGCATGCTGTACGCCATGGGTGAGATCGACCAGGGCCGTCCCGGCCTGGCCACCCATCTGCTGCAGCCGATCCGCGACCGCCGTGTCAGCCACCTGCTGGTGCCGCTGGCGATCCAGGTGCTGGCCGTGCTGCTGCTGGGCGCGCTGCTGTACCTGATGATCGGCCGCGAGGGCTTCACCGCCTTCAGCGACACCATGACCAAGATGCAGGAACTCGGCCGCAGCGGGCAGCAGATCAGCCCGGAAACCGCCGCCGAACTGGTCGCCAACCTGCCCGCGCAGCGCATCGCGCTGTGGATGCTGCTGGTGTTCTGCACCGCCGTGGCGCTGACCCTGGCGATGTTCACCCAGCCGGCACTGGTGGTGTTCGACCGCCAGAGCGGCATGCACGCGCTGCGCCTGAGCCTGCAGGGCTGCATCGAGAACATCGGCGCCACCGCCGTGTTCACCGTGCTCGGCCTGATCGCCGCGTTCTGCGTCTATGTGCTGTTCGTGATCGTGGTCCAGCTCGGCATGCTGCTGGGCGGCCCGCTGGCGGCGGCATTCATCGCGCAGCTGGTGTTCACCACGGTGCTGATGCCGCTGTATGTCGGCGCGGTCTATTCGGCCTGGAAGCAGATGTTCGTGCATCGCGGCAGCCGCGGCGCACCGCCGGTGCCGCAGTCGCCGCCTGCCAACGACGTCTTCCACGCCTGAGCGGGGCTCAACGGTAGCGCCGGGCCATGCCCGGCGCTACCAGGAATCAGGCAGCAGGCTTCTTGACCACCGAAGACGGCACCAGCCAGCGCGCGGCGTGGATGCCCAGCTCGTACAGCAGGCACATCGGGATCGCCAGCATCAGCTGCGACACTACGTCCGGCGGAGTCAGGATCGCAGCGAGCACGAAGATGCCGACGATCGCGTAACCGCGTCCTTCCTTGAACTGCTGCGGCGTGATCCAGCCCAGCAGCACCAGGATCACCATCGCCACCGGCAGCTCGAAGCTGCCGCCGAAGGCGAAGAAGATCGCCAGCACGAAGTCCAGGTAGGCATTCGCATCCGGCGTGATCGCGATCACTTCCGGGCTGAAGGTGGTGAGGAAGTGGAAGACCGCCGGCAGCACCAGGAAATAGGCAAAGGCGCAGCCGGTGTAGAACAGCAGCACCGAGGAGACCAGCAACGGCATCGCCAGGCGCTTCTCGCGTGCATACAGGCCCGGCGCGACGAAGGCCCACAGCTGGTACAGCAGCCATGGCACGGCCACGAACAAGGCCACGAAGAACGTCAGCTTCAACGGCGCGAAGAAGGCGCCGGCCGGGTTGGTGGCGATCATCGTCTGCCCATTGGGCAACTGCGAGATCAGCGGCTCGGCCAGTGCGTTGTAAAGCTTCTGGGTAAACGGCAGCAGGCCCAGCAGCACAACGCCCAGCCCCAGCAGCGCACGCACCAGGCGCGAGCGCAGTTCAACCAGGTGTTCCACCAGCGAACTTTCGCCGAAGTCGTGTTCGCTCATGACGGGCGCTCCGTGCGCGCGGGCGTTTCGGTCGCGGTATCAGCAACGGCATCGCCCGCAGCTTCAGCGGTGGCGGGCGCAATGGCTGCACCTTCAGTCGACGCCACCACTGGCTCGGTCGCATCCGCCAGATGTGGGGGCTGTTCGGCCGGGGCCGGTGCACGCACCTGCTGCGCCAGCGTGTCGCTGTGCTGTTGCATCTGTTCGGCTTCGCGGCGCATGGCTTCGCCGCTGGCACGCAGCTGGTTCTCGGTGTCCTGCATGCCCTGGCGCACGTCCTGCATCTGCCGCTTGATGTCTTCGGCCTGCAGTTCGCGTTCCAGTTCCTGCTTGACCGAATCCCATTGATTACGCGCGCGGCGTACCCACAGTCCGGCGAAGCGGGCCGCCTTGGGCAGGCGCTCAGGACCGAGCACCACCAAGGCGACAACCGCGATCACCAGCAGTTCGCTGAAGCCGATATCAAACACCGCAACCGCTCCGGATCAACGCGGCTTGCGGTCGTGCTCGTCCTGCGCGGTGCGCGAGGCGTCCTGGCTGCGCGACTCATCGCCCAACTGTGCGTTCGGCTTGTCGTCGTCGTGCATGCCCTTCTTGAATTCCTTGACCGCCGAGCCGAGGTCCTTGGCACCACTGGTCAGGCGCTTGGTGCCGAACACCAGCAGGACGATGGCGAGCACGACCAACCAATGCCAGATGCTGAAACTGCCCATAAGTCGCTCGTTACGTTAGTGATCAGATTGCCGAGCATAGCGCACCGGCTGTTAGCCGGCGCGCGTGACGAAAGTCAGTTGTTGCCCAGTGTTTCAGTGCGGATTTCACCGTCGTTGACCGGCTGGAAACCCTGCTGGGCCGGCGGCGGGGTCTGCGGAACGGCCTGCAGCGGCGCCGTGGTCGCTTCAGCAGGCGCCGCTGGCGCTGCCTGAACAGGCTGCGGGGCAGGCGCTGCAGCGGCCGCCGGACGCGGTGCGTCATTGCCGCCATTGCGGTTGTTGCGCGCCGCGTAGGTGGCCTCTTCCAGGCGATCGCGGAAAGCGACCACATCCATTGACGGCGAGCCAGCCGCGCGGCCCTCGAAGATCATCCGCGGGGTGGTGTTGCTGCCGTAGGCATCAAGGTTGGCAGCATCGTCGATCTGCAGGATCGCACCATCCAGGGCTACGCCGGCGAACAGGCCGCGGGCGCGCGACCACGACCAGATCTCGGCCTTCAGCTGGCCATCGGTGGCGGCGGCGGCATTGCGGCCGACCGGACCGGCGGCCACACCGGCATCGGCGCCGAGGGTGAACTTGCCGTTGACCAGATTGTCCAGGCTGCGGTCGTTGCGGAACACCAGCACCACGTCGGAGGACTGCACACCGGCCTGGAAGCCGATGCTGCCGCCGGTGAGCTTGATGAATACCGGGTTCGACCACGCACCATTGGGCATGCGCACCGACATCAGGCCGTGGCCACGACGGCCGCCGATCACCAGACCGGCCTTGATCGTGTCGGGAATGACGATGACCGCGCGGCCTTCGTCGAGCAATTTGTCCGGAATGCCCTGTTCAGGGATTCCCTGGATTTCAGCCAGTACACGCACCGCGTTGCGGGCGCGCTGGTCTTCCTGCGGTCCGGCCATGGCCTGGCTGGACAGCAGGCTGGCGGCGATCAGCAGGGCTTGGATCGGGCGACGCATGGCAGGCTCCAGAAGTCAGTCCATAGGAAGATATAGCAAGTGACTGAAATTAGTAGTGTTGTGATGAATCCCCAATGAGCGTTGCCTGCTCATGTTGGCCTTATCGATGACATCCATCCGAACCCTGCATGCCGACGTGACGATGGAATCGGCGACAATACCGCCCATGCTCGACGCACCCGATACCGCCGTACTGGCGGTCAACCTAGGCACGCCCGAGACGCCGACGGCTCCCGCCGTTCGCCGTTATCTGGCCGAATTTCTGTCCGACCGGCGCGTGGTCTCGCTGCCGGCACTGCTGTGGCAGCCCTTGCTGCGCGGTCTGATACTGCCGCTGCGCAGCAGCCGTTCAGCCGCCAAGTACGCCCAGGTGTGGCTGCCGGAAGGCTCGCCGCTGATGGTCCACACCCGCCAGTTGGCGCAGGCGATGCAAGCATTGCTGCCGACGCTGCGCGTACGCCACGCGATGCGCTACGGCGAACCCGCGCTCACCACCGAACTGGATCGGCTGGCCACCGAGGGCGTGCGCCGCATCGTGGTATTGCCGCTGTATCCGCAGTATTCGACCACCACCACGGCCTCGGTCGAGGATCGTGTGGATGCCTGGCAGCGCAGGAACCCACAGGTCACCGTGAGCCTGGTGCAGGACTATTCGATCGATCCGGACTGGGTCGCCGCCGTTGCCGGCTCGATCCAACGCTACTGGCAGCAGCAGGGTCGCGGCCAGAAGCTGATGTTCTCCTTCCATGGCATTCCGCAGCGCCTTGCCGATGCCGGCGATCCCTATCCGCAGCGCTGCGAGGCCAGTGCGCGCGCGATCGCCGCAGCACTGGGCCTGGGCGCGGACGACTGGCAGATGGGTTACCAGTCGCGCTTCGGCCGCGAACGCTGGCTGCAGCCCTACGCCGAACCCAGCCTGTGGGAACTGGCCGAGGCTGGGGTAAAACAGATCGACGTGGTCTGCCCCGGCTTTGCCACCGACTGCCTGGAAACACTGGAAGAAGTCGCGATGGGCTTCACCGAAACACTGGCTGAGCGCGGCGCACAGATGCGCTACATCCGCTGCCTCAACGCCGAACCGGAACACGCACGCGCATTGGCTCGGCTGGCCGTGGCCTCGCTGGCATGACCCTGCAGCCGTTTGAACTGCAGGTCGCAGGCGTCCGCGTCGCCGGCCTGCGCCGTGCGGGCGACGGACCGCGCGTGCTGGCCCTGCACGGTTGGCTCGACAATGCGGCCAGCTTCGTACCGCTGGCGCCGCATCTGCCGCAACTGGACCTGGTGGCGATCGACCTGCCCGGACACGGCCACAGCGCGCATCTGCCTACCGGTGCGGTGTACACCACGCCGGCGGCGATCACCCACGTACTCGATGTCGCCGACGCGCTGGGCTGGGACCGGTTCACCCTGATGGGCCATTCAATGGGTGCCGGCATCGCCAGCCTCACCGCAGCGGTCAGTGATCGCATCGAACGGCTGGTCGCCATCGAGGCACTCGGCGGCCTGCGCGGGCCGGAGGAAGAAACCGCCAGCCGCCTGCGCGAGCACGTCGACGCCACCCGAGCACTGGCACGCAAGCAGCTGCGCGTGTTCCCGGACCTGGCTGCACCGATCCGGGCGCGGATGATGACCAACCAGCTCAGCGAAGGCTGCGCACGCCTGCTGGTCGAACGCGGTGTCGAGCCGGTCGAAGGCGGCTATCGCTGGTGCAGCGATCCGCGCCTGATGCTGCCCACCGCGATCCGCCTCAGCGAAGGCCAGATCGACAACCTGCTGCAGGCCATCACCTGTCCTACCCAGGTGATCTATGCCACGCCTGCACAGTCGTATTATCCCGAGCCGATGCGCAGCGAGCGCCTGCAGCATCTGCGTGATGGCCGCCTGGCGGTATTTCCCGGCAACCATCACCTGCACATGGAACACCCGGCGCGTATTGCCGCCGTCATCGATGCGTTCCTGAGCGAAAACGCCAACGCACGCTGACCATCGTCGGCCGCGCGCACTTCACTCTGCGCCAGTGCGGCCGATAGAACGGTAGTGGGCCCCTGCGTCCACAGCACGCAGGCCCTTTGTGCCTGCGGCTCGTTCCTGGTTCTGCAAGGAAGACCGCATGTCCCGTCTGCTGCACCGTCATCCACAGGATGTGGTCACGGTGTCCGTCCTCCGCGTCGCTGCCTGCGCCGCATTCCCCGAATTCCCCGACCGTGCCGTCGTTGCGCTCATCCGCGCAGCGCGTTGCATGGCCGCTGCCGTCCGTTGATCCAGGAGTTGCCGATGTCCATTGCGTCCTCCCACCCGCCCGACCAGGGCCGTGTCCCTTATCTGCAACAGCTGGCCCAGCGAGGCGATCGTCGCCTGCTGCTGGGCAGCGTGGTATTCGCAGCGATCGGCCTTGTGCTTGCCGTGCGCGGCACGTCGGTGCCCGCTGCGAGCGCCGTTGCCGCCGCGGTACTGCCAGCCGCCTGGCTGGGCTGGCGCCAGGCCGGCCATGCGCTCGCGCGCAACGGCCTGGCCGGAGTGCTTTCACTGCAGTTGAGCCTGCTCTGCCATATCAGCGGATTGAATGCCGCATTGCCCATCGCGCTGCTGCTGGGCGTGCTGCTAATCCAGCGTGACCGCATGCCGCTGTGGCTGGCCGGCGCGGTGGGTGTCGGTGCGTTGCTGGCGCCGTTGCTTGATGGGGCGGCCGTCCTGCCGCCGCTGTTGAATGCCATGGCCCTGGCGGTGCTGACGCTGGTGCTGGGCCAGACCGCCGCGCGCCTGCGCCAACAGAGCGAAGCGCTGGGTCATGGACCGCACCGCTTGGCGGCATTGGCACGCGACATCGCCACGGGCGCCGACCTCGGCGCACACAGCAATGCACGCAACTACGCACCCGGTTCCCTGGCCCACGCACTGGCCGATACCGCACGCCATGTGCAGGCGCAGCGCGGCCGCGAGGCCGAGGCGAACGCCGAGAACGCGCAGATCCGCCAGGCACTGGATGCCTCACGCACGGCGATGATGATTGCCGACAACGATCACGTCATCCGCTACGTCAATCGCTCGGTGGTGGCACTGCTGCGCAACCAGCAGGCCACGCTGCGCCAGGCCTTCCCGGATTTCGACGCCGAGCGGCTGGTCGGCAGCAGCATCCATCGCTTCCATGCCAACCCTGACCGCATCCGCGGCATCCTCAATGGGCTGCAGGCGACACACAACGGCAAGGTGCGGATCGGGCCGGTGCACTTCGCCCAAGTCGTCACCCCGGTGTTCGACGCACAGGGCGCGCGCCTGGGTTTTGCGGTGGAATGGCATGACCGTACCCACGAACTGACGCTGGAGAATGCCGTCGCCGGGATTGTCGATGCCGCCGCGCAGGGTGATCTGGAACAGCGCCTGCAGGCGAGCGAAGGCGCCAGCTTCCTCGACGGCCTGACCGGGGGCATCAACCAGCTGCTGGACACACTGGGCAGCACGGTCGACGAAGTGCGGCAGATGCTTTCGGCGATGGCCAACGGCGATCTCGACCGTCGCATGCAGGGCGAGTACCACGGCGCGTTCGCCGCCATCCAGCGCGATGCCAACGCCACCGCCGGCCAGCTGGCGCGCATGGTCGGCCACATCCAGCACTGCGCCACCACCATCAGCACGGCCGCCAGCGAAATCGCCGCCGGCAACGGCGCGCTGTCCGAGCGCAGCGAGCGACAGGCCGCTCATCTACAGGAAACGGCCGCCTCGATGGAGGAGCTGACCGCCACCGTGCGCCAGAACGCAGCGCATGCGCGCCAGGCCAGCGAGCTTGCCGCCTCCACCCAGGGCGCAGCAAGTGATGGCAACCACGCCATGCAGCGGGTGGTCGACACCATGCAGGCCATCGAAGGCGCGTCGAAGCGGATCGGCGACATTACCGGTGTGATCGACGGCATTGCCTTCCAGACCAACATCCTCGCGCTCAACGCAGCGGTTGAAGCGGCACGCGCCGGCGAGCAGGGGCGCGGGTTCGCGGTCGTCGCCAGCGAGGTCCGTGTGCTCGCGCAGCGATCGGCGGCGGCGGCCCAGGAGATCAAGGTCCTCATCGACGAGGCAGGACGTCAGGTCGGCGAGGGCGCCCAGTTGGTGGCCGATGCCGGACAGCGCATGCAGGGCATCGTCGGCGGCGTGGAGAACGTAAGCCACCTGATGCGCGAGATCTCGGCCGCGTCACAGGAGCAGTCATCCGGCATCGAGCAGATCAACCAGACGGTGGTGCAGATGGACCAGGCCACGCAGCAGAACGCGGCGCTGGTGGAAGAAGCCACTGCGGCGGCACGTGAACTGCAGTCGCAGGCCGGTGCACTGAACCAGGCGGTATCGGTGTTCCGCCGGCGCGAGGCCGCGTTGATCGACTGATCCGGGCCTGCGTCTGCTGCATGGAAGGCGGCGCCCGCAGGGCGCCGCCTTTTTGTTGGGCGTGGTTCGCGGCGGGGTTGTTTGACTCAACGGGTACGAAGGCGGTCCGTTCGAGGCTGCATGCGACACGATGATGAGAGCCGGGCAACCTGCCGCTGCGGCGAAGCATGTCCGCCAGCTGCTGAGCTCCACAGAATGCTGCACTCTCTGGGCGCCGCATCTGTGGGTGGGTGCTGAGTCCCGGTAGTGCCGGCCGCTGGCCGGCAACCTCATGAACATCACGCGGCTGCACGTGCTTGCCGGGCAGCGGCCGGCACTCCCCTTGGTTTCCCGCGCACAAAGAAAAACCCCGCTGCGTGAGCAGCGGGGTTTTTGGGTATAAACCCTGGCGATGACCTACTCTCGCATGGCTTAGGCCACACTACCATCGGCGCAGCTACGTTTCACTTCCGAGTTCGGGATGGGATCGGGTGGTTCCATAGCGCTAATTTCACCAGGGAGGCGGTTGGAGTGTCGCCTGGGCGTCGTGTCCTTGCAGGGGGCGGGCATGGTGATGCCAGCGTTGCAAAGAGACGCGCCTGAGCGCCTGCCTCTCGTTTGGTCTTGTGACGTAGCGTGCACTTGGATCTATCGACA
>NZ_JBWKVP010000005.1:0-332410 GCF_059421765.1 Stenotrophomonas sp. GW821-FHT02D01
GCCGGTCGCTGGCCGGCAACTGCAGGTTTGCTGGGCTTGCCGGCCAGCGGCCGGCACTACCCATGTCCGGGCATCGACGCGTTGAAGCAGCGGTTGCCGATGTTGCCTATGTCTGGACATTCACGGGCTGAAACAGCGACGTTGCAGTGGTAGTGCCGGCCGCTGGCCGGCAACTGCAGGATCATCGAGGCTGCCGGCCAGCGGCCGGCACTACCGGTATCCGCTCAGCGCCGATCGCGCGATGCGCGGCGGCCGAACCACCAGCCCAGCAGCAACTGCACCGGCAGCGAAACCAGCAGGCCGATGACGAACCAGTGCGGGAAATCGCCGCCCATCACCCACAGGCCATAGCCCGCGCCGAGCACCAGCAGTGACCAGATCGAGGTGCCATGCGCGCGTGGCCAGCACGGCGCGTAATACGTGGCGAAGGCAATGGCGGCGATGCCACCCAGCACGGTGAATGCCAGGTCCCAGCCGAGCTGGGCCTCGCTTCCCGGCGTCATGCGCAGCAGCGATGGCAGCCAGCCCGCGGCACTGCTGACCAGGGCCAGCGCGAGCAGCGCGCCGATCAGCGCGAGCAGGGAGAGAAAGACGGTCTTGAGCGTGCCGGGCATGCGCGCATTGTACGGCCGCCGGGGTGCGCGGCGCTGCCGGCAGATCGGCATGGCCGCCGTGCCCGTGGGAGAGGGAAACGGACACGGCGGCCATGCACAGGGGGGTCACGCAGCGAAGTCGATCACCACGCGGCCTTCGATGGTGCCGGCGTGCATGCGCGCGAACACCTCGTTGACGTTCTCCAGGCGGTCGGTGCTGACCGTGGCGGCAACCTTGCCTTCGGCGGCGAACTGCAGCGATTCCTGCAGGTCCAGGCGGGTGCCGACGATCGAACCGCGTACGGTGACACCGTTGAGCACCATGCCGAAGATATCCAGCGGGAAGTTGCCCGGTGGCAGGCCGTTGAGCGAGACCGTGCCGCCGCGACGGACCATGCCCAGCGCCTGTTCGAAGGCCTTGGGCGAAACCGCGGTGACCAGCGCACCATGCGCGCCACCGATCTCCTTCTTCAGGAACGCGGCCGGATCGGTGGTGCGCGCGTTGACGGTGACCTGTGCGCCCAGGCGCCTGGCCAGGGCCAGCTTGGCGTCGTCCACATCCACCGCTGCCACGTTCAGGCCCATCGCGCGGGCATACTGCACGGCCATGTGGCCGAGGCCGCCGATACCGGAAATGGCCACCCAATCACCGGGCTTGGTGTCGGTGACCTTCAGGCCCTTGTACACGGTGACGCCGGCGCACAGCACCGGTGCGATCTCCACAAAGCCCACTTCCTTCGGAAGCAGGCCGACATAGTTGGCATCGGCCAATGCGTACTCGGCGAAGCCACCGTTGACCGAGTAGCCGGTATTGCGCTGCGTTTCGCACAGCGTTTCCCAGCCGCCCAGGCAGTGTTCGCAATGGCCACACGCCGAGTACAACCAGGGGATGCCGACCCTGTCACCTTCCTTGATGTGCCCTACCCCGCCTCCCACGGCCACGACGTGCCCCACGCCCTCGTGGCCGGGGATGAACGGCGGGTTCGGTTTCACCGGCCAGTCGCCCTCGGCGGCGTGCAGGTCGGTGTGGCAGACGCCACAGGCCTCGATCTTGACCAGCACCTCGCCCGCCCCCGGGCGCGGTACCACGACTTCCTCGATGACCAGCGGCTTGCCGAACTCACGGACAACGGCGGCCTTCATGGTTCTGTTCATGCGTGCTTCTCCGTAGTGCGCTTGCAGACAGGATGGCGCCGGCCCCATGCCGGCGCCTTGATCCCGATCAATCCTCAGAAGAAGCCGAGCTTCTTCGGTGCGTAGCTGACCAGGAGGTTCTTGGTCTGCTGGTAGTGGTCGAGCATCATCCGGTGGTTTTCGCGGCCGATGCCTGACTGCTTGTAGCCACCAAACGCAGCGTGCGCCGGGTAGGCGTGATAGCAGTTGGTCCATACCCGCCCGGCCTGGATCGCGCGGCCCACCCGGTACAGTCGCGCGGCATCGCGGCTCCAGACGCCGGCACCCAGCCCGTACAGCGTGTCGTTGGCGATCTGCAGTGCTTCTTCTTCGGTCCTGAACGTGGTCACCGACACCACCGGCCCGAAGATCTCCTCCTGGAACACGCGCATGCCGTTGTGGCCCTTGAACACGGTCGGCTGCACATAGAAGCCGCCGGCCAGGTCGCCACCGAGCGCGGCTCTGTCACCGCCAATCAGCACCTCGGCGCCTTCCTCGCGGCCGATGGCGATGTAGGACAGGATCTTCTCCAGCTGTTCGCCCGATGCCTGCGCGCCCACCATGGTGTTCGGGTCCAGCGGATTGCCTTGGCGGATCGCCGCCACGCGTTCGAGCACACGCTCCATGAAGCGTTCGTAGATCGATTCCTGCACCAGTGCGCGCGACGGGCAGGTGCACACCTCGCCCTGGTTGAAGGCGAACATGACGAAACCTTCCACTGCCTTATCGAGGAAATCATCGTCCTCGGCCATTACGTCGGCGAAGAACAGGTTCGGCGATTTGCCGCCCAGCTCAAGCGTCACCGGAATCAGGTTCTGGCTTGCGTACTGCATGATCAGGCGGCCGGTGGAGGTCTCGCCGGTGAAGGCGATCTTGGCGATGCGCGGGCTGCTGGCCAGCGGCTTGCCCGCCTCCAGGCCGAAGCCGTTGACCACGTTGAGCACGCCCGGCGGCAGCAGGTCGCCGATCACCTCCATCAGCACCAGGATCGACGCCGGCGTCTGCTCGGCAGGCTTGAGCACCACGCAGTTGCCGGCGGCCAGCGCCGGCGCCAGCTTCCAGGCCGCCATCAGCAGCGGGAAGTTCCACGGGATGATCTGCCCGACCACGCCCAGCGGTTCGTGGAAATGGTAGGCCACGGTGTCGTCGTCGATCTGCGACAGGCTGCCCTCCTGCGCACGCAGGCAACCGGCGAAGTAGCGGAAGTGGTCGGCCATCAACGGCACGTCGGCGTTGAGCGTCTCGCGGATCGGCTTGCCGTTGTCCCAGGTCTCGGCATGGGCCAGCAGTTCCAGGTTCTGTTCGATGCGATCGGCGATGCGGTTGAGCAGCAGCGCACGGTGGGCGGCCGATGTGCGGCCCCAGGCGTCCTTTGCGGCGTGCGCGGCATCGAGTGCGGCGTCGATGTCCTCGGCGTTGGAGCGGGCAACTTCAGTGAACACCTGGCCGTTCACCGGCGAGATGTTGTCGAAGTACTGGCCGCTGCGCGGGGCGATCCATTCGCCACCGATGTAGTTGCCATAGCGCTGCTTGAACAGGGAGCGCGGATCGGTGGCATGCGGGCGGGTGGACGGTACGGCGTTCATGACGGCTCCTGCGATGGACGTGGTGTTTCCACAGGCGCAAGGACGATGCCAATCCTCGCCTGCTGCGATGCATCACGCCTTCATCGCCCGGCCGTCGGTCATCCTGTCGCGCGCCCTGCGGCAGCGCAGCAGGCGCGGTCGTTGCAGGCCGACGCGGGGTGTGCTGTTAATCGGGACAGGTCCCGCAACAACTGTCGCAATGTGCGACACAGGAGGCTGTCGGTGTCCCCGCTTGCTCCCGATCCCCGCCTGGGAAGTGCCCGGCGCAGTTTCTTCGAGCGCGGCGCTGCGCCCGTCGGCGCGGTGCCCGAGGCGATCCTGCATTCCTGGCAGCGCTGCCAACGGCACGGCCTGCTGGTGGATGCGCAGCCGGCCGCCGAACCACTGACCGACAACCGCCTGCGCGAACTGCGCCAGCGCCGCGAGCGCCTGTGGCGACAAGCGCGCCCGGAGCTGGATGGACTGGCGGCGGAAATGACCCACAGCGGCAGCATCGTGCTGCTGACCGATGAAGACGGCTGGATCCTCGACGCCGAAGGCAGTGCCGGTTTCCTCGACAAGGCGGGTCGTGTCGCGCTGATGCCGGGCATGCGCTGGGACGAGGGCACGGTCGGCACCAACGCGATCGGCACCGCGCTGGTGGACGGGCGCGCGCTGCAGGTGCGTGGCGGCGAGCACTACTTCGCCCCGCACGGCATCCTCACCTGTTCGGCCGTGCCGATCCTGGATCCCTACGGGCAATGCCTGGGTGTGCTCGATGTGTCCGGCGACGCGCGGCTGCCACACGTGCACGCGCTGGCGCTGGTGCGGCAGGCGGTAGCGCAGATCGAGCACCGCGGTTTCGCCGACGGCCTGGCCGACTGCGAGCTGCTGCGCCTGCATCATCAACCCGCGCTGCTGGGCAGTGCGCGCGAAGGCGTGCTCGGCTTCCGCGGCGGTCGCCTGGTCGCGGCCAATCGTGCCGGCCTTGCCTTGTTCGGGCTGGATCGCCAGGACATCGGCCGCACGCCGTACGAAGCGCTGTTCGAACAACCGCTGTCGCGGCTGGCAGATGACGGCGTGCTGCTTGATCGCCAGGGCCGTCGTCTGTACGGCGTGCGCGAGGCCCGTGCGTCGCGACGCAGTGTGGCTACGCCTGGGCCGACCGCGCCGTTGCAGGCCCGTGCGCAGGGCCCACTGTTCGATAGCGGGCAGCAACAACAACTGGCCACCGCAGGACGCGTGCTGCAGGCCGGGTTGCCGGTGCTGCTGCAGGGCGAGACCGGCACCGGCAAGGAAGTCTTCGCGCGGGAACTGCACGCACGCAGCACGCGTGCGGGAAAGCCCTTCGTCGCGGTGAACTGCGCGGCGCTGCCGGAAGGGCTGATCGAAGCAGAGCTGTTCGGCTACGAGGAGGGTGCCTTTACCGGTGCGCGCCGGCAGGGCAGCCCGGGCCTGCTGCGGCAGGCCGAGGGCGGTACGTTGTTCCTCGATGAGATCGGCGACATGCCGCTGGCGCTGCAACCGCGCCTGCTGCGCGTGCTGCAGGAACGCGAGCTGTCACCGCTGGGCGGCGGCAAGCCGGTGAAACTGGATTTCGCACTGGTCTGCGCCAGCCACTGCGAACTGCCGCAGGCGGTGGATGCCGGTCGCTTCCGTGCGGATCTGTATTACCGCATCGCCGACCACGTGGTGACCCTGGCGCCGTTGCGGCAGCACCCCGATCGCGCTGCCGTGGTGGATGCCCTGTGGCAGCAGCTGGGACAGGGCCATGCGTTGTCGTCGCAGGCCCGCGCGGCGCTGGCCGCCCATGCCTGGCCCGGCAACCTGCGCCAGCTGAGTGCCTGCCTGCGCACGCTGGCCGCACTGGCTGAGCCGGGGCAACCGGTGGGCCCGCAGCTGCTGCCCGCGGACGTACGTGCTGGCACGCCCACCGCGCCAGCAGTGCCTGCCAGCGGGGCATTGGAGGAAATCGCCGAGGCGGCCATGCGCCAGGCGCTGGCCGAGTGCCAGGGCAACGTCAGCGCGGCCGCCAAGCGGCTGGGGATCAACCGCAGCACCCTGTACCGCCGGCTGGGTACGCCACGCGGCTGAGCGGATGCGCTGGCGCCGGGTCTGTGCCCGGCTCCAGCAGGGGCCGAGGGATCAGCCCGCCAGCACCGCGGCCTCGCGTGCCAGGCGCTCGACGCTGTCCCAGTCGCGGGTCTGCATCAGCGCGGCGGTGGTCAGCCACGAACCGCCCACGCACAGCACGTTGGGCAGATGCAGGAACTGGCTGGCGGTCTGCGCACTGATGCCGCCGGTCGGGCAGAAGCGCACATCGCCGAACGGGCCGTGCCACGCCGACAGCATCGCGGCACCGCCGGCCTGCACCGCAGGGAAGAACTTGAAGGTATCCAGGCCATGTTCCAGGCCGACGATCAGCTCCGAACCGGTGGCCACGCCAGGCAGGTAGGGCAGATCGGCATCACGCGCGGCGGCATACAGCCGCGGGGTCGCCCCGGGCGACACCGCAAAGCGACCGCCGGCCTGTTTCACCGCCTGCATCTGCGCGGCATCGAGCACGGTGCCGGCACCAATCACCGCATCCGGCACGGCCTCGACCATCGCCTTGATGGCTTCCAGCGCGCGCGGCGTGCGCAGGGTCACCTCGATCACCGGCAGGCCGCCACGGAACAGCGCCTGCGCGACCTGTACCGCATCGTCGATGTCATCGGGGGTGAACACCGGAATCACCGGTGCCAGTTTCAGTACCGCACGAACGCGTGGATCAGCGCCGGACATCGAATCGCTCCTCGCCCACCAGGGCCAACACATCAGCTTCGCTGACGGGATTGAAATCGCCGGGAATGGAATGCTTCAGGCCCCCGGCGGCCAGGCCGAAGCGCACGGTGGCGTCGGCATCGAAGGCCGACAGGATGCCATGCAGGATGCCTGCCGCGAAGGCATCACCGCCGCCGATGCGGTCGACGATGCCCTGCAGCTGGCGTACCGGGGCCTGTGCGCGGGTGCCATCGCGGCCGAGCAGCAGCGCGCCCAGCGCATGGTGGTCCACGCTCAGCGTCTGCCGCTGGGTGCAGGCCATCCACTGCAGCTGCGGGAACGCTTCGAACGCGGCCGCGGCCGCCGCTTCCACACGCGCGACCACGTCGGCCTGTTCGAAACGCTGGCCGAGGATGACTTCGATATCGCGGTAGTCGGCGAAGACGATGTCGGCCTGCGCGAACAGTTCGTGCAGGATCGCCCGCGCATCGCCACCCCAGCGCTGCCACAGCTTCGGCCGGAAGTTGCCATCGAAGGACACGCGCACGCCCAGTGCACGCGCGGCGCGCGCTGCGGCCAGGGTGGCCTGCGCCACGTCCGCGCCCAGCGCCGGGCTGACCCCGGACAGGTGCAGCCACTGCGCGCCCTGCAGCAATGCGGGCCAGTCATAGTCGGCGGCGGTGCTGTTGGCGAATGCCGAATCGGCACGGTCGTAGACCACTTCGCTGGCCCGTTGCACCGCGCCGGTGGTCAGGAAGTACAGACCCATGCGGCCTTCGGCATCTTCGCGCACGCCGCGCGTATCGACCCCATGCCGGCGCAGTTCGGCCAGCGCATGCGCGCCGAGCGCGTTGCCGGCCACGGTGCTGACCATGGCCACGTCATGTCCAAAGCGGGACAGCGAGACAGCCACGTTCGCCTCGGCACCGCCGACATGCACCAGCAGCTGCGGCGACTGCAGCAGCAGTTCGCGACCGGGCGCACCCAGGCGCAGCAGCAGTTCCCCGAAACACACGATACGACCCATTTCTGCTCCTTCACGCGTGCCGCCCGCATGTGACACTGGGCGGCGTGGTAGTGGACCACGCGTGGGGCGTGGAATTGGCTAGCGGTGTCATTTCAATCCCGCCCATCCTTGCCCTTAGCCTACCAAACTGTTGGAAGCATTGTCCTGCAAGCGTCTTGGAGACATTTCAGATCTGTTGCGGTGCAAGATGCCGGATCGGGAACGTGCTGTTAACGTCCGGCCTGACCAGCGGTGTCATCCCGCTGAAACAGCCGCGATACCAGACCTTTGGGAGAGGGGAAAGGCATGCATTCTCGGAACCATGAAAAAAAGACACCGGTTACCTTGCTCGCGTTGGCCGTCGCATTGGCCCTGGCAGGCAACGCCGGCGCGCAGCAGCAGAGCGCCAACCCGAACGCCACCGACCTGGATACGGTCACCGTCACCGGCTACCGCGCCAGCGTGGAGAAGGCGCTGGACATCAAGCGCGGCGAAGCCGGCGTGGTCGATGCCATCGTTGCCGAGGACATCGGCAAGTTCCCCGACCTGAACCTGGCCGAGTCGCTGCAGCGCATCCCGGGCGTGGTCATCACCCGCGAGGCCGGCGAAGGCCGCAACATCTCGGTGCGTGGCCTCGGCCCGGAATTCACGCGCGTGCGCATCAATGGCATGGAAGCGCTGACCACGGTCGGCGCCGGTGACCAGAGCGGCGGCACCAACCGCGGCCGTGGCTTCGACTTCAACGTCTTCGCCTCGGACCTGTTCTCGCAGCTGCTGGTGCGCAAGACCGCCTCGGCCGATGTCGAGGAAGGCTCGCTGGGCGCCACTGTCGATCTGCGCACCGCGCGCCCGTTCGACTACGACGGGTTCACCTTCGCCGCCAGTGGCCAGGCCAGCTACAACGCGATGGCCGAAAAGGCCGATCCGCGCATTGCCGCGCTGGTCTCCAACACCTTCGCCGATGGCACCTTCGGCGCGCTGCTGTCGGTGGCCTATTCCGAGCGCCAAGCGCTGGAGGAAGGCTCCAACACCGGTCGCTGGGCCAACGGCCCGAGCAACGGCAACTTCGCCGCGTCCTCGCCGTTCGCCGCCGCGCGTGGCGCCGATGTGTTCCATCCGCGCTTCCCGCGCTACGTGCAGATGGAGCATGAGCAGAAGCGTCTGGGCGTGACCGGTTCGCTGCAGTGGAAGCCGAACGACGCCACCGAGATCTCGCTGGATGCGCTGTACTCGAAGATCGATGCAACGCGCGATGAGCACTACATCGAGGCGATTTCCTTCAGCCGCGGCGCCAATGCGAGCGCACGCCTGTCGGGCAAGCCGACCACCATCGTCAAGAACGGCGAGATCCGCGACAACGCACTGCTCTACGGCGAATTCGACAACGTCGACATCCGCACCGAGAACCGCCACGACGAGTGGAGCACCGAGTTCAAGCAGATCGCGCTGAACGGCCAGCACCGCTTCGGTGATGACTTCACCCTGTCCGGCAAGATCGGCATCTCGCGCTCCAAGCACGAGAACCCGGTGCAGACCACCGTCATCATGGACAAGTACGATGTCGACGGCTACAGCTACGACTACCGCGGCAACAGCCGTGCGCCGATCCTCAACTACGGCATCGACCCGACCAATCCCAACGGCTGGGAACTGGCCGAGATCCGCCTGCGTCCGCAGTACGTGGACAACGACTTCGACACCGGCCAGATCGACTTCAACTGGAACATCAGCCCGGGCTTCCGCCTGAAGGGCGGCGTGCTGGCCAAGGACTACACGTTCAAGACCGTCGAACTGCGCCGCGCCAGCGAACTGGCCGTGCCCAACTTCGCCGGCGGCACAAAGATCGTGCCGGTGAACCTGACCGAGCAGGCCGGACTGAAGGGCATCAACGGTAGTCCGTCGAACTGGGTCGTGCCGGACCTGGATGCGATCGCCGAACAGCTCGACATCTACAGCAACAGCGGCACCTTCGCCGTCGCCCCGCGCGCCAACAATGTGCGCAGCGTCGAAGAGAAGGACCGTGGCGCCTACCTGATGGGCGAGTTCTCCACCGAACTGGGCTCGTTGCCGTTGTCGGGCAATTTTGGTGTGCGCTACGTGCGCACCAAGCAGTCGGCCACCGGGCAGTCGACGCTGGCCAACGGCACCGTCGAAACCACGGTCAGCCGTACCTACGATGACACCCTGCCCTCGTTCAACCTGGTGGCGGAAGTCACCCCGGACTTCCTGATCCGGCTGGGTGCGGCCAAGGTGATGAGCCGTCCGGGGCTGGGCAGCCTCACCCCGGGCGCGACGGTGGCCGTGGCCGGTGGTGCACGCACCATCTCCAGCGGCAACCCGATGCTGGATCCGATCCGCGCAACCAATGTCGACCTTGGTTTCGAGTGGTACTTCGCCGAGGGCGCAATGGCGGGCATCGGCCTGTTCTACAAGGACATCGAGAGCTTCGTACAGACCACCCGCGAAGTGCGTCCGTACAGTGACAGCGGCCTGCCTGCTTCGCTGCTGGTCGGCACCGGCGCCTCGGCTACCGATGACTTCACCTACAGCAAGCCGGTCAACACCCCGGGCGGCGAACTGCACGGCGTGGAGGCCAACTACACCCAGCCCTTCACCTTCCTGCCGGGAAAGTGGGCCAACCTGGGCATGCAGTTGAACTACACCTGGGTGGAATCGAAGATCCAGTACATCAACGCGGCCGGGCAGCCGGTGATGAAGACCGACCTGACCGGCCTGTCGAAGTCCTCGTGGAACGCCACGCTGTTCTATGAAGGCGAGAAGTTCGCCGGGCGCATCTCGGCCACCAACCGCGATGACTACCTGACCCAGGCACCGGGCCAGGAAACCGGCTTCAACCTTGATGGCTACCATGGCATGACCGGTACCACGGTGTTCGATGCATCCATCCGCTACAAGATCAGCGACCAGCTGGAACTGAGCCTGGAAGGCATCAACCTGACCAACGAAGCGTCCGACGAGTGGGTGTACTCGCCGCTGACCGGTCGCCTGCCGCTGCAGTACACCGAGACCGGCCGCCAGTACCTGCTGGGGCTGCGCTACAAGTTCTGAGCAACGCCGACGGCGTGCCACCCGGCACACCGTCGTTCGCCACGACCGCTGCTGCGCCGCAAGGTGCCGTCGCGGCGTGGCCTTGCTACGGTCCGGCGGCCCTCGCCGGCCGTCGCCCGTTGAAAGGAAACGCCTGATGCCGCACCGCTCGACCCTGTCCCGCTGCCTGTTGCTGGCGGTGGCCCTGGCTGCCGGCCCCGCGATGGCCGCCGCCGATGCGCCCACGCTGCTGTTCCATGTCGATGCCGGCAAAGGCCTTGAGGCCGTGGTGGCGCAGGGTGAGGCGGTGCCGAACTTCCGCGACAAGGTCGACATCGTCGACGACGGAGCGCGCGGCAAGGCCATCCAGTGGCAGGACGACGGCGTGCTGGCCTGGGATGCACCCGGCAACATCCTCGCCCAGCGTGGCACCCTCGCCTTCGACTGGCGCGCGCGCTACGCGGTGGGCGAAGCACCGTTCGTGATCTTCCGCGTCGGCTATGCCGACCACAGCAGCTGGGACATGGCCTGGCTGCGCATCGACTGGAACGGGCATGGTTTCGATGCGTTCGTCACCGATGCCAACCTCGCCCGCACGCGCGTGTCGTTCCGCATGGACACGCCGCCACGTGCGGACCAGTGGCTGCACCTGGCCTTTGCCTGGGACGAAGACCAGGGTGTACGCCTGTTCGTCGATGGCCGCGAGGTGGCGCGTGTGCAGGCCAGCGGCGATTACGATGCCGCGCTGGACCAGCTCGGCCTGGCCGGGCGGGTGATGGCGCCCTACCAGGTGCAGAGCCGCTACAACTTCCTGCGTGGCAGCGACTTCCAGCACATCCGCGTGTATGACCGCATGCTCGATGCTGCGGCCGTCAGTGCGCTCGCGCGCGGCAAGGCCGCCGAAAGCGCCGTTGCCAGCGCTGCCGATGACCGTGCCTGGCGCCATCGCTTCGGCTGGGAAGGCGCGCCGCCACCGCCATTGACCGCAGTCAGCACGCGCATCCGCAAGATCGAATTCGACGATGCCCGCGACTTCAAGGCGTGGATGTGGAAGGCCACCGACGGCATCGCCGAGACCACCTGGCCCGGCGTCTACAACCGCTCGCGCCTGCCCGGCCGCAACGACTACTTCCAGTTGCCGGACTGGAACACGTATGTGGAAAGCGGCCAGCATCTGGACCTGACCGTCCCGGCCGGCGAGACCGTCAACCGGGTGGAGATCCGCGGCGCGGCCTTCGGCACGCTGGCCCATGGCCGCGACGCCGCGCACGCCACCCAGGTGCTGGCCACGCGTCCGCAGGGTGTGGTGCGCAGCGTGGACGACATCCCGGCACAGACCGGTGGCGTGCTGCGCTTCAGCAACGTTGAACAGGAAACGCCGATCCAGGAGATCTGGGCGTATGGCGTGAGCGAAGGTGCCGAGCCCGACGGCACGGTCAAGCAGACCTATGTCATCGACAGCCAGGCACTGCCGGACTACACCAACCTGGACACACTGCGCCGCTACATCGAAGGCCGCTACCCGGCGGCCGAACGCAGCACGGTGATGGCGCTGCCCAAGGGGGCGGGCTCGCGCCGGCGCCCGGCCGATTCGTTGCCAACGCAGCCCAAGCCCATCGTGCACGTGCTGATTCCCTCCGGCGTGGGCGATGCGCCGGCCAACCAGCCGTTGATCCGCAGTTGGGCCTACAGCTGGGAGAACATGCATGACGGCCTGGATGGCGTGGCCATCGATATTCCCGCGCTCGACCTGCCGGCCACGCACGATGGCCTGATCCCGCTGAACCTCCGCATCAAGGATCCGATCTGGCCGGCGCGCGACATGATCGATGTGTCGGTCTCGGTGCAGCCGGGGCAGAAGCGCACGCTGTGGCTGGACCTGCGCGACCGCATCCTCACCGCCGACAGCCTGTGGTTGAGCATCGCCTCGGCTGCGCCCGGCTTCGACGCCAAGGCACTGGACGGTGCGCAGGTGCGGCTGGTGTTCAAGCCACGCGCCGATGCGCTCAAGGAGCATGTGGCCGACCGCTTCAACCAGGTGCGCGACAACTGGGGCTTCCTCGTGGAGGAACACACCACCTCCAAGCGCCAGCGCCTGTACGCGCGCGTCTACGCGGACCTGAGCGATCTGCTGCGGGTCGACCCGGACCATGAGCTGGGCCGGTTGTACTGGAACTACATCAGCTACAACAGCCAGGGCCGCCCGCCGTACACCGCGCCGGAGGTGCCCAAGGGCGTACCGGCGTGGGCCTTCCACCAGGTGCAGGACCTGGCGCAGGTGCGGCAGTTCGTCGACTGGTGGATCGATCAGCGGCAGGTGGCCTACGGCGATTTCGGTGGTGGCATCTCCGATGATTCCGACCTGACCCAGCAGTGGCCCGGCCTTGCCCTGATGGGCGTGCAGCCGGACCGCCTGAATGCCTCGCTGACCGCATTGTCCGACGCGGTGTACCGCAACGGCATGTTCAGCAATGGCCTGAGCACCATCGAGACCGACGAGCTGCATGCCTACGAGGAAGGCATCAACACCAACAGCGCGATGCTGTACCTCAACTGGGGCGATCCGCTGACCCTGGAACGGCTGATGGAAACGGTGAAGGCGTTCGACGAGCGCATCATCCTGCGCAACCCGCAGGGCCATGTGCTGTTCTCCAGCAACTGGTTCGGTGGCAACAAGGTCTACCGTGAACCCAACTGGCAGTGGCAGAAGCCGTACTCGTTCCCGGTGCTGCACCCGGCTTTCCTGCTGGGCCAGTACAACGCCGACCCGACCGGGCGCCGGCTGGTGATCGGCCTGGCCGATGGCTATCTGGCCCACGCCGGCACCGACGACAAGGGCCGCTTCACCCTGCCCAACGAGATCAACTGGGCGACGGGTGAGACCCGTGGTGGCGAACTCAACAACGGTTCCGGTAGCGGTGACACGATGCACACCTTCTGGGCGGCATGGCGCTGGACCGGTGATGCGAAGTACCTGCAGGCACTGGACTATCGTGTGCAGCGCGGCGGCCCCGGCGCGCTGGCCAACCTTGGCGAGAACTATGTAGAGGCACTTGGCCGGCAGCAGGACTGGTACCCGCTGCTGACCGCCGAGGCAGATGCCGGAAAGACCGGTTTCGCCAGCCTGATGGCATGGCAGGCCAGCGGCGACCGGAAGTACATCGACGCGCTGCATGCCGAGGGCCTGCAAGCCAAGGCACAACGCGCGTACATGAACACCGAAGGCCATTGGTGGTCCGACCGGGTGGAAGCACCGAGCGAGTTCCTGCAGCGTGCGCGGCTGGGCGGCATCGCCCTGAAGCGCAACCAGAGCTGGCCCGGGCACACCGTCAGCTGGCGCTTCGATCGTGAGGGCGCCGCGGAACAGGTGGCACTGCTGGTGCATGCTCCCTCGCGTGAGCGCTTCACGATCACCAGCCACAACCTCGGTGCGCGCGTCATCGCCGCCGACATGACCGGCTGGAACGTGGGCAGCGGGACCTGGCGCGTGCGCAGTGGCGTGGACGCCGATGGCGATGGCCGCATCGACGGTACGCCGCGCCAGCGCACGGTGCAGCTGGAGACGAGTGCGTCGGTACCGATGCAGTTCCAGCCCGGTCGCACCGAGGTCTTCGAATTCGAGCGTGTGTCTGCGGGCACGCCGGTGGAAATGCGTCCGGACCTGGGTGTGGGCCGTGGCGATGTGCGGGTGGACGGGCGCCAGGTACACGTGACCGTGCACGGCCTTGGGCATGTGGCCAGCGGTGTGGGCGTGGCGATACTGGAAGATGCGCGGGGCCGCGAGATCGCACGCACCGAAGTGCCGGCGATCACAGCACCAACCGATCTGCTGCCGAAGACGGCGGTGGTGTCGTTGCCATTGCCGGCAGGGGGTCGCGGTGGCCTGCGCGTGCGTGTTGCGCTGGCCGATGGCGGAGAGGAAGTCACGCGGCGCAACAATGTGGTGGATGTGCCGCGATGAATTCCGCGTTCCGCCGGGCATGGCCCGGCGCTACGATGAATCGGTTGGCCGCAAGCCCTGGTAGCGCCGGGTCACGCCCGGCGGAACGCAATCAGGACGCCTCGGTCTCCATCACCTTCACCCGGCGCTGGTACCAGCCGTCATCCAGCGGATCGAACACCGCGCTGCGCTCCATTACGCCCTGGTAGACGTGCACGGACACTGCCACGTCCTCGTCGCTGGCGTTGCGCAGCGTGTGGTACTCGTGCGGCGGAATCAGGCTGCCGGCGCTGCCACGGTGCCCGTACAGCGTGTCCTGCGCAGCGAAGCGGTGACGCTCGCCACGCTGTTCCAGCAGCGCGTACGGGGTCACGATCAGCTCGCCCTGCCAGACGCCTTCCACGCACCACATCGCATCGTGGTCGTGCAGTGGTGTGCCCTGCCCCGGCCCCCAGCACATTGCGATCACGCTGTAGCCCAGCGTGGCGCTTCGGTACAGTTCACGGCGCGCGTAATGGCCGTCCACGGGGCGACGTACGCAGGGCGGCAGCTCGATCAGCGGATCGACGATGGCTTCACGCAGCACCCGCTGCAGCGCACCGGTGATCGCCTGCGGATCGACCAGGCAGACGGCGGCATCAATCCCTGCAATCAAGCGCTCGCGGCCGGTGAACGGCGGTGGCGTGAACATCGCTTCCATGAACCGACTCTAGCCGAGGCGGGTTAACAGAATGTTTGCACCGCGGTGTCATCACTGCGTGCCGCGCTGCACGAACGGCACTTTTGCATAGAGCGCACGCTCGCCGGCACGTGGATCATCAACCACGCGGCTGTGCCGATCGAACACCATCGTCTGCCGTTGTGGCACGCCATAGGGAGCCCATTGCGACATTCCCGCGTGATTGGGATCGCCGGTACGCGCAAAGGCGATCAGCGCATCGCTCATCGTCGCTGCGAGTGCTCGGGCGTCTTCACCACCGCCGGTACGCGCGCCCGGCAGGCCGGCGTTGTCGAACACCAGCGGAATATCCAGCGTATGGAAGGCACGCAGGCGTCCGTCTTCCACCGGTGATGGCCAATCGAGCTGGTAGGCCCAGGTGGGTGCGGCCCCGGTTGCCTGCCGAGCGCGTGCTTCCAGTTCCTCCACCGCACCACGCCACGAGCGGCCGGCGGTGGTGGCCGCGAAGAACACCTCTGAGGGCGTGTAGTGCGGATACAGGCGTCGATACTCTGCGATCACCACCGAGGGCAGCAGATCGACGAACTGCTGTTTCTCCAGCTGCGCCGGCAGATCCTCCCAGGTCAGCGTGAAGTTGGCCGGGTCGTTGCCAAGGAACGCGCGCGTCTCATCGCGGGTGTTGCCGATCACCATCGGAATCGACGCGGACTGTGCCGGTGCCTGTGGCCAGAACGGGTGCACCGGCAGCACCACCTCATCCAGTACCGGGCCGAAGTACAGCGCGCTGCTTTCCACTCGCGAGGGATCGCGTGCGCGGGTGGCGGCCAGCAGCTCGGCCGCCGGCAGTCGCAGCAACGCCTGCAGGTCGCGCGCGTCCACGGCTTCCATCGCAATCGAAGCCCGTTGCGCCGCCGCACGTGGACCGGCGGCGGTCACCTGCTGCCCGCTCATCGTCCACGCGTGCTGGAACAGGCCTTTCGCTGCGGGCATCGCCATCAGTGTGGCGATCTTGGCGCCGCCACCGGATTGCCCGAACACGGTGATGTTGCCGGCGTCGCCGCCGAACACCGCCGCATGCTCGCGCACCCACTGCAGCGCCTGCACCAGGTCGAGCTGGCCGACGTTGCCGGAGGCCGCATAGCGCGGATCGCCGAGCGCGCCCAGGTACAGGTAGCCGAAGGTGTTCAGGCGATGATTGACGGTGACCACCACCACGTCGCCGCGTCTGCACAATGCGCTGCCGTCGTACAGCGGATCGCTGCCAGAGCCATTGTTGAAGCCACCGCCATGGATGTAGACCAGGATCGGCCGCTTGCCGCCGTCGCCCAGTGCCGGCGTCCAGACGTTGAGGAACAGGCAATCTTCGCTGCCCGGCCCGTCCGCTCCGCTCTGTGGCGCAGATGCGGCGTATTCCAGGGCGTCGGCGATACCACGCCAGCCCGTCTCGCGCCGTGGCGGCTGGAAACGGTAGGCGGAGGTGTCAGCGCCATAACGCAGACCACGGAACACGTGCACGCCGTGCTCGCGCTGGCCACGCACGCGGCCGCCACGCAGGCGTGCCACCACCTGTGTGTCATCACGTGGCCCAGGCACCGCGGAGGCAGGAAGCGCTGCGAGGGTGGCCGTGGCCAGCGCCCAGCGTGCACTGTCGCGCAGGAAACGGCGGCGCTGCAGGTTGACATGCCCTTGGTTCAATGTGCCGCCTCCGTCGCCTGCAGCCAGCGTTGTGCCAGCAGCGGCCACACGGCCAGCGTTGAATCAGGCGGCATGCGCATGCCGAAGCCATGGCCGCCATGTGCGAACAGATGCAGCTCGTGTTCGACACCCGCCTTGGCCAGTGCCTGCGCCATCACCTCGCTGTTGTGCACGTTGACCACCCGATCATCGTTGGCATGGATCAGCAGCGTCGGCGGCATGTCCGCGCGTACGTGCTGCTGCATCGAATACTGCGCGGCCAACACCGCGTCGGGCTGCTCGCCCAGCAGACGTCCGCGTGAGCCGCTGTGTGCATGCGCGCCCATGTCGATCACGGGATACACCAGCACCGCGCGTGCGGGACGCGCGCTGAGGCGATCGATGGCATCGCGTGGCGGGTAGAGCGGCGCATCGAAACCGGTGGCCAGCCGTGCGGCCACATGGCCGCCGGCGGAGAAGCCCATCACCGACACGCTGTCGGCATCCAGCCTGCGCCGTGCGGCCTGGTCGCGCACCACGCGCAGTGCGCGCTGCGCGTCGGCCAGTGCCGCCTGGCGGTCGCGGCCGGCCTGCGGCAGGCGGTAGCGCAGCACGAACAGGGTGTAGCCGGCACGGTCCACCCACTCCGGCACCAGCGCGCTGTCCTCCTTGTCGATCACCACGCGCTGGTAGCCGCCACCGGGAATCACCAGCAGCGCGCGGCCGTTGGCACGGGCGGGCGTGTGCACCAGCAGGTAGGGCGCATCGACCTGGTCGATGAAGCGATCGGGGTGGGCCGGATCATCGCTGCGCTCGACCACGCGCGCCGGCCGCGCCGTGCCCGTTTCACCGGGGACCTGCCCCGCCGGCCACAGCGGCAACTGCTCGCCGGCAAGCTCCCGGCCCAGGTGTTCGCCTGCGCGCAACGGCACATCGGCCGCGGATGCGGAGACGGTCAGCAGCAGGCCTGACAGCAACAACAGCACACGGGAAAAACGCATGGTGGAAAGGGCTCCAACGGGGAGACAACAGAGTGGCCGAGGTCACCGGCAAGCGCTCGTGATGCGCTGCGGCTTGCACGATGACACCGGTTTACCATATACACCTCCTGCAGACGCTGTCGATGGGCAGTGCAACAACGCCAGAGGGAGACCGTTCTTGAGCAACGAACACGGCATACATGGGCAGACGCCGGCGCCGGACGATGCGGCCGCGATCGCCCACGCTTTCACCACCGCGCGCCGCGGCGGCCAGGCCCTGCCCGGCTTCCCGGGCCTTGTCCCGCCTGACCTGGTGGCTGCTTACCAGGTGCAGGATCTGGCCATTGCCAGCTGGGATGACCAGGTGGTGGGCTGGAAGGTCGGCTACATCGCCGCCGAGCGTCGCGATGCGTCCGGGGACGACCGCCTGCTGGGCCCGGTTTTCTCGCGTCAGCTGAAAAATGCTACCGGTGGAACAGTGGACATTCCGGTGTTCGTCGGCGGCTTCGGCGCGGTCGAGGCGGAGTACGTGCTGGAGCTGTTGGAGGACGCTCCTGCCTCACAGCTGCACTGGACCCCCGAGCAGGCTGAAGCGCTGCCGGCGCGCCTTTACATCGGCGTGGAAGTGGCCAGCAGCCCGCTGGCGACGATCAACGAACTCGGCCCGCGCGTGGTGGTGTCCGACTTCGGCAACAACAACGGCCTGGTGCTGGGGCCGGAGATTGCCGATTGGACCGCCCGCGACGAAACCGACCTGCGCGCCGAAACCCTGATCGAGGGCGAGGTGGTCGGCACGGGTGGTGCCACCCGGCTGCCCGGCGGCCTGCGCGCGGCGTATGCGTTCGCGTTGTCCCGTTCGGCGCTGCGCGGCCGGCCGTTGCGACGGGGCGACCTGATCGCCACCGGCAACGCCACCGGCATCCATGACATCACCGTGGGGCAGACGGCGCTGGTGCGGTTTGCCGGCTTCGGCGAAATTGCCTGCAGGGCCGTGCCGGCCGGGTAACCGCCGCACGATCCGGTGAACACGCGCGGGAGGGCGCAGATGATCACACGACGACATTTCCTGGCCGGCGGCGCTGCTGCGCTGGCCACTCCGATGCTCGCGGCCTGTGGCCGTGGGCCCGCCGATGCCATTGACGGCGGCCAGCTGCTGACGGCCACCGACGTGCACGTGGCCGACTATCCCACCGTGACCGCGGTGAAGTGGATCGGCGAAACCCTGCAGCGCGAAAGCAACGGTCGCCTGCGCCTGCGGCAATACCATTCCGGCCAGCTCGGTCGCGAATCGGAAGCGATCGACATGGCCCGTTTCGGTGCCATCGACATCACCCGCGTGTATGCCGGTGCATTGAACAACGCCTTCCCGCTCACCCAGGCGCTGTGCCTGCCGTACGTGTTCGAGTCGGTGGCGCACCAGCGCGCCGCACTGGATGGCGGCATTGCCGATGCGGTGCTGCGTGGTTTCGAGAGCCGCGACCTGGTCGGCCTGGCCATCTATGACTCCGGCGCACGCTGCTTCTACAACACCAAGCATCCGATCGTGCAGCCCGGTGATCTGCATGGGCTGAAACTGCGTGTGGCGTCCTCGGACATCTTCATCCAGCTGATGCGCCTGCTCGGCGCCAACCCGACGCCGATGTCGCTGGGCGATACGTTCTCCGGCATGGAGACGCACATGATCGATGGCGCCGAGAACAACATGCGCAGCTTCCACTCCAGCCGCCACTTCGAGGCCGCGCACTACTGGTCGCAGAGCGATCACTCGTATGCGCCGGACGTTCTGTTGATGTCGCGCGCCAGTTTCGAGCGCCTGCAGCCGGCCGACCGCCAGCTGCTGCTGGAGACCGCGCGCGCCTCGGTGAAGGTGATGCGCGAGCAATGGGATGCGTCCGAAGATGCCGCGCGCCGCGCGGTGCTGGCCTCGGGCGTGAAAGCCAACGAGGTGGACCTGCCCGCCTTCCGCGCCGCCGCCCAGCCGCTGCTGCAGCAGTACCTGCAGCAACCCGAGCTGGCTGCGCTGGTCGCCCGCATCCGTGCCGCCGCCTGAGGACACTGCCATGACCGAGACGACGATTTCCACCGGATCCGGCCCCGGCCAACGCCTGCTGGACCGCATCGCCGACATCGCCATCCATGTCGCCGTGGCCGCGCTGCTGGGGCTGGTGGTGGTGCAGGGCTGGCAGGTGTTCGCCCGCTACGTGATCAACGATTCGCCCAGCTGGACCGAGCCGGTGACCCTGCTGCTGCTGGCCACCGCAATGAGCCTGGGCGCGGCCTGCGGCGTGCATACCAATCGCCACTTCGGCTTCTTCCTGCTGCACGCCTACATGGGCGCCGGCTTGCGTCGGGTGGTGGATGTGTTCACCCAGCTGGTGGTGGCCGTGCTGGGCGGCTTCATCGCGTTCTGGTCGGCCGACCTGCTGCTCGATGGAATGGACATCAAGACCGCAGGCGCCAACCTGCCGCAGAGCATCAACTACCTGCCGCTGGCCGTGGGCGGTGCGCTGATGCTGTTGTTCGCGCTGAACCGTGCGTGGAAAGCGCTGCATGCCACGGCAGCCGATGCCGACGACGCTGAAGGAGATCGTTGATCCATGGGCATCACCATCCTGTTCTCTGTTTTTGCCGCGCTGCTGCTGTTGGGCGTGCCGGTGGCCTACGCGCTGGCCGCCGCCGCGCTGGCCACCCTGCTCTACCTGGACATTCCCAGCATCGTGCTGGTCCAGCAGATCTCCGCAGGTACCGGTTCGGCCTCGCTGATCGCCATTCCACTGTTCATCTTCGCTGGCGAGATCATGATGCGCGGCGGCATCTCCGAACGCCTGATCGCCCTGGCGTCATCGCTGGTCGGGCGCATGCGCGGCGGCCTGGGCCAGGTCTCGATCCTGTCCTCGCTGTTCTTCGGCGGTGTATCCGGCTCGGCCATCGCCGATGTGTCGGCGGTGGGCGGCACGATGATTCCGCAGATGGTCAAGCGTGGCTACGACCGCGATTTCGCGGTCAACGTCAGCATCACCGCTGCGCTGGTGGCGCTGCTGGTGCCGCCGTCGCACAACCTGATCCTGTTCTCGGCTGCGGCCGGTGGTGGCCTGTCGATCGCCGACCTGTTCGCCGCCGGCATCGTGCCGGCGCTGCTGATGACCCTGGCGTTGATGATCACCGGCTACGTGGTCGCGCGTCGCCGTGGCTATGGCGTGGAAGTGTTCCCGGGCTGGCGCGCGGTACTGCTGCGCATCGTCTCTGCCCTGCCCGGCCTGGGCCTGGTGGCGCTGATCTTCGTGGGTATCCGCGCCGGCATCTTCACTGCGGTGGAAAGCGCGGCCATCGCCGTGGTCTACGCCCTGCTGGTCACCACCGTGCTGTACCGGCAGCTGCGCTGGCGCGAGTTCTTCGACACCGTCATCCATGCCGCGCGCAGCACCGGCGTGATCCTGTTCGTGATCGCCACCGCGGCGGTGTTCGGATGGCTGCTGGCCTACCTGCAGGTGCCTGCGGCGGCGGTGGACTTCCTGCAGTCGTTCGCGCACAGCCAGTTCATGGTGCTGCTGATGATCGTGGTGATGCTGCTGCTGCTGGGCACCTTCATGGACCTGGCACCGATGATCCTGATCTGCACGCCGATCTTCCTGCCGGTGGCCAAGGCCTATGGCATCGATCCGATCCACTTCGGCCTGGTGCTGGTGCTGACCGGTGGCCTCGGCCTGGTCACGCCGCCGGTGGGCTCGGTGCTGTTCATCGGTACCGCCATCGGCAAGATCAGCGTCGGCCAGAGCATGCGCACGATCTGGCCGTTCTGGTTCGCCGCGCTGGGCGTGCTGCTGATCGTCACCTTCTTCCCGTCGCTGTCGCTGTGGCTGCCCGCCGCGCTGCGCGCCTGATGAGCGGAGGCGATCACATGACATCGACGCTGCACCGCGCTGCTGCAACCGCCCTGCTCGGCCTGCTGCTGGCCGCGTTGCCTGCCCTGGCTGCCGACCCCGCGCCCGCGCAGTGGAAGCGCGGCATCGAGCACCAGCGCCAGGGCGACCTTGGCAACGGTACCTTCCTCAACCCGGTGCTGGCCGGTGACAGGCCCGATCCGTCGGTGCTGAAGGACGGCGAGGATTACTACCTCACCCTGTCTTCGTTCGACGCCTATCCTGGCCTGCCGATCTGGCACTCGCGCGACCTGGTCAACTGGCAGCCGCTCGGCCATGCGATCACGCAGAACGTCGGTGCGATCTGGGCGCCGGACATCGTCAAGCACCAGGGCCGCTACTTCATCTACTTCCCGGCGCGCACCGGTGAGCGCCGCAGCAACTTCGTGGTCTGGGCAGATGACATCAAGGGCCCGTGGAGTGCGCCGATCGACATCGGCCTGGGCGGCTACATCGACCCCGGCCACGCGGTTGGCGAGGACGGCAAGCGCTACCTGTTCCTCAGCGGCGGCGACTACGTGCAGCTGGCCGATGACGGCCTGAGCGTGGTGGGTACGCCCAAGCATGTGTACGACGGCTGGCGCTACCCGGAAAGCTGGGACGTGGAGGCCTACGCGCAGGAAGGCCCGAAGATCCACTTCCGCGATGGCTGGTACTACATGACCACCGCAGTGGGCGGCACCGCCGGCCCACCGACCGGGCACATGGTGATCACCGCCCGCTCGCGCTCGATCCACGGCCCGTGGGTGAACGCGCCGAACAACCCGATCATGCGCACCCGGTCGGCCGCTGAACCATGGTGGTCGCGTGGCCACGCCACGGTGATCGAAGGCACCGATGGCCGCTGGTGGATGATGTACCACGGCTACGAGAACGGCTTCTGGACGCTGGGCCGCCAGGCGCTGCTGGAACCCATCGAATGGACCGCCGATGGCTGGTTCGTGGCCAAGGGCGGCGATCTCGGGCAGCCGCTGCGCAAGCCATCGGGCAGCGCGCTGGCACCGCACGGCATGGCCCTGTCCGATGCTTTCACCGGCCGTACGCTGGGCCCGCAGTGGGCGTTCTTCAACCCGGCGCTGGATGAATACCGGCGCCTGCACTTCAGCGGCGACGGCCTGGTGCTGCAGGGCAAGGGCAGCACGCCGCGCGATGCCTCGCCGCTGACCACCATTGCCGGTGACCCGGCCTACCAGTTCGAGGTGCAGATGGAGATCGCCCCCGGCGCGGTGGGCGGTGCCCTGCTGTTCTACAGCGACCGCCTGTATGTGGGCGTGGGCAGCAACGGCGAGCAGTTCGTCATGCACCGCTACGGCGAGGAGCGCCCCACCCGGCTGGCGGCCAGCGCCAAGGGCGGCCGGCTCTGGCTGCGGGTGACCAACAACCGCCACATCGTCACCATCCATTCCAGTGCCGATGGCCAGACCTGGCAGAAGTATCCGGTTCAGATGGAAGTGTCCGGTTACCATCACAATGTGGCCGGCAAGTTCCTGGCACTGAAACCGGCCCTGTATGCGGCCGGCAACGGTGCGGTAACCTTCCGCAGCTTTCGCTATCGCGCGCTGGACTGAGCGCGCGCTGGAATCCCCAGGCTTATCGGGTTCACTACATGTCAGTGCGCAACAAGAACGATGCCGCTACGCCGGCATTGGCAAAGGGCAAGGCAGCCACGATCAACGACATCGCGCGACTGTCGGGTGTATCCAAGAAAACGGTTTCAAGGATCATCAACAACTCGCCGCTGGTGCGCAAGGACACGCGCGACAAGGTGGAAGCGTTGATGCGCGAAGTCGGCTACACCCCCGACCCGCTGGCCCGTGGCCTGGCCTTCCGCCGCTCGTTCCTGATCGGCATGGTCTACGACAACCCCACCGCGCAGTACATCGTGGACATGCAGTACGGCGCGCTGGATGCGCTGCGTGGCTCCAGCTTCGAACTGGTGGTGCACCCCTGCGACAGCCGCAGCCCGGGCTACATCGACGGCGTGCGCCGCTTCGCCCAGCAGCAGAAGCTGCATGGGGTGATCCTGGTGCCGCGTGCGTCCGAAGACCAGGCGCTGGCGGACATGCTGGACGAGATCGGCTGCCGCTTCACCCGCGTGGCTGCGCTGCCGCTGGATGAAACCTCGCAGATGGTGGTCACCCACGACCGCGACGGTGCCGCCGAAGCGGCCGACTACCTGCTTTCGCTGGGCCACCGTGACATCGCCCTGGTGACCGGCCCGAGTGCATACCGCTCGGCGCACGAACGCACCGCCGGCTTCATCGAGGCGCTGTCGCAGCGTGGCATCGAGCTGCCGAAGGATCGCATCATCGAGGCCGGCTACACCTTCGAATCGGGTGTGGCCGCCGCCGAGAAACTGCTGCTGGGCAAGCGCCGGCCCACCGCCATCTTCACCGGCAACGATGAAATGGCCGCCGGCATCTACAAGGTCGCGCTGCGTGCGGGCATCAACATTCCGCGCCAGCTGTCGATCGTCGGTTACGACGACAGCCCGCTGGCTTCGCGTCTGTGGCCGTCGCTGACCTCGGTGCGCCGGCATACCCGCGACACCGGCCGCACCGCTGCGGCCATGCTGATCCAGCCCGAAGGCCAGCCTGCGCTGCAGATCGCCAGCGTGCGCCCGCACCTGATCGTGCGCGATTCCTGCCAACCGCCCGAGGACTGATTCCACAGGAATCAGTCCTGTAGGTCACGACCGTTGGTCGTGACACCTTCACGGATCAGTCCGGTAGGTCACGACCAACGCTCGTGACACTCCATCCGCCCCTCCCCCCATCGATCGCACCTGCCGATGCCGTCCAACCACCATCGTGCAGCGCAAAATGACACCGGTTTCCTGTCTGGCTAGAATCGACCGCGAACCGTGCCGGGGCCGAACCATCGGCCCGCCCCCTGCTCTGGAGAAGCCATGTACTGCAAGACCCATTACGCCACCCATCCCGACGCCATCAAGGGCGCCAGCAACGATCAGCTGCGCGAGCTGTACCTGCTCGATGGCCTGTTCAACGCCGATGCGGTGACCCTGAAGTACACCCACTACGAGCGCTTCGTGCTGGGCGGTGCGGCGCCGGTCAACGGCCCGCTGTCGCTGCCGGCGCAGACCGAACCGGCGTCGGCCGCTGGCCATCCGTTCCTGGAGCGTCGCGAGCTGGGCATCATCAACGTCGGCAGCGGCACCGGTACGGTCACCGTCGATGGCACCGTGTACACGCTGGGGCCGAAGGATGGCCTGTACGTGGCGATGGGCAGCAAGGACGTCGTCTTCGCTTCGCAGGACGCCGCCAACCCGGCGCAGTTCTACCTGGCCTCGACCCCGGCGCATGCGCGCTTTGAAACCAAGCAGCTGTCGATCAAGGACGCGGTGGCACTGGATCGCGGCGCGCTGGAAACCAGCAACGAGCGCACCATCTACCAGTACATCGTGCCGGCCACCTGCCAGTCCTCGCAGCTGCTGCTGGGCCTGACCGTGCTCAAGCCGGGCAGCGTCTGGAACACCATGCCGCCGCACCTGCACGACCGCCGCAGCGAGGTCTATTTCTACTTCGACCTGGGCGACAGCGACCGCGTCTATCACTTCATGGGCGAGCCGGACGCACAGCGCCACATCGTCATCCAGAACAACGAAGCGGTGGTGTCGCCGCCGTGGTCGATCCACATGGGCGCCGGCACCAGCAACTACGCCTTCATCTGGGCGATGGGTGGCGAGAACCTGGATTACACCGACATGCACGTGCTGGACATCTGCCAGCTCAAGTAAGCGCCGGGCGGCCACCGCGCACGCCGTGCCGGTGGCCACCTGCCCCGCATCACGCACGCCTCTACCAAGGAACGCATACGCAATGACCAATCCCTTCAGCCTGGAAGGAAAAGTCGCTCTGGTAACCGGTGGCAATACCGGCCTGGGCCAGGGCATCGCGGTGGCGCTGGCTGCCGCAGGCGCCGATGTCGCCGTGGCCGGCATCGCCCCGCCCACCGAAACCATCGAGAAGATCACCGCGCTGGGCCGCCGCTGCCTGGCGGTGGAAGCCAACCTGATCAGCATCGAGCCGGTCGAGCGCGTGGTGCGCGAAACGCTCGAAGGCCTGGGCGGGCTGGACATCCTGGTCAACAACGCCGGCCTGATCCGCCGCGCCGACGCCGTGGACTTCAGCGAGCAGGACTGGGACGACGTGATGAACGTCAACATCAAGTCGGCCTTCTTCATCTCGCAGGCTGCCGGCCGCCACTTCATCGCCCAGGGCAGCGGCAAGATCATCAACATCGCCTCGATGCTGTCGTTCCAGGGCGGCATCCGCGTACCGTCGTACACCGCCAGCAAGAGCGGCATCGCCGGCATCACCCGCCTGCTGGCCAACGAGTGGGCGGGCAAGGGCGTGAACATCAACGCCATTGCGCCGGGCTACATGGCCACCGACAACACCGCCGCGCTGCGCGCCGATGCAGACCGCAACAAGGCGATCCTTGAGCGCATTCCGGCCGGCCGCTGGGGCAAGCCCGAAGATCTGGCTGGTGCGGCAGTGTTCCTGGCCTCGTCGGCGTCGGATTACATCAACGGTGCGGTGCTGCCGGTCGATGGTGGCTGGCTGGCGCGGTAATGCTTGGCTTTCGGTAGTGCCGGCCACTGGCCGGCATTTCCACCGATGTGCAACGCATCCATGAGGTTGCCGGCCAGCGGCCGGCACTACCAGGGCCCGGCCATGCGGAAACTGTTGTTGCTGTTGCTGCTGTCGAGCGCCGCCGCGCATGCGGCGCCGGTGCGATTGTTCATTGCCGGTGACTCCACTGCGGCCGAATACGGGCCCGAGCGTGCGCCGCAGGCGGGGTGGGGCCAAGCGCTGCAGAGCTACCTGGATCCGGCGCGCTTCGAAGTGCGAAACCACGCCAAGGGTGGGCGCAGCACGCGCAGCTTCATCGACGAAGGACGCCTGGATGCCATTGGGCGCGAACTGCGTCGTGGCGATGTGCTGCTGATCCAGTTCGGCCACAACGATGCGAAGTTCGAAGACCGCACACGCTACACCGATCCGGACAGTGATTACCCGCGGATGCTGATGCGCTACGTGCAGGTGGCGCGTGACCACGGTGCCACGCCGGTGCTGGTCACGCCGGTGGCACGGCTGCTGTACGACTTCGGTTCGCTGCTGGATACGCACGCGCGTTACACGTTGGCGATGCAGCAGCTGGCCACACGCGAGCACGTTGCACTGATCGACCTCAACGACCGCAGCATGCGCTGGATCCGGGCGCTGGGCGAGCAGGGTGCACGCCCGTACTTCCTGTTCGTGCCGGAACAGCACAAGGCCGACGGCACCCACTTCAGCGTAGCCGGTGCCAACGCGGTGGCGTGCCTGGTGCTGCGCGAGGCGGTGCAGGTTCTGCCGGCGCTGCAGCCTGCACTGGTGCGCGATATCGACTGCGACGTTATGGGGGTGGGGCAGGGCGGCGATCCTGCGCGTGCCTCACAGGTGGTGCACGAAGACACGCTGGCGCGCGCACAGCCGGGCCCGCATGGCGGCGCCGGGCCGACCACGGCGTACCCGTTCTTCGCCGATGCGCAGGGCCTGCCGTTCGTGCTGCGCAAGCGGGTGCTGCACAAAGGCGCGGGCATCGGCCTGCATCCGCAGCACAAGGATGAGATCTACTACATCGTGAGCGGGCAGGGCAGCTATGTGCTGGATGGAAAACAGCACGACGTGCGTGCGGGGCATGCGTTGCTGACGCGCAAGGGCAGCAGCCATGCGCTGCAGCAGGTGGGCGAAGAGGATCTGGTGGTGCTGTTGGCGTATCCGCGTAACTGAAAAAGCAGCCGAGCATGGCTCGGCGCTACAAGGGCTCAGGACCGAATTGCTGCAGGCCAAGCCGCGCCAGATCTTCGGGACGCTCGAAGTAGGCTTCGTCGAAGGCATGCAGCGCCTCCTGCTCCTGTTCGGTCATCGCGCCGTACAAGTCGGTCAGTTCCTTGATCGCAGGATCATCTTCCAGTCGATCGAGCAGCCCGCGCATGCCGGCCAGGATCGCGTGCGTCTGCACTGCCCCCATCGCCTGCAATGCGCGCAGCGCCAGCTGGCAGGTCGGGTCGCCCCAGTTGCACAGGAACTGCATGAAGCCGCCGTTGTTGATGTCCGCTTCCATCCGCCACAGCGCCACCAGCTGCTGGTCTTCATCGGACAGCGCATCGAGCGACCATGCGGCCGCCTTCAGTCGCGCCAGCGCGGCTTCATAGCGGTCATCCCATACCTGGTTCGGAACATCGACCAAGCCGCGTTCCTGCGCCGGCAGCAGCGCCGGCCAGTTCACGCCCAGCCCATCGGTCGTGAGCACCCATTGCGCGCGCTGTTCAGCCGTGGCCTCGAACAGCGCAGGCGCCCAGCGCAACGGCTGCCGGGTGCGGCGGCCGTCGGCCAGGGTCAGCAGGATGAAATCGTCGTTGAAGGCGACGTCGGTCACGCGCAGGGTGGCAAATACATCAGTCATGCCGTGCAGGATAGCGGAGACCCAGGATTGGCCCCCTAATCTTCAAAAGCTGCAGACGCTTTTGAAGTTTAGCCGGACCTCGGCTGTCGCCTCACACATCGCCGCCGTCCGCCCAGCCCTCGCCCGTGCCGGCCTGAAACACGCGGTCGTCGGCCTGCACATCGCCCGCCGGCAGGTGCGCCTGGTCGGCCAGCGCGGCATAGATCGGGGTGAAGTCCGGCGACGTCGCCTGCATCAGCTGCTCGAAGCTGTCGATGACGAAGTAGGTCTTCTGGAAGGTGTCGATGCGGTACTTCGTACGCATGATCCGCTGCAGGTCGAAACCGATGCGGTTCGGTGCGGCGGACTCAAGCGAGTACAGCGATTCACCCTTCGACGAGACGATGCCGGCACCGTAGATGCGCATGCCTTCGGGCGTGTCGATCAGGCCGAACTCCACCGTGTACCAGTACAGGCGGGTCAGGTTCTGCAGTGCCTCCGGGCCGATCGCATGTGCTTTGACGCCGCCGCGGCCGTAGGCCTCCATGTAGTTGGCGAACACCGGGTTCATCAGCAGCGGCACGTGGCCGAACAGGTCGTGGAACAGGTCCGGTTCGGCGATGTAGTCGATCTGGTCGGGGCGGCGGATCCACCACGTCACCGGGAAGCGGCGGTTGGCCAGGTGGTCGAAGAAATCCAGTTCCGGCAGCAGGCCTTCCACGCCGACCAGGGTCCAGCCGGTGGCCGCGCCCAGCACTTCATTGAGCTGGTCGAAGCGCGGGATCATGTGCGCGCTCATGCCCATCTCGTCCTGCGCATCCAGGAACTCCTGGCAGGCGCGGCCGACCAGCAGTTCGCGCTGGCGCTGGTACAGCGTGCTCCAGGTGGCGTGGTCGTCGGCGGTATAGGTGTCCCACGGCTGCTCGACGAGCGCGGTGGTGTACACCGGCACGTAGCCCTTGTCGGTCTGCTGGTGTTCGACGCGGCGGGGCTGGGCGAGGTCCATGGAAGACTCCTTGACGAGATACCCACGATGCTAGGGCAGGGGGCGCGCAACAGGGTTGCAAAAGTTGCGCGGATTGACCTTGTTGGCGCAATATCCTTGCGTACTCACCATGTTGCGGGGCAACAATGGCCGGAGAAGTCCAGTTCGATCGCACGGATATACGTCTGCTGGCCGAAATCCAGCGTGATGGTCGCGCCACCAACGCGGAGCTGGCGACGCGGGTGAACCTGTCGCCGTCGGCCTGCCTGCGTCGCCTGCAGCGGCTGGAAAGCGAAGGGGTGATTGTCGGCTACGGCGCCCGGCTGGAGCCGCGCCGGCTTGGGCTGGGGCTGCAGGCCTTCGTGCGCGTGCAGCTGGAAAAGCATGACCAGGCCGCGATCGGGCACTTCGTCGACAGCGTGCAGGCCTGGGATGAAGTGGTGGCCTGCCACGCCCTGACCGGCGACATGGACTATCTGCTGCATGTGTATGTGCGCGATCTGGAGCACTTCTCGCGTTTCCTGCTGGACAGACTGCTCAACGCCGGTGGCGTGGCCGATGCCAATTCCAGCTTCGTGCTGCGCACGGTGAAGGGTTTCCAGGCATTGCCGTTGTCGCAGTTGGAATGAACCGGCTGCCGGGCGATTTGACGGCGGCGGACGGGTAGTCGAGCATCGCTGCCTTGCGGCGCGTGCACGCGCAGGTGCCGCCGTGTTCTTCTTCGATTGCAGGCATGTCCGATACTCCGCACCCGGTGCTCCACACCCTTTTCCTGCCGCTGCAGCGCAAGACGCTGGCGCGTTTCATCGGCCATGGCACGGCGCCGCAGACGGCGCTGGAACAGGCCGGCCTGATGGCTGCGCTGCTGTGCCGCCAGCGCCTGCATTCACCGGCGCAGGTCGAACGCCTGCTGCACGATGCCTGTGCGCTGTTTGCCGCCGACAGCAGCGCTGCGACCACGCATCTGGCGGGGCAGGGCGGCGGCGCGCAGCCGGAACTGGATGCTTGGCTGTCCGACCTTGCTGCCAACGGCGTGCTGCTGGCACCGGCGGAGATCGCCCAGGCCTTCCTCGCCAGTTCACCGCAGCACTACCCGGGATTGGCGCTGCAGCAGGCCTGCCAGGAGACGCTGAGCGAGCATTCCATTCGTTTTCCCGCAGCCTTTGGCAGCGAGGAGGACGTCGTCGATGACGCTGTCGAGGCGGCAGATGCCGATACGCACGCGATCGAGCGCAACGGCCTGTACACCTCCGAACAGGCGCGAGTGCTCCGCACGATCGCCGCCAATCCGGACGAGTTGATCGACCTCGACGGCTACGCCGGCACCGGCAAGGGGCACCTGGTGCTGGCGCTGATGGATGCGCGACCGGGCCGCTATACCTACGTGGCGCCCATGCGGGGGCAGGTGGAGGCGTTCCGTGCCCGCGTACGCGGCGAGACCGCCAAGCGCCTGCTGACCCAGATCGAGTTTGCCAACCTGCTTGCGCAGCACGCAGCCCGCACTGGCAGGACCGGCGGCTTCGTGGCGACCTACCGTATCAGTACCTTGTCGGCACGCGAAATCGCGGCCCGGATAGGCCTGCAGGGCGTCGGCAGCAGAACGCCGGAACAGATGCTGAGGACCGCACTCGATGCCATCACCCTGTGGTGTGCATCGTCGGCCACCAGCCTGCAGCCCTGGCACTTCAAGCGCACGGTGCACTGGTCGATGATCAACGCCGAGCCCTATATCGCCGCCGCCGAACACGTCTGGCGTTGCATGTTCGACAGCGCCACCCAGCGCGGCGGCTGCCTGAGCCTGACCACGGCCCACATCGGCAAGTGGTTGGCGCTGCGTGGCGTTGCCCCGCCAGTGGAAATGGGGATGCTGCTGATCGACGAGGCGCATGACCTCAGCCCGTCATGGCGGCAGTTGCTGGCCGCGCATGTGCCGGGCGTGGTCAGTCTGGGAGATCCGCACCAACGCCTGAGCGGAAGCGTGCCACGCTGGAACGCGGCCAAGGTGGTGGAGATGCACCAGTCGGTGCGGCAGGGCAGCCAGGTCGACGGTCTGGTCAACCAGGCGCTGGCGATGGACTACCTCGGGCGCGACAGCGGGCCGTTCATGGGCGCGACCGACCGCGCCACCGGCGTGCTGCACTATGCAGACTGGTCGCAGGTGCCCGACGGCGGCATCCGCATCTACGGTGACCTGCTGCGGCTGATGCAGGACGCGGCGCGGCTGCACGTGCGTGGCGCGCGGGTGCACATCCATCCGTCCACGCTGCGACTCCTGAACGCGGCCCTGCGCAAGCCGATCGAGGCATGGAACACGGTCCGCGAAGGTGGCTCCCTGCGCGACTGGGAGCGCGTGGTCGAACAGTTCCAGGAGCGCGGCGAAGGCGCACTGGCTGACCTGTTCAGTCGCAGCGACAGCCCGCAGACGATCATGCTGACGCTGCAGGCCCTGGTCCCGGCCGAGGAAAGCCAGCTGGTGCTGTGCCTGGCCGAACATGCGAAGAACCTGCAGTTTGAAGTTGTTTCGATGTCCGACTGCTGCTTCAGGGCGAAGCCGGCCGAGCGCTCCAGGCACAGTCCGGTGCGTGCCGCCTATGTCGCGATGACCCGTGCCAGTCGACAGCTGTGGGTACCGGAAGGGGCGATGGAACACCTGCAGACGAGCGCTGCCCAGCATGAATCGGCCAAGCAGGAACAGCAGCTCGAACGCCAGCACGCCGCCGGGCATCGCCCGCGGCGTTGACCACGGCGCCGCTCAGCGGCGGCGCCCTGCAGCCCTCAGCACTTTTCCTTGCGGCCCATCAGCTTGCCCAGGCGCGAAGGCTCGTCGCACTTGGGCGCCGCCACCGGTGCCGGTGCCAACGCCGCGGCACGGGCCTTCTGCAGCTGCTGGATCTTGGCGCGGATCTGCGGCATCGCCGCCATCGCGGCCTTCTCGCCTTCCAGGATGGCCGTGCCACGCTGGCTGAAATCGGCAGCGCCGATGTCCAGCACCTTCGGCCGGATCACGATGTCGGCGCGTGCCAGTTCCTGCTCGCCCAGGCGCTGGCCCATGATCGAGATCGACTGGTTGACGATGCCGAGCATGCCGGTCGGTGCCTTGCCGCTGGCCTTGCTGGAGATGTCCACGGCGATCACGAACTCGGCACCGAGCTGCCGTGCGGCATCCACCGGCACCGGGCTGACCACGCCGCCGTCGATGTAGTTGCGGCCACCGATCTTCACCGGCTCGAACACGCCGGGGATGCTGCTGGACGCGCGCACCGCCTGGCCGACGTTGCCGCGCACGAAGATCGAACGCTCGCCGGTTTCCAGCTGGGTGGCGACGGCGGCGAACGGCTTCTTCAGGCGCTCGGCCGGGCGGTTGGCCACCTGTTCGTTGACGTAGTCCTGCAGCTTCTGGCCCTGCACCAGGCCACCGGAGAACAGGCGCACGTCGCGGATGCTGGCTTCATCCAGCGCCACCGCCTTGCTCTGCATCTGGAAGGCATCCATGCCGCTGGCATACAGGGCGCCGACCACGCTGCCGGCGCTGGTGCCGGACACCACCACCGGTTCGAAGCCGTTGGCCTCGAGCATCTTGATCACGCCGATGTGCGCAAAGCCCTTGGCCGCGCCGCCGCCGAGCGCGATGCCGATCTTCACCGGCTTGGCCTGCGGAACCACGGTGGGCTGCGCGGGCGGTGTGGGGCGGACGTCTTCACCACCACAACCGGCCAGCAGGCCAATCAGGGCGACGGACAGCAGCACGCGGGGGCGGAACAGGCTCATCGGCAGTGCGCTCGCGGCGCCGGATTCAGGAAAGGGCGCCAGCATACCGAAGGCGTGGCGGAGCGGGCAGGGTGGGGGGATTCCCCATTCATGAAATCACCTGCCGCCGACTGGGTAGTGCCGGCCGCTGGCCGGCAACCGCCGGGATGCCTTGAATGTCGGGTTGCCGGCCAGCGGCCGGCACTACCCGCCGTCCAGCCTCCGGGGCACTCAGCCCAGCAGCGAACTCTCGCCGCGGCTCTTGCCGCCGCCCTGCGGCGCGGCCATCCACATTCGGCCGGCCAGGCGCGAGAACGGCAGCGACTGCAGCCAGACCTTGCCCGGCCCGGTCAGCGTGGCCAGGAACACGCCTTCGCCGCCAAACAGCACGCTTCGGATGCCTTTGACCCGGCGCACGTCCATGTCCACGGTCGGGTGGTAGGCGACGATGCAGCCGGTATCGACGTCCAGGCGTTCGCCGGCGGCCAGCTCACGCTCGACCACGCAGCCGCCGGCATGGATGAACACCCAGCCATCGCCTTCAAGCTTCTGCATGATGAAACCCTCGCCGCCGAACAGGCCGGTCATGATCTTGCGCTGGAACTGCACGCCGATCTGCACGCCGCGCGCGCCCGCCAGGAAGCTGTCCTTCTGGCAGATCAGGCGCCCGCCGTGCTGGTCCAGCTTCATCGCCAGCACGGTGCCGGGATAGGGCGCGGCGAAAGCGACCTTGCCGCAGCCCTGGCCAGTCTGCGTGTAGACGGTGGCAAACAGGCTTTCACCGGTCAGCACGCGCTTGCCGGCCGCCATCACCTTGTCCATGAAACCGCCGCCCTGGCCACCGCGTGCGCCGCCGCCGAAGACGGTGTCCATCTGCACCGAGGCGTCCTTGAACATCAGCGCGCCGGCCTCGGCCACGGCGCCTTCGCCGGGGTCCAGTTCGATTTCCACGAACTGCATTTCATGGCCGACGATGCGGAAGTCGATGCGGTCGGCGCGGCCACCGATTGACGCTGTCGCGACTGCAGGGGTGACTGCAGGCATCGGCGGCGGCGCCGCGGCGCCGGTGCCGGCCTGCTGCAAACCGGCGATTTCGGACACCGGTGTCCACCCTGTCATGCCCTGGCACCAGGCCAGCGCGCGCGGATTGGCCTGGGCGAAGCGGCGCGCAGCCTCCTCGTCGAACGGACCGACACGGTCGGCTTGGCCGGGAGCATGGAAGTACCACTGGGTCATCGCAGCAGGTCCGTTGCGGGGAAAAACCCCGAGTCTAGCGGCAGCGTCCGGCGGCGCGCGAGGCGGCCATGAACGATCGGCATTTGCGAGGGAGGTGCTGTATTGCAACAATTATCTGGTAGCGCCGTTTTACCACCCCTCCAAACACAGCCTACCGCCATGTCTCCGACCCGTACTTCCCGTGGCCGCTCTCCGGTCGCGCGCCCGCTCGTTGTCGCTCTTTCCGCCCTGCTGCCGCTGGTAGCAGCCGCCCAGGAAACCCCCGCCGCCAAGGATCCGGTCGCCCTCGATGCGCTGCAGGTGACTGCACAGCGTCGTGTCGAGAACGCCAAGGACGTGCCGGTGGCGATCAGCGCGATCCAGGGCGAAAAGCTCGACGTGCTCGGTTCGGCGGGCGATGACATCCGCTTCCTTGCTGCGCGCGTGCCGAGCCTCAACATCGAGTCGTCCTACGGCCGTGCCTTCCCGCGCTTCTACATCCGCGGCCTGGGCAACACCGATTTCGACCTCAATGCATCGCAGCCGGTCTCGCTGGTGTACGACGATGTGGTGCAGGAAAGCCCGCTGCTGAAGGGCTTCCCGCTGTTCGACCTGGCCGGTGTGGAAGTGCTGCGCGGTCCGCAGGGCACCCTGTTCGGGCGCAACACCCCGGCCGGCGTGGTCAAGTTCGATTCGGCGCGGCCGTCGCAGGATGCCGATGGCTACGTGCGCGTGGGCTACGGCACCTACAACAGCTGGAACGTGCAGGGCGCCTACGGCGGCCCGCTGACCGACCGCTGGTCCGCGCGCGTGTCGGCCATCTACCAGCGTCGCGACGACTGGGTCGACAACACCCGTGCCGGTGCGTCCAACAGCGGCTTCGAAGGCTATGACGAAGCCGCCGGCCGCGTGCAGTTCCTGTACGAAGGCGATGATTTCGAAGCGTTGTTCAACCTGCACAAGCGCAAGCTCAACGGCACCGCCCGCCTGTTCCGCGCCAACATCATCGAGAAGGGCGGCAACGCGCTGGTCGAGAACTTCGACCGCGACAAGGTCGCCAACGACGGCGTCAATTTCTCCGACCTGGAAACCTGGGGCGGCAGCGCGCGCCTGCAGTGGAACCTCGGTTCGGTCACCCTGCATTCGATCACCGGCTATGAGACCGCCGAATCGCTCAATCGTGGCGACATCGACGGTGGCTACGGCGCCGCGTTCCTGGGTGCAGGCAACTCCGGCCCGGGCCTGATCCCGTTCCCGTCCGAGTCGGCCGACGGCCTGCCGCACCACCGCCAGTGGACCCAGGAATTCCGCGTGGAATCCAACGAATGGGGCCGCTTCGACTGGCAGGCCGGCGTCTTCTACTTCGATGAAGACGTCACCATCAACAACTTCAACTACGACTCGCTGACCCCGGGCAACCCGCAGACCGGCCACGTCGTGCAGCAGCAGCGCAACAAGGCGTGGGCGGTATTCGCTTCGGGCGACTTCGATGTCACCGACCGCTTCAAGCTGCGTGCCGGCGTGCGCTACACCCAGGACAAGAAGGACTTCAGCGCCAGCGTGTTGCAGCAGACGCCGGGCGGTACGCCGGTCAGCGGCCCGTACCTGGCCAACACCGACGTCAACGACGTCAGCTGGGATGTCAGCGGCGTGTACAAGCTGACTGACAACGTCAATGCCTATGCACGCGTGGCCAAGGGCTTCCGTGCACCGTCGATCCAGGGCCGCCTGGCGTTCGCACCGGGCCTGTCGCAGGCCGATTCGGAGAAGGTGATTTCGTACGAGGCCGGCATCAAGGCCGACCTGTTCGAGCGTCGCGCACGCCTCGGTTTCAGTGTGTTCCGCTATGACGTGGACGGCCAGCAGCTGATCGCCGTCGGCGGCGGCAACAACACCGCTACCCTGCTCAACGCCGACAAGACCATCGGCCAGGGCGTGGAGCTGGACCTGGAGGCCTACCTGGCCGACAACGTCCTGCTGACCTTCGGCAGCAGCTACAACGACACCGAGATCAAGGACAAGAACCTGGCGGTGGCGATCTGCGGCGGCGGCTGCACCATCACCGACCCGACCACCATCATCAATGGTGGCACCTACGCGCTGGTCAACGGCAATCCGCTGCCGCAGGCCCCGAAGTGGATCCACAACGCGACCCTGCGCGTGGGCTTCCCGCTCAGCGATGGCAGCGAGCTGTATGCCTACACCGACTGGGCCTACCGCAGTGCGGTCAACTTCTTCATCTACGAGTCGCCGGAGTTCCGTGGCCGCAGCTCGCTGGAAGGTGGCCTGCGCTTGGGCTACAACTGGGATTACGGCCAGTACGACGTAGCCGTGTTCGGTCGCAACCTGACCAACCAGACCCGCGTGGTCGGCGCGATCGACTTCAACAACCTGACCGGCTTCCTCAACGAGCCGCGTACCTGGGGCGTGGAGTTCACCGCAAAGTTCTGATGCGGTTGCAGCAGTAATGCAATGACGAAGGGCCGGCGCAATGCCGGCCCTTCTGTTTTTCGCGTCCGCCGGGCATGGCCCGGCGCTACCCATGCGTCGCGTCCGGTAGTGCCGGCCGCTGGCCGGCAACACGCGATCCGGCGCGCGCTTACAGCGCGCTCTGCGGGCGCACCTTCAGCACGGCGTTTTCGGTGGCGCAGTCGCGGCTGGAATGCAGGCCGGCCTTGCGCGCGGCAGCGATCTCCTTGCGGGCGGCAAGCAGGTCGCTGTTGAACGCGGCGTTGTCGTGCAGGCGGGCCACGGCGGCGGCGCCCATGAAGCGGCCTTCGAGGATGTCGCTCTGCCAGTGCACGTTGCACACCAGGCGGCTCTCGCCGTAGTTGCGGCCGCGTGCCTGGATGGCATCGGCGCGGTCCGGTGCGATCTCCGACAGGATCAATGCCCATGCCCAGCCGATCGAGGTATGGCCGGACGGGTAGGAGCCGTTGCTGCGCAGCCCCTCCTCATCCTTCGGCGAGCAGGTCGGCTCGCCGTTGACCATGAACGGACGCGGGCGCTGGTACTTGTTCTTGGCAGCCTTGGTGGCAGCACTGGCGTCGATGCGGCTGCGCTCCAGCAGGCGGTACAGGGCCGGGGTCTTCACTGCATCGACGTCGATGTCGGCGGCGCAGGAAAAGTGGTTGGCGCCTTCCGGGAAGCCGAGTTCGGCATCGACACCGGCCTGGGCGAAGCGCGGGCTGCCGCGCAGCGCGCGTGCTTCACGGCTGACCTGCTCGTCCAGCGCAGAGGCCGCCGAGCCGGCGGCCGGTGGTGCCGGCACCAGATCTATGCTGGCCGGCACTGCGGTCTTGTCCAGGTAGCCCACGGCCTTGGTGGTGACGTTGGCTTCGACGGCGGTCGGTTTGCTGGCGGTGGTGGCGGCGCAGCCGGCCAGCGACAACGCGATGGCCAGGCCCAGCAGCGGCCGGGCAGGGGGGAGGATCGACGACATGGGCAGACTCGGGCAGGGAACTCGCCGGCCATGATCGCAGCCTCGATTGCCGGCCGCAGCGTCCATCGGTCATACGGCCAGACCCGGCATGGTCCCGCTGCACTGGATGAAAACGGTCATCAATTGTCGGCAATCTGCTGAACCCGGGCGCAGCGCACGGACTTTCACGCGCTGCCGCCACGAGCATCAGGTCACAGCCGGGCCGGGGGGATCCGCTGAAAGGGAGAGAAGCGATGCGCAGCACCGCAACAGGAAGTACCGTCCTGGCCCTGGTCCTGGGGCTGGCGACCGCCCCGGCGCAGGCCGCCGACGTCTACGGCGTGGCCTTCGTGCATGGCACCGGCGCGCAGACCAATGCCACGCAGGACTACTGGCAGCCGGCGATCATCGACACCGTCCGCCAGGGCCTGCCGAACAGCAGCAACTACGTGGTCATCAACTGCGACTTCACCCAGTACATGTGGAAGCCGGAAGCGGCCGGTTGCCTGGCCAACCAGCTCACCGGCTTCATCGACAGCCGTGGCATCACCCAGCTGGTGGTGATCACCCATTCCAACGGCGGCAACGTGATGCGCTGGATCCTGTCCAACCCCACCTACGACAGCCGCTACCCGAAGATCATCAACCGGGTGCGCAAGGTCACTGCGCTGGCGCCCTCCTCGGCAGGTACGCCGCTGGCCGACGCCGTGCTCAACGGCAATACCTTCGAAACCTCGCTGGGCTGGCTGCTGGGCTACAAGAGCGATGCCGTGCGCATGCAGCAGGTGGGACACATGGCCACCTACAACGCGCAGAACCTGTACGGCACCGCCGGCCGCCCGGCCCTGCCCAAGCCGTTCCGCGCAGTGGTCGGCAGCGACGTCGAATCGGCGGTGTGGGACAGCAACAGCTACTGCGGTGGCTATGCCGCCAATGTCGGCCTGGAGTTCACCCAGAACTGGCTGTCGTCGTGCTCGGACGGTTTCCTGGAATGCAGCAGCCAGAAGGCAGCCGGCACCCTGTGGTTCACCGACAAGGCGCGTACCCAGGGCGCCGAGCCGCTCAGCCACAACCAGAGCCGCCGCGAGTGCTTCGGCCTCGGCGGCATCCTGCGCAACGACCTGACCCAGTGAGGGAGATGACCATGACCATCCATTCCACCCTGCTGGCTGCTGCCGTGCTGGCGGTCCTTTCCACTGCATCGGCGCAGGCCGCGCAGCCGCTGCGTGTTGCCGCTGGCGACCAGATTCCCGCCGGCCTGGTTGCCGCGCCGCTGCCTGCAGATGAAAGCGAGCACGCGCCGCTGGCCTTCGCTTGGGCGCTGGACCCGGCGCAACCCCTGCAGGCTCCCGGTCCCCAGGCCGCCATCAGCCGCAGCTACTGGCAGCAGGTCGACGCTGCCGAACTGCAGCGCGGCCTGGAACTGCCCCTGAGCGCACCGGATGCGGTGATCCAGCTCAGCCCAGCGCCGGGCGCCCGCGCGCTGCCGGCAAGCTCGCTGCAGGTACGTGATCCGGCGGGGCGCAGCAGCGTCGCGCGCAGTGTCGACGCACGCCAGCTGCAGGATGCGGGCATGCCGGTCGGTGATGGCAGCAGCATGCTGCGCACCGGTACCACCAGCGCGGCCGGTGTTTACCGCCTGCAGAGTGCGCAGGCGCAGGGCCGCTATGTGGTGCAGGTGCTGGAGCCCAACAGCCCGCTGCGGTTGGAAGTGCAGGCCAGCCAGGCGCAGGTGCTGGCCGGAGGCAACGTGCAGCTGCAAGCGCGTCTGCTGGAAGACGGTGCCAGCGCGTCGGCGTTGCGCACACGGCGTGACAGCCTCGGCGGCGAAGCGCTGCTGGTCGCACCCGATGGCCGCAGCTGGCCGCAGCGGTTGCTGCGCACCACCGATGGCAGCCTGCGTGCACAGGTAAGGATTCCGGCCGAGGCCAGCAACGCACAGGGCCTGTGGGAACTGCAGGTGTTCGCCCAGGCCGACAGCGTGCTGCGCGATGGCAAGGTCGCCTTCGCGGTGGCCAGGCCGACTGCCCGCTTCGTCGGCCAGGCCACGCCCGATCCCTCCAGCCGCCAGGTCAGTCTGCCGTTGCAGGTGGCAGCCGCCGGACGCTACGAGGCGCGCGGCACGCTGTATGCCACCGCAGCCAACGGCCAGTTGCAGCCGGTGGCGCAGGCGCATGCCGCAGCGTGGTTCGATGGCCCGGGCCGCGGCGCGCTGGTGCTGCCCTTCGACCAGGCCGCGTTGCCTGCCGGCTTCGGTGCGCCCTATGAACTGCGCGACCTGCAGCTGCAGGACCAGAGCCGGATGGCACCGATCGAGTCGCGCGCGCTGGCGTTGCGGTTCTGAAGCAGGCGTGGCGGGCCGGACGTCCGGCCCGCCACAGACGCGGTGTCACCCCGCGTACGCGGTCAGCCGTCCTTCCTGTTCCACCACCGTGATCGCGCCGCCGAACACGGCCGACAGCGGTTCGTCGCGCAGCAGCCCGGCGCGCGCTCCATCGGCCACCACGCGGCCGTCGCGCAGCAGCACCACGCGCTCGATCTCGGGAATCACTTCCTCGATGTGGTGGGTGACCAGCACCAGGGTGATGCCCTGCTGCGCAAGCACGCGCATGGTGGCGATCAACTGCTGGCGGGCTACCAGGTCCAGCCCGGTGGAGGGTTCATCCAGCAGAAGCGCCTGCGGCCGGTTGACCAGCGCGCGGGCGATCAGCACCCGGCGGGTCTCGCCGGCCGACAGTTCGGCGTAGGCACGCTCACGCAGGCCCGACGCACCGGTCATCGCCAGGGTCTCGCCCACCCGCATGCGCATATCGGCGGTGACCTCGCGGAAGGCCGGCACCATGTAGCTGGCGAAGAAGCCCGACAGCACCGCCTGCTCCACCGTCAGACCCGGCATGTCGGCCAGATTGCTGCTGAGGTCCCCGGTGACGATGCCCAGCTGCGAACGCAGCCGGTCGACCTGCCAGCGGTTCTGCCCCAGCACCTTCACCGCCACCGTGCCGTCGGCCTGCGCCAGCGGGTACAGCTCGCGGGTGATCAGCTTGATGAAGGTGGACTTGCCACAGCCATTGGGGCCGAGCAGGGCGGTGTGCTGGCCCTGCGCGATGCGCAGGCTCAGCCCGTGCAGGACCTTCACCTGGCCGCGCATCACGCTGGCGCGGTCCAGTTCGATCAAGGGCGGCAGGTCCCCGGCGGGTGGGGCAGGGTCTACGGCGCGGATGCGCGGATCAAGGCTCGACAACACGGGTCCCCAACTGTGAACGAAGCCACGGAATGGCGCTGCCAATCCAGCGGTGCAAGGTGCAGTTTGCAACGCAAGCGCCCATGATGTCTTCCATACCTGTGTCGCTCTGGAGAGCCGCCATGCCTGATGCCCTGATGTCCCTGCTGACCGGTGGCGTGCTGGGCCTGGGCTGGTGGCAGCTGGCCCTGGTGCTGCTGGTCTTCACCCAGCTCACGATCTTCTCGGTCACCCTCTACCTGCACCGCAGCCAGGCGCACCGGGGCGTGGACTTCCACCCGGTGGTCGCGCACTTCTTCCGCTTCTGGACCTGGCTGACCACCTCGATGATCACCAAGGAGTGGGTGGCGATCCATCGCAAGCACCACGCCAAGGTGGAAACCGAGGACGACCCGCACAGCCCGGTTACCCGTGGCATCGGCCAGGTGTTCTGGCGCGGCGTGGAGCTGTACCGCGAAGCACGCGGCCTGCGCGAGGACATCGAACAGTACGGCCGGGGCACCCCGGACGACGCGATCGAGCGCCGCCTGTATACCCCCTATGCAACCTTCGGACCGGTGCTGCTGTTTGCGATCAACATGGTGCTGTTCGGCCTGCCGGGCGTCGCCCTGTGGGCGATCCAGATGGCGTGGATCCCGTTCTGGGCCGCCGGCGTGGTCAATGGCCTGGGCCACTGGTGGGGCTATCGCAACTACGAGTCGGCCGACACCTCCACCAACCTGACGCCGTGGGCGTTCTGGATTGGTGGCGAGGAACTGCACAACAACCACCATGCGTTCCCCAGCTCGGCGCGCTTTGCGATGCGGCGCTGGGAATTCGACATCGGCTGGAGTGCGATCCGCCTGCTGCAGGCATTGCGCCTGGCCAAGGTCCTGCGTGTCGCGCCGGCCATGGACGTGCGCCCGAACATCGCCGTGCCCGACGCCGATACCCTGAAGGCACTGCTGTCGCATCGCTTCCAGGCGATGACCGACTACCAGCGCAACGTGTTCATGCCGGCATTGCGCGAGGAAGCACGACACGCGGGTGCCAAGCTGCGCCGGTTGCTGCCGCGCCGGCTGCGTCGCGGCCTGGTCAACGACGGCCGCTGGTTGAAGCCGGACAGCCGCGCGCAGCTCAGCGAATGGGTCGCCCAGCGCCCGCGCATCCGCACCCTGGTGGAATATCGCGCGCGCCTGGCAACGCTGCTGGAAGCACGCGGCCACGATGCCGCCGAGCGCCTGCGTCAACTGCAGGCCTGGTGCCGCGAGGCCGAGGAAAGCGGCATTGCCGCGCTGCAGGCCTATGCCGCGCGACTGAAGGGCTACACCCTGGTGGGCGGATGAGGGCTGCGCTGACGGCATTGCTGCTGGCCGCCGTGTGCGCACCTGTCGTGCAGGCCCAGGTCAGCGACACTGCCAGCTACCTGCAGCGCATGGACAGCGATGGCGACGGCAAGGCCAGTGAAGGCGAGTACCTGCAGTGGATGCTGTATGCCTTCGATCGCATGGACCGCAACGGCGATGGCGTGCTGACCGCCGACGAACTGCCCGGCGGCAAGGGCAGGGCCATCACCCGCGAACAGCAGCGGCAGGTGATCGTGCAGCGCTTCCACAAGCAGGACGCCAACGGTGACGGATTCCTGGATGCACGGGAACTGGCTGCACCGCCGCGCTGAGCGGCGCCAGTCGTAGCGTGCCCGGCTAAAGTTCGTCGGCGCGCTGCCGATGATCTCTACGACTCGAACCCGGCGTACCGGTCGATCAGCAGAGACAGTGCGGGCTTGGCATGTCGACCGTGATGGAACGCGGTTGTGGGGACATGGAGGTTGGAGCAGTGCCGTTGCGATGATCGCTGCGCGTTGGGATCGCCCGCACTGACCTGACCGATGCCCAAGACCCCCCCAATGAATGCCAAACCTACCCTTCTCACCGCCATTCTGCTTGGCGGCGTCGCCTGGTCTGCACCGGCACTGGCCGACGAGCCGGCTATAGCCGTGGCGGCCGACGCCGAACCGCAGCAGGCCTCGGATACCGCACCGGCAGCACCTGCCTGGGAACATCGGGTTCCGACCAGTACCAAACTGGAGACCAATGCCGATGGCCAGCCGATCGGCGACCGGACGCTGCGTCTGGTGCAGCGTTCCACCACCGGCAAGGTAATCGCAGCACAGGCTGCCGTATCGCTGTTCGCCGGTGTCATAGGCGGCAGCGGTTTCAGGAAGGACCAGCTGAAAGGTACCCGTGTGGACACCGTGCCGAACCCGGCCTTCAGTTCGATGGAGCAGCAGGCACGTGCGGCCTTGGCGGCCTACTTCAGCGCCCATCCCGGCGCCATCCCCGAGCAGTCGCGGCCGGTGCAGGTCACCGTGGGGGACTTCACCCTGATCTACAAGGAGCTCGGCAATGCCGGGACCGAATACGAACTGCGCCAGAACGTGGACCTGGGCTTTCCATACCGACGCAAGCTGCCGACCATGCGCCTGACCGGTGGCGAAGGCGCGCATTGCCGCATTGCCGAACCGGTCTCGGCGTCGCTGGAAGCGTGGCAGGCCGATGACTACGCGTTGGCGCGGCAGACTGCCGAGCGCTACGCCGAAGCGTGCGTGGCCAGCTTCGCCGCCACACTGCCGACCCTGTTCCCGGACGGCACCCCGGCGGCGACCGTGGCGCCGCCGCCAGAGGCCACCGACGCGGCCTCGGCCGAAGTGGGCCAGGACGCCTGATGGCGGCACGCCGCCGGGGTGCGTTGCACCCAGGCGGTGATGGCCGCGCTGCCCGCGGGGCAGGAGGGCATAGAATCGTCCCATGCCTGAACTACCCGAAGTAGAAACCACCCGCCGTGGCCTGGCGCCACACCTGCAGGGGCGCCGTGTGCATGGGGTGATCCTGCGCCGCGCCGACCTGCGTTGGCCGATCCCGCCGGAAGTGGCCGAGCTGCTGCCCGGCCAGCGCATCGAAGACGTGCGCCGCCGCGCCAAGTACCTGCTGCTGGATACCGCCATCGGCAGCGCCGTGCTGCACCTGGGCATGTCCGGCAGCCTGCGTGTGCTGCCCGGCGATACCCCGTTGCGCGCGCATGACCATGTGGACATCAGCCTGGACAACGGCCGCCTGCTGCGTTTCAACGACCCGCGCCGCTTCGGCAGCCTGCTCTGGCAGCCGGCCGGCGAGATCCACCCTTTGCTGCAGGGGCTGGGCCCGGAACCGCTGGACGACGCCTTCGATGGCGACTACCTGTTTGCCCGCAGCCGCGGCCGCAGCGCGCCGGTGAAGACCTTCCTGATGGACCAGGCGGTGGTGGTCGGGGTGGGCAACATCTATGCCGCCGAGAGCCTGTACAAGGCGGGGATCAGCCCGCTGCGCGAGGCCGGCAAGGTCACCCGCGAGCGCTATCGGCGGCTGGCCACGGCAGTGAAGGAAACGCTGGACTACGCCATCACCCGCGGCGGCACCACCCTGCGCGATTTCATCAGCCCCGACGGCGCGCCGGGCTACTTCGAGCAGGAGCTGCTGGTCTATGGCCGCGATGGCCTGCCGTGCCCCGGCTGCGGCCGCCCGCTCAAGCACGCCATGATCGGCCAGCGGGCAAGCGTGTGGTGCAGTCGCTGCCAGCGCTGAACGTCTTCATGCGCTGCACACGCGCAGCGCTATAGTCCAGCCGACATCCGCTGCGGGGGAGCGTTGGCGATGGACGAAGGCCCGGATATCACCGTCTGGCTGGATGCTGCGCGCGGTGGCGACCGTGCCGCGCTCGACCGCGTGCTGACCACCCTGTACCAGGAACTGCACAGCATGGCGCGGCGGCAGCTGGCCGGGCAGCAGGGACGCACCCTGGATGCGACCTCGCTGGTCCACGAGTCCTACCTGAAACTGCTGGGCAGCCGCGGTGCGGCGCGCTTCGAGGACCGTGCGCACTTCTTCGCCTATGCAGCGTCGGCGATGCGCAGCGTGGTCGTCGATTACGCGCGCAACCGATTGGCGCGCAAGCGCGGGGGCGATCTCAAGCGGGTGGCCGAGATTCCCGAGAACAGCAGCAGCGGCGTGCGCCTGGACGAGGACCTGCTGGCTCTCGATGTTGCGTTGGAGCGCCTGCAGGCCGTCGATGCGCACCTGGCCAAGGTCGTGGAGCTGCGTTATTTCGCGGGCTTGTCCGAACTGGAGATCGCCGAACTGAGCCAGCGCTCGGAGCGCAGCATCCGCCGCGACTGGCAGAAAGCGCGGCTGTTCCTGCTGGCCGCGATGCGCAGCGACTGAGTCGCCGCCACCCACACCATGGATACCGCCCGCTGGCAGCAATTGTCGTCCTGGCTGGACCAGCTGCTGGAGCTGGCACCCGCCGCCCGCCAGCTGCGCCTGCAGCGCGTGAGCGCGCAGGACCCGACGCTGGGCCGCGAGCTGGAACACCTGCTGCAGCAGGAGGCCGACAGCCACGAGTTCATGGCCCAGCCGCTGTGGACGGCCACATCGCCGGGTCGTGCCGGAAGCGAGATCGGCCCCTATCGCTTGCTGCGCCCGCTCGGCGAAGGCGGCATGGGCGAGGTCTGGCTGGCCGAGCGCTGCGATGGCCTGTACCAGCGCCAGGTCGCACTGAAGCTGCTGCGCAGTGGCGTCGCCGATCCGGGCCTGCGCCAGCGCTTCGGCCGCGAGCGGCAGATCCTGGCCCGCCTGCAGCACCCGCACCTGGCACAACTGCTGGACGCCGGGGTGGACCAGCACGGGCAGCCCTACCTGGCGCTGGACTACGTGGAAGGCGAGCCGATCAGCGACTACTGCCGGCGTCTGCAACCGCCGCTGGAAACGCGTCTGCAGCTGATGCTGCAGGTCTGCGCGGTAGTCAGCCATGCGCATGCGAACCTGGTGGTGCACCGCGACCTGAAGCCCTCCAACATCCTGGTACGCGCTGATGGCACGGTGAAACTGCTCGACTTCGGCATCGCCAAGCTGCTCGACCACGATGACCCGAACGCGGCCCATCCGGCTACCGAAATCCGCGCGTTCACCCTGCACTACGCCGCGCCGGAGCAGGTTCGCGGCGAGGCGGTGACGACCTTGACCGACGTCTATTCGCTGGGTGTGGTGCTGTTCGAGGTGGTCACCGGGCACAAGCCCTATCGGTTGCGCCGGCACAGTGACGCGGAATGGGAGCGCTCGATCCTCGACGTGCAGGCACCGCGCGCCTCGGCGCTGCTGCAACGGCTGGCCGCCGAGCCGGGAGCACCGAGACGGGCGCTGCTGCGCCAGGCCAAGCGACTGCGTGGCGATCTGGACGTGCTGCTGGAAAAGGCCCTGCAGAAAGACCCGCAGCAGCGCTACAGCTCGGCCGAAGCACTGGCCGGCGACCTGCGCCGCTACCTGCAGGGGCAGCCGATCCAGGCGCGTCCGCCGGGCGTGGGTTACCGGGTGCGAAAGTACGTGGGCCGCCATCGCTGGGGCGTGGCGCTGGCCGGGCTGGCCGCGCTGGCCCTGCTGGGGACCACGTCCTTCGCCCTGTGGCAGTTGCGCCAGGCGCGGGCGGAAATGGCGCGTGCGCAGGCCATGCAGGATTTCACTGTTGGCCTGTTCGACAAGGCGGCCAGCCAGCGCCACGGCCATTTCGACGTGCCGCAGCTGTTGGCCACCGGCCAGCAACGGGGCGAAGCCGAACTGGCTGACCAGCCGCTGGCGCTGGCCGAGCTGCAAGGGGTGATCGGCCGCCTGCGCATCGGCCTGGGCGACTACCAGCTGGCGCTGCAGACCCTGGACCAGCAGCGCCGGCTGCTGCAGGAGGTGGGTGAGGTGCCGCCGGCGCTGCAGATCGAGGCGGTTACCCAGCGCGGGCGCGCACTGCGCATGCTCGGTCGCGGACGCGAGTGCCTGGCGCACCTGCAGCCACTGCAACCGCTGTCGGCCAGCCAGGCGGCGGCATTGCCGGCGGCGGTGGCCGAGTTCCACAGCCAGCTTGGGCGTTGCCAGGCCCAACTGGGTGACGCCGATGCGGCGCGACGTTCGTTCCAGCAGGCGCTGGCGCTGCGCCACCAGGGGATGGTCGAGCGCTTCGGGCGTGCTGAATCACTGGCCGATCTGGCCGCCTTGGACGCCACCGCCGGACGCCTGCCGGCCGCGCTGGCGGGGTACCGGCAGGCGCTGGCCCTGCTCGGCCAACGCGCCGACGCCAGCAGCCCGCAGGTGATCAGCCTGCATCGCCAGCTGGGCGATGTGCTGGCCCGCCAGGGCGACACGCAGGCGGCAGCGGCCGAGCTGGAGCTGGCCTGGCAGGCGGCACAGGAGGCATGGGGACCGCGCCACCCGGAGGCACTGGTGGTCCGCCGCGCACGCGCGCTGCTGGCCCTGCAGCGTGGCCAGCAGGCGCTGGCCGGCCAGGAACTGCGGCAGGTGCAGGCACAGCTGCTCGGCGCCCTGGGCCCGGACCATCGCGAGATCGGCTACGGCGAGTTCGCCCTGGGGAAATGGGCCAGCGCCAGCGGCGACGCCTCGGCGGCGGCAGCGCACTATGCCCGTGCGGTGGCGATCTGGCGCCAACCGGATCACGTCGCCCTGCTGCCGCAGGCGCTGCTTGCACAGGGGCAGGCCCTGCAGGAGGCCGGCCAGATCGCGCAGGCCCGCACCGTGCTGGCCGAGGCACGGCAGCTGCTGCTGGCCCAGCGCGGTCCGCAGGCACCGGCCCTGCACGAGCTTGATGCCCGCCTTGCGGCATTGGCACAGGCTGAACAGGGTATCGAGTCCACCGCTGCCCGTTAACGTTTGTCTGCCTATGATGGCCGACCTTCCCTTTGCTCCCGCGCCTGCATGCAACGACGCGACTTCATCCGCAATGCCTCCCTGGCCCTGGCCGCTTTCGGCCTGCCGTCACTGCCGGCCTGCGCGGCCAGCAAGAGTGGCCAGCTTGGGCTGCGCCGGCTTGGCCAGCCGCAGCCGTTCGATTTCGCCACCCTGAAGGGCCAGGCGCGCGCGCTGGCACAGGCGCCCTACCAGAGCCACAAGCGGGTGCTGCCGGGCAAGCTGGAGGCGCTGGACTGGGATCAGTACCAGTCGATCGGCTATCGCCAGGACCACGCCCTGTGGGCCGACCAGCCGGGTAAGTTCCAGGCCAAGTTCTTCCACCTGGGTCTGTACTTCCATTCGCCCGTGCGCATGTACGACGTGGTCGACGGCAAGGCGCAGGAACTGGCCTATGACGGCGCCGCGTTCAACTACGGCAAGAGCGGGTTGAAGAATGGTGAGCTGCCGGCCGACCTCGGCTTTGCCGGGTTCCGACTGAACACGCGCAAGGACACCGACCGCGATTTCGCCGCGTTCCTGGGTGCCAGCTACTTCCGCGCAGTGGGCAAGGAAGGCCAGTACGGCCAATCCGCGCGGGGCCTGGCCATCGACACCGGCATGGGCAAGCCGGAGGAATTCCCGGACTTCATCGCCTATTACCTGGAACAGCCTGCAGCCGACTCGGACACCATCATCGTCTATGCGCTGCTGGATTCGCCCAGCGTGGCCGGTGCCTACCGCTTCGCCGTCACCAACGGCGATGTGCTGCTGATGGACATCGACAGCGCGTTGTACCCGCGCAAGACCATCGAGCGGCTGGGCATCGCCCCGTGCACCAGCATGTACCAGGTGGGCGAGAACGACCGCCGCATGGGCTGGGACTGGCGCCCGGAAATCCACGATACCGACGGCCTGTCGCTGTGGACCGGTGCTGGCGAATGGATCTGGCGGCCGCTGGTGAACCCGCGCAACCTGCGCTTCAACATGTTCGTCGACCGCAATCCACGTGGCTTCGGCCTGCTGCAGCGTGACCGCAACTTCGACCATTACCAGGACGACGGCGTGTTCTACGAGAAGCGTCCGTGCCTGTGGGTGGAGCCGAAGGGCGAATGGGGCGAGGGTTCGGTGCAGCTGGTGGAGATTCCCACCGTCGATGAAACCTTCGACAACATCGTGGCCTTCTGGAACCCGAAGGAAAAGCCGCAGCCGGGCCAGGAACTGCTGGTCGGCTACCGGCTGTACTGGGGTGCACAGCCGCCGGCGCATACGCCGCTGGCCCACTGCGTGGCCAGCCGCACCGGCCTGGGCGGGGTGATCGGCAAGAAGCGCGAGTATTTCTCGTGGCGCTTTGCGGTCGACTTCGAAGGCGGCGAACTGGCCAGCCTGATCGACAAAGCCGATGTCGAAGCGGTTGTCGAAACCAGCCGTGGCCGGGTGGAGATCGTCTCGGCGCGGCCGCTGCGCGAGATCAAGGGCTACCGCGCGATGTTCGACCTGGTGCCGCCGGAGGGCAGCAGCGAGCAGATCGACATCCGCCTGTACCTGCGCAGTGGCGGCAAGACCCTCACCGAAACCTGGCTGTACCAGTACACCCCGCCGCCGGCTGGTGCGCCGGAGCGCACGCTGTACTGATGCATTGCGGTGCCGGGCAAGTCCCGGCATCGTCGTTTCAGGGCTTGCTGTCGGTCGCGTGCGACTGGGTCGGCACGCCCACCTCCACCGTGCCACGGCGGATCTTCATCCAGGTCTCGTCCTGCCAGCGCTCGTACTGCTTCGGATCCCAGTACTTGGGGTCATACAGGCGGTCGGCCTTGATCGTGCGGGATATGCCGCCGTCCATGTACACGATGTCCACATTGTTGGACATCGAGCCTACGCGGCTGCCGGTCATCTCGCGGCGCCCCTTCCTCAGTACTTCGGCCATGCGCGGGCGGGCGACCTCGTCGCCATACTCTGCTCGCAGCGCACTCGCCTGCGCCCGCGCGGCGTCGTGCTGTTCCAGCGGCAGGGTCGCCCAGTACTCGTTGCGCAGGTCCACGAACAGCGGGTAGCCGCGCTCGGCTGCCACTTCCATCCATGCATAGGCCATGACGGGATTGCGCGGCTGTTCAACGCCATACCAGTACATCTCGCCCAGGTAGCCCTGCGCGGGTTTGTCGGCATAGCGTGCGGCCAGCCGGAAGTTGTCCATCGCGCCGTTGATGTCGTTGCGGCGCAGGGCGTTGACACCCCACTGCCGGTACATCATGTCCGGATGACTGTCCATGAAACCCGCGCCCATCACGGCCGCGTCCTCTTCACCAGACGGGCGCTCGGCCGCAGTGGCGAACAGGGGCAGGAACAACACGGGAAGCAACAGCAGGGCCGGGCGCATGACGGACATCCAGTTCGGCAGCAGGTAGTGCCGCAGCCTAGGCCCGACCACGCGCCCTTGTAAACCGCAGGACGTCATGGCCCGTGAAGCGCCAAGCACTACAGCGGCAGCGGTGCCTGCGCAGGATCGATCCGCCCCTCGCCACGGGTGATCTTCTTGAACTCGGCGCGGCTGACCGACACGTAGCGCTCGTTGCCGCCGATCTCCACCTGCGGGCCGTCCTGCACGGCATGGCCATGTTCGTCCACGCGCACGGTCATGGTCGCCTTCTTGCCACTGTGGCAGATCGTCTTGATCTCCTGCATCTCGTCGGCCCAGGCCAGCAGGTACTGGCTGCCCTCGAACAACTCGCCGCGGAAATCGGTGCGCAGGCCGTAGCACAGCACCGGGATGCGCAGCTGGTCGACCACTTCGCTGAGCTGCCAGACCTGGCTGCGGCTGAGGAACTGCGCCTCGTCCACCAGCACGCAGCCCAGCGGCCCATTGGCCTGCAGATCCTGCGTGACCCACTGCTGCAGGTCGGTGTCGCGTTCGAAGGCCATGCCGTCGGCGCGCAGGCCGATCCGCGAGGCGACCACGCCCGCGCCGGCACGGTCGTCCAGGCGCGGGGTCAGGATCGCCACGCGCATGCCGCGCTCGCGGTAGTTGTGCGCGCTCTGCAGCAGGGTGGTGGTCTTGCCGGCGTTCATCGCCGAATAGTAGAAATAGAGCTTGGCCATCGGCCGATTGTACGACGCCACCCGGCGCCGGCCGAAGCCGTTCAGCAAGCCCACCGGCCGGCGGCTGTGGCCGCCACCAACGCCCGCTACAATCGCACCCCAATGCACGGTCTCAATCCCCCCCAAGCTGCCGCCGTCCTCCACATCGAAGGACCGCTGCTGGTGCTCGCCGGCGCCGGCAGCGGCAAGACGCGCGTGATCGTGGAAAAGATCGCCCACCTGATCGGCTGTGGCCGCTACCCGGCCAAGCGCATCGCCGCGATCACCTTCACCAACAAGTCGGCCAAGGAAATGCGCGAGCGCGTGGCCAAGCGCCTGCGCGAGCAGGATGCCGATGAAGTGACCATCTGCACCTTCCATGCGCTGGGCCTGAAGTTCCTGCAGATCGAGCATGCCGCCGTCGGGCTCAAGCGCGGTTTCTCGATCTTCGATGCCGATGACGCGGCCGCGCAGATCAAGGACCTGATGTACGGCGCCAAGCCGGACGACATCGAGGACATGAAGAACCTGGTGTCGCGCGCCAAGAACGCCGGCCTGTCGCCGGAGCAGGCGATGGCCGCTGCGCGCAGCAATCGCGAAAAGGAAGCGGCCGGCATCTACGAGCGCTACCAGTTGCGCCTGAGCGCGTTCAACGCAGTGGACTTCGACGACCTGATCCGGTTGCCGGTGCAGATCCTGGAAGAGAACCCGGACATCGCGCTGGCCTGGCGCGAGCGCATCGGCTACCTGCTGGTCGACGAATGCCAGGACACCAACGATGCGCAGTACCGCCTGCTCAAGCAGCTGGCCGGTGACAAGGGCAATTTCACCTGCGTGGGCGATGACGACCAGTCGATCTACGCCTGGCGCGGTGCCAACCCGGAAAACCTGCAGCAGATGGGGCGCGATTACCCGGCGCTGGAAATCATCAAGCTGGAGCAGAACTACCGGTGTTCCAACCGCGTGCTGCGCGCGGCCAACGCGCTGATCGCCAACAATCCGCACGAACACCTGAAGAAGCTGTGGAGCGACCAGGCCGACGGCGAGCGCATCCGTGTGTGGGAGTGCCGCAACAGCGAACACGAGGCCGAGAAGGTCGCCGCCGAGATCGCGTTCGTAGCGCAGACGCGCAACGTGCCGTGGAGCGATTTCTGCATCCTGTTCCGCGGCAACTTCCAGTCGCGTCCGCTGGAAAAGGCGATGCAGCTGCTGCGCATCCCCTACCACCTGACCGGCGGCACCATGTTCCTGGAGCGCCAGGAAGTGAAGGACACGCTGGCCTGGCTGCGGCTGCTGGTGAACCCGGACGACGACACCGCGTTTCTGCGTGCGGTGCAGTCGCCCAAGCGCGAAGTCGGCGCCGGCACCCTGGCCAAGCTGGCCGAACTGGCCTCGGAAAAGGACATGCCGATGGCGCAGGCCGCCGAGGCGATCGGCGCGCTGCAGCAGCTGCCACCGCGCGCGGCCAACAGCCTGGCGCGCTTCACCGACATCCTGCGTGACCTGCGCGCGCAGACGCGGCAGATCAGCTCCGGCGACATGATCCGCAAGGTCGCCAAGGAATCGGGCCTGCTCAGCGAGCTGCGGCAGCAGGCCAAGGAAGAGGCCAGCTACCAGCGTCGCGCCAACAACATCGAAGAACTGGCGCAGTGGTTCGAGGGTGGCCCGCGTGGTGCCACCGCTGCCGATCTGGCCGGCCAGTTGGCGCTGTTGTCGCGCAGCGACAAGGACGAGGGGGGCAACCAGGTGCGGATGATGACCATGCACGCTTCCAAGGGCCTGGAATTCCCCTACGTGTTCATCGTCGGCTGCGAGGACGGCGTGCTGCCGCACCAGGTCAGCCTGGACGAGGGCAATCTGCAGGAAGAGCGGCGCCTGCTGTACGTGGGCATCACCCGCGCCAAGATCCAGCTGTGGATGAGCTACAGCAAGCTGACCCGCAAGTTCGGCGAGCACGTGCGGCTGAAGCCGAGCCGCTTCTTCGAGGAGATCCCGGCCGAGGAGATCCAGCGCGATGGTGCTGATCCGGTGGCGGATGCGGCGCGGAAGAAGGAGCGGGCGACGGCGGGGTTGGCCGCGATCGAGGCGCTGTTCGATTGAGGATCGAAAAGCCACTAAAGCGGTATTCCAATCCGTCCGATTGACGCTTCTGGCCTTGAGCCTGCATCGGGTTAAGGCCTAGTGTGAGCGCACCCGAAGTGCGCGCCGTGTCCTTCATCGTGTCCAACGACATCCCTGCTGTTCTCACTCATACCTTCCTCGGGCTGGGCCTGGTCCTGCTTGTTTCAGCGCTTCTGGCCTACGTTGGTGCCAGGCGCTTCCTCGATGGGGCGGTCATTGCCGATGGCAGGATCACCCATGTGGGTGCCATCCGTGTTGATCGCCGTGGTTCGCGCACTTCAGTGGTGAAGTTCGTGTACTCGGTGGACTTCACTACCAGCAGCGGGCAAGTGATGCGGTTCATCGCAGGTCGTACCCGCCATCGTGCCTACATGACGGGCGATCATGTAGATGTGCTGTACCTGCCGGACCGCCCGGACAAGGCCCTGGTGCGTTCGCTCTCATCACCCTGGGGCCTGAGCGTCATACTGGGATTGAACAGCGGCCCATTCCTGCTGGCGGCGGGACTTCTGCGCCTGCCGCAGGCGGCGAGGGCATGGCGGCGCAGGCAGCTCCTTCGCCACGGGACACGGGTGCAAGCCAAGGTCCGGGCGATCAAGCGCGATCGCGGAGTATTTTCGGGGGGAAGGCATCCGTTCGTCATCGTCTGCGCCTGGCGCGATCCTGAAACCACTCGATGGCATGTCTTCCACAGTGCGTATCTCTGGGCCGATCCCCGTGCACAGGTGAGTGGGCGTGAACTGGATGTCCATGTCATGCCGGGCAATCCGCGCTACTACCATGTCGATATCTCCTTCATTCGATCAGCGCCGGCACCTGCACGCTGATCGATCAACCCGGCCAGCACCATGCCCACCCTCCTCAGATGTTTTTTTCTGTTTTTCTTTGCCGTGGGCCTGCTGATCCTTCTGGCCGCCGCCTGGCTGTTCGTGGACGTCCAGCGTTTCGCGCGCAAGGCCGTTTCCGTAACCGGAACGGTGGTGGCCGTCCAGGCAGAGGATGCCCGGTCGGAAATGGAGGGGATGCCCGCACGTGACATCACCCTGCATCGCCCGGTGGTGAGGTTCCAGACCGCACAGGGGCAGATGATTCAGTTCACCGCGTCCTTTGCTACCGGGGCACCACTGTACGTGGTCGGCGAACAGGTACAGGTGCTATATCCCGGCGGCATGCCTTCCAAGGCTCGTATCCAGCACCCGGGTTTGCGCTGGGGCGCACCGCTGCTGTTGGCGCTGATGGGCATGGGGTTCTGCCTGATCGCCGCATGCGTCCATCGCCTGTGCGTGCGCTACTGGCCGATCCTGTTCGGCCAGCGTGACGGGGCATGTGGCTAGGCTGGGCATCGTAGTGGCCCACTTGGCCTGAGCGTGCTGCACGGCGGGCGCTGGCGTTGCAAAATCGAGGTATTCCTTCCGGAGCCCACCCATGCATCCCATCGAAAGCGAACGCCTGCGGCTGCGCCGCCTGGAACCAGACCGGGATGCTGCGCCGATGCTGGCATTGCTCAATGATCCAGGCTTCGTGCGCTTCATCGGCGACCGCAACGTGCACAGCGAGGAACAGGCGCGGGAGTACATCGCGCTGCGCGTGCTGCACAGCTATGCGTTGAATGGCTTCGGCATGTATGCGATCGAGCGGCTGTCCGATGGTGCGTGGCTGGGCAACGCCGGGCTGGTACGCCGTGAGGGGCTACCGGCACCGGATATCGGCTACGCGGTGCTGTCGGAATTCGCCGGGCAGGGCTATGCCAGCGAGGCGGCGCGGGCGGTGTTCAATCACGCACGCACGGCGCTGGGCCTGCAGGACCTGTATGGCATCACCGATCTGGACAACGACGTCTCGGCGAAGGTGCTGCTGGGCCTCGGCATGCACGAGCGCGGGGTCATCCAGCTGCCGGGCATCGAAACACCCAGCCGGCTGTTCGCTACTTTGGGTGCGGCCGACGTGGGGTAGTGCCGGCCGCTGGTCGGCAACCTGGTCATGCCTGGATGCCGGCCAGCGGCCGGCACTACCGGGTGCAGCTGCGGTGGCGCCGGGCCATGCCCGGCGGGCTGTTTCAGCTGCGCAGCCCGGCCAGTTGGGCCTGCAGCTCGGCCACCGCCGCTTCCAGGTGCGCCACGCGCTCAGCCAGGCCGGGGTCGGCCGACTCTGCACCGCCGCCACTGCTGGCGTACTTCGCTGCCAATGCCGCGCCGTCCACTTCACCGCACAGCAGGTGCATGTAGCGGTCTTCGCGCTGGCCGCTGGCGCGCGGCAGCACCAGCAGCAGGGCACGCTGCTGCAGGCGCTCGATGGCGTGGCGGGCTTCGTCGGTATCGGCGAAGCGGTGCAGGCGCTCGGCACGGGTGACCAGTTCGCCCAGGGTCTGCGGCCCGCGCAGCAGCAGCAGAGCCAGCAGCACGGTCTGCTGCCGGGTCAGGTCCAGTGCGCTCTGCAGGCGGTGCTCGTAGCGGTCGGCGCGCGAGGAAAAGTGCTGGCGGGCCAGACCGAGGGTCTCCAGCTGGCGCAGCGCATGCTCCACGCTGCCGGCACTCACGTTCATCACCGGCTCGCGGGCGGTCTTCTGGTTGGCTGCCGATTGCGCGGCGTTGACGGTCAGCGGGTAGGTGTCCGGGGTGGTGGCTTCCTTCTCCACCAGGCAGCCCAGCAGGCGTGCCTGTACGGCATCCAGCAGCGGAACGTCGGGGGTCTGGGCAGGGTCGGTCATGGCGGCTTCCGGAAGACAACGTGTCAACCGCCAAGCATAGCCGTCCCGGCGGCGCCTTTGCCGGTAAAATGGGCCGGTATATCTGATTGCCGGTGAATCCATGCGTCGTCCCGTTTCCTTGTCCCTGACCCTGCTCGCCACCGCGGCGCTGGGCCTGTCCGCCTGCAAGCGCGTGGAAGCGCCTGCCGAAGCCGCCACCCCGCAAGCCCCGGCCGCCGCCGCCAAGGCCGACGGTGCCCTCGACGCGACCGCCAACGACAACCTCAATGCCGTGCTGTGGATGCAGCGCGCGCAGGAATACAAGGCGATCACCGAGCAGACCTACCGCGCGGCCGCAGACCACCTGGACGTCGCGCTGAAGGAAGCCCACTGGGACGCGCTGGTGCCGGAAGAGCGCGGCAACGAGGCCAAGGGCCTGAAGCCGGCCGTGGTGCTGGACGTGGACGAGACCGTACTGGACAACTCGCCCTACCAGGCTCGACTGGTGCGTGACGGCAAGGAATACGACGAACTCAGCTGGGACCAGTGGGTCGCCGAAAAGAAGGCCAAGGCCATTCCCGGCGTGGTCGATTTCGCCAAGGCTGCCAACGCCAAGGGCGTGACCCTGCTGTACATCTCCAACCGTGCCGTGCATCTGAAGGACGCGACCCTGGCCAACCTGCGCGAGCAGGGCCTGCCGGTGGCCGATGACAGCGTGTTCCTCGGTCTGGGCACCGTGGTTGAAGGGTGCGAGCAGGCCGGCAGCGAGAAGAACTGCCGCCGCCGCCTGGCCGGCCAGAAGTACCGCGTGCTGATGCAGTTCGGCGACCAGCTGGGTGACTTCGTGGAAGTGACCGCCAACACCAATGATGGCCGCGACGCGCTGCTGCAGCAGTATCACGACTGGTTCGGCGAGCGTTGGTGGATGCTGCCGAACCCGACCTACGGCGGCTTTGAGCCGGCACAGTTCAACAATGATTATTCGCAGTCGCGGCAGGCCCGTCATGACGCCAAGCGTGCCGCGCTGGACTACGCGCCGTGAGCCGCGCCCCGCTGCCGCTGCGCGACGACGAGCGCCTGATCTTCGCGCTGGACGTGCCTGATCGCGTGCAGGCGCTGGAGTGGGTCGACCGCCTTGGCGACAGCGTGGCGTTCTACAAGATCGGCATGGAACTGCTCGCCTCCGGCGAGTACTTCCAGGTGCTGGACGAGCTGGCACGCCGCGACAAGCGCGTGTTCGTCGATCTCAAGTTCTTCGATATCCCCGCCACCGCCGCGGCGGTGATCAAGCGCTTGGCGCAGTGGCCGGTCAGCTATGCCACCATCCACGGCTGGCACCCGGCGATGATGGAGGCCTGCGCAGCCGCCAACAGCGGCGACATGCGCCTGCTGGCGGTGACCGTGCTGACCTCGATGGGCCGCGCGGACCTGGCGCAGATGGGCATCGACCGCGAACCGGTGGAGGTCGTGGTCGAACGCGCGCTGGCCGCACAGGCCGCTGGCATCGACGGCGTGATCGCCTCTGGCCAGGAAGCCGGTCCGATCCGCGCCGCGACCGGCGCCGGTTTCTCGATTGTCTGCCCGGGCATCCGCCCCGGTGGCCCGGTCGGCGATGACCAGAAGCGCACCGTGGGTGTGGCGCAGGCCTTTGCCGATGGCGCCGATGCCATCGTGGTCGGTCGTCCGATCCGCCTGGCATCTGATCCGCAGGCCGCAGCACGCGCGATCCAGCAGGAAATCGCGGCGGCGCTGGCCACGCGCTGAGCCCCGCCGCGAAGGCGGTTACGGCGGCACCACGAGCGCCATCCCGTCGAACGCGGGATGGCGTTCGCGTGTGTGCCTGTTGCCCTGACGTACCCGGACCCGCGCGGGGAAACTGTGTGCCGCTGACCCCGACGTTTATGCCCGAATCGCCGGAAAACATGCCGTAGATTTCATTGAAGAGATCTGGTGACGTATCTGATCCAATGAAATCAATGAGTTGAATGATGTTTTGTCATGTGTTGCGTTAACTTTATGGGCAGCGTAGGATCGCCGCCATCCGGTCTTCGGACCGGACATGCGCCACAACACTGTCCACCGGCCTTGCGCCGGTTTGAAGAGTCTGCGATCCCTGTGATCCGGGCTCTTTTTTTTTGTCCGCCCGGTACGGAGAGACCCGTCGGCGCGCGGCATTGAGCCACCGCGCAGTCGGGCCATGGCAGAAACCGTGACGGCCCGGCTTGCCGCTGTCACGTCGCAGGCCGCAAGATGCGGACCGGTCCGGGGAGTCCGATTGCATGAGCGTTGTAGTGCGAGGAAGGTCTGCGCGGGGATGGGGGCTGGCGGCCATGCTGCTGCTGGCCATCGCCGCGTGCCGTGAATCCGGCAGTGATCCGGCCGCCGCGCCGGCCGAACCTGTCGCCGCAGTACAGGCGATGGCGCAACGGCTGGCCGAGGACGATCTGGTCGGCTATGCGAAGCTGTCGGTGCCCCCCAGCCAGTACCAGCGCCTGCAGCAGGCATGGGCCGACGGCCACAGCCAGTGGCCGCTGACCGGACTGCCGCTCGGCGACCAGTTGCTGCCGATGCTGGCGGCGCTGCGTGAGCCCGGCGCCAGCGTGCAGCTGCAGCGCAGTTTCGACCGCCAGCTGGCTGGCCAGGCCCGCGCGGTGCGTCAGGCCGCGCAGTCGATGGGCAACTTCGGTGTGCAGTACCTGCGGCACCAGAAGGGTTATACGCCCGGCCAGCAGGCGCACTACATCCAATTGGTACAGACCCTGGCGGCCTGGGCACAGGACGCGCCCATCAGCGACCGTGCCAGGGCCCGCAGCAGCATCGCCGCCCTCGTAGGCGCCGCGGCCAAGGTCGGTTTCCATGACGACGCCGGCCTGCAGGCCGCAGGCATGGAAGGCAGCCTGCAGCAGCTGGCGCCGTTCATCCAGACGGTGAAGGCCGTGCTGGCCAGCTACGGGCTGGGCGTGGACGAGGCGCTGCGCAGCGTGCGTGGTGAGCTGTTGTCGGTGGAAGGCGACAATGCCCTGGTGCGCCTTCAGTACGAGCTCGCCGGCCGCGCGATGACCGTGCAGGTGCCGCTGAGCCGGCGTGAGGGCCACTGGTACCTGACCCGCACCCTGGCCGATACCGACGCCCTGCTGCGTCAGGCTGATGCGGCGCGCGCCGCCGCTGCTCCGGACCCTGTCACCCCCCCGGCAACCGATGGGGAAGCGGCAACGCCATCGGCTAAGCCATAATGACGTCGATGTCGAAACAGAACCCGCTGCCGTTCCCCGGCGAAGAATCCCAGCCGACGCCCGCCGATACGGCGCCGGCGTCCCCCTCGACCGACGCCGGCACGCCGCCGGCGGCGACGCCTGTGCACGCGCGTCCTGCCGGCCGCCGCCCGCTTTGGGCGCGCCTGCTCGGGCGCCTGGTGGAACCCTGGCTGTCGCTGAAGATCGAGCCGGAAGACCCGGGCCAGTACAACGATGGCCGCCCGGTCATGTACGTGCTGGAAGACTACGGCCTGTCCAACGCGCTGATCCTGGACAAGGCCTGCCGCCAGGCCGGCCTGCCCTCGCCGCTGGTACCGCTGGCCGGTGACCCCACCGGCCGCAAGCGCGCCTATCTGGCCCTGTCGCGCCGCAGCTCCAGCAACTCGCTGATTCCCGAGCAGCGCGGCGCCAAGACCCATTCCGATTCGCTGGCCAAGGTCCTGCAAGCCCATCGCGTGCGCGACGACCTGGATGTGCACCTGGTGCCGGTGTCGATCTTCGTCGGCCGCGCCCCGGACAAGCAGAGCGGCTGGTTCGCCGTGTTGTTCTCGGAAAACTGGGCGCTGGTCGGCCGCTTCCGCCGCCTGCTCGGCCTGCTGCTGAACGGCCGCAACACCATCGTCCGCTTCGCACCGCCGATCTCGCTGCGCAGCACGGTCGACGAGGGCCTGGAGCCCGAGCGTACGGTGCGCAAGCTGCAGCGCGTGCTGCGTACCCATTTCCGCCGCATCCGCGAGTCGGTGATCGGTCCGGACCTGTCGACCCGGCGCCTGCTGGTGGACCAGGTGCTGGCCGCCGAGACGGTGCGCGAGGCGATCGCCTCGCAGGCCAAGCGCGACAACAGCAAAACCAGCGATGCCTGGAAGAAGGCGCATGCCTACGCCTGGGAAATCGCCGCGGACTATTCCAGCCCGGTGGTGCGCTCGGCCAGCTTCATGCTCAGCCATGTGTGGAACCGCATCTACGCCGGCGTGCTGGTGCACCACCTGGACAAGTTCAAGGCCGCAGCGCCGGGCCACGAAGTGGTCTACGTGCCCAGCCACCGCAGCCACATGGACTACCTGCTGCTGTCCTACCTGCTGTACGACCGCGGTATCGTGCCGCCGCACATCGTGGCCGGTATCAACCTGAACCTGCCGGTGGTGGGCACCCTGCTGCGCAAGGGCGGTGCGTTCTTCATCCGCCGCTCGATCCGCGGCAACGCGCTGTATTCGGCGGTGCTCAGCGAGTACGTGGCGCAGCTGGTCGCCGGTGGCTATTCCATCGAGTACTTCGTCGAGGGCGGGCGCTCGCGTACCGGCCGGTTGCTGCAGCCCAAGGGCGGCATGATCTCGATGACCCTGCGCGCGTTCCTGCGCCAGCCGCGCAAGCCGGTGCTGTTCCAGCCCATCTACATCGGCTACGAGAAGCTGATGGAGGGCGGCAGCTACCTGGATGAACTGTCCGGGCGGCCCAAGGAGAAGGAATCGATCTGGCAGCTGCTGTGGGGCATCCCCAAGGTGCTCAAGCAGAACTACGGCCAGGTGGTGGTGAACTTCGGCGAACCCATCGCGCTGAACGATGTGCTGGCCGAGAAGGCTCCGGAGTGGGGTGGCGAGGCGGTGTCCGAGGACGAGAAGCCCTCGTGGCTGTCGACCACCGTCGACACCCTGGCCGAGCGCATCCAGGTGCGCATCAACGGCGCCGCCGACGTCAATCCGATCAACCTGCTGGCGCTGGCCCTGCTGTCCACGCCCAAGCATGCGATGGGCGAGGCCGACCTGATCGCGCAGATCGAGCTGTGCAAGACCCTGCTGGTGGAGATGCCGTATTCGGGCCGGGTGACAGTGACCCCGCACTCGCCGGAGCGGATCATCGCCCACGCCGAAGAGATCAACGTCCTCACCCGCATCAAGCACCCGCTGGGCGATGTGCTCAGCGTCAGCGGCGACACCGCGGTGCTGCTGAGCTACTTCCGCAACAACGTGGTGCACCTGTTCACCGCGTCGTCGTGGGTGGCCTGCTGCTTCCAGAACAACCGCCGCATGAGCCGCACCGGCCTGGTCCAGCTGGGCCGCACGGTGTACCCGTTCCTGCAGGCCGAACTGTTCCTGCCGTGGACCGAGGACGAGTTCGCCCAGCGCATCGACCAGACCATCGACGTGTTCGTGCGTGAGGGCCTGCTGCAGAACGTCAACGAAGACGACGGCGGCATCCTTGCGCGCAACACCGGGCAGACCGACGAAGTGTTCCGCCTGCGGGCGATCGGCCATTCGCTGCAGCAGGCGTTCGAGCGCTATTACATCGCCATTTCGGTGCTGGTGAAGAACGGCCCGGGCACGCTCGGCGCCGCCGAGCTGGAGAGCCTGTGCCAGCAGGCCGCACAGCGCCTGAGCCTGCTCTATGCGCCGGCCGCGCCGGAGTTCTTCGACAAGTCGCTGTTCCGCGGCTTCATCCAGAAGCTGCGCGAGCTGCGCCTGGTGTGGCCGGACGAGAACAGCAAGCTGCTGTTCGACGAGCGCCTGGATGCCTGGGCCAAGGATGCCAAGTTCATCCTCGGCCGCGAACTGCGCCACACCATCGAACGGGTCAGCCCGGAAGCGGCGCGCCCGGACGAACCGGCACCGCAGGATTGAACCTGCGGCGCCTGTCGGGCCTGGCCGCGTTGATCGCGGCCGGAGGCCTTGCGGTTACTTCGGTGCAGGCTGCAGAAGCCTGCGTTGACGACAACCTGCCCGGGCGACTGGCCGATGCGCCGGTGCGCCTGTGTCTGCAGGCAGAGACCGGGCAACAGGCGCACTACCGCCTGTGGCTGGCCGGCGAGGTGCGTATCAGCGGTGATGAATCCGCCGCTCGGCAGGGTCTTGCCGGCGACTGGTACGGGCACCCGCTGGGGCTGCGCTGTTCCGGTGCCGACAACGTGCGGCGCTGCGACCTGACCGTGGACGGTGAGGCGGCCTGGAGTGCGGAGCTGGCGCTGCCGCGTTGATGCAGGGTCCCATCCACGCATGGCGTGGGTCCATAGGTGGCCGCTGTGCCATCGGCGTTCGGGGCGGCGTGGGCCAGTAGATCCACGCCATGCGTGGATGGGCCACCGGTTACGCCGGTTCGTCCGGAATCTGCAGGCTTTCCAGCTTGGTGATGCAGTCCTTCAGCTGCAGCTTGCGCCGCTTCAGGCGCTTGAACTCCAGCTCATCTTCGCCGTTGGCGGCCATGCGCGCGATCTGTTCATCCAGCGACCGGTGCTCGGCGCGCAGGGCGACGAGGTGTTCGACGATTTCGGCGGGGTTGTAGGTGTCCACGGTCTCCGAGCATACACAGCGACGATGACTGCCGGGAGAGGGGAATCCCGACCCCGGGTCCGGGCTGCCACAAGCCGGTAGAATGGCGCCATGTCCGCCGTGATCTCCCTGCCCGATCCCCCGCAGCGCGTTCCGCGCGATCCGCGCGTGGACGGGCTCGGGGCGGACAAGCTGGGCAAGCGCCTGCGCCGCCAGGTCGGCCAGGCCATCGCCGACTTCGGAATGATCGAAGCAGGCGACAAGGTCATGGTCTGCCTGTCCGGCGGCAAGGACAGCTACACCCTGCTGGACATGCTGCTGCAGCTGCAGAAAAAGGCGCCGGTGCCGTTCGAACTGGTGGCGGTGAACCTGGACCAGAAACAGCCCGGTTTCCCCGAGCATGTCCTGCCGGAGTACCTTGCCGGGCTGGGCGTGCCGTACCAGATCATCGAGCAGGACACGTATTCAGTGGTCAGCCGGGTCATTCCGGAGGGGCGCACGATGTGTTCGCTGTGCTCACGCCTGCGCCGTGGCGCGCTGTACAACCATGCCAGGACGCATGGCTTCAGCAAGATCGCACTGGGCCACCATTGTGATGATGTGGTGGCCACGTTTTTCCTGAACCTGTTCCACCATGCCAAGCTGGCCGCCATGCCACCGAAGCTGCTCAGCGACGATGGCCAGCACGTGGTGATCCGCCCGCTGGCGTACGTGCGCGAGCACGACATCGCGCAGTACGCGCAGGCACGCCGTTTCCCGATCATTCCCTGCACCCTGTGCGGCAGCCAGGAAAACCTGCAGCGTCGGCAGGTCGGCCTGATGCTCAAGCAGTGGGACCAGGACCATCCCGGGCGCATCGAACAGATCGCACGGGCGATGGCCGACGTGCGACCTGCGCAGCTGGCCGATGCCGCCTTGTTCGATTTCATGGCCCTGGGCCGCCGTGGCGATGCGGCACATGCCGATGCCTGGCTGGCCGACGCAGTTCCCGAGACGCCTGCCGTTTAAGGTCGGGCGCCCTTCTTCTTCAGACACCGGAATTCCATGTTCTTTCGCAACCTGACGTTCTTCCGCTTCCCGACCTCCACTGATTTTTCCGAAGTCGACACCCTGCTGCCGCACGCCCTGCTCAAGCCGGTCGGCGCGCTGGAAATGAACTCGCGTGGTTTCATCTCACCGTTCGGCCGCGAAGAGAAGGAAGCTCTCTCGCACCGCATTGCTGAACACCTGTGGCTGACCGTCGGTGGCGAGGACAAGATCCTGCCCGGCGCGGTGGTCAACGACCTGCTCGAGCGCAAGCTGGAGGAGATCGAAGAGAAGGAAGGCCGCCGCCCCGGTGGCCGCGAGCGCAAGCGCATGAAGGACGACCTGCTGCATGAACTGCTGCCGCGCGCCTTCGTGAAGTCCTCGCGCAACGATGCCTTCATCGACCAGCTGCATGGCTACGTGGTGGTGGACACCTCCAGCCGCAAGACCGGCGAATACTTCATGTCCGACATTCGCGGCCTGCTCGGCAGCTTCCCGGCGATGCCGCTGAACGCCGAAGTCGCGCCGCGTTCGATCCTGACCGGCTGGATCGCCGGCGAGCCCCTGCCCACCGGCTTCAGCCTGGGCGAGGAGTGCGAGATGAAGGACCCGGTGGAAGGCGGCGCGGTGGTCAAGTGCCAGCACCAGGAACTGCGCTGCGACGAGATCGACAAGCACCTGGATGCCGGCAAGCAGGTGACCAAGCTGGCCCTGGTGTTCGAGGACAACCTGTCCTTCGTGCTGGGCGACGACCTGATCGTGCGCAAGCTGAAGTTCCTGGACGGCGCGCTGGACCAGCTGGAACATGCCGACGAAGACGGCCGCCGTGCCGAGTTCGACGCCCGCTTCGCCCTGCAGAGTGCGGAGATCCGTCGCCTGTTCCTGCTGCTTGAAGAAGCCTTCAAGCTCAGCAAGGCTGACTGAACAGGCAGGCCGTCGGCCGCCGGTCATCCGGCGGCCTCGCACGGCGCTATGCTGGGACCATGAGCCGTCTGCTGCGCCGCCTGATCTCGCCGGTCCCACCCGCCACCGTGCAGCGCGATACCGTTCGCCTGCGCCTGGATGATGTCGAGATCGAGATACTGCGCGTGCGTGATCCGCGCGCGCGCCGGATCAAGCTCAGCGTCGATGAGCGCGGCGCACGACTGACGTTGCCGCCACGTGCCAGCCTGGTGATGGGCGAGCGCTTCCTCGAACTGCATCGCGAATGGCTCGGGCTGCAGCTGCGCCACTACCAGGGGCATGGTCTGCCCGCCGCGTTGCAGCCCGGCGTTGAAGGGGTGCTGCCGCTGCGCGGCGAGTTGTTGCCACTGCGCTGGCAGGAAGGCCGCTACGCGCGGCTGGAAATCGACGGGCACGGTGCCTGTGTGCAATGGCCGAGCCGGGGCGGCGATGCGACCCTGCGCCGCCTGCTGCGCGAATTCTACGAAGCACAGACCCGCGCCGATGTCGGCCGCTGGTTGCCGAAGTACCTGCCCGGCCTGCCGCGCGCGCCCAGTCGCCTGCGGTTGAAGGTGATGTCCTCGCAATGGGGCTCGCTGGCCCCCGACGGCAGCATGGCGCTGGACCTGGCACTGGTACTGGGCCGTCCCGCCGCCTTCGAGTACGTGCTGGTGCACGAACTCTGCCACCTGATCCAGGCCAACCACTCGCCCGCGTTCTGGCACGAAGTGGAACAACGCTTCCCCGACTGGCGCGAGCAACGCGACTACTTCCAGCTGGAAGGGCGCAGATTGAAAGCAATGCTTCGGCAGCTGCTGTAGTGCCTGCGCTACAGCACCTGCCCACGCATTCCTCCTCTACCCCCGCCTTCGGCGCGCCCCTTCAACAGAAGGGGCTCCACTCCATAGAGCCGGCGGCGCAGTCGAGCAAAATCGGCTCTACAGAAGCGCGCATAGCGCGCGACCCGCTTTGCTCCTGCTCTTCCTTTTCTCTTCCGTGGTCAGCACGGAAACCATCCGTGGCCGGGCGGGGTGGGTTGCGCAGGGGCGTGAGCCGCATGGATGCGGCGACCGAGCTTACATGGACGTACTTGCAGCGACCCCTGCGCAATCCACCCCGCCCGGCCAAGCACGGCTTTTGATCTGAACGGCCACCACGAGGGGCTCAGCCGTTGGCCGCAAACCTCATCGACCCGCGCGCAGGACCGCCGCCTCCGCCCACCGCGCCGCCACGCGCGGCGCAGTGATGCACACCGCCTGATCGGTCACCGTGGTCACCGCCCGCTCCAGCAGCTGGATGTCCGCTTCGTGCTGGCGCGCCACATGCGGATCCTCGAAGAAGATCGCGCGCTGGCAACGACCTTCCAGCACGCGGTCGGCAATCTGTGCATCGCCGCCCAACGGGCCGCTCTGGTAGCGCGTCACCCACGCCGCATCCGCTGGCCAGCCGCGGCTCCAGGCCAGCTCGTTCAAGCGCTGGCCGGTGGTACCGGTGGCGACGCGTTCGCCGAAGCGCGCCAGTACGTCGAAGTGTTCATCGGCGAACGCCAGCATCGCCGGCTTCATCGCATCGTGCGCGATCAACGCCAGCGTCTGCCCTTCGAATGCATGCAGGTCGTCGGCGCCGGCATCGGCGGCCAAGCCCGCATGGAGGCGCTCCACCTCGATCCAGTCGCGGGCCGTGGCTACGGTGGAAATGAAAGGCTTGCCGTGAATCACGCACTGGCGCTTGAGCGCGGTCGCTTCAGGGAACACCGAGGAAGGGTCCACCGGATCCATCAGATAGACCGCACCATCCAGCGTACGCTCGGCACCCATGCCCACCACTTCGGCCACCAGCTTCATCAACCCGCCTTCGCGACCGTACGGATAGCGCTGCAGGCCGTCGTAACCGGCAAGGAAACCGTTGCGCTGGATCGCATCATGGGTACGGCCGACCGCACACAGTGTCACGCCCAGTTCGCGCAGCCCCGGTTCGCTGGCGCGCAGCCAGCGGAACAGTGCGGCGCGCGCGTCGTTGTGATGGAGACGGTTGGCGGCCAGGCCGATGCGCATCGAAAGCTCCGGGATCGGTAGAAGCGGCAGTGTATGTCGCTATTGGCGGTTTCGGAGGGTTTTACAAATTTCCTCATTGTTGCTGGGAAGGGCGTCGCTAGCGTGGCAGGAGGTCGTATCGCGATGCGGCCACGCCCCTGGCTGCGACATGAGGATGTCCACCGTGAATGTCGCTGGCCGCCTGGCCCGCATCGTCGCCCTGTCGCTGTTGTCGGCGCCGGCCTGGGCCGGGCAGTGCGAAGGTCCCATCCTGCTTGCCTATCCGGGCGATCGTGCACCGTTGTCGTCCAGTCTGGACGACCAGCCCCACGGCCTGGTGGCCGCCTACCTGGCGCTGCTGCAGGAACAGTACCCCACGCTGCGCGCCACACCGGTCGCGGCGACGGCGCTGGCCGCCGCTGCGCTGCCTGCCGGGACCCACGCCGTGCTCGGTTGGCCGCGTGCGCAGAAGCCGAAAGGCTGGGTGGCCAGCGTGCCCTACCTGCAGGTACCGCAGGTGATCGTGCGACGCCCCGATACGCGGTCGATCATCGGCCTGGACGGACTGCACGGTCAGGGCGTGGCCAGCCCCGACATCGTGCCGCTTGCCAAGGTACTGGAGGAAACGGGCGCGGATGTGCCGCTGCTGCAGGTGGCGGCATTGGACAAGGCACTGCAGCTGCTGATCAGCGGGCAGATCGATGCGGTGGTGGGCAACCTGGTGGAAGTGGAAGCCACCCTGCGCAATCAGCCTGGCGACGTGCTGGACGTGGCGGCGCCAGCCGGCTTCAGCGACGCACTGGTCCTGGCCGCGCTGCCGGCGTGCGCGCATCTGGTAGCCCGCTTCAACCAGTTGCAGGCAGGCATGACGCACGAGCAGCGCGAGGCATTGCAGGCACACTGGATCTCGACATCCCCTCGCCCCGGCCACGCGCCGGTGTCGCCGCTGCGCGGGTCGATCGCGGTGCTGCTGGTGCTGCTGACAATGGGCCTGGTGTATGCGTTCGGACACTGGCGACTGCACCGCGAAGGCCTGCGCAGGCAGGCGTTGGAGCAGCGGCTGCAGGAGGTCACCGCCAACCTGCCGGCGGTGGTGTACCGGGCGCGGCGCAGCAGTACCGGCGAGTACAGCGTTCCCCACATTGCCGGCGATGTGCATGCCCTGTTCGGGATCAGCGTGGATACCGCACGGGTTGACCATGGAAGCCTGCTGGCGGCAGTCCATCCACAGGATCGCCGCCCGGTGCTGGCCTGCGTCGATGCCGCCGCGCTGTTGCGCGGGCCAATCGACATCACCTTCCGCACGCGCGGTCCGAACGGCTGGCGCTGGGTACGTTCACACGGGCGACCGATTGCCTGCAGCGACAGCGGCGTGGAATGGAGCGGGTACTGGATGGACGTTACCGAGGCGCGCACGCGTACGCAGGCATTGAACGATGCCCGGCGCGACGCGGAGCAGGCCGCTGCCGCAAAGACCCATTTCCTGGCCACCATGAGCCACGAGATCCGCACGCCAATGAGCACCTTGCTGGGAATGCTGGAGCGCTTCGGCAGCGGTGCACTGGATGCGCGCCAGCGTCAGGTATTGGCGACCATCGATGATGCGGCGCAGATGCTGCGGCAGATCCTCGATGACGTGCTGCACAGCCAGCGCCTGCAGTCTGGCCCACAGCCATCGCAGTGCATGCCCATCGACCTGGCCGAGCTGTTGCGGGCGGTACAGCGACTGCTGGTGCCGGTGGCGGCAAGCAAGGGATTGCATCTGCGCTGCGAGGTGGATCCTGCGCTGCAGCGGGGATCGTTGGCGGATGGGCTGCGCCTGCGCCAGATCCTGTTCAACCTGACGGGCAACGCGCTGAAGTTCACTCTACAGGGTGGCGTGGATCTGCAGGTGCGGGTGCAGCAGCAGCGCGAGCATGGCCAGCTGGTGCGGCTGCAGGTGACCGATACCGGTGTGGGCATCAGTCGAGAGCGCCAGCGGGCGGTGTTCGCAGCGTTTACCCAGGCCGATGCCTCCACCACCCGTCGCTTCGGTGGCAGTGGCCTGGGCCTCGCGATCTGCCGGGAACTGGCGGCGTCGATGGGCGGGCAACTGCAGCTGTGCAGCACGCCGGGCGCGGGTACCACGGTGTGGCTGGACCTGTACCTGCCGGCCTGCGACGCGCCATCGGCGGAGCATCGTGGCGAGGCCGCTGACCTGCCAACGCTGCCGCCGGTGCGGGTACTGGTTGCCGAAGACCATCCCACCAACCTGCAGCTGCTGGTCCGGCGCCTGCGGGAACTGGGCCTGCAGGTGCATGCCACCGCCAATGGCGAGCAAGCCTGGCAGGCGTGGCAGACACAACGGTTCGCGTTGGTCATCACCGACTGCCACATGCCGGGCATGGACGGCTTTGCCCTGGCCCGCGCGATCCGCGCCGATCCCCGTGCCGACGCGGCAAGGGTGCCGATCATCGCGTTGACCGCCAGCGTGCTCGACAGTACCCGTCAGGCCTGCCTCGACGCTGGCATCGATCATTTCATCGCCAAGCCGGTCGACCGCCAGGCACTGCATGCCACCCTGGCCGCAGTGCTGATGCCGCTCGATCTGTCAGTGCGCCAGTAGCCGGGCGATGCTGGCGGCGGCGTCGCGACCTTCGGCCACGGCGGTCACCACCAGATCGGCACCGCGCACTGCGTCACCACCGGCGAACAGGCGGGGATGGGCGGTCTGGAAGGGCAGCTTGCCCTTGCCTCCGGCGAGGATGCGGCCGTTGGCCTGGCCCTCCACGCCATGCTCGGCCAGCCACGACGGCACGCTGGGCGAGAAACCGAACGCGATGATCACCACGTCCGCTTCCAGCAGCGACTCGCTGCCCTCGATCGGCACGGCGTTCTGGCGGCCGTTGGCATCGGGTTCGCCCAGGCGCGTCTCGACCACCGTCACCCCGATCACTTCGTCATCGGCGCCGGCTTCGATCGACAGCGGCTGGCGGTTGAACAGAAAGCGCACGCCTTCCTCGCGAGCGTTGGCCACTTCGCGCGCGCTGCCCGGCATGTTGGCTTCGTCGCGGCGGTAGGCACAGGTGACCTTGGCCGCGCCCAGTCGCACCGCGCTGCGCACGCAGTCCATGCCAGTGTCGCCACCGCCGAGGACTACCACGCGCTTGCCATTGAGGTCGGGCAGGGCGATCTGGTCTTCCCAGCCGGCGATCGGCCGACCCTGCGGATCATCGCCGCCGACGATGCGGCTGTTCTGCACCAGGAACGGCAATGCCGGCAGCACGCCCTTCAGGTCCTGGCCGTCGAGGCCCCCATCGGTGTAGCGATACGCGCCGGTACCGACGAACACCGCATCGTGGGTGTCCAGCAGCTGCTGCAGGCTGATGTCGCGGCCGATCTCCACGCCGAGGCGGAACTGCACGCCCATGCCTTCAAGCACGTCGCGACGACGACGGATCACGTCCTTGTCCAGCTTGAAACTGGGGATGCCGAACTGCAGCAGGCCACCGACCTGTTCGTAACGGTCGTAGACCACCGCGGTGATGCCGGCATGCGCCAGGCGGTCGGCACAGGCCAGCCCCGCGGGGCCGGCACCGATCACCGCCACCGTGTGGCCGGTGGGCTGCACCGCCGTCATGTCCGGCCGCCAGCCGGTAGCCAGCGCGGTATCGACGATGTACTTCTCCACCGCGCCGATGGTGACCGCACCAAACTCTTCCAGCGTGCAGCTGCCCTCGCACAGGCGATCCTGCGGGCACACCCGGCCGCACACTTCCGGCAACGGGTTGGTGCTGTGGCACAGCGTGGCTGCTTCGTGGATGCGGTTTTCCTGCACCAGCTGCAGCCATTGCGGAATGGCGTTGTGCACCGGGCACTTCCAGCTGCAGTACGGGTTGCCACAGTCCAGGCAGCGACCGGCCTGGTACTGCGCATCCTCCTTGCCGAATTTTCCGTACAGCTCGCCCCAGTCGCCGGAGGTGCGCAGTTCAACCGGGATGCGCTGCGGCATGGTCCGGGGCAGGTCGAGGAACTGGAAGGCGTGCTTGCGGCTCATGGCGGACTCTGTGGATTTCCGGATGCCGGCCAACGGCCGGCACTACAGCGGTGGGGAAGCCGGTGCGCCCAGTGCATGCGGCGCATCCGTCACGTGCGGTGTGTCACGCCGCGCGGCGCAGGGTTTCGGTCAGCGACTCGATGCTGGCGGCCTTGGGTTTGACCAGCCAGAACTTGCCGATGTAATCGCGGAACTCGTCCATGATCTGCTGCGCCCAGATGCTGCCGGTCAATTCGCGATGACGGCCGATCAGGCGGTGCAGGTGCTGGCGGTAGTTCTCGAACCCTTCGGCGGAGACGCGATGGATGTCGATCAGCTCGTGGTTGTAGCGGTCGACGAAATCGCGGTCCACGTCCAGCACGTAGGCCAGGCCACCGGTGAAGCCGGCACCGAAGTTCAGGCCGACCTTGCCCAGCACCAGCACCACGCCGTCGGTCATGTACTCGCAGCAGTGATCGCCTGCGCCTTCCACTACCGCCAGTGCGCCGGAGTTGCGCACGGCGAATCGTTCACCGGCACGGCCAGCGGCGAACAGCTCGCCACCGGTTGCGCCATACAGGCAGGTGTTGCCGATGATGGCGGTGCTGCGCGCCTCGAAGCGTGCGCCACGCGGCGGACGCACCACCAGGCGGCCACCGGCCATGCCCTTGCCGACGTAGTCGTTGGCTTCACCTTCCACTTCCAGGTGCAGGCCGCCGACGTTGAAGGCGCCGAAGCTCTGCCCGGCGCTGCCGCGGAAGCGCAGTTCCAGCGGCGATTCGGCCATGCCCTGGTTGCCGTGCGCGCGCGCCACGGCGCCGGCCAGGCGAGTGCCGATGCTGCGGTCGGTGTTGTGGATCAGGAAGCGATGCTCGCCACCGCGCTTGTGTTCGATGGCCTCGGCCAGCAGGCCGTCCATCTGCGTGGCCAGGCTGTCCGGAGATTCATACAGGCGCTGTGCGGCGCAGTGGCTGCCTGGGTAACTGGCGTCGGCCAGCAGCCGCGACAGGTCCACGCGCACGTCCTCGCGCGGCGAGACCTCCAGCTGGCGCAGCAGGTCGGTGCGGCCGACGATTTCCTGCAGCGAACGTGCGCCCAGTACCGACAGCCAGCCGCGTACTTCCTCGGCCAGCAGGCGGAAGAAGTTCTCCACGCGCTCGGGTTGGCCGGTGAAGTGGTTCTCGCGCAGGCGCTCGTCCTGGGTGGCGACGCCGGTGGCGCAGTTGTTGAGGTGGCAGATGCGCAGGTACTTGCAGCCCAGCACGATCATCGGCGCGGTGCCGAAGCCGAAGCTGTCCGCGCCCAGCAGCGCAGCCTTGACCACGTCCAGGCCGGTCTTCAGGCCGCCATCGGTCTGCAGCAGGGTGCGCCCGCGCAGGTCGTTGGCCACCAGCGCCTGGTGCGCCTCGGCGATGCCCAGTTCCCACGGCACGCCGGCGTAGCGGATCGAGCTGACCGGCGAAGCACCGGTACCGCCGTCATGGCCGGAAATGGTGATCAGGTCAGCACCGGCCTTGACCACGCCCGCCGCGATCGTGCCGACGCCGGCATGGCTGACCAGCTTCACCGACACCAGCGCGGTCGGGTTGACCTGCTTGAGGTCGTAGATCAGCTGCGCCAGGTCTTCGATGGAGTAGATGTCGTGGTGCGGCGGCGGCGAGATCAGGCCGATGCCCGGCCTGGCATAGCGCAGGCGTGCGATCAGTTCATTGACCTTGTGCCCGGGCAGCTGGCCGCCTTCGCCGGGCTTGGCGCCCTGCGCAACCTTGATCTGCAGCACTTCAGCATTGACCAGGTATTCGGCGGTGACGCCGAAGCGGCCCGAGGCCACCTGTTTGATCTTGCTGCGCTTGTCGGTGCCATAGCGCGCCGGGTCTTCGCCACCTTCGCCGGAATTGCTGCGGCCGCCGAGGCGGTTCATCGCAATGGCCAGCGCTTCATGCGCCTCGGGAGAGAGCGCACCGAGGCTGATCGCGGCGGTATCGAAACGCGGGAACAGATCGCTGGCGGGTGCCACTTCGTCCAGCGGTGTCGGCGTTGCCGCCGGCACCAGCTGCAGCAGATCGCGCAGCGCCGACGGCGGGCGCGCATGCACGGCATCGCAGTACTGCTGCCACGCGCGCGGGTCACCGCTGCGCGCTGCGCGCTGCAGGGTGGTCACCACGTCCGGGTTGTACATGTGGTACTCGCCGCCGTGCACGTACTTCAGCAGGCCGCCGACATCCACGCCCTGCTGGGCGTCCCAGGCCTGCGCGCACAGTTCGCGCGCGTCGGCATCCAGGCGCGCGAAGCCGGCGCCACCGATGCGCGACGCGGTATCGGGGAAGCACAGGTCCACGACCTCCGGCTCCAGGCCGATGATCTCGAACAGCTGCGCACCGCGGTAGCTGGCCACGGTACAGATGCCCATCTTCGAGATGATCTTGGACAGGCCCTTGTAGATGCCCTTGCGGTAGCGGCGGCCGATCTGCGACTGCTCACCGCCCTTGCTGAGCTTGAGGATGCCGCGTCGGCCGAGGTCGAACAGGGTCTGGTAGGCCAGGTACGGATACACCGCCGTGGCACCGAAGCCGAGCAGGCAGGCCATGTGGTGCGCATCGCGCGCGGTGCCGGTCTCGACGATCAGGTTGACGTCGCAGCGCAGGCCCAGCCGTGACAGGTGGTGGTGGATGGCGCTGGTGGCCAGCAGCGCATGCACCATCGGCCGCCCGGCCACCGGGTAGCGGTCGGACAGCAGCAGCATCACCATGCCGTCGCGCGCAGCCTGTTCGGCCTCGACGCAGATGCGTTCAATGCCCGCACGCAGGCCTTCCTCTTCGCTGTAGGACAGGTCGAGCAGGCGGTTGGCCTGCACGTACTGGTCCATCTTCAGCAGCTGGCGCAGCTTGCGCTGGCTCAGCACCGGCGAGTTGAGGATGACGTGGTTCACCGTCTCCGGGCCGGCATGGAAGATGTTGGTCTCCTTGCCGAGCTGGGTGGACAGGGACATCGCGCAGTCTTCGCGCAGCGGGTCGATCGGCGGGTTGGTGACCTGCGCGAAGGCCTGGCGGAAATAGTCGTACAGCGGACGGCTGCGCTGGCTGAGCACGGCCATCGGCGTGTCATCGCCCATCGAGCCGGTGGCTTCCTGCTCGGTCTCGGCCAGCGGCCGCAGCACCTGTTCCACTTCCTCGCTGCTGAGCTGGTACAGCTTGTGGTAACTGCGCAGCGTGCCTTCGTCGAACGGCTCTTCCACCAGCGACGGATCGATCAGTTCGGTCTGCAGGTAGGTGACGCCCTGCTGCAGCCACTGCTTGTACGGTGCACGGCCGCGGTTGATGCGGTCGATGGCCTCCGAATCGAGCAGGTCACCGCGCTTGAGGTCGATGGCGATCATCTCGCCCGGGCCGAGCTTGCCCTTGCGCACCACGCGCTCGGTCGGTACTTCCCAGACGCCTGCTTCAGAGGCGACCAGGAAGTGGCGATCAGCGGTCAGCATCCAGCGCGCCGGGCGCAGGCCGTTGCGGTCGAGGGTGCACACCGCGTAGCGGCTGTCGCAGGCGACGATGCCGGCCGGGCCGTCCCAGGGTTCGCTGTTGAGGCCGTGGAACTCGTAGAACGCGGCCAGGTCCGGGTCCTTGAACTCCAGCGACTGCGTTGCCGGCGGCACCAGGATGCGCAGCGCCTGGATCAGCTCCATGCCGGCGGACACCATCAGTTCCAGCATGTTGTCCAGGCTCTGCGAATCGGAGCCGTGCATGGAGATGACCGGGTCGAACTCGCCGATGTCGAAACGGGGTGTCTTCCACACCTTGCTGCGCGCCTGTGCCCAGCGCCGGTTGCCTTCGATGGTGTTGATCTCGCCGTTGTGGGCGAGCATCCGGAACGGGTGCGCCAGCGGCCAGCGCGGCAGCGTATTGGTGGAGAAGCGCTGGTGGAACACGATGGCGCTGGAGGCCAGTTCGCGCCGCTGCAGGTCCGGGAAGAAGCGGCTGAGCTTGTCCGGCAGCACCATGCCCTTATAGCTGATGGCGTTGGGGCTGAGCGTGGTGACGTAGTAGTCGGCGTGCGCGCGCAGCTGCTGTTCGCTGCGGCGGCGGGCCAGGAACAGGGCCAGGCCGAAGCCGGCGTCATCCTGGCCGACGCCGGCATCGACGAACACCTGCTCGATGCGCGGCAGAGTGTCGCGTGCCAGTTGGCCGCAGACGCTGTCGTCGGTGGGGACTTCGCGCCAGCCGGCCACCTTGCAGCCGACCGCCTCGATCTGCTGCTGCAGCTGTACGCGGCAGGCCTGCGCGGCGTCGGCATCGTGCGGCAGGAACACCAGGCCCGCAGTGAAGCGCGCGCCGACGGCGATGCCGGCTTCACTGGCCAGCAGTTTCAGGAAGGCATCGGGGCGGCGCAGCAGCAGGCCACAGCCATCGCCGGTGAGCCCATCGGCGGCGACACCACCACGGTGGGTCATGCGCGAGAGCGCAGCGATGGCGGTATCCACCAGCAGGCGCGAAGGCTGGTCGTCGAGCTGGGCGACCATGCCAAATCCACAGGCATCGCGCTCGGAGCGCGGGTCGTAAAGCCCTTGGCGGTTGCGGGGGGCCATCTCTACCTCGATGCAGATTGAAATGAACGGGGACACTCCTGCCCGCCCAATCCTTGGAGCGCATCATGAGGCCACCGGATGCCTCGACTAGATCACAGGTTGCTGCAACGCCGCAATACACGGTTGCAGGCGCAACCAAAGCGCCGGCAAACGCTTTGCCGGCGCGGGGTTCCTCAGCCGCAGCGGACGCCGCTGACCACGTCCTTTGCGTCCACTTCGATGTTCAGGCGGTCGCCCAGGAACTCCATCGTGGTGACGTCATTGGGGTGCAGCACGCGCAGCTGCTTGGCCGCGGCATCTTCCTGGGCCTGCTTGCCGAGCGTTTCGGTATAGGGCTGTCCGACCAGGCTCTGCACCTGGCTGGCGTCACAGTTGCCGACCGGCGGTGCTTCGGTGGCCTTGCCGGCTTCGTCGGCCGGGGCCTTGGCGGCTTCGGCGGCCTGCTGTGCGTGGGCGGTGGCCGAATCCTGCTCATCCAGCGACGGCGCCTGGCAGGCGGTCAGGGCCAGCACGGCCGGCAGCAGCAGGGCGGAGAGGGAACGGGCGCGGATCGGGAACGACATCATGACTCCGGAATGGAAGGGACGGTGAAAGGCCGAGCATAGCGGCGAACCCGCCCTCACGTGTTTGTCTTGCGTTATTGACGTGGCCACGCCGCGCCGATCGGCAGACTGCAGGCATGCCAGCAACCTCCACACCCGAACGCACCGCCGCGCGCGCCGCCGGTCTGCGCTACGTCGATGACACCCAGCCTGGTTTCAGCCGCGTCCGCGCCGGTAAAGGCTTCTCCTATCGCGATGCCGATGGGCACGCCGTGCGCGATGCCGCCACGCTGCAGCGCATCCGTTCGCTGGCCGTGCCCCCGGCCTACACCGCCGTGTGGATCTGCGCGCATGCCAACGGCCATCTGCAGGCGACCGGCCGCGACGCACGGGGGCGAAAGCAGTACCGCTACCACCCCGATTGGGCGGCCGTTCGCGATGCGGGCAAGTTCGACCGCACCATCGCCTTCGGGGAAGGGTTGCCGAGCCTGCGCCGGCGGCTCAGCCGCGACCTCAAGCGCAGTGGCTTCCCCCGTGAGAAGGTACTCGCGGTGGTGGTGGCGCTGCTGGCCGACACGCTGGTGCGGGTGGGCAACGAGACCTATGCCAAGGAAAACAAATCCTACGGCCTGACCACCCTGCGTAACCGGCACCTGGACCTGTTGCGGGGCGGCCGCGTGCGGATGCGTTTCCGGGGCAAATCAGGACAACTGCATGAGGTGACAGTGGGCGACCGCAAGCTCGGCGCTCTGGTGCGCGGCGTGCAGCAGCTGCCGGGGCAGGCGCTGTTCCAGTACCGCGACGACGAGGGTGTCGTGCAGCCGGTGGATTCAGGAGCGGTGAACGACTACCTGCGCGAAGTGATGGGCGAAGACTTCACCGCCAAGGACTTCCGTACCTGGGGCGGAACGCTGGCGGCCGTGCAGACCTTCGCCGCCACCGAGCTGCCAGAACCGGCCAGCCAGCGCGCGCTGGCCAAGGCGCAACGCGAGGTGGTGTGCCAAGTGGCTGCGCGGCTGGGCAATACGCCAGCGGTATGCCGCAAGGCCTACATCGATCCGTGCGTGTTTGCCGGTTGGGAAAGGGGCGAGCTGACTGCACTGGCGGGCCTGCGCGGCCCGCGGCAGTGGGAGCAGGCGACATTGAAGGTCCTGCGCCGCGCGCGCCGCTTGGCCAAGCGCGCCGGCGCGTCGTAACGGTCAGCCGCAGTAGATGGCAGTGATGTTGTTGGTGCGGCCCTTCTCGATGGTGAGTCGTTCACCGCCTTCGCTGGCGGGCGGCACACGCGGACCGTCGTGACGCAGCACCTGCACGTGCAGGCTGTCGCTGTCGACGCGGGCGCGCTCGACGGTCGCATCCGATGCCGCCAGGCCCACCGCGCCGCGCACCATATCGGAATGGCACTGGCCGGAAATCACGCCATCGATGGGCTGGATCTGGGCGACGGGGCTGCTGCTGCAGGCGGCGAGGGCGAAGCAGACGGCGGCGGTGGCAATGACATGTTTCATGGGGGGCGTTCCTCGTGTTGTGGCCTGCAGGGTGCGACGACACGCGTGGTGGCGGAATGAATGCCGTGCACGCGATGGACACAACGCGCTCACTGCCGCCAACAGCCTGCGTGGAGACACTGCACGAGCGGCGCACGCCGCCCCCGGTACTGCGGCGCACGCGCCCCGGTAGTGCCGGCCGCTGGCCGGCAACCCCCATCCTCCCGAGGAGACCTGCATGGCCACCACCAAGAAGACCCCCGCCCGCCGCAAGGCATCGCCGAAGGTACGCAAAGGCACCCAGGCAGCGCCCGCCGCCGCCGAAGCCACCACGGCCGAGCGCCCGCGCGTGGTGAAGACCGCCACCCGCAAGGCCGCCGCTTCCGATCCGCGCGCGGCGCGTGTCGCAGCACGGCAGCGGCGCCTGCAGGACCAGGAAAAGGCGAAGGATGTACGCGTAGCGAAGAAGGCGGCAAAAAAGAAGACCGCCACCCAGGCCGGACCGCGCCATCAGCCGGAGAAGATGCCGGCGCAGCATCTGGCCAAGCCCGGCCATGAGCACGCACTGGAACTGGCGCCGCGCTTCCTCGCGCCGGATTACGTCGGCAGCGGCAAGCTGCAAGGGATGCGAGCCATCGTCACCGGTGGTGATTCCGGCATCGGCCGTGCGGTGGCGGTACTGTTCGCCCGCGAAGGCGCCGACGTTGCCGTGCTGCATCTGGACGAAGCCAAGGACGCCGAGTTGACGCGTCAGCACGTGGAAAAAGAGGGCGGCCGCTGCGTGGTGATCGCCGGCGACGTGCGCGACCCGCGCTTCTGCAACAAGGCAGTGAAACAGGTGGCCAAGGCGTTTGGTGGCATCGACATCCTGGTCAACAACGCGGCGTTCCAGCTGCACTGCGAGCGCCTGGAAGACCTGGAAGACGCGCACCTGCAGGAAACCCTGCAGACCAACATCGGCGGTTACATCCAGATGGCACGCGCAGTGCTGCCACACCTGGGCGAGGGCGCCAGCATCATCAACACCGGCTCGGAAACCGGCCTGTTCGGCAGCAAGGCACTGATCGATTACTCGGCTACCAAGGGCGCGATCCATGCGTTCACCAAGGCGCTGGCCAGCCAGTTGCTGCCGCGCGGCATCCGGGTCAACTGTGTGGCGCCGGGGCCGGTGTGGACGCCGTTGAACCCGGCCGACAAGCAGGCGAAGGATGTGGCCGAGTTCGGCAAGGACAGTGACATGGGCCGGCCGGCACAGCCCGAAGAACTGTCGCCGGCCTATGTGTTCCTGGCCTCGCCGGCCTGCGCCAGCTACATCAGCGGGGTGATCCTGCCGGTGATGGGCGGGCCGCGCGGCTAGCGCGCGGCGGCAACGCCCTTGGGCGCGGCAGTGTAGAAGCCGGCGATGCGCGGTATGAACTGCTGCGGATTGGCGCCGACCAGATTGGTCAGCACGACAACGGCGAGTTCGCGCTCGGGATAGACGATGAAGGCTGAGCGCGCACCGCCCATGCCACCCACCTGCAGATCGGGTGCGGTGTTGAACACCGGCCAGCCTGCGGCCCAGTCACCGGCGCTGCCGTCGTTGAGGCGCTCGGCCGTCCACATCTGCTGCACCGCGCGCTGCTCCAGCAGGCGTCCCTCCTGCAATGCAGCCAACCAGCGCGCGGTGTCATCGGCCGTGGTGAGGATGCCGCCGCCGGCCCACAGGCTGGGCGGCATGTCGTAGAACCAGTGCGACAGGCGCGGCGTTGCATCCTTTGCATCGGTGGCGCGTGGCAGGTAGCTGTACATCGTCGCCACATCCGGGATCAGGTCGTAGCTGTCGCCAAAGGTGGTGCGTGCCATGCGCGCGGTGGAGAACTGGCCGGTGGCCAGGAAGCGTTCGTAGGGCATGCCGGATTGCCGCGCGATGATCCGCGCCAGCAGCAGGTAGTTGGTCTGGTTGTACTGGAAACGCTCGCCGGCCCTGGCCTCTGCCGGCAGCGCGCGGACCGCCTGCCATGCGTCCTGTTCCGAACCCCCACCCAGCAATCCCTCTGCATCGAGGATGTCGGGCAGGCCGGAGGTGTGGGCGAGCAGCTGGCGCACCCGCACTGCCCGCCAGCTTTCGGGCAGGTCGTCGAGATAGCGCGCGATGGGCGCGTCCAGATCCACTCGCCCGTCCTGTGCCAGCTGCGCCAGAGCGACGCCGGTGAAGGATTTGGTGGCCGAGTTGAGCGGGAACCGGGTGCTGCGGGTGGCGACCACGCCGTTCTCGACGTTGGCCAGCCCATAGGTTTCCGACAGCACCACCTGGCCATCCTTGACCACCGCGATCTGCAGGCCCGGGATGCGCTGTTCCTGCATGGTCTGGCGGATGAAACGACGGGTCTGGTCGTTGGCCTGGTCCTGGTTGGCGGAGACGGCGGCGAAGGGCAGCAGGCTGATGATCATGAGCAGGGTTCGTAGCGTCTGGCGAGGCATGCGGGTTCCCGGAGGGCGGAAAGATCGGCGGCGATGACGGCTGCCGCAGGCGACAGGCCATGGGTCGGATGCGCGCCCGGCGTAAAAGGTTTAAGCCGGCTGCGCGCCCTACCGTTCGTCGGCCCAGGACTTCCGGGGGGTTGACTACAGGTGTCGTCATGGCAACAGTAGCGACACGTGTAGTCAAGGGAGTGTTGTCATGCGTGGCAAGACCATCGGGGACCAGGAACTGGCCCTGCTGCAGTATGTGGATGAGCAGGCACCGGCCAGCGTCGGCGAGGTCGCCAGCGGCTATGGCGAACCGCGCGGACTGGCCCGGTCCACGGTGTTGACGATGATGGAGCGCCTGCGCGCCAAGGGTTACCTGCAGCGCGGGCAGCAGCAGGGTGTCTACCGTTACCAGCCCACCCGTGGCCCGGAGAGCGTGCTGCAGGGCGCCGTTGCCCAGTTCGTCGACAACACGCTGCAGGGCTCGGTGTCGCCATTCGTGGCGTACCTGTCGCAGCGGCAGAAGGTCAGCGACAACGAACTGGCCGAACTGGAAGCGCTGGTGGCCGAACTGCAATCGCGTCGCCAGGAGGACTGAGCCATGGATACCTCGATGTTGATTCCGATGCTGGAACGGCTGGGCTGGACGAGCCTGCAGACCGTGCTGCTGGTGGCGCTGGTGTACCTGCTGTGCCGCGCGCTGCCGGCACTGTCGGCGGCCACCCGTTGCCGGTTGTGGTGGCTGGTGTCGCTGCAGGCGGTGGTCGGTCTGTTGTGGAGCCAACCGCTGCAGCTGGCCTGGTTGCCCGCACCCGATGCGGTGGCCATGACGACCGTGGATCTTGCGGCGGACGCGATATATACGATGGCACCGGAGGCATCGGCGCACCTGCTGGCGAACACGCCGATGGGTGATGTCGGCAGCACCCCGGTGGCCTGGTGGGCAGTGGCCCTGGCCGCGCTGTGGATGTCCGGTGTACTGCTGATGGCGTTGCGGACCTTCGGCGAATGGCGCCGTTGCCGTGCGCTGCTGGCGGCGTCGTATCCGTGCGAGGACCAGGCGCTGGTGCAGGCGCTGCAGCTGGCCTCGGATGCGCACGGCCTGCGCCGCGCGCCGCGCCTGTGGATGAGCGACCAGGTGGACGCACCGCAGCTGGTCGGGCCGTTCCGTCCGGTGCTGCTGCTGCCGGCGGGAATGAACGCGCTGCAGGGCGATGCGCTGGACCTGGCGCTGACCCACGAGCTGCAACACCTGCAGCGTCGTGACCTGCAGTGGGGGCTGCTGCCTGCCTTGGCCCAGCACCTGTTCTTCTTCCATCCGCTGCTGCGCCTGGCCGTGCGCGAATACGCCCAGGCCCGCGAGGAAGCCGTGGATGCGGCGGTGGTCGGCCAGCACGGTGCCAGCCGCCATGCCTATGGCCGGTTGCTGCTGCAGCTGGGTGTGGCGCCGCAGCCACACCTCGGCGTGGCCAGCGCAGCGCCCAGCACCACCAGCCTCAAGCGCCGCCTGCTGTCGCTGCAGTCGCATCGGGCGTGCCCACGCCTGCTGGCCGTCGGCTTGACGCTGGTTGTATTGGCCGTGGGTGTGGCGCCGATGCGGCTGGTGGCCGCGCCGGTCCCGCCTGCACCGCCGGCACCGCCGCGCGCTGTGCCAGCGCCGCCGTCGCCGCCCGCAGCACCCCCGGCACCGGCAGCGCCGCCTGCCGCAGCGGTACCGGCAGAGCCGGCCGACTGGGTCGAGCCGGCAGAACCCGCCGAGCCTGAGGAACCTGCCGACGTCAATGAAGACGAGGAGCAGGACGCAGGCACCCATGCGCACTCGCAGACCACCATCGTCACCCATGGCCAGCTGGATCTGGGTACGCCGCCACAGCAGGCCTTCGTCCTCGTCGATCACGGCCAGGCGTTCGCCAATGCCGGCATGGACGATGTGATGCAGGCGCGCAGCCGGCTTGGTGACGGCCCCGCCCTGTGGTTCCGCCAGGGCGACAAGCGCTACGTCGTGCGCGATCCGATGCTGATCCAGTCGTTGCAGCGTGCCTATGCCGGCGCCGTCGACCTGAGCCGCCAGCAGAGTGAACTGGGGCGCCAGCAGAGTGTGCTGGGTCGTCAGCAGGGCCAGCTCGGCCGCGAGCAGGGCGAGCTGGGCAGGCTGCAGGGCGAAGAGGCGCGTGAGATCGCCCTCGCCGCCGCACGGGCTGCACGCAGTGCGATCAACGATCGCGACATCAATCGCGAAGCGGCAGCCGAAGCGGCGTGGGCTACACGCGGCGCGGTGGATGATGCGGCGATTGCACGCAAGGCTGCGGCCGAAGCACAGCGCGCATCACAGGTTGCCCGCAGCCAGGCGCTGCAGTCCGAGCGTAGCCGCGAGATGAGCCGACTCGCCAGCCAGCAGGCCGCGCTGGGAAGCCAGCAGGCGGCACTGGGCAGTCAACAGGCCGCGTTGGGTGAGCGTCAGGCACGGCTGCAGGCACAGGCAGCGAAGCAGGCAGAGCAGGTCATCGCGCGTGCGCTGGCCAGTGGCAAGGCCGAGCGGCTCTGACAGAGCGGAGCGCCGGGCCATGCCCGGCGCCCGCAGCGGCGCGTATGCGAATGGAATCCGCCGGGCAGGGCCCGGCGCTACCCCATCAGCCGCAGCTGGCGCGCTCGATACGGTTCTGTGCGTCCACCTGCACGGTCACCCGGTCCTGGCGGAAGTCCATGGTCACCGCCATCCCCGGTTTGACCACGCGTGCGTTGCGCGCGCCACTGTCGGCCACCAGCTTCTTGATCGTCGCTTCGTCGGCGGTCTTGCCGGTGAATGCGTCCAGCGCCTCGGGGCGGCACTCCTGCGGACCATCGGACACCTTGGCCGGCAGGCTGCCGGCATCGGCGGAGGCGTTGCCACCGGCATGGCTGCAGGCGGCCAGCGGCAGGATGGCCGCAAGCAGCAACAGGGGGGATCGACGCATGGCAGTACTCCTGGGTGGTGTTCAGTAGCGGCAGTGTCGCCGAGCCCTGTGTCAGTGATGTCAACGCGGCCTGGATCCGCCCTCTCCGTTCATCCGCTTACCAGCGCCAGGGTCTCCCGTTCGCGCTGCTCTTCCCGCACCAACCGCTGCAGCAGCAGGGCCAGGGTCACCACGTCCTGGTGGTTGTGGTCGGCCACCCGGCGCAGATTCACCGCATCACCGCCACGCAGGTAACGCAGCCATGCGGCGGGGGCTTCCGAGCCGGGCAGGTCATCTTCGCGCACCACGCGCAGCAGTTGCCGCTCGATGGTGGACAGCTTGCAGTTCTCCCACGTACCGCGGTAACGGCGGCGAGTGGGATACAGCAGGTCGACATGGTCCAGCGCGGTGATGGGATCGGCCTGGCGGGCCAGCCGATAGCGCGTCTTCAGCAGAGGGGCGTCGTAGCTGCGGCCGTTGTAGCTGCAGAACACGGTATGCGGCTGCAGCCAGCTGGCGAAAGCGGCCAGCATCTCCTCCTCGGCAGCCATCGTCGACATCAGCAGCTGGCGGATGCGCAGGCCTTCGCCACGCTGCGGGCACACATGCCAGTCGGCGGCGCCGATCATGAAGGCGCGGGTGCCGGTGCCGCCGGCCAGGCCGGTGGTCTCGGTATCGAAGAACAGCAGGTCGCGCGCAGCCACGTGCTCACCCTCGCGCTTGGCGAAGGCCAGCGACAGCGGCATGGCGGGAATCGGCTGCGGCAGCAGTGACTCGATCAGGAACAGGCCGGGCGCAATCTCGTTGCCGGGCAGTTGGCGATCCTGCGCGCTGGCGCGTGCCGGCGCAGGGCCACCCCGCGAGCGCATGCCGAGCAGGCGATGCAGGCTGCCGACCTCGGGCCGTCGCAGTGTTGCCGGCGCAGGCGTGGTGGTGGCGGTGCCGGTCGGCTTGTGGCGGATCTCCTGTTCCACCCAGGCAAACACCGAACGCTCGGCCGGTGGCTGCCGCGCATCGTTGGCGGCCATCAGTGCCGGCGGCGTCTGCTGCGTCGGCGCGGCAGGCGTGGCTGCTTTCGGGTCACCCGCCTGCTTCCGCAGCAGGCGCAGCTTGTCCAGGCTCAGGCTCACGGAGCGATCAGCTCCATCGGGTCGCGCGTGCTCACCACCACATCGGCCACATGCTGGCAGGCCTGCGCATCGAACAGGTCGAGCACGCGCAGCGCCAGAGCACGCGGCGATGTTTCATCCTGTTCCTGCGCGGCCAGCACCGGGCCGACGCAGGCGGGGCAACCCGCCTTGCAGTCGCAGCGCTGCACCAGTTCGCGCGCGCGCTGCACCAGCTCGGCCTGGCGCTGCCACAGCGGCTCGCTCAGACCGACACCACCGGGGAAGTTGTCGTACAGGTATACGGTCGGCACGAATTCCTGCAGCAGTTCCACCGCGCCAAGCTCGCCATCGCTGCCCCGCAGCTGGCCGCGCCCGCTCTGGTCGGCAATTGCGATCCAGGTGCCATCGCCGTTGCCCACCGACTTCTGCAGGTCGCGCGCATCGGCCATCACCGCCACCGTGGCAACGATGTGCAGCGCATAGGCGGCGCCAAGGAAACCATCCAGCGCATCCTGCTTGCTGGCGAAGGCGCGCAGCAGCAGCGCCTGTGGCAGCTGCCACCACACCGCAGTGGTGTGCAGTTCCTGGTCGGGCAGGTTGACCGGGCCGTAGCCGATGTTCTCGTGAGTGTAGTAGCGGATCTTCTTGTAACCGGCCACGCGGCGCACCACGTGCACTTCGCCATGGTGCGAATCACCACGGCCAGCCACGCCGCCATCGAAACGGTCCAGCACTTTGAGCTTGGTGAAGTCGATGCTGTCGGTGTAGTAGTCCACGTGGGTGCGGGTGACATAGGCCTTGCGGCCTTCCCAGTCCAGCGTTTCCACCTGGTAGGGCGTGGACTGCACCATGTGGATGGCGCCCTCGTACAGGGTCAGCGCGGCAGCGGAGTAGTCCACCTCGGCGATGATCTGCTGGCGGCCATCGCTGCGGTCGACGACGACGAAGTTGCCATCGGCCACGGCGCGCAGGCTGACTGCGTTGGCCGGATAGCTGTCGGCGATCCACTCCCAGCGTTCGCCTTCGCGGTGGATCACTTCGGTTTCGGCCAGTGCTTCAAGGAACACCTCCGGATCGATCGGGCCGAAGCCATCGCCGACCCGGAACGGCAGTTCGAACGCCGCGCAGCGGATGTGATCGAACAGGATCAACGGCTGGTCGGGCGCGATGCGTGCGTGTTCCGGCGACGCCTCGGCGAAGAAGTCCGGATGGCGCACCACGTACTGGTCCAGCGGCTGCGAACTGGCCACCATCACTCCGAGTGCTGGCTGCTGGCGGCGTCCGGCGCGGCCGAAGCGTTGCCAGGTGGCAGCCACGCTGCCGGGATAACCGTTGAGGATCACCACGTCCAGGCTGCCGATATCCACGCCCAGTTCCAGCGCCGAGGTGCTGACGATGCCGTCGATGTTGCCCGCCCGCATCGCACGCTCGGTCTCGCGGCGCTCGGTGGGCAGGTAACCGCCGCGGTAGGCGCGGATGCGTGGTGGCTTGCGTGGGTCGTGGTCGAAGATGTCCTTCAGGTACTTGGTCAGCACCTCCACCATCAGCCGGGTCTGCGCGAACACCAGCGTCTTCAGGCCGGACTTGATCGCGATGCGGGCGATGCGGTTGCTCTGCGAGCGCGCCGAGGCACGCAGGCCCAGGTCGGGGTTGATCACCGGTGGGTTCCACAGCAGCACCTGCTTCGGCCCGCTGGGTGCACCGGATTCGGTGATGGCGGTGACCGGTGCCTCGATCAGCGCCTCGGCATGCGCCTGCGGGTTGCCGATGGTGGCCGAGCACAGGATGAACTGCGGTTGCACCCCGTAGAACGCGCAGATGCGCTTGAGCCGGCGCAGCACGTTGGTGACATGGCTGCCGAACACGCCGCGATAGGTGTGCACTTCGTCGATGACGATGTAGCGCAGGTTCTCGAAGAACTGCGCCCACTTGGTGTGATGCGGCAGGATCGCCTGGTGCAGCATGTCCGGGTTGGAGACCACGATGTCGCCATGCAGACGGATCGCCTGCCGCGCGTCACCCGGGGTGTCGCCGTCGAAGGTGAAGGCCTTCACCCCGAGGTCGCCGGCGCGGTTGAGCTCCAGCAGTTCGGCCACCTGGTCCTGGGCCAGTGCCTTGGTCGGGAACAGGTACAGCGCCTTGGCCTTGTCCTGCATGGCGGCGCTGACCACCGGCAGGGTGTAGCACAGCGACTTGCCGCTGGCAGTGGGGGTGACGATGGCCACGTGCTCGCCACGCTGGCTGGCCTCCCAGGCCTCTGCCTGGTGGCTGTAGAGCTGTTCGATGCCACGTGCCTTCAGTGCTGCAGCCAGGGCGGGTGGCACGGAATCGGGAATCGGCGCGTAGCGGCCTTCGCGGCCGGGAATGGCGAAGCTGCCGGTGATGCGGTCCTGGTAGCGGCGCTGCAGGCGTGCACTGAGCAGTGCGCCATCGCGTGCGGGCAGGCCATCACGGGTGGCGAGCTGCTGCTCCGCATCGGCGGTGCGCTTGGCGAGTTCGTAGGCCATGGGAAGTCGATTTTCAGGGGTTCACATGGCAACACAGATGGATCTCAGCATGTGAGACGCCGCGACGGGATGGCGTGAATCATTCAGTGCCGGGGGCCGGGCGCGCCTTGAGCGCCGCGCCAAGTGCGGCAGTGCGGCCGACGGACCGACGAACACACACGACGAGCATCAGCACGTGCCAGCCCGCCGCCAACAGCGCGAACAGCTGCCAATGGAATACGCCCGGCCAGCCCAGGTCCGGCCGCTGCGGCAGGGGCAACCAGATGACGCCGAGCACTTGTAAAAGCAGCAGCAGGCCGAGCCAGGCCAGGTGCCAGAACCCCCCGCTGGCCGGGTAGCGCAGCCGGTCGCTGGCCAGGCACCATCCTGGTCCCGCGGCCAGCACCTTGCCATCACAGGCGCGTACATCCAGGCGCATCGAGCGCCCCGTGGAAAATCCCGCGACGTTCACCCACTCCCATGGAAGCTGCACGCGCAGGTCCTTGCCCAGCAGCCACGCCTGCGATGTCTGTCCGTTCCGCTGGTACGCGCGCAGGCGCCCCTGCACCTGCAGCACGCACTGTGCCGTCGCAGGGCCACTGCGGCGCGGTCGACCCAGCCAGAAACCCAGGCCGGCAATGGCGAGCAGGGGCACTCCTGACAGGTAGCTGACATCACGCGGCAGGGGCAGGCAGAGCAGGCCGGACGCATCGGCAGCGGCCCATAGCGCCAGTACCGCGATCAACAGCGCGGACGGGCGCAATCCGGGTCCGCGTCGCATCGCGACTTCTTCCGGTGTCTCCAGACGCTCGCCCCGGATCCGGCTGGCGGCTGCAACCGGTCGCATTGCGGCCACATGGAATCCATTGAGACGCACCACAACGGCCCAGCGTTCGCCCAGCACCACTTCGGCGTCATTGTCCGCGGCAAGGTGTGGGCATGCCTGCCGCGGCAGCAGCACGGGAATGCCACCCAGCAGGCCGTCGCAGACCGGGTAGTGGCGGCTGACGGAGCCTGCGGTGAACTTTCCGCGCAGTACCTGCACCTGGTCGTCATGGATGCAGCCGGTCAGTGCGCGCACCGTTGCCAGCGCCGCGTGTTCATCGGCATCCAGCGTTCGCAGTGCGCTGCTCCGGCGCAGCGAGGCCAATCCGGTGCGGACGCGGGACGTCCATTCGGCAACGGCGGCAACGATCATCGCCAGCAGCAATGCGAGTACGACCAGCAGCGCAGCGCGGGACATCAGCGGCCGAACCGCTGCAGCGACGTGGAGGTGGAGGGCGGTGCCATGGTCGACAGCGGAATTGGGAAATACCGCAGCTTGTCGGCCCAGCGTCCTGATGGGAATGACGATTGTTGCAAACTTCGGCGCGTCGGCCGGGTCCGGTGATGCGGGACACAGCCTGAACGCCCACGTGGTTGCCAACGAAATCTGAAGCCCGCATCCGTATCCTCGACACTTGGACGCAACAGGCAAAGGCGGATGGCTGTGGCAAAACGCGCAACGCAGGGAGCACTTCTGGCCGGCCTGCTGCTGGCCGGCATCGCGCAGGCGCAGCAGGCGCCGGTCGCAGTGCCCGATCCTGCCCCTGCAGCCCCTGCAGACGCACCGGCGGCAACCACGCCGGTTTCCAGCACCCTGCCGCAGGACACCGTTACCACGCTGGGCGAAGTGCGTGCGCTCAAGCCCGAAGACGACCAGCCGCTGGACCTGTACCGCTTCAAGAATCCGCTGAAGGCCGAGAACAACCGCTTCAGCCGCGACTGGAGTGAGCCGCCGTCGCCCGAGCAGGTCAGCATGGGCGGCGGTTACATCATGATGGGCGTGGTCAAGGGCGTGATGGCCGCGGCCAAGGGCCTGAACAAGATCACCGGCGGCCCGGACCAGATCCAGTCGGCCATCGCGCGGCCGCCACCGGAACTGAGCGCCGAGCAGCAACGACGTGCGCTGCAGTTCTGCGCCCAGCAGGACGGTTGCGGCGCGCCGCCGGAGAAGTAGGCGTTATCCTGCGGGTCTTCCCTTCGAGGCTGCCTGGATGCCGCTGCGTACCTTGTTTCTGCTTGCAACGCTGAGCCCGCTTGCCGCGTTCGCCAGCGACCTGACCGATGGCGGTTCGTGCCGCAATGGCGCGTTCCCTTCGGAACAATCGGGCTTTGCCCTGGCCAAGGTGGTGGGCACGCCGCGCCTGTACCTGCTGGGCGACATGGACGGCTGCCCGGCCAAGGGCGAACCCGCCTGCCGCCAGCGCAGCTACGTGGTGAGTGGCGATACGGTGGTGACCGGGCGCGATCTTGGCGGTTACCGCTGCGCCTTCTTCCCGAACAAGGTGGGTGGCAGCGCAGGCTGGGTGGATCGCAGCAAGCTGCAGGTGGTGCCGGTGCCCGCACCGACGCTGCAGGCCTGGTCCGGAGACTGGAAGGACAGTGACAACGGCCTGCGCATCCGCGTGCGTGACGGCCAGCTGCAGGTGGAAGGCGATGCCTACTGGCCCTCGGCCAACCCGACGCCGGCAGAACGCCCGGGCGGCCCGAACATCGGCGCGGTAAGCGCGCAGGCAGTACCACGTGGTGCCCAGGTCGACTTCGTGGAGGATACCTGCACGGTGCACGCGCAGCTGCTGGGCGATGTGCTGATCGTGGCCGACAACAGCGAGTGCGGCGGCATGAACGTGCGCTTCAACGGTGTGTATCGGCGCAAGTAGAGCCAGGCCATGCCTGGATGAAGCGCGCGGACGGCCCGGCGCCAGCCAAGGTTGGCATCTACCCTGCACGGCGTCAGGAGATCCACGCCATGCGTGGATGGTGTTCGCGATCCAAACGGTGGGGGCAGAGCCCTTTCGCACGTGAAAGGGATCCGACCCCGGGATCAAGCCCGGGATCAGCGTCGGCGCTCCAGCCACCACAGCAGCGATGCGCACAGCACGAACGCCACCCACCACGGCCAGCGCGGCCCCGGCATGCGCTGGTCCGCCTGCGCGGTTGCCGGCGCAGCAGTGGCCAGCCGTTGCGTGGTGGCATCGATCATCGCCTGCCGATGCATCGCAGGGGCCTGCTTCGGATCGAACACGTACCGCCAATGCGTGCGGTCGCCGTGCTGCAGGCGCTGCCAACCGGCCTGGCGCGGCCACCAGCCCGCGCATCGTGCTGTGCCGGTGGTGCTGTCGACAATCAGCGGCACGCCATCGCCGCGTCCGTCGAAGGCCCGCAGCGGTGCCTGCACGCCGCACAGCGACTGCCGTTCGCCGGCCCAGGCCAGTGCCTGTGTCGACCATGGACCTTCGGTCCCCACCTGCGCGCGTGCGAGGGCGGCGAACACCGTGCTCCACAACTCGCCGTGGCGATCCTCGCGACCGGCCAGTACCCAGCGCCAGCTGTCCGTGATCGGCAGCAGCCCGATGCGCCCCTTGCCGACGGCACGCCAGCCGCCGATGGCCTTGCCCTCGCGATCCTGCAGCAGGGGGCGGCTGTCGGCTGTCTGCAGCGCCAGGTACTCCAGCGCCGGCAGCGCCGCGGCGTGCGACGCGCGGTCGGCTTCTTCGCCATCCGTGGTGGGCAGGGTGCCGGCGGCAAGCGGCCCGCGACGTGCCTGCAACATCGTTGCGTCACCCTCGCCGGGCATTGCCGCAACCTGGCTGCCGGCATCGCCCTGCACGGGCAGGCCGAGATCGCGCAGGCGTTGCCGTGCGCTGGCTGATGGCGCGCCGGTACTGCGCACCAGCAGGCCCAGGCCATCGCGCAGGGCCTGGCGCACGGCCGCCAGCTGAGCGGCACCGAGCGCAGCCAGGCTGCGTTCGTCGAGCAGCAGCAGATCGCTGCGCGCCAGCGTGGAGGCGTCCAACGCCACGTTGCCGTCGCCCAGCCTGAGGCCTGCGCCGGTCTCGGCCTGCACCTGCACGCGGATGCCGGCATCAGTGGCCCAGCGCCGCAGGTACTTCAGTTCGGCGCCGGGGGCAGCCGAGCGCACCAGCACGCGCAGCGGAGCGGCGGCCAGCGTCTGCTGGGGCACCGGCACGCTGTCGGCCACATGGCCCTGCGCATCCAGCAGGCGCAGCTGGAACACGCTGCGGCCCTCGGCGCGGGCGATGCCGCTGAGCTGTACACGGCCATCCGCTGCCAGCGTTGCACGATCGACCACGGCACCGGCCGGGTCCAGCAGTTCGGCCTGCGCTCGGTCTACGCCGCGTGCCTGTGCGTGTACGTCGAAGCGCGCACCGGGAGCGGTGTCCACGGGCGGCTGCAGGGCGATCCAGCCGTTGGCTGCAGAGGATGCCTGCCAGCGCGTGTCGGCGGGCAGTGCGGCATCGCGGTCACGCGCGGCCAGGCCGGCACCGATCAGTGTCACCGTGGAGGACGGATAGCGGCGCAGTGCGGTGGCCAGGTCCGGCACGCGCGCTGCACCGGCCATATCGGTTGCTTCCGGCAGCAGCACCCGGGTGCCGCCGGTGGGCAGTGCACCGGTCTTGTTGGCCCCGGCGCCGATCACCACCAGGCCGGCCAGGGAGGCGCGCTGTGAGGGCGGCAGCAGGCAGACGTACAGCAGCGCAGCGGCGGCCGCCTGCAGCGTGAGCACGGCGATAAGACGGCCGCGCCTCTGCGTGGGCGAACGCAGCTGGCGTGCACTGGCCACGAGCACGATCAGCGCCAGCGCCACTGCGACCCACACGTTCAATGCCGATGTACTCATAGCTGTGCCTGCAGCGCGTCGAGGTAGCGCTGCCCCATGGCATCGGCCGCACGGCGTCGCATCACCTGCGGCAGTGGCCGCTGCAGTGCGCGCCACAGCTGCGCGCGCAGGCGCTGCCGGCAATCGGTGCAGCCGGGTTCGATGCGCAGTTGCTCGATGGCGGCGGCCAGGTCCAGTGCATCGGGCAGGAACGCGTTGTTGCGCTGCTGCCAGGTGGCGAGCATGTCCAGATCGGGCGTGCCGTCCTCGTCGCCCAATCGCTGCCAGGCCTCGACGACGGCCGGATCGGGCGGCGTGCGCGCGGCCAGCGGCAGGTCGCGGCTGGCCAGCCCGGCACGGTCGCCGCTCAGGCGCCGGCTCTCGTCGATCGGCGGCAGCTCCGGGCCGACGCGCGCCAGATAGATGCGCTCGGCCTGCTGCACCTGCTTGATGAACGCCAGCGCCTTGTAGGCAAATGGCAGGGCCTGCTCGGGGCGGCCCTGGCGCAGCTCGCCTTCGGCCGACCACATCTGGTCCAGCGCGGCCTTCAGCGTGGCTCGCGTCTGCGGGTCAAGCAGCGTCGCCGCCTCGGCGTGGTCGTGGGTATGCCCGTACTCGGACAGCACGTCGGTGGCGCTGCCGAACACCGGTGGCGTGTCGCTGCCGCTGGCTGCGCCGCCGTGGTCGTGGCCGTGCTCGTCGTGTGCGCCGGCCTGCGCCTCGTGATCGTGGTCATGATCGTCATCGTGTGCGTCTGCCGCGGGCGTATCGCTGGTGGGCAGGTCGCTGGTCGGCGGCGGCTTCGGCGCGCCCTCGCTTTCCTCGCCCAGGAACTGGCCGTAGCGCAGGCGCAGGATGCGCTGGTCGACGCCGATCGCATCGCTGCGCTTGACGAAGGTATCGGTGGCCACGCCCCGGCGTTCGCGGATCAAGGCCTCGGCATCGATGATGATCTGCCGCTGGCTGCGGAAGTACGCAGGCAGGGTCTTCTTGATGCGGCCTTCCAGTTCGGCACCGAGCACCGCTTCGGTGCTGGGCAGGCGCAGGATCACGCTGCTGCTGCGGCCGAGCTGTGCTGCCGGCGCGTGGTTGTCGCGCACTTCCAGCTGGGCGATCACATCGTTGCCGGGCTGTGCGCCCAGCGCGGCCAGATCAAGGGTATGGGCAAAGCGCCGTGCCTTCGCCTCGCCGCTGCCGCTGAGCGTCACGCTGCGGCGTACGAAGGTGATGTTCTCGCCGCTGCCCTGGGTGATGGTGATCGACAGCGTCGCCTGCGGGAGGACACCATGATCGTCGCTTGCCTCGAAGCGCAGCGTCCACTGCCGTTGCCCGGGGGTGCCCAGCACCAGGCTGGTGGCAGGCTCGATCACGCGCACCGTCGGCGCACGGTCGGCGACCACGTCGAGCCGATGCAGGCGGGTTTCGGCCAGCGCCGGTTCGCTGACCACGCGATACAGCACCGGGGTACGCGCTACGTCCTGCGCCTGCCATTCACCGTCGTGCTCGCGCAACGGCAGGCGTCGACCGTCGTGGAACTGTAGCCAGGCGTTGCTGGGTGCACGGTCGAAGCGCAGTGACCAGGACAGGCGACTGTCGGCGGCGACCTTGGCGTCGAGTGCGTTCTGCGTACGCGTGGGTTGGCCGGTATAGACCGGTGCGTCGATGCGCAGTCGAGTGGACTGCAGGCGCAATGGACCGGCCTTGGTGCTGCTTTGCGGCGAGGCAGGTGCCGTGGGGCGCGGTGCGCCGCTGTGCGGCCAGCCCAGTGCCAGCACAGCGACGGCGATGCCGCCGATCCAGCACAGCGCCACTGCCCTGCGTGGCCAGCGTGGTCGCAGCTCGGGGAGGTTGCGTTCAAGCGCAGCCAGCACGTGGGTGCGCTGGCGCTGCTGCAACGGGTTGAGCGTGCCGGCGTCGGCAAACAGCAGATCGGCGCTGTCTTCGCTGGCGCCACTGGCATCGAGCCTGCGCTGCAACCAGCGTCGGTCCAGCTGCCGGGCGCGCATCGTCGCGGCGGCCGCAATGATCAGCAGGGCCACGGTCGCCACGACGCAGGCGATATCAAAACCTGACAGGCGCAGCGCAATTGCCGCTGCGGCCAACGCCCACGGCAGCCCCAGCAGCAGGGTGATCGCCGCGCGGCGCCGACGTGCGCGCTGCCATGCCTGTTGCAGCGTCTTCATGGTGCAGCCCTGCGTCGCGCGCTGCTCGCCATCCAGCGCTCAAGCGCGAACAGCAGCACGATCACCAGCAGCAGCCAGGCGGTGGGTTCCCGCAGGGGCGGCGTTGCGGCGGGCAGGGCCGCCTGGCGTGGTGCCTGGTCCCGCGCATCACCCAGCTGCGGCGTTGATGGCGGTTGCAGGGCCTGCAGCAGGTCGCGCGGCAGGCCGTCATCGCGCAGTGCACTGTTGCGGGCCACGTTCCATTCGCCGGGCAGATGCAGCAGGCGGCCCTGGCCGATGCGCTGCTGCCACAGCAGCGGGGCATTGTCTGCATCGCGCAGCAGTACGGGTGCACCCGCTGGCGGTTTCGCAGCGGTCAGCACCGTGCCGCCCTGCTGCAGCCAGCGCTGCCAGGGGCCAGGCAGCGCATCGGTGGCGGTCCATACGCCGATCTCACCGCGGGCAGGCAAGGCGTCGTCGGCCAGGGGGGCCGCCAATGGTTGCGTGCTCCACGCGCGCTGCAACGCGCCCAGCCATTGCAGCGCAGCGGCCGGTGCATCGCTGCGCGTACGCAGGCGTGGTGCCGGGGAAGCGTGTGGCGGTGCGGTGACGGCCAGCGCGTGTGGCTGCCACTGCACCTCGCGCGACAGCTGCAGGCGGGCACCATCAAGGCCGGGCAAGGGGTCGGGTACGTGTACGGTCAGCGCGGTGCCGGCCGGCAACTGCGCGTCCAGCTCGCGCAGCAGGCTGGGCAGGGCAGCAGCGTCTGCCGGCGCGGGCTGGTCGATGGTGGGGAAGCCCGGCGCCAGCCAATGCCAGTTGCGCGCATCGGTGCTGCCGCGCAGCGCGGTCGCGTCCAGGCCCGGTGCCACCACCGTCCACGCTGCTGGCACGGGCGCAGGACCGGTCAGCGCCGGGCGCGCCAGCAGCAGGGCCAGTGCGGCCAGCAACAGCAGGCGCACCAGCAACAGCGGCCAATCATCGAAGCGGATGCGCTGGCGCGGTCGTACCTGGGCGCGCAGCCAGCGCAGCGCAGCGAAATCCAGCGGCGTGTAGGGATGACGGCGGGCGAGGTGGATCAGCAGTGGCAACAGCCATGCGGCCAGCGCCGCCAGGCCCAGCGGAAACAGCAGGCTCATGCGCCACCCCTGCGGCCGAACAGCGCCTGCAGCGGCTGGTCCAGCGGCTGGTCGAGCCAACCGGTGGCGATGGCGATGCCACTGGATTGCAACCGCGATTGCAGCGCGGCGCGGGCCTCGGCGAAGCGCTGCAGGTAGTCGGCGCGGATCGCGGCGCCATCGCCGAGAAGTTCATCGCCCGTCTCCGGATCGCGGAAACGATGGCCTGCGTCGAAGGGGAAATCGCGCTCGTCGGCCGTCAGCACCTGCAGCAGCATCACCTCGCGGCGCGCGCTGGCCAGTTGCTCCAGCAGCACGATGCCCGCGTCGTCGAAGCCATCGCCGATGGCCAGCAGCAGATCGCCGGGCCGCACGCGCTCCCACAGCGGTCGCAGCCGCTCTGCGGCCGGCCATGCGCCGCGCGCCTGCAGGGCACGCAGCTGCAGATGCACGCGGTCGCGCTGGCGCGCGCCATGCGCGGCCGGCACCAGCTGCAGGCCTTCGCCGTTGATCGCCAGCAGGCCGAAGCGATCACCCTGCTGCAGCGCCAGCTCGACCACGCAGGCAGCCAGCTGCCGCATGTGATCCAGGCGGCTGCGTCCGGGCGCTGTACGGTCGGACTGGCCCGCTGAGGCCGTGGCATCGAGCAGCAGCCAGACGGTGATCGGGCTTTCGCGCTCGGATTCACGCACGAAGAAGCGATCCGAGCGCGCGTACAGCTTCCAGTCGATCTGGCGCAGTTCGTCACCGGGCTCGTAGGCGCGGTACTGGGCGAACTCCAGGCCGGCGCCGCGGCTGCGGCTGGCATGTTGGCCGATGCCGCTTGCGCCGCTGGCCAGGCGTGGCCACAGCCGCAGCGCACGCAGTCGCGCACGCAGGTCGGGTGGCAGCAGCAGCGGCGTGCCTGCGGACACCAGTGCATCAACCCGGGAAGGGAACGGCCTGCAGCAGTGCGGCGACCACATCGTCGGCCCGCTTCTGCTCGGCTTCGGCGGCAAAGGACAGCAGCAGGCGATGACGCATCACCGGTGCGGCCAGTGCCTGCACATCCTCGCGGGTGGCGGCGAAGCGTCCCTGCAGCAGTGCGCGCGCTTTGGCGGCCAGCACCAGCGACTGCCCGGCACGGGGACCTGCGCCCCATTTCACCCACTGGTTGATCGCCGCCGGTGCGCCCTCGCCGGGACGGCTGGCGCGGACCAGGCGGGTGATCCAGGCCAGCACGTCGGGGCTGACATGCACCTGGCGCACCGCCGCCTGCAGCGCGATCACCGCTTCGGCATCCATCACCTTCGGCACGCTTTCCGTGGCACCGCCGGTGGTCTGTTCGAGGATCTGCCGCTCTTCTTCCTCGCTGGGGTAATCGACCAGCACATGCAGCAGGAAGCGGTCCAGCTGTGCTTCGGGCAATGGGTAAGTACCGGCCTGTTCGATCGGATTCTGCGTGGCCAGCACGAAGAACGGCGCCGGCAACGTGTAGGTCGTGCCGGCGTAGCTGACCGTACGCTCCTGCATCGCTTCCAGCAGCGCCGCCTGGGTCTTGGGCGGGGTGCGGTTGAGCTCGTCGGCCAGCAGCAGGTTGGTGAAGATCGGGCCCTGCTGGAAGCGGAAATGGCGATGACCGGTGCCGTGGTCTTCTTCCAGCAGTTCGGTGCCCAGGATGTCGCTGGGCATCAGGTCGGGGGTGAACTGCACGCGCCGGAACTGCAGTTCCAGTGCCTGCCCCAGCGAGCGCACCAGCAGGGTCTTGCCCAGCCCCGGCGCGCCTTCCAGCAGGCAGTGGCCACCGGCCAGCAGGCCGATCAGCAGCTGCTCGACCACGGTGTGCTGGCCGACCACGGCGTGGGCCAGGGCGCTGCGCAGCGCGTGCAGGCGCGGCAGCAGGGAATCGAGGTCGGGGGAGGTCATGGGCGTGGTCCGTTCAATTGTTCAATGCGTACATAACGATGTTGACGCCGAAGCGGGTGTTGTCTTCGGCCAGGAAACGCTTGTTGCGCCAGTCGTAGTCCCACTCGCAGCCGTAATCCTTGTTGCTGTAGAGCAGACCCAGCCGGCCATCGACCTCGATGCCTTTCAGGTAGTCGTGCACCAGGTCATCGCCCCAGCCGTTGAGCTCGAAGCTGGTCGCGGGCGGGCCGTCGGGGAAGCGGAAGAAGCTGCGGTACAGCGCGTGGCTGTTGGGCAGTTTCTGCAGCGCCTTCGGCCCGAACAGCCGGCCCATCTGCGCTTCGAACGAGGTGGCGAACAGGCCGTCGATATCGTGGTTGCAGTCGTCGACGAAGACGAAGCCACCATTGCGCACGTAGCGCACGAAGTTCTGCCGTTCGGCCGCGTTGAACTCGACCAGGGTGTGCCCGGCCAGGTAGCAGAACGGCGCTTCCAGCATGCGCGGGTCGGCCAACGCCACCACGCGTTCCTGCGGGTCCACCCGCAGGGAGGTGTAGTCGATCAGCGAGGTGATCAGGTTGGACGGCATGCGCGCGTCCACGTCCCAGTCGCCGGAGTCGTACTGCAGGCGGGTGAACCAGAAGTCGTAGCGCGAACTGCGCGGGCCTGCCTGCGCCCATGCTGGCAGCGCCGCCGCCGAAGCGGCAGCGGCCAACCAGCGCAGGCAGGCCCGCCGATCCATCAGACCGCGTCGGACAACGAGGTAAAGGTGAAATCGCGCAGCTTCATCGGCGGAATCATCATCACGAAGCTGGACTCGTCACCGGCCACACGCACCGGCTTGCCCAGCTCTTCGATGTTGTTGAGCATGATCACCGGTGATTCGTTGAAGCGGAAGTTCTTCACCGGGTACTTGATCTGCCCGTTCTCGATGTAGAAGGTGCCATCGCGGGTCAGGCCGGTCAGCAGCACGGTCTGCGGATCGACCATGCGGATGTACCAGGTACGGGTGACCAGGATGCCCTTCTGGGTGCCGCGCACCAGTTCGGCGGTGCTCTTCTCGCCACCGCTCATCAGCAGGTTGCCGGGCGTGGCCTTGGCGGTCTTGCCCTGCTTCTGTGCCCAGAAGCGCGAGTAGTCGAGGTTGGCGACCTTGCCGTTCTCGATGATGGCGATGCGCTCACGCGGCATGCCCTCGTTGTCCCACGGCAGCACCGGCGCGTCCGGGTGCCACGGGTCGGCATGCATGTTCACGCGCGGATCGTAGACCTGCTCGCCCAGCTTGTTGCCACCGCCCTTCTTCGACAGGAAACTGCGACCTTCATCGGCCGAGCGTGCGCTGAAGAAGTTCATCATGAAGCTGATCAGGCCGGCGGCTGCTGCTGGCTCCAGGATCACCGTGTACTTGCCGGGTTCCAGTGCCTTGGCTTCCTGCGACTCGGTCGCCTTGCGCATGGCGATGCGGATGTCCTGGTCGGCCTTGAAGTCGGCAGCGTCCTTCAGGTTGCGACCCACCCAGCCCGAACCACGGCCGTCTTCGGTGCGCACGGTGCAGGTGTAGTCGAAGTTGGTGGTGCGCTGGTAGCCGAAGTTGCCATTGCTGTTGGCCGTGGCGTAGAAACCCTGGCCGTCTTCGAGGAAGCCTGCAGCGATCAGCCCGTTGCCACGGCACGGCGCGATCGAATCGGCGGCGACCTTGGCGCGGAAGGCCGGATCGATGGCGGCGGTGGATTCGCTGAAGGCCGGGCTGGGGCGGTAGGTCTGCTTGCCGATGGCCGGCATGAACTCCGGGTTTTCCGGGGCCAGGCGGGCCAGGTCTTCGGCGCGACGCACCACGCGCTGCAGCGCCGCGTCGTCGAACTCGTTGATCGAGGCGGTACCCACGCGCTTGCCGAAGGCCACGGTGACGGCCAGTTCGGTGTTGTCGACGATGCCGCTGGTGGACACGTTGTTCAGGGCGAAACGGATGTTGCCGTTGATGGAACCGGCCAGTACGGCCGTGCACTCATCGGCCTTGGACAGGGCGATGACCTTGTCGAGGATGGCCTTGGCCTGGGCTTCGGTGAAGATACTCATGGTGTAAGGGCTCCTGACCGGTCAGCCGAGGCTGCGTGCGGTGTTGATGACGTTGATGCCGTTGAAGCGCGCGGTGGACGAACCGTGCGAGACCGCCGAGACCTGGCCGGGCTGGCCCTTGCCATCGAAGAACGAACCGCCCAGGCGGTAGTCGCGTTCATCGGCCACGGCGCTGCAGGCATTCCAGAATTCCGGCGTGCGGATCTGGTAGGCCACGTCTTCGAGCATGCGGGTGATCTTTCCGTTCTTGATCTCGTAGAACAGCTGGCCGCCGAACTGCGCGTTGTAGCGCTGCTGGTCGATCGAGAACGAACCATCCCCGATGATGTAGATGCCGTTCTCCACGTCCTTGATCATGTCCGACACGCTCAGCGGCGACTTGCCCGGCGCCATCGACACGTTGGCCATGCGCTGGAACTGCACGCTGGACCACGAGTCGGCATAGCAGCAGCCATCGGATTCGGCCTTGCCGAGGATGTGGGCCTGGTCGCGGATGGTCTGGTAGTCGACCAGCTTGCCGTTGCTGATCAGGTCCCAGCGCTTGCACTTCACGCCTTCATCGTCGTACGCCACGGCGCCGAGGCTGCCCGGTTGGGTCTTGTCGGCGAAGATGTTGACCTTGTCGCTGCCGTACTGGAAATGCTGCTCGCGCTTGTCCAGGGTGGCGAAGCTGGTGCCGGCGTAGTTGGCTTCGTAGCCGAGCACGCGGTCCAGTTCCAGCGGGTGGCCGATCGACTCGTGGATGGTCAGCCAGGTGTGCGACGGATCCAGGATCAGGTCGTACTTGCCGGGCTTCACCGACGGCGCCTTCAGCTTCTCCTGCGCCTGCTTGGCCGCCGCGATGGCATCTTCCTTCATGTCGTAGGACGAGCCGTAGTTGACCACGCCATTGGGCGTGAGCACCTTGCCGGCAGCCGCGCCATCGAGGTACTCGTAGCCCAGGCCCATCGGTGCGGACAGGCCTTCGCGGGTGCGGAACTTGCCGCTGGCCTTGTCGATGGCGGTGATCGTCATCGGTGCCCAGATGCGGTGCACGTCCTGGTCGATGTAGGAACCGTCGGTGGAGGCGAAGTACTTCTGCTCGTTCACCAGGAACAGCATCGAGTTGACGAAGCTGGCACCGGCGCCCATCGCCGCAGCGTTGACGTCCAGCAGCAGGTCGACCTTCTCCTTGATCGGCACCTCCATCGCGTTCTTGCGGATCGGCGTCTTCCAGCTGACCTCGCCGACGCCCGGCGCCTTGGCCAGCTGCACCGGCGCGGTCTGCACGCCCGCGTTGGCCTTGGCGATCGCCGCGGCCTGCTGCGCGGCACGGGCCACGTCGGCGGTGCTGAGCGCATTGGTGGCGGCAAAGCCCCAGGCGCCGTTGACGATCACGCGGATGCCCACACCGGTGGACTCGGTGTTGACCACGTTCTGCACCTTGTCCTCGCGGGTGATCACGAACTGCCGCAGGTAGCGGCCGATGCGCACGTCGCAGTAGGTGGCGCCGGCGCTGCGAGCAGCCTGCAGGGCGGCATCGGCCAGGCGCTTCTTCAGCGCAGGGTCGAGGCTGGACTGCAGTTGCTCGGCGGCGATCGCCTTGCCGAAGAACGACGGCACGATCAGGCCGCCAGCGGTAAGCCCGGTCAGGGCCAGGAAGTCACGTCTGTGCAAGGCTGCTCTCCATGAAGGACGGGTGGCTCAAGCGCCGAGACTGCGCGCGGTGTTGATGATGTTGATGCCGTTGAAACGGGTGGTGGACGAACCGTGCGAGACCGCCGACACCTGGCCGGGCTGGCCCTTGCCGTCGAAGAACGAACCGCCAAGGCGGAAGTCGCGTTCATCGCAGATGGCGGTGCAGGCGTTCCAGAACTCCGGCGTGCGGATCTGGTAGGCCGCATCCTCGACCATGCCGGTGATCTTTCCGTTCCTGATCTGGTAGTACAGCTGGCCGCCAAACTGCGCGTTGTAGCGCTGCTGGTCGATGGAGTACGAGCCGCGGCCATGGATGTAGATGCCGTTCTCCACGTCCTTGATCATGTCCTCCACGCTGAGCGGCGTCCTGCCTGGCGCCAGCGAGACATTGGCCATGCGCTGGAACTGCACGCTGGACCACGAGTCGGCATAGCTGCAGCCATGCGAGGCGTCGCGGCCGAGGATGTGGGCCTCATCGCGCGTCGCCTGGTAGTCGACCAGGATGCCGTCGCGCACCAGGTCCCAGCGCTGGGTCTTCACCCCTTCGTCGTCGTAGCCGACCGCGCCGAGGCTGCCCGGCTGGGTCTTGTCGGCGAAGAAGGTGACGATGTCGCTGCCCCAGCGGAAACCGGCATCGCGCTTGTCCAGGGTGGCGAAGCTGGTGCCGGCGTAGTTGGCCTCGTAGCCGAGCACGCGGTCCAGTTCCAGCGGGTGGCCGACATTCTCGTGGATGGTGAGGAACAGGTTGGACGGATCCAGCACCAGGTCGTACTTGCCGGGCTTCACCGAGGGCGCCTTCAGCTTCTCGCGCGCCTGGCGGGCGGCGGCGATGGCGTCCTCGACCGGGTCATAGGAATCACGGTACGCAGTGATGCCACCGGGCAGCTGCACCTTGCCGCGTGCATCGCCATCAAGGAACTCGTAGCCCATGCCCATCGGCGAGGACAGGCCGGCGCGGGTGCGGAACTTGCCGCTGGCCTTGTCGATGGCGGTGGCGGTGAACGGCAGCCAGATACGGTGGATGTCCTGGTCGATGAATGAGCCGTCGCTGGAAGCGAAGTACTTCTGCTCGTTGACCAGGAACAGGGTGGAATTGATGTAGTCGGCACCCGCATTCAGTGCGGCCGCATTGAGCGCCAGCAGCAGCTCGACCTTGTCCTGGATCGGCACTTCCATCGCATTGCGGCGGATGGGTGTCTGCCAACGCACCTCGCCGACGGCCGGGGTGGGCGCCAGCTGCACCGGGCGGGACTGGATGCTGGCATTGGCGCGGGCGATGGCGGTGGCCTGTTCGACGGCGGTGCGCACCGCCGCTTCGGTCTGCTGGTGGGTGGCGGCGAAACCCCACGCACCGTTGACGATCACCCGCACGCCCACACCGGAAGATTCGCGGTTGGTCACGTTGCCGACCTGGTGCTCACGGGTGATCACCGACTGGTTGAGGTAGCGCCCGATGCGCACGTCGCAGTAGCTGGCCTTGGCCGAACGCGCGGCGGCAAGGGCGACCTCGGCCAGGCGCCGGCGCTTGGCCGGGTCGACCGGGGCCAGCAACTGCTCGGCGGCGATCAGCCGCGAATGCGGCAGGGCCAGGCCCGCCAGGCCCAGAGCGGAAAATGCCAGGAACTCACGTCGTTGCACAGCGTCTCTCTCTCACTTCCGTGCGGCCGGCAAAGGACCGATCCGATCACGTCAACTCCTCGACTTTCGCCAGCGGCGGACATTCGGGCAAGTGACTGCAGTCATGGTCGGGGAGGGTTTCGGCAGGGCTTGCAGCCCTGCACCTGCTGTAGTGCCGGCCGCTGGCCGGCAACCTCAGCAGCAACGTCAACGTCAAAAGCGGTCATTCCGTGGGTGGGCGGGGCGGTGTCGGAGTGCGGGGACGCCGTGAATCCGTCCATGGAGGCTTGGCAGCCGCATCCATGCGGCTGACACCCCGCACTCCGACACCGCCCCACCTCTGACAGATCTCCGCGGCTGTTGGTAGGTGTCGACCTTGGTCGACACATCTGTCAGGTATCGAAATGAATCTGGGGTCAGATCTGTTTTCCGCAGGAAAACGGATCTGACCCCAAGATCCCTTCCAGCAGATCGCGGAAAACTGTCGAAGGCGGGGTGGATCCGGTTGCGGGGGACGCCGTGAATCCGTCCATGGAGGCTCGGTCGCGCCATCCATGGCGCTCACGCCCCCGCAACCGGATCCACCCCGCCGACCCACGGAATGCCGCCTTTTGACGTTGCTCTGGCTCCGGCTTCTGCAGGTGCAGGGCGCAGCCCTGCCGAGCAATACCCCCCTCGTGCACAATGAGACCGACCCCGCCTGGACGCCGTCTCGATGTCGAGCAAGCCGTATTCAGAAGCCTGCGAACGCAACCGCGAACCGATCGCCGCTGCGCTCGACCCGTGGATGGGAGATCGCCACCGGGTGCTGGAGATCGGTAGCGGCACCGGGCAGCATGCCGCTTTCTTCGCCGAGCGCTGGCCATGGCTGCGCTGGCAGCCCAGCGACCATCCGGATCATCTGCCCGGCATCGAGTCCTGGCGCGCGGAGGCGGCGCTGCTGAACCTGCTGCCGCCGGTGGTGCTGCAGGTGGAACTGCCGCCAGCGCCCGGCCTGAGCTTGCCGGAAGGCAGCATGTTCGACGCTGCCTTCAGTGCCAATACCCTGCACATCATGAGCTGGGAGCACGTGCAGGCGTTGTTTGCAGCACTTCCACCCCTGCTGCGCCACGGCACGTTGCTGGCGGTGTACGGCCCGTTCAACTACGGCGGTCGCTACACCAGCGACAGCAATGCGCAGTTCGATGCGTGGCTGAAGGCGCGTGATCCGCGCAGCGGCATCCGCGATAGCGAAGCGGTGCAGGCGCTGGCCGCAGACAACGGCTTTACCCGCTTGGGGGACGTGGCGATGCCGGCCAACAACCGCCTGCTGCTGTGGCGGCTGGGCTGAACCACCGGTAGCGCCAGCCGCTGGCCGGCAACACATTGTCCGGGAAGGGCAGATGCCGGCCAGAGGCCGGCACTACCACCTGCCGCTATTACGCCACCTGCACGATATGCAGCGCCTTCGGGTTGCGCCACTGCGCCAGCAGCACCGCTTCGCGGGCCTTGGCCTTCTCGAAGTGCGCTTCCTTGACGTGACCGAAGCCGCGGATGTGCTCGGGAATGCTGGCGATCTCCACCGCCAGTGCCAGGCGGTCGTCATCCAGTCCGTCGATCAGCTGCTGCACGGTCGCCTCGTAGTCGGTGATCAGCTGGCGCTCCATGCGACGCTCTTCGGTGCGGCCGAATACATCCAGGCGACCACCGCGCAGGAACTTCAGCTTCGCCAGCAGGCCGAACGCCTTGAACATCCACGGGCCGTACTCCTTCTTCTGCAGCCGGCCCTGTTCGTCCTTCTTGGCGAACAGCGGCGGTGCCAGATGGAAGCGCAGCTGGTAATCGCCTTCGAACTGCTGCTGCAGGCGCCGCTGGAAGTCGCCGCTGGTGTACAGGCGCGCCACTTCGTACTCGTCCTTGTACGCCATCAGCTTGAACAGGTAGCGGGCCACGGTTTCGGTCAACGCGGTGGAGCCGCCGATGCGCTCGGCTTCGGTCGCGCGTACACGCTCGACCAGCGTGCGGTAGCGGTTGGCGTAGGCGGCATCCTGGTAGTCGGTCAGGAAGGCCGAGCGGCGCTCGATCATCTCGTCCAGCGAGCGCGACAGGCGCGCGTCGTCCAGCGGCAGGAAGGCGACATCACCACCGTGCGTCGGCAGTCCACGCAGCTCGCGCTCGTCACCGGTGTTGCGCGGTGCGGCGGTGGCGCCCCACTCGTTGCCTTCCCATTCGCCCGGCGGCAGCGCATGCAGCGGGCCCGGCGTGTTCTCGGTGTCGGTGTGGCGGTTACGCACCAGGCCGGCGGCCTGCTGCACGGCCTGCGGATCGACCGCGGCCAGGCGGCCCCAGGCGAAGGCCTGCTGGTTCATCGCCACGGCCGCGCCGTTGAGTTCGATGGCGCGCATCAGCGACTCGAACGACAGCGGCACCAGGCCCTGCTGCCAGGCGTAGCCGAGGATGAACAGGTTGGCGGCGATCGCATCGCCGAGCAGCGCGGTGGCCAGCTGGGTTGCGTCCAGCAGCAGCGGCTCCTCGCCACCCAGGGCCACGCGCACGCCGGCGATGATGTCGGCGGCGGGGAACTGCATGTCCGGGCGGGTGGTGAAGGTGCCCGGCATCGCTTCGTAGGTATTGAGCACCACCTGCGAACGGCCGGCGCGTACCTTCGACAGCGCCCAGTAGTCGTTGACCACCACCATGTCGCAGCCCAGCACCAGATCGGCTTCACCAGCGGCGATGCGCACCGCATGGATATCGTCCGGGCGGCGGGCGATGCGGATGTGCGTGGTCACCGCGCCACCCTTCTGCGCCAGTCCGGTCTGGTCGAGCACCGAGGCGCCCTTGCCCTCAAGGTGACCGGCCATGCCCAGCAGGGCGCCGATGGTCACCACGCCGGTACCGCCAACGCCGGTGATCAGGATGTTCCAGGGTTGCTCCAGGGTGCCGCGCACCACCGGTGCCGGCAGGTCGTCCAGCAGCGTGGAGGCATCGCGCTTGCTGCCCTTGCGCGGTTGCCCACCGTGCACGGTGACGAAGCTCGGGCAGAAGCCGTTGACGCAGGAATAGTCCTTGTTGCAGTTGGACTGGTCGATGTCGCGCTTGCGACCGAACTCGGTCTCCTTCGGCAGCACCGACACGCAGAAACTCTTCTTGCCGCAGTCGCCGCAGCCTTCGCAGACCAGCGAATTGATCATCACCCGCTTGGCCGGGTCTTCCAGCTTGCCGCGCTTGCGGCGGCGGCGCTTCTCGGTGGCGCAGGTCTGTTCGTAGATCAGGATCGAAACTCCCTTCACTTCGCGCAGGCGCTTCTGCACCGCATCCAGCTCGCTGCGGTCGTGGAACTCCACGTCGCTGGGGAAATGCTCGCGCTGGCGCGTCCACTTGGCGATGTTGTCCGACAACACCATGATGGTGTGGATGCCCTCGGCCCGCATCTGCTTTGCGATGTCCGGCACGCTCAACGGGCCGTCCACCGGCTGCCCGCCGGTCATCGCCACCGCGTCGTTGTAGAGGATCTTGTAGGTGATGTTGACGCCGGCGGCGATCGCCTGGCGGATGGCCAGCGAACCGCTATGGAAATAGGTGCCGTCGCCCAGGTTCTGGAACACGTGCTGGGTGTCGGTGAACGCTGCCTGCCCGGCCCACGTCACGCCTTCGCCACCCATGTGGGTGAAGGTGTCGGTGCTGCGGTCCATCCAGGTCACCATGTAATGGCAACCGATGCCGGCCAGCGCACGCGAGCCGTCCGGCACGGTGGTGGAGGTGTTGTGCGGGCAGCCGGAGCAGTAGTGCGGCACGCGCGGGAAGCTGGCGCGCGGCAACGCAAGCTCGGCTTCCTTCTCCTGCATCCACTGCAGGCGCTGCTCGATGGATTCGTTGTTGAAGAACTTCTGGATGCGGCGACCGATCACGCCGGCGATGGTGGCCGGGGTCAGTTCGCCGGTGGACGGCAGGATCCACTCGCCGGCCTCGTCGTACTTGCCGACGATGGACGGGCGCTGGCCCCAGCTGGCCGGCCAGTTGAAGAACTGCTCCTTCATCTGGCGCTCGATGAAGGCACGCTTCTCCTCCACCACGATGATGTCTTCCAGGCCCTGCGCAAAGCGCGCGATGCCTTCCGGTTCCAGCGGCCAGGTCATGCCGACCTTGTACACGCGGATGCCGATGTCGGCGCAGGCCTGCTCGTCCAGGCCCAGGTATTCCAGTGCCTGCAGCACGTCCAGGTAGCTCTTGCCGGTGGTGACGATGCCCAGCCGCGCACGCGGCGCGTCCATCACCACCTTGTCGATGCCGTTGGCACGCGCGAAGGCCTGCGCGGCTTTCACCGCATAGCGGTGCAGGCGCATCTCCTGGTCCAGCGGCGGATCGGGCCAGCGGATGTTGAGGCCGCCGGCGGGCATGTCGAAGTCCTCCGGCAGCACGATGCGCCGGGCCAGCGGATCAACCTCGACCGAGGCCGACGATTCCACCGTCTCGGCGATCGTCTTGAAGCCGACCCAACGCCCGGTGTAACGGCTCATCGCCCAGCCGAGCAGGCCCATGTCGAGGATGTCCTGCACGCCGGCCGGGTTCAGCACCGGCATCATCGCGCTGACGAATTCGTCCTCGCTGCCATGCGGCAGCGTCGAGCTGCGGCAGGCATGGTCATCGGCGGCCAGTGCCAGCACACCACCATGGCGCGACGTGCCGGCGGCATTGGCGTGCTTGAACACGTCGCCGCAGCGGTCCACGCCCGGGCCCTTGCCGTACCACATGCCGAACACGCCCTGCACGTTGGCACCGGGGAACAGGTTGGTCTGCTGGGTACCCCACACCATGGTGGCGCCCAGGTCCTCGTTGAGGCCCGGGGTGAACTTCACCTTGGCCGTTTCCAGGTGCTTGCGCGCGCGCCACAGTTCCAGGTCGAAGCCGCCCAGCGGGCTGCCGCGATAGCCACTGATGAAACCGGCGCTGTCGATGCCCGCAGCTTCGTCGCGCAGGCGCTGCATCAGCGGCAGCCGCACCAGCGCCTGCACGCCACTCAGGTAGATCCGCCCTTCGTTGCGGGTGTACTTGTGGTCGAGCGTGTAATCACGGTCGAGCAGGTCGGCGGAAGCGGGCGAGGTGAGTTGCGCGGTACTGGTCATGGCTGGCCTGTCAGGATCGGCTGGCACCGGCCGCGCAGGTGCACGCGGCGGGAAAGGCGCGAATTGTAACAGTGGGGGGCCAAGGCCCCAGGCACTCGCGCCGGGGCCGTGCTGGGGTTAGGATCGGGGAGAGAGAGGGAGGGTTGGTGTTTCAACCTTGGGGGAATTGGGATGTCAGTTGCAGGACAGTTCCTGGCCGGCGTGTTGCTGGTTTCGGGAGCGGCCACTGTGTGGGCCGCGCCGGCATTGCCGGCACCGCAGGAGTTCTATTTCGACAGCGACGCCGCTGCCGCGCCGATCACGGTGGTGCAGGGTGAAGGCGAAGACCTGGTGGCACAGCTGCTGAAGCATCGCGAGCGTGGCCGCAAGGGGCTGGAAGCCACGGCGCAGCTGGCGTCGGTGGCCATCGCGCAGGGGCGCGCGGAACTGGGCGACAAGCTCTATCGCGAGGCACTGGCCGAGGCGCCGGTGCAGAGCGCGCTGGGCCGCAGCGTACGCTGGAACTATGGCTGGGACCTGTTGCGGCAGGGCCAGGCGCTGGCCGCGCTGGAACAGTGGCAGGCCGCTGCCAGCACCCTGCGCAGCAATCCGGGCTGGGTACCGCCGAGCTATGCGTTGGCGCTGTGGCGGGCCGGCCAGCAGCAGGAGGCGGTGAAGTGGTATGCCGCCGCCGTACGGACCGAGCCGGGGCAATGGCGCGACAGCAGTCATTACGCGCAGCTGTTGCCGCAATGGCGCGATGACGAACGCGCGACCTTGGCCGAAGTACAGCAGGCCTGGGCGGCCGCACCTCCAGCCTGGCCCTGACAGCGGCCGGCCGCTGGCGGCGTGCAAGGGGGCCTACAATGGTTGGCCCTTCGCTGCCATGAGCTCCGGATGCGCCAACGCGCTACCTTGCTGTTGTTCCTGTCGCTGCTGCTGCCAGGGGGACTGAATGCTCAGGACCGGTCCGTGCCGGACTGGCTGCAGCCGGTCGTCACCCGCATCGCCGCCCTGCAGGCCAGCGATGTCCCGGCCGAGCGCTGGCAGGGGGCCGAGTTGTCGCTGGCATTGGGCGTACAGGCCGACGGCCAGCGCCTGACCGATGCCGATGCACTCACGCCGGTTTTCCTGGACGCCTGGCAGGCCGCGCCAGCGCACCGCTTCCACCGCCACCGCCTGTTGCGGCTGTGCCAGGGCACGCTCACCTGCGGTGACCCCGTCGGTCGCAATCTTGGCTTGCCCACGGCTGCGCCCACAGGTGCCGGGCTGTTGCCGGCACTGCTGGAGGCGCAGCGTGCGGACGATCAGGACAACGGCGAGGGCGCGTGGCAGGCGGTGCAGGTGGCCTGGCGGTTGGAAGAAGTCGGCATGGCGACACAGCAGCTGCGCGCCGCCGCGGAACGGCAACCGTTCGGTGATGGGACGCGGCGGCTGCTGGCGATGCAGCTGCAGGCGCTGGCAGGGGTGTCGTTGTCCGACACGCCGCTGGAGGAGGCGGACCGCAGCCCGCGGCAGATCGTCGAAGACGCCCTACTGGGGTCGCTGGAGGAACGCACCTTGTGGGACTTCGCCGGCATTGCGCTGTGCGGGCAGGCACAGCACAGCGCAACGTGCAGGAGGCTGGCCACGCAGATGACAGCCAGTGGCGATCTGGGTCTGCAGGAACTGGCACTGCGGCTGGTGCCCGCCGATCCTGATGCCCAGCGCGCACTTGACTGGCTGCAGTGGCAACAGCTGAGTGCGCGGCGGCGGGGGCTGCCCGCCGGCTACCTGCAGCGCGCCGCGCGCGAAGGCACGACGGCAGCCATCAGCCGCCTGTTGCAGGAAAACGGTCTGCCGCTGACCCCGCCCGCTGGCTGGAGCCCAGACACCGCACCCTGACCGACAGGGAATCCACGCCCTGCGTAGATGGACGCGGTGGCGGCGACCCTCAGTCGTCCGCGGACACCGTGCGCCCCGACGCCCATTCCCGCAACGCCGCCACCTGCTCGGCCATCAGCACCGACAGCGGCCGTGTCGTGCGGATCTCGCCCATCAGCAGCTCGGTATCCAGTGGCCGGCCTTCGGCATGCGCCGAATACAGTCCCGCCACGATCGCCTGCTCGATTTCCGCACCGGAAAACCCGTTGGCCGCTGCGGCCAGTGCCGGCAGCGCGAAGTCGTCGGCATTGAGCTGGCGCCGTCCCAGGTGCAGGCGCAGCAGTTCCACGCGCACATCGGCCGAGGGCAGGTCGACGAAGAAGATCTCGTCGAAGCGGCCCTTGCGCAGCAGCTCGGCCGGCAGCTCGTGCACCTGGTTGGCGGTGGCCACGATGAACACCGGCGCCTTGCGCTCGGCCATCCAGGTCAGCAGGTAGCCGAGCACGCGGCGCGACACGCCGCCATCCTCGGTGCCGGTGGCCAGGCCCTTTTCGATCTCATCCATCCACAGCACGCACGGCGCCAGCTGCTCGGCCGAGGCCAGTGCCTGGCGCAGGTTGGCTTCGGTCTCGCCGTGGTACTTGTTGTACAGCGCGCCCACGTCCAGGCGCAGCAGCGGCACGCCGAAGCCGGCGGCGGTGGCCTTGGCCAGCATCGACTTGCCGCAGCCCTGCACGCCCAGCAGCAGCATGCCGCGCGGCGGGTCCAGCCCGGCCGGTGCCGAGCCGGCGATGAAGGCGACGCGACGCTGGTTGATCCAGCGCTTGAGCCGGTTGGCGCCGGCCACATCGCCGAAGCGCGCGCTGTCATGTTCAAAGAACAGGTGGCCGCTGCGGTTGAGCAGCTCGAACTTCAGCCGCGCCAACTGTGGCAGGTCATCGTCGCGCAGCGCGCCATCGGCATAGATCAGCTGCCGCGCGATGCGCCGCGCATCGACCAGGCTCAGGCCCTGCAGGTTCTTCAGGATCTTCTTGACCGCCTCGCTGTCCACTTCCACCCGGCGCCCGCCGTGTTCGCGTGCATAGGCATCGGCTTCCTCGCGCAGCATCTTCAACAGCGCATTGGCGTCGGGCAGGCGCGGGTTGAAGCGCACCGCCAGGGCTTCCAGTTCGGCGGGCAGTTCCACCTTGGCGCCGATCAGCACCAGCACGTGCGGTTCGCTGTGGCGGCGCTGGATCAGGTCGCGCAGGGCACGCTGGTGGCTGGCGTAGCCCAGGTAGGGGTGGAAATCGAGCAGCAGGTACACGCCGCGCTGGTCGGCCTGGCGGATCATCTGCAGTGCGGCGCTGGCATCGGGCGGACCGACCGGCTCGTCCTCGCGCTCCAGGTCGATGCGACGCAGGCCCTCGGTGATCGACCAGCGGTGCAGGGCCCGCCAGACATGCATCAGCGTCTGCCGGAACAGCTCGACGATGCGACCCTCATCCTGGGTCTCGACCACGATCAACGGCGTGTTGGCGCGGATCAGTGCGCTCAGGTCCTGCAGTTCGCTCATGGCGGTTCGATCCTTCGGGGGCGCCACGATAGCAAAGGCCGGGGGCACGGGTTCAGCACGGCTCTACCTTCCGTCACCATCGGCGGTGTACGCTCGGGGCACGTACCCGGAAGCGAGGCTGGCATGAAGACGATCCTGGTGGCCGGTTCCAAAGGCGGGGTGGGCAAGACCACCATCGCCACCCACCTGGCCGCGTACGCGGCATTGCAAGGCAAGGCCACGGTGATCGCCGATGCCGACCCGCAGGGCTCCAGCACCCGCTGGGCACAGCGCCGGGCCGGGCTGGAAAGCGCGGTGCTGCCGATCGACGTGTACCGCAAGAAGCAATGGGCGCAGAAGCTGCCCGACGGTACCGATACCGTGGTGATCGATGCACCGGCCGGCGCGCTGGCCGACGATATCCCGCATTTCCTCGACGCTGCCGATGCCGTGGTGGTGCCGGTGCTGCCCTCGGCACTGGACATCGAAGCCATCGTCGGCTTCCTCAACAGCCTGGCCCAGGTGCCCCGCGTGCACAGCCGCAAGCTGCCGGTCGGGCTGGTGCTGAACCGCACCAAGCCCTGGACCCAGACCTCGCAGCAGGCCCTGCAGATGCTGGCTGACTGGCCCTATCCGGTGGTCGCCCAACTGCGCGACAGCCAGAGCTATGTGGTCATGACCGGCCTGGGCCGCAGTCTTTTCGATTACCGCTCCGCCCAGGTGCGCGAGCACCAGGCCGACTGGGAACCCCTGTTGGCCTGGCTGAAGCTGTAACAGCCGTAGGTCTCCATCCCTTCATTGGAATCCCGCAATGCGCGAACTGATCCTGCTCCGCCACGCCCACGCCGAACCGGCCACCACCGGCCAGGCCGACCTCGACCGGCCGTTGTCGCCGGTCGGGCTCGCTGAAGCCGAAGCCGCCGGCAAGTGGCTGAAGGAGAACAACCTGCTGCCGGACTGCGTACTGTGTTCACCTTCGCGGCGGACCCGCGAAACCCTGGAAGCGGTGATGGCAGCCATCGGCTATGTCGAAAAGCGCCTGGAAGACCGCATCTACGAGGCCACCCCCGGCACCCTGGCCGCGCTGGTGGACGAGCGCCGTGACCTGGACCGGGTGCTGATCGTCGGCCACAACCCCGGGCTGGAGCAGCTGGTGGCGCTGATGACCGATGGCACCAGCAGTGATTACCGTGGCATGCCGCCGGGCGGCGTGGCCGTGCTCGGTTTCGCCCGCGAGGCGACGATCGAGCCGGGCGTGGCCAGCCTGAACGCCTTCTGGTGGCCGTGAGCCGATGAGGTTGGCGTTGCCGGGCCGCTGCCTGCTGCCAGTCGTTCTGGCGATCGGCCCGGCCTGGGCCGCCACACCGCCACCGACCGCGCTGCCGGCGGTCGTGGCCGAACCGCCGCGTACGCTGCAGCTGGATGTGGTGCGCTCACAGATCGGTTTCGAAGTCCGCACCCGCTTCGGCCAGCGCATCGAGGGCGTGTTCCCCCGTTTCGAGGGGCGTATCGAGGTGCTGTCCGATGGCCGCCACCAGGTCCACCTGAAGATGTTCACCCGCACCGTGGAGATTCCCGGCAAGGACCGCTATACCGGCTGGATGCGCGGCCCCGAGTTCTTCGATGCCGGCCGTTACCCGTTCGTGGAGTTCGACTCGCTGCCGTACTGGCCGGAGACGGTTGCCGAGGGCGGCGGTATCGACGGCCGGTTGACCCTGCGCGGGGTCAGCCATCCGGAGACGCTCAAGGTCGAGAAAGCGGAATGTGCCCGACCCGGCTATGATTGCGACGTCGTCAGCCGCGGTACCGTGCAACGAGGTCGGTATGGCATGGACAGCTGGCAGCTTGCCTTGAGTGACCGAGTGACTTTCGTATTGCGTGCGCGCCTCAGCGAGGCGCCGAAACCGTGAATCCCTTGCTGCGTGTATTGGCGCTGGCAACCGTGTTGCTGGGCAGCGGCTGCGCGTCGCTGTCGCATGCCCAGCGTGATCGCGCCGAGGCGATTGCCGTGCAGGCGCGCTCGACCCAGGTCGATTGCCTGCAGGCCGACCGCTGCGCGCTGGATTCGCCCCTGCGGGCACTGGCCGGCCGGGCGTTCAGCGAATCGACCCCGGACCAGCCGCGGCACTACGCCACCCTGCTGGACGAGGGCGAAGGTGCGCTGGTCGCGCGCCTGAACCTGCTGCGCAGCGCCACCCGCAGCATCGACCTGCAGACCTACATCTTCGACAAGGACGACAGCGCCCGCCTGGTCATCGACGAGCTGCTGGCGGCGTCGCGGCGCGGGGTGAAGGTGCGGCTGCTGATCGACCAGCTTTCGGCGATCTCCGACCTGCAGATCCTCGGCGCACTGGCCGGTGCCCACGAGAACTTCCAGCTGCGGGTCTACAACCCCACCTTCGGCAAGGCCCGTCTGAACTACTTCGACTATGCCGGCAGCGTGCTGTGCTGCTTCCGCCGCTTCAACCAGCGCATGCACAACAAGCTGCTGGTGGTTGACGATGCGATCGGCGTGGTCGGTGGGCGCAACTACCAGGACGACTATTACGACTGGGACCGCGAGTACAACTTCCGCGACCGTGACGTGCTGATCGCCGGCCCCGAAGCACGGGCGATGGCGGCCAACTTCGATGCCTTCTGGCGCGCGCAGCGCAGCGTACCGGCCGAGCGGCTGAACGATGTCGGCCGTACCCTGCTCAAGCAGGGCGTGCCGCTGCTGCCACCGGCGCAGTTCCGCAGGCCCGAGCGGGTGGAGCGGGTCAGCGAGGAAGCCAACGACGTCGCCTTCGTCACCCGTTCGTTCGTGGATACCGCCCTGCCGGTCGCCTCGGTGCGCTATGTGGCCGATCTGCCGCGCAAGCACCGGCGTGAGCGCGCCGACGCCCCACTGGCCGGGCAGCATGTCACCGAGCCGCAGCTGGACGCACTGATCTCCAGTGCGCAGCACGAAGTGATCCTGCAGACGCCCTACCTGGTGCTGTCCAAACCGGCACAGAAGCTGTTCCGCGAGCTGCGCAAGCGCCCGCAGCCGCCGCGCGTGGTGGTCTCCAGCAACAGCCTGGCCGCCACCGACAACCCGATCGTGTATGCGCTGTCCTACAAGTACAAGCGGCGCAACATGCGCGAGCTGGGCTTCAACATCTTCGAATTCAAGCCGTTCCCGCTGGATGCGCCAGTCGATTACCGCAACCTGCTGCCCGACCCGATCGCAGCGCCGGGCAGCGATACCGGCCGCAATCCGCTGCTCGGTGGCAGCGCGGCGGGCAGCAATGCCGGTGGCGGTAGTGGTGGTGATGCGGTGGCCGCTGCGGATGTGGACGACCGGCCGGCGCGGGTGATCCATCCGCGTACCGGCAGTGCGTATGAGAATGCCCGTGCGCGCCGGCGTGCTGCCGGCAGCGAAGTCGAGACCCGCCTGCTGCGTACCGAAACGCGCCCCTCGTTCCTGGGCAGCAAGGCGGTCAACAAGCCGCTGCCGGTCACCCGCAAGGGCGCGCGCATGGGCCTGCATGCCAAGTCGCTGGTGGTCGACCGCCGCATCGGCGTGGTCGGCACCCACAACTTCGATCCGCGCAGCGAGAACTACAACACCGAAGGCGCGGTGATCATCGACGATCCGGCCTTCGCCGAGCAGCTGGCCCAGAGCATCCTGCGCGATACCCACCCGCAGAACTCCTGGACGGTGGCGCCGCGTGCCAAGCCGCCGGTCCTGTCCGGCCTGAACTACAGCGTCGGCAAGGCCTCCGAGGCGCTGCCGATCCTCGACTTCTGGCCGTGGCGCTATGCCACCGACTACGAGTTCAAGCCCGGCCCGGACTGCCCGCAGCCACTGCCGCGGCAGAGCGCCGATTTCCACCGCTGCTATGTCGCGGTGGGCGACTTCCCCGAGGTCAATGTCGGGCCGAAGTGGCTGCTGGTGCGCATGCTGACCGCATTCGGCGCCGGCCTCGTTCCCATCCTCTGAAGGTAGCCGCATGACCCAGGTATTCCGCGAAGCCGTTTCCATCGAGCAGCTCAACGCACTCAGCCGCAATACCGCCATCGATACCCTCGGCATCGTCTTCAGCGCCGCTGGCGAGGACTGGCTGCAGGCGACCATGCCGGTGGATGAGCGCACCCGCCAGCCGTACGGCATCCTGCACGGTGGCGCCTCGGTGGTGCTGGCCGAAACCCTCGGCAGCAGCGCCGGCAACCTCTGCGTGGATACCGCCAAGCAGGTCTGCGTGGGCCTGGAGATCAACGCCAACCACGTACGCGCCGTGCGTTCGGGTACGGTCACCGGCACCGCGCGCGCGGTGCACGTGGGCCGCAGCACCCAGCTGTGGGAAATCCGCATCGAGGACGAGCAGGGCCGGCTGGTCTGCATCTCGCGGCTGACCCTGGCCGTGGTGGCGGCCGGGCACGGTTGAGCCGTCGCGGCATCGGTGACGGCGGCGGAACCCAGCGTTCCCCACCGATGGCCGCCGTCAATGAGACTTATGGCCGAATTCGGCTGGCAGCGATGGCAGCCCTCCGGTATCGTGCGTGGATGACTTCCCCCACTCCGGCCCCCCGCGGCGGCGTGGCGCGTGTGTGCCGTTACCTGTACCGCGTACCGCTGCTGTTGGTCCACATCACCGTGTTCCTGCCGCTGATCCTGATCGGCATGCTTCCGCCATGGGGCGAGCTGCGCGTGGGCGACGATACCTTCGGCGCCAAGGTAGTGAACTGGTGGCAGGGCGGCCTGATGTGGATCTTCGGCTTCCGCCTGTCGCGCGTCGGCCAGCCACTGCCGGGCGCAGTGCTGTTCGTCGCCAACCATGTCAGCTGGGTCGATATCTCCATCCTGCACAGCCAGCGCATGATGGGCTTTGTCGCCAAGCGCGAGATCGCCAGCTGGCCGGTGGTCGGTTGGCTTGCCGGGCGCGGCCAGACCATTTTCCACCAGCGTGGCAACACTGAATCGCTGGGTGGGGTGATGCAGGTGATGGCCGACCGCTTGCGCGCCGGCAAGGCCGTTGGCGTGTTCCCGGAAGGGCGTACCCGCGGTGGCCACGACGTTGGCCCGTTCCATGCGCGCATCTTCCAGGCGGCGGTCGAAACCAGCGTGCCAGTACAGCCGGTGGCGCTGGTCTATGGCGTGCGCGGGAATGCACAGACCATCGTGGCCTTCGGCCCGGGCGAGAGTTTCTTTGCCAATTTCCTGCGCCTGCTCGGTGAGCCGGCGCGGCCTACCGAAGTGCATTTCCTGGAGCCGATCGGCACCCAGGACCTGGAAGGCCGTCGGCGCATCGCGGAAACTTCGCGCGCGCGCATCGTGGCGGCCATGAGCGGGGATTGAGGCGAGGGTGGCCGTGTCCCCGCCACCGACCCTCGACGCTGATGCGCCGATGCTCACCGCGTCCGACTATCAGCCGCCGCGCTGGCTGCGCAATCCGCACCTGCAGTCGATGCTCAGCTCCAGCCGCATGCGCCTGCAGCGCGGCCTGCTGCTGCTGGCCGCCACCGGCGCGGTCAGCGAGGAGCTGATCCTCGATGGTGGCGAAGGTGTGCGCCTGCAGGGTTGGCACAGCCATGTCGAAGGGCGCGAACCGCGCGGCATTGCCCTGCTGCTGCACGGCTGGGAAGGCAGCGCCGAATCCAGCTACATGCGCATGGCCGCTGCCCGCATGCTGGAGCAGGGGTTCGACGTGGTGCGGCTGAATTTCCGCGACCACGGCAACACCCATCATCTCAATCCCGGCATCTTCCACTCCAACCTCATCGACGAAGTGGTGCATGCCGCAGGCGATGTCGCCCAGCGCTGGCCCGATCTGCCGCTGGTTGCAGCCGGCTATTCGCTGGGTGGCAACTTCGTGCTGCGGCTGGCCCTGCGCGCACCGGCCGCCGGTGTACCGCTGCAGCACGTGGCCGCGGTCTGCCCGGTGCTCGACCCCGGGCTGACCATGGAGAACATCGAGAACGGCCCGGCGATGTACGACTGGTACTTCCGCCGCAAGTGGGCCGGCTCGCTGCGGCGCAAGCGCGATCTGTTCCCCGAACTGAGCGACTGCGACGACCGTGTGCTGAACATGGACATCCGTTCGCTGACCGCCTGGCTGGTCGAACGGCACACCACGTTCGGTTCGTTGCAGGCCTATTTCGATGGCTACTCCATCGCCGGCGACCGCCTGTCCACGCTGCAGGTACCTGCTGACATCCTGATGGCGCAGGACGATCCGGTGATCCCCTACGCGACCTTCCGCGATTGGCAGCTGCCGCAGCAGGCGCGGCTGGAAACCGCCTGCTGGGGCGGCCACTGTGGCTTCCTGGAGAACTGGCGTGGCGATGGGTTCTCCGAGCGCTGGGTCGCACAGCGCCTGCGGCGGGTCCTGCCGGGCTGAACCGGCACCGGCGCGCGGCCCGCTACAATGCGGGTTTGACCTTGAACCGGACGGCCATGCAAGACCAGATCCTCCAAGCGTTGCGCCAGAACGATGCCGGCCAGGCCGTGCAGCTGGCCCAGGCGTGGACCCGTGACGAACCCGGCAAGGCCGAGGCCCACCGCTGGCTGGCGCTTGCGCTGCAGCAGCAGGGCCAGGCCGAGGCCGCGATGGAGGCGTTGCAGCAGGCGCTGCAGCTGGCCCCCGATGATGCGCAGCTGCACCTGCAGCACGCCGGCCTGCTGCTGGCACTGCGCCAGTTCGACGGGGCCGATGAAGCCCTGCTGCGCACCACCGGGCTCGACCCCAACGCCTTCCCCGCCTACCTGATGCAGGCGCACCTGGCCGTGGGCCGCAACGATTTCGACGAGGCCCAGCGGCTGTCGACCCTGGCATCGCGGCTGGAGCCGGACCATCCGGAACTGCTGACCATCGATGGCATGGTCGCGCTGCGCCGTGGCGATGCCGACCGTGCGCTGGCCCTGTTGTCGGCGGCCAGCCAGGCGCTGCCGGACGATACCCGCGTGCTGTACGCGCTGGGCTTTGCCTATCTGGGCAAGGACATGCTGGCGTTTGCCGAGCAGGCGTTCCGTCGCGTGCTGGCGTTGAACCCGAAGATGTCCTCGCTGCACGGCATGGTGGTGCAGCTGGCCTTGCGCCAGGGCAACGTGGAGGCCGCCGCCGAGGCAATGCAGCAGGCGCTGCAGGAGCCGGAGCTGGACGTGCCGCCGATGCGCCGCCTGGCCGGCGAACTGGCACTGCGCAGTGGCCAGCCGCTGCAGGCGCTGGAGCACCTGCTGCCGCTGCTGGAATCGCTGCAGGGTGATCGCCAGGTGCTGCAGCTGCTGCTGATGTCCTGGCAGCGCCTGGGCCGCGAAGATGAAGCCCGCACACGCCTGGATGACGCTCTGGAAAGCAATGACCAGCTGCATGACCTGTGGCTGGCACGACTGGCCGTGGAAGACGTCGGCAGTGCCGGCGCCGTAGCCGTCGTGGAGCGCTGGATGGCAGCGATGCCCGGCCACCTACCGGCGCTGGAAGCGCGCATGCGCCTGCATGACATGGCCGGCGAGCATGAGCAGGGCGAAGCCATCGCCGAGCGCATCACCACCCTGGAACCGGGCCGCGTCAGCGGTGAAAGCCGTCGCGTCGAGGGGCTGCTGCAGCGTGACCCGGCCGCCGCCGTGGAGCGCGTGCAGGCCCTGATCGCACAGGCACCGGAGGGACACCGCGCTGATCTGCGGACCTGGCTGGGCGAGATCCAGGATCGCGCCGGGCAGCCGGAAGAAGCGCTGCGTACGTGGATGGCGCTGCAGACCGACCAGGCTTCGCAGCGGCTGCCATTGCCGCCGCAGGCCAAGGCACCGCCGAGCTGGCCGGAGATGGCCAGCATCGACGAAGCGACGCGCGACAGCGGCTCGGCGCCGATCTTCCTGTGGGGCGCCCCGGGTTCGGGCGTGGAGCGGGTGGCAACCGGCCTGGCCGCTGCCAGCCCGGTGCTGCGCAGTGATCGTTACACCGCCACGCCACCGGACGATGCCTTCCAGAACTACAACACGCTGCAGGACCTGGCGTCGGGCGTGCTGAGCCCGGAACGCCTGGTCGAGCGTTGGCGCGAGCACCTGCCCGCCCGCGGCTTGGAAAGTGACACCGTGATCGACTGGCTGCTGTGGTGGGACAACGCGCTGTTGTGGGCATTGCGCCCGCAGCTGCCGCAGGGCCGCCTGCTGCTGGTGCTGCGCGACCCGCGCGACATGCTGCTGGACTGGATCGCCTACGGCGCCGCCGCACCGCTGGCGATGACCTCGATGGCCGAAGCCAGCCAGTGGCTGGTGCGTTCGCTGACGCAGATCGCCGCGCTGCACGAGGAAGACCTGTATCCGCACGTGCTGCTGCGCATCGACGACATCGGCAACGATGCGCACGCGATGGCCGACCTGCTGGGCCGCGTGTTCGGGCGTCCGATGCCGCCGGCCGCACAGCTGGGCGCACCGCGCCTGCCTGCCGGCCACTGGCGCAGGTATCGCGACGTGATGGGCGCCGCGTTCGCCCAGCTCACCCCGGTCGCGGTGCGGCTGGGTTACCCGGAAGAGTGAGGAGCATCTGATGCAACTGAGCAGTCACAGCCTGGTCAACGGTGCGCCGATCGACCGTGAGTTCGCCGCCGGCGATGCCGCCGGCTTTGCCCCCGACCGCAACCCGCACCTGGCCTGGAGCAGCGTGCCCGATGGCACCCGCTCGTTCCTGCTGGTGTGCGTGGACCCGGACGTGCCAACGGTACCGGAGACGGTCGGCCGCGATGACATGAGCGTGCCGCGCGATCAGCCGCGCTGCGATTTCGTGCACTGGGTGATGGCCGACATTCCGGCCTCGGTGCAGGAGATCGCCGCTGGCAGCTGCAGCGATGGTTTCGTGGTGAAGGGCAAGACCGCGCCGGCCGGCCCGGCCGGCAGCCGCCAGGGCCTGAATGATTTCACCGGCTGGTTCGCCGGCAATCCGGACATGGCCGGTGATTACCTCGGCTACGACGGCCCGTACCCGCCGTTCAACGACGAGCGCGTGCACCGCTACTTCTTCCGCGTGTTTGCGCTGGATGTGGCCACGCTGTCGTTGCCGGAACGCTTCACCGCCGCCGATGCGTACCGTGCAATGCACGGCCACGTACTGGCCGAAGCGGCGCTGCACGGCACCTATACATTGAATCCTGCGCTGGGTTGAGCGCGTCTGCAGGGCCGGGCCAAACCCGACTTTGCCTTCTGTAGCCATGCTCGCCTGCTTTTCGCCCAGTCGAGCATGGCTGGACTCTACAAAGGCCCGATCGAGCTGGCTCGACCCTGCCAGCTGCCCTTCTCATCTGTTTTTCAGTGGCAACGGCGCGAACACCAGCGTGTCGCCACGTGCGGTATACAGGGTCAACGGCCCCGCGCTACCCATGACCAGTGTGGAGGTCCCCAGAATCCTGCGCTTGGCTTCGGTTTCCTGTTCGCCTTTGGCACCGAAGCATCCCTTCAGGTTCTGTTCCATGCTGCCCAACGTGAGCTGGCTGTCTTTCAACGTGTATGGGCCGCTCATGCCGTTGCACAGGTTCAGCATGTTGGCACTGGTGCCGCGGAACAACAGACCGACGGGCGGATCACTGGCGATGAATAGTGCATCCAGGCGCTTGCCGTTGCCGTCGACTGCGTGGGTGAGATGCCACTCGTGTGCCTGCAGGCGTTGCAGATCGCTGGCATCACTGGCTGCCGCGAGGCCGGCAGGCGTTGTGGCCAGCAGGAGCGCGAAAATGCGGGAAAGAATCATGCCTGTCTCCTTGGCGGTTGGGTATGTAGAGTCGAGCCATGCTGGACTGCCTTCTGCCCAGCCGAGCATGACTCGACTTCAAGGTGTCCCATGGAAGAAGGGCGACCTCGCGGCCGCCCTTCTGCATTACTTCTTCTCGATCGCCGACTCGACCACCATGTCCAGCACGTACGCCTGCGACGGCGCATCGGCCGGCGGGTTCTTCACTTCGTAGCGCTTCACACGCACCACGTTGCGCACGCCGTCTTCGTGGGTGTAACCCTCGATGTTGCCGTAGAAGTTCTCGAACTTGCCCGGCTCGCCCTGCTTCAGGCCCTTGTCGTCGAACTTCACTTCGCGCACCTGCAGGCACTGGTAATCCGGGATCAGCGGGTGCGAGCACTTCTCGGTCTTCGCAGCCACTTCCAGGAACACGGTTTCGCCGGCGCCGCCATAGCGGGTTTCAGCGGTCGGTTCCGGGTTGAACACCAGCACGTCGCCCTTGGCGGTGGTCAGGGTCAGCACACCGTTGGCGTCCTGTTCGGCCTTCAGTTCGCCCTGCAGACGGCTGGAGACGGCTTCGTCCAGCGCCATCAGCGCCTTGTCGGTGCAGGCCATCATGGTCGAGGCCATCGCGCTCACGCTCAGCTTGCCATCGGCCAGGGTGTAACCGCCACCCATGCGGTTGCAGGTGTTGCTGACCGACAGGCGGCCATCAACGAAGTCCAGGGTGACCGGCTTGTCTTCGCGGGCGAACAGCGCATCGATGCGCTTGCCATCGGCCGCGGTGGCCTGCTGCAGCAGCCAGTGCTGGCTCTGCAGGCGCTGCGCATCCAGGTGTGCCAGCGCCTTCTGGTCGCCGGCCTTGGCCGCAGCCGGGGCCAGGTCGTCACCACCGGTACCGGCCGGGGCAGGGGTCTGGCTGCAGGCGGCCAGCAGGGCCAGCGGGAGGAGCAGGGTGAGCTTGCGGTTCATGGTGATTCTCCTTGGGGAACCGAGGGGGAAACGGACCGGGACCGGCAACGGGGTTCCCGTGCCCCGGAGCTGTTCAGCTGCCGGATGGCAACCACAGCAGCAATGCAGCGCCCAGGGCGATGCGGTAAATCGCGAAGGCCGTGAAGCGATGCGACTTGATGTAGCCCATCAGCCACTTCACTACGACGAAGCCGGTGATGGCTGCGGCAAGGAAGGCCACGCCAACGTCGGTCCAGTTCTCGCTGCCCAGGTTCCCTTCCTTGGCCAGTTCCAGGAAGGTGTAGGCGCTGGCAGCGAACATGGTGGGAATGCCGACCAGGAACACGAACTCGGCAGCGGCCGCGCGGCGGCTCAGGCCCAGCAGCATGGCCAGGAAGATCGCCGAGGCCGAGCGCGAGGTACCGGGGAACACGCCGGCCAGCACCTGCGCCAGGCCAACACCGATGGCCACCGTCCAGGTCACCTGGTCGCGATCGGGCAGGCGCGCGGTATAAGCCTCCACCAGCAGCATCCAGATGCCGCCGATGATCAGCGCCCAGGCCACCGGGCTGACGGTTTCCGGCAGCGACCAGCCGGCCTTGCGCACCACCAGGCCGACCACGGCGGTTACCAGGAAGGCCGCGCCGAGCTTGAACACGTACTCGCGGTTCTCGCGCTGGCCGAAGCCGGTGGCCAGCTGCAGCAGGCGCTGGCGGAACACCAGCACCACGGCCAGGATCGCACCGGCCTGGATGATGATGTTGAAGAAGTCCGATCGCGCGCCCAGCCAGTGCTGGGCGATCAGCAGGTGGCCGGTGCTGGAGATCGGCAGGAATTCGGTCAAGCCTTCGAGGATGCCCAGCAGCAGGGCGGAGAGCAGGTCGGACATGGACGGTGCGGGCGCGGGCGGCGGAAGAAGCCCGAGAGAATAGACGATCCATGCCGCACCAAACGGGTGCGTGCAGTAATCCGCGCACCCGTTTGGTGCATGTGCTTCTGCACCGCCCTGGGGCAGGCGCTTTGAAATCAACAACTTGTGAAGGCCGAAAAGTTGGCACGGTCGTTGCTGTACCTCAGCAGGCATTCATTCCCATCCGAGGTCGTACCGATGTCAGTGGAAAACGTTGAGAAGCTGATCAAGGACAACCAGATCGAGTTCGTCGATCTGCGTTTCGTCGACATGCGTGGCGTCGAGCAGCACGTCACCTTCCCGGTCAGCATCATCGAGCCGTCGCTGTTCGAAGAAGGCAAGATGTTCGATGGCAGCTCGATCGCCGGCTGGAAGGGCATCAACGAATCGGACATGGTGCTGCTGCCCGATACCGCCAGCGCCTACGTCGACCCGTTCTATGCCGATCCGACCATCGTGATCAGCTGCGACATCCTCGACCCGGCCACCATGCAGCCGTACGGCCGCTGCCCGCGCGGCATCGCCAAGCGCGCCGAAGCCTACCTGAAGTCCTCGGGCATCGCCGAAACCGCGTTCTTCGGCCCGGAGCCGGAATTCTTCATCTTCGATTCGGTCCGTTTCGCCAATGAAATGGGCAACACCTTCTTCAAGGTCGACTCGGAAGAAGCCGCCTGGAACAGCGGCGCCAAGTACGACGGCGCCAACAGCGGCTACCGTCCGGGCGTGAAGGGCGGTTACTTCCCCGTTCCGCCGACCGACACCCTGCACGACCTGCGTGCGGAGATGTGCAAGACCCTGGAACAGGTCGGCATCGAAGTGGAAGTGCAGCACCACGAAGTGGCCACCGCCGGCCAGTGCGAGATCGGCACCAAGTTCAGCACCCTGGTGCAGAAGGCCGACGAACTGCTGCGGATGAAGTACGTCATCAAGAACGTCGCCCACCGCAACGGCAAGACCGTCACCTTCATGCCCAAGCCGATCGTCGGCGACAACGGCAGCGGCATGCACGTGCACCAGTCGCTGTCCAAGGGCGGCACCAACCTGTTCTCCGGTGACGGCTACGGCGGCCTGAGCCAGCTGGCGCTGTGGTACATCGGCGGCATCTTCAAGCATGCCAAGGCGATCAACGCCTTCGCCAACTCGGGCACCAACAGCTACAAGCGCCTGGTGCCGGGCTACGAAGCCCCGGTGATGCTGGCCTATTCGGCGCGCAACCGTTCGGCCTCGTGCCGCATTCCGTGGGTGTCCAACCCGAAGGCGCGCCGCATTGAAATGCGCTTCCCCGATCCGATCCAGTCGGGCTACCTGACCTTCACCGCGCTGATGATGGCCGGCCTGGACGGCATCAAGAACCAGATCGACCCGGGCGCACCGAGCGACAAGGATCTGTACGACCTGCCGCCGGAAGAAGAGAAGCTGATCCCGCAGGTCTGCTCCTCGCTGGACCAGGCGCTGGAAGCGCTGGACAAGGACCGCGAGTTCCTCAAGGCCGGTGGCGTGATGAGCGATGACTTCATCGACGGTTACATCGCGCTGAAGATGCAGGAAGTGACCAAGTTCCGCGCGGCGACCCACCCGCTGGAATACCAGCTGTACTACGCCAGCTGACCGGCTGCGATGGCGGTGGGTACCCCCTCCCACCCGCCGCCATCGCATCCGTCTTTGCGGCTGGGGAGCCGCAGGGCGGGCTCCGGCCCGCCGTGGTAGAGCGGGCCGTTGGTCCGCTGCATTGGAAACGCGGGCCCTTGGCCCGCAGATCCAGGGGCAAGAGAGAGACCGGACACGCGACATGGGCCGCCCTCCCTCCCGCGTCGGCCGTGCAAGGAGAGAGGCACGGCTGTCCCGGCCCGTTTCGTGTCCGGTGCAACAGCCACGGCCATCACCACGATGGCCCGTGGTTGCCTGATGCCATCGCGCGTTCGCGCGCTGGCCCCATCCACCATCGGGACATGCGCATGAAACTGATCTCCGCCATCATCCGACCGTTCAAGCTCGACGAGGTCCGAGAGGCCCTGTCCGATGCCGGCGTGTCGGGCATCACCGTGACCGAAGTGAAAGGCTTCGGCCGCCAGAAGGGCCACACCGAGCTGTATCGCGGTGCCGAGTACGTGGTCGACTTCCTGCCCAAGATCAAGATCGAAACCGTGGTCACCGACGAACGTGCCGATGCGGTGATCGAAGCGATCCAGTCGTCTGCAGGCACCGGCAAGATCGGCGACGGCAAGATCTTCGTGACCGCTGTCGAGCAGGTCATCCGCATCCGCACCGGCGAAATCGGCGCCGACGCGCTGTAAGCCCCCTTCCGGAGACTCCCCCATGAAGATGCGCCTTCTCACCGGGTGGCAAGCCCGGTTCCATCTGGTGTGCCTGCTGATGCTGTTCAGTGCGCTGGCCGCCGGTGTCTGGCCAGGCAGTGCACATGCCCAGGCCCAGGTCACGCCGCTGCAGAGCGAGGCCGTGGCCGTCGAGCCCTTGCAGGACCCGACCGCCGCTGCGCCTGCGGCTGCCGAAGCGGTGGCCGCGCCCGCCTATGACCACGGCGACGTCGCCTGGATGCTCACCTCCACCCTGCTGGTGCTGCTGATGGTGGTACCGGGCCTGGCCCTGTTCTATGGCGGCCTGGTGCGTTCAAAAAACGTGCTGTCGGTGCTCAGCCAGATCCTGGTGGTGTTCTCGCTGGTGCTGCTGTTGTGGGTGGCCTATGGCTACAGCGCAGTGTTCAGCGCCGGCAATCCGTTCTTCGGCTCGTTCACCGAATTCGCCTTCCTCAAGGGCTTCACCCCGGAGTCGGTGGGCAACACGCCGATCAAGGGGCTGCCGGACTACCTGTTCGTCGCCTTCCAGTCGACCTTCGCCGGCATCACCACCGCGCTGATCGTCGGTGCCTTCGCCGAGCGCATCAAGTTCCGCGCAGTGCTGCTGTTCTCGGCGCTGTGGTTCACCCTCAGCTACATCCCGATGGCGCACATCGTCTGGGGTGGTGGTTACCTGGGTGAGATGGGCGCGATCGATTTCGCTGGTGGCACCGTGGTGCACATCAACGCCGGCGTGGCCGGTCTGGTGGCTGCATGGTTCGTCGGCAAGCGGCTGGGCTACGGGCAGACCGCATTGAAGCCGCACAACGTGCCGTTCACCTATATCGGCGCGATGCTGCTGTGGGTCGGCTGGTTCGGCTTCAATGCCGGTTCTGCCGCCGCCGCCGACACCGTCGCCTCGCTGGCCTTCCTCAACACTGTGCTGGCCACCGCTGCTGCGGTGCTGGGCTGGACGCTGGTTGAAGCGATCAGCAAGGGCAAGCCGTCGGCACTGGGCGCGGCCTCGGGTGCGGTGGCAGGCCTGGTCGGCATCACCCCGGCGTGCGGTACCGTCGGCCCGCTCGGCGCGATCGTCATCGGCCTGGTTGCCGGCGTGGTCTGCGTGTGGGGCGTGACCGGCCTCAAGCGCCTGCTGAAGGTGGACGACACCGCCGACGTGTTCGGTGTGCATGGCGTGGGCGGCATCGTCGGTGCGATCCTCACCGGTGTGTTCAGCGCGCAGTCGCTGGGCGGCACCAAGGCCGATCTGGATATCGGCCACCAGGTGTGGGTGCAGGTGGTCAGCGTCGGCCTCACCGTGGTCTGGTCGGCCGTGGTGACCGCAGCCATCCTGCTGCTGGTCAAGGTGGTGGTCGGCCTGCGGGTGACCGAGGAGGCCGAGCGTACCGGCCTGGATGTCACCTCGCATGGTGAATCGGCCTACGAGGCCTGATGCATCTACATGGTGGGTGCCGACCGTTGGTCGGCACTGCACCTGCTCTGGTGGGCGCCAAGCTTGCTCGGCACTGCACCTGCTCTGGTAGTTGCCAAGCTTGCTTGGCACTGCACTTGCTCTGGACTGCTCTGCTCTGGTGGGTGCCGACCGTTGGTCGGCACGGTCGGTGGCCCAGCCACGCATGGCGTGGCTCTACTCCTGCTCTGGTGGGTGCCGACCGTTGGTCGGCACGCTCGGTAGCCCAGCCACGCATGGCGTGGCTCTACTGCATCGTCCGGGCTTATCGCGCACAATCGGGGCATGCACCCGATCCGCACTTCCCTGATGCTCTCGGCCTGCCTGCTGCTGGCCGCCTGTGCCTCCACGCCGCAGGAAACCCGCAACCCGCTTGCCACCTGGGTGCCGTCGCCGAACCGGAACGCGCGCACGCCGGTCATCATCGTCATCCACCACACCGAGCAGAAATCGGTGCAGCAGAGCCTGCACACGCTGCGTACCGCCAACAGCGGCGGGCGGGTCAGTGCGCATTATCTGATCGGCGCCGATGGCCATCGCTACCAGCTGGTGGCCGATGAGCGCCGCGCCTGGCACGCCGGTTCCGGGCGCTGGGGCACCATCACCGATCTGAACTCCGCGTCCATCGGCATCGAGCTGGACAATGACGGTCGTACGCCTTTCAGCCCCGCGCAGATCGAATCGCTGATCGTGCTGCTGCGCGACCTCACTGACCGGCTGAACATCCCGCCGCGGCAGGTGATCGGTCACGCCGACCTGGCACCGACGCGAAAGGAAGATCCCAGCCGCTTCTTCCCGTGGCAACAGTTGGCCGAAGCCGGTTTCGGCGTGTGGCCGCGCGCTGCCGATGGTGCTGCGCCGGAAGGCTTCGATGCATGGGCCGCGCTGGCGCGCTTCGGTTATCCGCTCGACAACCGCGAAGCAGCGGTACAGGCGTTCCACCGCCGTTTCCGTGGCAGCGACACCCTGCCGAAAACACTCGACGCCGAAGACGCGCGCATCCTGCATTCGCTGTTGCTGCAGACCCCGTAGCCGGTAGCGCCGGGCCATGCCCGGCGAGCGCACCGCGCGGGATCCGCTTCTCGCCGGGCATGGCCCGGCGCTACCCAAGGTTGCCGCGCCACCATCGGCCCCACTACATTGCGACGATGATCACTGTTACGTCGCCGCGCGCGCTCCTCACTTTCTTGGCCGTTGCCCTGCTTGCCGGCTGCGCCACCACGGGTACCCGGCCTGAAGCGCCGGCCGCTGCCAAGCCCGCTGCCGCCACCTACGCCAAGGTCGACTGGAAGGCTCTCCCGGCCGTATCCGATACCGACCTGCAGGCCGGCTTCGCCGCTTGGCGCAGCGGCTGCACCCGCCTGAAGAACGATGCGACCTGGGCCAAGCCCTGCGCGACCGCCAGCACCGTGTCCGACAAGGACGCTGCTGCGATCCGCGCATTCCTGCAGCGCGATCTCGATGTCTATTCCCTGCGCGCCGGCGGCCATCGCGCCGACGGCCTGATCACCGGCTACTACGAACCCATCTATCCGGGCAGCCTCACCCGTACCGACACCGCCACCGTGCCGGTGTACGGCACACCCGATGATCTGGTGGTGGTGCAGCTGGACAGCGTCTATCCCGAACTGAAGGGCAAGCGCCTGCGCGGTCGCGTGGAGGGCAAGGTGCTCAAGCCCTACGACGATGCCGGCAGCATCGCCAGCAGGGGGGCCAAGGCGCCGGTGCTGGCCTGGCTGACCGATCCGATGGACCTGCAGCTGCTGCAGATCCAAGGTTCGGGGCGGGTGCGCCTGGCCGATGGCAAGCAGGTGCGGCTGGCCTATGCCGAACAGAACGGCCATCCCTATCGCGCGATCGGCCGCTGGCTGGTGGAGCAGGGCGAGCTGAAGAAGGAAGACGTCACCATGGACGCGATCCGCGCGTGGGCGAAGGCACATCCGGCGCGGGTACCGGAACTGCTGCGCAGCAATCCCAGCTACGTGTTCTTCGTGCGCAGCGCGGACAGCCCGGAAGGTCCGCGCGGTTCGTTGAACGTGCCGCTGACCGCCGGCTACAGCGTGGCGGTGGATCGCACCGTGGTGCCGCTGGGCAGCCTGCTGTGGCTGTCGACCACGCGCCCGGACGGCACGCCGGTGGTACGCCCGGTGGCCGCGCAGGACACCGGTGGCGCCATTGCCGGCGAGGTACGTGCCGATCTGTACTGGGGCAGCGGCGATGCCGCCGGCAAGCTGGCCGGCGACATGAAGCAGCAGGGCAACCTGTGGCTGCTGTGGCCGAAGGGTGTGGCGTTGCCGCAGTAGGTCAGCAGGGGGCAGATCCCCCTCCGCAGGAAAGGGATCTGACCCCCATATGCCTGATAATGGCGCCATTCCGAACTTTCCGGTCGCGCATGCGGCCAGGACCCATGCAATGAAATACGCAAAGAACAACGCAAAATCCAACACGAAGAAGTACTACAAGCACTGGGCCGAATCGGGCTTGGGCAAGGGCAACGTGCTGATGGAAGCCCGTGGCGAGAAGATCGTGCGCCAGGTGGAAATCTACGGGGCCAAGGTCGTGTGGGCCGATGAAACCGGCCAGAGCGATGACCGCTTCGTGCTGGCCGACCAGCCGGTGTCGTTCATGGATTTCGACGAAGACGACGAAATCAGCGCGCGCGAGTTTGAAATCGCCTGGAAGAAGGCCCGGGAAGCCACCGGCTACCCCGTCTAAGGTCGAGGGAGCTGCAGTCATCGGATGGCTGGCGGAATCGAAATGTTATAAAGTTTCATTTCCAACCTCCCGCCCGCCCCCTGATGAAGACTCCCACGCTGGTGGCCGCGCTCGCGGCCGCCCCGTTCGCCCCTGAAGCATTCGCCCAGTCCGCCGACGCCGCGCTCACCCTGGGCAAGGTCGATGTGCACCAGCACAGCGAGGGGCAGCTGAGCGCGCACCAGGTGCTGACCTCGGTGGACGTGCTGGGCGCGGACCAGATCGAAAACCGCAACGTGTCGCACAGCTGGGAACTGCTCGGGCAGATGCCCGGCATCCAGCTGACCGAAACCCGGCAGGGTGCAGAGTCGGGCAAGGTCAGCTTCCGCGCCTTCAACGGCGAGGGCTACCTCAATGCCATCAAGACGCTGATCGACGGTATCCCCAGCAACGTCAACAGTGGCAACCAGCGCTTCATCGACATGCTGTTTCCGCTGGAAATCAGCTACATCGAAGTGGTGCGCGGTACCAACGATCCGCGCTACGGCCTGCACAACATCGGCGGCAACGTGAACTTCGGCACGCGCCAGGGCGGCACCTACACCGACGGGCGACTGGCCTATGGCAGCTACAACACCCGCGATGTGCAGCTGGCGGTGGGCCGCGAAGCCGACGGCTTCGCGCAGAACTACTTCGTCGGTACCCAGGCCAGCGACGGCTACCGCGACCACGACAGCTCGAAGAAATACGCGCTGGGTGGCAAGTGGTTCTTCGGCTCGCTGGAGGAGGGGCTGCGCATCGGCCTGACCGCGCGCGCCTACCATCATCAGGCCGACGAGCCCGGTTTCATGACCGCGGAAGAGCTGCATGCGGGCCGCCGCCGCAGCGACCTGCGCAACGCCAATGACGGCGATGACCGCGACATGCGCCAGTTCGCCGCGCACCTGGACATGAAGCTCAGCGACGCGGTTACTTTCGGCACGCGGCTGTACTACAACCGCTATGAAGACGACCGCCGGGTGACCTTCAGCGATCTGCCCAGCGGTAATCTGCCGCGCCAGCGTCGTGTCTGGGACGAGCGCCAGACGGGCCTGCTCGGTACGCTCACCTGGCAGGCCAGCCCCATGCTTACCGTGGAGGGCGGGCTGAACTACGAGCAGCAGGACAACGGCTACCGTCGCGAGCGCTACGCCTACGCCGAGCCCACCGATTTCAGCCAGGCACCGGCACGCGTGCAGAACAACGACCGCCACAGCTTCGACAACTGGGGCGCTTACGTGCAGGCGATCTACCAGCCAGCCGACGCATGGAAGATCGTGCCGGCCTACCGCGTGGACCGTTTCAGCGGCCACACCCGGCTGATGAACGGCGCCACCGGCCGCCTGCAGGACTACGGCAGCATCGGCCAGCCCAAACTGAGTGTCATCCACAGCCTGGGTGAGCACACCCACGTCTACGCCAACTGGGGCCGTACCTTCCAGGTGCTGACCGGTTCCACCGCGCCGGCCTACCTCACCCCGGGGCAGGCACCGATGCGGCCCTCCACCAACACCGGCATGGAGCTGGGCCTGAAATTCCAGCCCTTCGCCGGCAGCCAGGCCCGGCTGGCGGTATGGCAGCAGGACGCGGAAAACGAAGTGTCCAACATGCCGGCCACCGGCACCACGGTCACGCTGGGCAAGACCCGCCGCCGAGGCGTGGATGCGCAGATCAGCGCGCAGCTGGGTGACGCGTGGACGCTGTGGGCCTCGCACGCCTACCAGGAAGCGAAGATCACCCGCGACGACCGCGCCGCCGGCGTGACCCTGCAGGGACGCGAAGTGGCCGCCACCCCGCGCCACATCAGCAACCTCGGCCTGGACTACCAGGCCAGCGATGCGCTGCAGCTGGGCCTGCAGGCACGCGCGCAGGGCGATTACTACCTGGAAGAGCGCAACGTCACCGGCAAGTTCGGCGGCTTCGCCGTGCTCGACCTCAGCGCCAAGTACCAGATCACCCCGGCCTGGAGCGTGGACCTGCAGCTGAAGAACGTCACCGGCCGCGACTATGCCTACGCGTGGTACGACAGCTTCTTCTGGGACAGCGCCCGGCCGATGTTCTCGCCGGCCCCGGGCCGCGCGCTCTTCGTTGGGCTCAACATGAAGCTGTAACCGGCCACGGTAGTGGTCGAGCTTGCTCGACCTGCAGGGGTCAGATCCCTTTTCGCGAGGAAAGGGCTCTGACCCCACACCCACGTTTTGCACTACATTGGTGCAATGTCCGACCCCGCGCCCCCGCCGTCCCTCGATGCCCTCGGCACGCCGCTGGCCTGGGCCGGGCCCGATGGCCGCATCGCCGGCTGCAACCCGGCCTTCGCGCGCTGGCTGGGCGTCAGCGGCCGGCGCCTGCTCGGTCAACCCTTGGCCGCGCTGGAAGTGCAGGGTGAGGCGCTGGCCCATTTCCTGGCCCGCGACGAGCGCGACAGCCTGCGCCTGAACCGGCTGGCGTTGGCGCTGCCGGGCGAAGCCGCGCGTTTTGCCGAAGGCTGGATGAGCCGCCGCGACGATGGCGGCTGGCTGCTGGAGGCGCATCCGGTCGATGAGTTCCCCGGGCTCGACCCGACCCAGGCCCTGCCCAGCGCGCTCAGCGCAGCGCTGAAGGGCCTGGCGCACGAACTGCGCAATCCGCTGGCCGGGTTGAAGGGCGCCGCACAGCTGCTGGCCCGCCGCGCGGCGCAGCGCGATGCCAGCGAACGCGAGCTGATCGACCTGATCGGCTCGGAGATCGAGCGGCTCAATGGCCTGCTGGAGCAGCTCCTGTCACCGGCACCTGCCGCGCCGCATGCGGCGCTGAACATCCACGCCGCATTGGAGCGCGTGCTGCGCCTGGCCGAGAACGAGGCCGGCTGGGCGGTGCGCCTGCAGCGCGACTACGACCCCAGCATCCCCGAATTCGATGGCGACGCCGATCGCCTCACCCAGGCGGTATGGAACCTGGTGCGCAATGCCATCCAGGCCGGTGCCGGCAACATCACCCTGCGCACCCGCGTTGAACACGGTGTGCGCATCGCCGAGCAGCTGCACACCCTGGCGTTGCGGCTGGAAATCGCCGACGACGGCCGTGGCGTGCCCGAAGAACTGGCCGAACACCTGTTCCTACCCCTGGTCAGCGGTCGCGCCGAAGGCACCGGCCTGGGCCTGGCGCTGGCCCAGCAGGTCGCGCGCGAGCATCGCGGCACGCTGACCTACCGGTCGCGCCCGGGCCATACCGTATTTACCTTGCTGCTGCCGATCGGCAACGGCACCGCCGCCGCCGAGGAGGCCCCGCGCGATGTCTGAGTCTTCCGCGTCCCCGCCGTGCATCTGGGTGGTCGACGATGACCGCGCCGTGCGCTTCGTGCTGTGCACCGCGCTGCGCGAGGCCGGCTACCAGGTGGTCGACTTCGACAGCGCCGCTCCCGCATTGCAGGCACTGGCTGATAGCCCGCCGCCTGCGCTGCTGTTCACCGACGTGCGCATGCCCGGCGACGATGGCCTGGTGCTGCTGGACAAGCTAAAAGCCGCGCTGCCGCAGCTGCCGGTGGTGGTGATGTCGGCCTACACCGACGTCGCCAGTACCGCCGGTGCGTTCCGCGGCGGTGCGCACGAGTTCCTGTCCAAGCCGTTCGATCTGGACGACGCGGTGGCACTGGCCCAGCGCGTGCTGCCTGCCGTGGCGCCGGCGATGGCCGCGCCCACGCCTGCTGCAGAAGGCGCCAGCGACCAGCCGCCGCAACTGGTGGGCGATACGCCACCGATGCGCGCGCTGTTCCGCGCCATCGGCCGCCTCGCGCAGGCGCCGTTGGCGGTGCTGATCATCGGCGAAACCGGCACCGGCAAGGAGCTGGTGGCCAATGCGCTGCACCGCGAGTCACCGCGTGCGCAGCATCCGTTCGTCGCGCTGAACACCGCCGCCATTCCCGCCGAGCTGCTGGAAAGCGAGCTGTTCGGCCACGAGGCCGGTGCGTTCACCGGCGCGCAGCGGCGCCACATCGGTCGCTTCGAGCAGGCCAATGGCGGCACCCTGTTCCTCGATGAAATCGGCGACATGCCGTTGCCGTTGCAGACGCGCCTGCTGCGCGTGCTCGCCCAGGGCGAATTCTTCCGCGTGGGCGGACGCGAACTGATCCGCGTCGATGTGCGCGTGGTCGCCGCCACCCACCAGGATCTGGAAGGGCTGGTCGCGCAGGGAAAATTCCGAGCCGACCTGCTGCACCGCCTGGACGTGGTGCGCCTGCAGCTGCCGCCTCTGCGCGAGCGCCGCGAGGACATCGCGCAACTCGCCACCACCTTCCTGGCCGCTGCCGCGCGCAGGCTCGATACGCCGCCCAAGCGGCTGACCGCCGCCGCCCTGCAGGCGCTGCGCGAGCACGACTGGCCGGGCAACGTCCGCGAACTGGAAAACGTGTGCTGGCGCATGGCCGCACTGGCCGCCGCCGATACCATCGGTGTGGCTGATGTTGATACCGCGCTCAACCGCGCCCGCAGCCGGCGCAGCAGCACGGCCGCCGGTGACCCGGGCCAATGGGAAGCGCTGCTGTCCGAATGGGCACGCCGGCAGCTGGCCGAGGGCACCGAGGGCCTGCACGCGCAGGTGCGCGAACGGGTCGACCACGCGCTGTTGGAGGCCGCCCTGCAGATCACCCACGGTCGTCGTGCCGAAGCCGCCGCGCGCCTGGGCCTCGGCCGCAATACGCTTACCCGCAAGCTGGGCGCCGGTCGCCGCCGCGGCGGCCATTGAACGGTGCCTGCACGCGATCCTCGCACCCGCTTGCCGAACTGTTGATCCTCCATGGACGATGCCGTCCGTAGTGTTACCTGCAAGGAGTCCTCGATGCGTTTGTCCTTCGCCCTTCTGCCGCTGTCCGCTGCCGTGCTCCTGTCTGCCTGTGGCAGCGCACCGAAGAAGACGCCGCAGCCCACACCGCCGCCGGTGGTCACCACGCCCGTGGCCCAGCTCGCCGAAGCCAACTTGGCGCCAGCCTCGGCCAGCATCGTCAGCGGCCGTCTGGTGTTGAAGACCGAAAGCGGTGGCGTGCACTTGACCGGCCTGGTCGGCGGCCTGCAGCCGATGCAGCAGGCCGGCTTCCACATCCACGAGCGCGGCGACTGCAGCGCGGTGGACGCCAGCAGCGCCGGCAACCACTTCAATCCCGCCGGTGTCGCGCACGGTCGTGCCGGCAGCGGCAAGCACCACCTGGGTGACATCGACAACCTGCAGGCCGACGCGCAGGGCCGCGCCAACATCGATGTGCATCTGAAGGGCGTTACCCTGGGCGGAGGCGCCGCCACGGATATCGCCGGGCGTGCACTGGTCGTGCATGCCAGGGCCGACGACTATCGCAGCCAGCCCGCCGGCAATGCCGGCGTCCGCATCGCCTGCGGCGTGATCCGGGTAACCCGCTGATCACACCACCGGCATTTCCCAAGGAGAGTTTCCATGCGTCTGATCCACACTTCGCTGTTCGCGGCCATCGCTGCACTGGGCCTTGCCGCCTGCAACCAGCAGCCGGCAGCACCGGCAGCCGAAGCCCCGGCCACCACCCCGGCCGAAGGTTCGGCAGCGCCGGCCGACCCGGCGACTGCACCGGCTACCGCAGCGGCCCCGGCAGCCGATGCCTCGGCCACTGCCGAACTGGCACCGACCCAGGGCAATGAAACCAAGGGCTCGATCACCTTCAAGCTGGTCGACGGCAAGGTGCACGCATCCGGCCAGATCAGTGGCCTGAAGCCGGGCAGCGAGCACGGCTTCCACATCCACGAGAAGGGTGACTGCAGCGCGCCGGACGGCATGAGCGCCGGTGGCCACTTCAATCCGGGCAAGCAGGACCACGGCAACGTGGCCACTGATCCGCACCACGGTGGCGACATGCCCAACATCAAGGCCGACGACAAGGGCGTAGCCACCATTGATGGTCCGGTGTCGAGCAACGTCAACATCGGCAAGGGTGATGATTTCGACATCATCGGCCGCGGCCTGATCGTCCACGCCGACGCGGACGACTACAAGACCCAGCCGACCGGCAACGCCGGCGCGCGACTGGCGTGCGCGGTGATCAGCAAGGCTCCGTAAGGGCGGTTCTTCTGGAAATGGAAAACGCCGGCAAACGCCGGCGTTTTTCTCTGCCCCCTGTAGAGCCGGGCCAGGCTCGGCTGCGCTTCAGGCGGCCTGAGTCGAGCATGGGCTCGGCTCTACAAAAAGATCAGTCAGCGGGACCTCAGGAGCAGTGCATCGCGTCGCTGCCGCAGTTCAGCGCATTCGGCGGGGCCGCTTTCACACAGGATCGAGATGTCGGTCTGCATGTGGGCCTTACCCGTCGTGGCATCGATCACTTCGCGCTTGAATGTGCGCACCACGGCTGGTCCCGTGTGGTGGGGCGGTACCATCACCAGCCAATGGGTCAGGGTCACCGGCTTCAACCGTCCCTTGGTCGTCTCAATTTCCCGCATGATCGCGCCAACACTGGTGTTGTAAAGCGTCACTCCGGGCTGACTGGGCTGATCCGGCGCAAGATCTACGCCCTTCATGTTCGGCAGCTCTTTGACGAAGCCGGCGACGGTGCCGAACTCCAACAGTGCGTCATTTGCGATCACGACATCATCCGGCTCCGGTTCTGACGCCGCCGGGGCCGGCAGCTGGCTCCGCGGTTGGAAGTTGAACGACTGGGTGAAGCTGATCCAAGGGTGCTTCACGGGCGTGTCCCGCGGGCAGGTCAGACGCCAGTTCCGTGCGGCGGTGAGCAGCGTGTCATCGATGCGCGCATCACCACTGCTCCTGCCGATCTTCACCTCCGTTATTGCCGGATCGCCGGCCATCGGGCGCAACCAGACCTCCACCGAGCCGCGCAGACCGCTGGACCGCAGTGCGCTGGAGAACCTGGGCTCGTTGTCCGCCCAGCTCAGGCGGTCCAGCCGGCAGGCCGGCTCCGGAACAGGCACGACCGGTTGCGCGATGCCGCCCTGGCCCTGGCACAGATACTGCCAGCTGAGGGCCGCCTTCCGGGCTGCATCATCCAGCAGCCGGTTGCGGGAGCCGTTCAGCACACGCGCATCGTGGGCGCGGCCCTGCGCATCCACGCTGACCTGCACCTTGACCGTGTTGCTGAAGCTGACATTGCTGTCGTAGACCTCGGGCTCTGCCACGGCAGCAGCGAAGGCCGGCGCAAGTGTGCAGGTGGGTGTCGCGGCAATCGGTGCTGCCGCCTGCGCCATGATGGGAAGGCCACATATGGTGGTGGCAAGCAGGGTCAACCCTGCCGATTGAATCGTATGCAGCATGCAGTTCGTCGTGGTCCGCGCATGAGCGGTCCATGCACAAGCCCGTAATGATCACACATCGAGCCGCCGAACCGGTCGGCGGCGCGTGGTGCGGCTTGATCAGCGCGCCAGCAGCTCGCGCGCGTCCTGGCCGGCTTCGCAATGCACGAACAGCACCGGCACACCGTGCGCTTCCAGCACCGCGGCCATCTGCCGCTGGCGCATCAGGAACTGCTCGTAGATGCCCTGCAGTCGCTCGCAGTCGCCCTTGCCGTGGTTGTAATGCGCGCACCAGCCGGCCGGGTCGAACAGCGCCATGCGCGCTTCGCCCTGCGTATAGCGCAGCAACGGCTCGGGCGCGTCGCTCAGCCACTCGTCCTGGCCCGGGGCCATGATCGCGGTTTCAATCAGCGGCCACAGTGCGGCCAGGCCTTGGTTGTCGTACTGCATCGACATCATCGCGGCCAGGTCGTTCACGGTGAAATAGCGTGCGTGCTCCACGCGCGCACCGAACGTGTTCTGTGCCATCAGCGCGGTATCGGCATGGGCCATGCCATTGGCCAGCAGCACCTCTTCCAGCGCATCGGCCACGGCTGTCGTGGTTGCCACGTCGGTACCGGTCAGCAGGAACGGCACCACCCGCAGGCCACCGCCTCCCAAGGTAGCGTCGGCTTGGAACGGCAGCGGCACATCACCGCTGGCGTCGGCGCCGAAAGCCAGCACGCGCGGGCCCTGGTTGCTACCGGGCGCGCGCATCTGCAGTTCTTCCAGGCGGCGATGGATCGGCCAGCCCGGGCGAAGCACTTCGGCCGGATCGAAATGGGCGGCGGCGAACACCAGGTCCAGCTCGGCCACCTGTGGCACCAGCTTGGACAGGTCGCGGCCGACGCGTTCGGCCAGTTCACCGGCCTGTTCAGCGCTGAGCACCGCCTGGCGGGGGATTTCGCCGCCGGCCAGTTCCAGGGCCAGCACGCCAAGGGCATTCATCGCAGGGTCGGGTTTGCTCATGGTTCCACGGTTGGCCCATCACAGGGCGGCAGCTACACTTGGCCCCATTATGCCTGCTCTGTCGTGCAGGCCATGTTGCAGACACCCTCATCCATGCCAGGTATCTCCATGCCCAACGCTCGTCCCGTCGCCATCCTCGGTGGCGTCCGCATTCCGTTCTGCCGGCAGAACACCGCGTATTCGGATGTCGGCAACCTCGGCATGTCGGTGCGTACGCTGGGAGCGCTGGTCGAGCGCTTCGGCCTGCACGGCCAGCAGCTGGGCGAAGTGGCGATGGGTGCGGTCATCAAGCACTCCAGCGACTGGAACCTGGGCCGCGAAGCCACGCTGTCCTCGGGCCTGTCGCCGTTGACCCCCGGCATCACCCTGCAGCGCGCCTGCGGCACCTCGCTGGACAGCATCATCACCGTTGCCAACAAGATCGCCCTGGGCCAGATCGAGTCCGGCATCGGCGGTGGTTCGGACACCACGTCCGACGTGCCGATCGTGTACGGAAAGAAGCTGCGCGCGCGCCTGCTGGCTGCCAACCGTGCCAAGAGCACCGGCGACAAGATCCGCGCACTGACCTCCGGCTTCAAGTTCGCCGAACTCAAGCCGGAGTTTCCGGGCGTGGCCGAGCCGCGTACCGGCAAGAGCATGGGCGACCACTGCGAGGACATGGCCAAGGAGTGGAACATCTCGCGCGACTCGCAGGACGAGTGGGCGGTGTCCTCGCACAAGAAGCTGGCTGCAGCCTATGAGCGCGGCTTCTTCAATGACCTGATCGCACCGTTCCGCGGCGTCGAGCGCGACAACATCCTGCGTGCCGACACCTCGCTGGAGAAGCTGGCCACGCTGAAGCCGGCCTTCGACAAGGTATCCGGCCGTGGCACCCTGACCGCAGCCAACTCCACCCCGCTGACCGATGGCGCCGCCGCGGTGCTGCTGGCCAGCGAAGAGTGGGCGCGCGCGCATGGCCACGAGCCGCAGGCCTACCTGCGCGACGCACACGTGTCGGCCGTCGATTTCGTGCACGGCGAAGGCCTGTTGATGGCGCCGACCGTGGCCGTGCCGGAGATGCTCAAGCGCAACGGCCTGACCCTGCAGGACTTCGATATCTACGAGATCCACGAAGCCTTCGCCGCACAGGTGCTGTGCACCCTGCGTGCGTGGGAGAGCGAGGATTACTGCCGCAACCGCCTCGGCCTGGATGCGCCGATGGGCCGCATCGACCCGGACAAGATCAACCTGCTGGGTTCGTCGCTGGCCACCGGTCACCCGTTCGCCGCCACCGGTGCACGCGTGATCGCCACGGCGGCCAAGCAGCTGGCCGAGCGCGGCGGTGGCCGTGCGCTGGTGTCGATCTGCACCGCCGGCGGCATGGGCGTGGTGGCGATCGTCGAACGTTGAACGCCACGGTAGTGCCGGCCGCTGGCCGGCAACGTTGGAATTGAAAACGCCGCCCGATGGGCGGCGTTTTCGTTGATTGCATCCCCTGGTGGGTGCCGAGATTGCATCCTCTGGTGGGTGCCGACCGTTGGTCGGCACACCTTCAGCCAGGGTCACGGCATCCGCGGGTTGCCGAACGCGTCGCGCTCCTCATTGGCGTCGTACACCGGCGGCAGCGGTGCAATCGGCTGCTCCTCGAGGGTCGCATGCAGCGGCGGGTCGACCACCGCTGCCGGTGCACGCACCAGCGCCACGCTGTCTTCGCCACGCTGCAGGCGCAGCGCGTTGGCCAGGCACTGCGCGGCCAGCACGTGTTCGCCACGTTGCGCGAAGGCTTCGCCCAGCGCTTCCCACGCAGGGGCGCCGGCACCCGCGGCGATGGCTTCATGCAGGAACGCATCGGCCGCGTCCCACTGTTGCTGCGCCAGCGCGATGCGGCCCTGGGCCAGGCGCAGGGCGGCCGAGTCGTCGTGCACGTTGCGCCAGCGCTGCAGGTTGGCCTGGCGCGTGGCCAGACGTTCGGCCGGCAGACGGCCATACACGGCCACCAGTTCGTCATCCCAGCGGTGGTCCAGCGCCTGCTCAAGCGCCAGCAGTGCCGGTTCGTCCCAGTCCAGTGCAACCGCACGGGTGGCGTAGGCGGCAACCACGTCCGGTGTCGGTCGCAGCGCCTTCGGCGTGGCTTCCCACTGCGCAGCAAGGGCGTTGACGTCGCCCGCTTCCAGCAGCGCCTGTGCGGCCAGGCGTGCTTCCAGCTCGCTGCTGGCCTCGGCCGGCAGCACCTTGGTCTGGCGCAGCGCGCCCAGCTGGCCGTAAGCCTCGTGCGCGCGGCCAGCACGTGCCAGCGCTTCGGTACGCAGCCACAGACCACGCGGCGGCAGCGGCTGGATCGCCGCCACATCCAATGCGTTGATCGCATCCACCGGCAGATCGTTGGCCAGCAGCTGTTCGGCACGCAGCAGTGCCTGCAAGGTCGCATCGCTTTCGCCCAGGCGCTGCAGCAGCGCCTCGGCAGCGGGTGCATCGGCCCGCACCTGCGCGCTGCGCACGGCATTGGCCAGGGCAACCCCGCTCACTTCCGGATCCTTGGCGGCGCCATCCAGCAGCTTCTCGGCGCGCTGCCACTGGCCATGCTCATAGGCCAGCAGACCATCGATCAGGCGCACCCGGCCCTGCTTGCGGCGGTAGCGGCCCCAGGCACGGAACGGTGCGGCGATCAGGCTCCACAGCAGCCACAGCACCAGCACGCCGATCACCGACAGCAGCGCTACCTTCGGCAGGTTGCTGTGGTAGTCGTAGCCGCCATAGCGCAGGGTCACTTCGCCGTAGCGGTTCAGGTCATCGGTGCCGAGCCATTGCGCGGCAACTACGCCAATGGCCACTGCCAGCAACAGCACGACCAGTGATTGCAGGGGTTTCATACGGGCTTACCTCCGGTCGGTCTGGGTACGCAGTTGTTGCAGGGTGCTGCCAAGCACGGTGTCATCGGCCTGCAATGGCAGCGAGCGCAGGGCATGGAGTTCAGCACGTTGCGCGCGCAGGTCCGGTGAATCCGGCCAGCGCCGCTGCGCCCAGAGATCGATTCTGTTCAGCGCGGCATCGCGGCCGCTGCCATCGCCGCGCTCGATCGCTGCGCGGGCCAGGGTCAGTTCCAGCTGCAGTGCCGTGTCGATGGTGGTGCGCTCGGCCGAGGTCAGCGGGCCGTTCAGACGGCTCGGGGTGATGTCCACGAAGGGCGCCAGCGCAGCCTGCCACCACGGTTTTGCGGCGTTGTCGGCCGGCGTCTGCGCGATCTGCGAAGGCAGGCCCTGCAGGGCCTTGCCCAGCGCGTCCAGGCGTTGCAGTGACAGCACGCGCGGGCCAGCGCCCAACGCATCAAGCGCGTTGCGTTCCTGCACCAGTGCCTGGCGCAGGTTCAGGCCATCGCTGTCGGGCAGATCGGCCAAGGCAGTGGCGGCCAAGGCATACAGCCGGCGTGAGCCCTCCACGTCATCGGCGAAGGCCAGCCGCTGTGCGGCCTGGGTCAGCAGCAGTTCGGCCTCATCGCGCTGCACCGCCTGACGGCCCTGGTTGGCGCTGTCGGCCAGCTTGGCCAGATTCTCTTCCAGCAGGGCACTGCGTTGCGACAGGCCCAGCACTTCGTCGCGCAGCACCCGGTTGGTGGTGGCCGCATCCTGCAAGCGCTGGCTGGCAGCGCGCTGGTCGCGGCGCAGGGCCTCGACCGTAGCCTCCAGCCCCTTCAGCTGCACGGCGGTGGTCTGCGCCTGCGCCAGCTGGTCGCTCTGCTGCTTCTGCCAATAATGGTAGCCGGCATAGCCGCCCGCGCCCAGCACCGCCAGCACGGCAAGCGGCAGCAGCCAGCGCAGGGGGCGATGGGGCGATGGGGCAGGCGGCAGAGTGTCGTTCATCGGGCTTCCTTGTCGGCGGCAATGCCGGAACAGATCCGGCAGGCAGCGTTGTGCACAGCATCACTGTTGCCGACGACACCGGCAAGCCGCTGCCGGGTGCCTGTTCAGGTCGCTGCCGGGCCGGTGAGCGCAGTGTGTGCAGCGGCCATCAACTGAACGCTGGTAGGGCCCTCGCTGCGCACCACCCGGGTCAGCCCCAGGGCCTGCGCCTGCGTGCCCAGCCGGTCGCTGGCCACCAGCGCGATCGCGTTCGCCCGCAGCCGCTGCTGCCAGTGCGCAGGCAGCTGCTGCCAGAAACGCTGCAATGCCTCGCCACTGCTGATGGCCAACAGCCAAGGCGTCGGAGAACGGGCCAAACGCGCCAGCATGCGCCGTGACAAGCGCAGCGGCAGCCGTCGGTAGACATCAGCGCGGGTGATCTGCGCGCCAGCGGCCTGCAACTCAGCGGCAATCAGGCCCCGGCCTCCCGGTGCGGTCACCAGCCCGATCTGCATGCCCCGAACATCACCCAGCACCGGCATCGCCAGCAGTCCCTCGCTGTCCATCCGCTGGGGCGCATGGACGTCGGCGACGCCATGGGCCAGCAGGGCACGCGCGGTGCCTTCACCCACCGTCAGCCACGGGCTGCGCTGCGCCGCCGCCAGCGGCAGCAGGCTGGCCGCCGCCGCGACGGCCGCCGGGCTGGTGAACACCACCCGATCGCTGGTCAGCGCCCGTTGTAATTGCTGCAATGCGGCAATGTCCTGCAGACGTTGCAGCCGCCAGGGCGAAAGCGCGACGGTACGGCCTCCCAGCGCTGCTGCGGCGTGGCGCAGCGCCGCCTGCTGACCCTGCGGGCGCAGTGAGATCAGGGTCCAGCCAGTGGGTATCGTATGGTTGGCCATTCCCGTCATTATGCGGGCCCTTTGTTGTCGTGGTTGCTGCTGATGGCTGTTGATGCCCTGACCTCTTCGCTGGCTGCCCTGCAGGACGTGCTGGACTGCATGCCGGCGGTCCGCGCGATGCAGATCCGCCTGGATGGCTATGCCGACGGCGTGCTGCGCATCACCGCGCCGCTGGTGGCCAACGTCAACGACAAGGGCAACGCGTTCGGCGGCAGCCTGGCCTCGGTGCTGACCCTGTCCGGCTGGGCGCTGGTCAGCCTGCGCCTGCGCTTGGCCGGCCACGACGCCGAGGTCTACGTGGCCGACAGCAACCTGCGCTACCTGGCGCCGGTCTATGAAGACCTGCATGCCCACGCCGAAGCCACCGGAAGCGGTGCCTGGGACACCTTCCTGGCCACGTTCCGCCAGCGCGGCAAGGCCCGCATCAGCATTGTCGCCACCCAGCCCGGCGCCGATGGCAAGGCCGCGGCCGAATTCAGTGGTCGTTTCGTTGCCTTCGCCAAAGGGTAGGATGGCAGGCTGACGCCCTGCGGAACCCACCGATGCGCCGCCTCATCCAGATCCTCCTGTGTTCCCTGCTGCTGCTCAGCGCCGCCGCCGGTGCTGCCGCCGACGACCTCAGCCGCAAGCAGCGCAAGCTGCTGGAAGAGACCCAGATCGCCTACGGCGCCACCATCCGCTGGGGCAGCATGGACGACGCCATCGGCTATCTGGACCCGCAGCTGCGCAAGACCAAACCGCCGACCGAGTTCGAACTCAATCGCTATGCGCAGCTGCGCGTGTCGTCCTACCGCGAGCGCAGCACGGCAGCGCTGGAGGGCGGCCTGGTCGAGCGCCGGGTCGAGATCGGGGTGATCAACCAGAACACCCAAGCCGAGCGCACCGTAGTGGTGACCGAGCGCTGGCGCTGGGATCCGGAAGCCAAGCGCTGGTGGCAGAGTGCAGGCCTGCCGGACCTCTGGCAGGGGCAGTGACGGGTCGCGTCCGGCTTGTGCGACAATCGGCGCCCGCTTAATCGACCCGTGACCTGAGTGAATTACGAAGAGTTGCTGGCCTTCGCAGGCCGAAACCCGATGCTGTCCGCGGCCCTGGTCGGCCTGACCGTGGCCCTCATCGTCACCGAAATCCGCCGCCTGTTCCGGGGCTTCAAGGGCATCAAGCCCGCCGAACTGACCCAGCTGATCAACGCGGGCGGCACGGTGGTGGTTGATCTGTCGCCCAGCGCTGATTTCGAAAAGGGCCACATCGCCGGCAGCCGCAGTGCCCAGGCCAGCGCGTTCGGCCCCGAGCACAAGCTGGTGGCCAACGCCAAGCAGGCCCCGGTGGTACTGGTGTGCCGCAGCGGCAACGCGTCCGAGACCGCCGCCAAGGCGCTGAAGAAGGCCGGCTTCGAGAAGGTCTTCGTGCTCGACGGCGGCATCCCCGCGTGGCAGCAGGCAGAACTGCCGCTGGTCAAGGGCCGCAACTGATAGCAGGCGGTGGCGGATGTGGCCTTGTTTGCGCCCTCCGCCGCCCCCATCGCAGTAATTCGACCATCGTTTTCATTGCATTCACTGGAGTTACTGGAAATGTCCGAAGAGACCACCAACGGCGCTGTCGCGCCGGTCGATGCCGCCACCGGCCCCGCGTTCACCGTCGAGAAGATCTACGTCAAGGACGTTTCCTTCGAGTCGCCGAATGCCCCGTCGATCTTCAACGACCAGGTGCAGCCGGAACTGCAGCTCAACCTGAACCAGCAGGTCCAGCGTCTGGGCGAGAATGCCTTTGAAGTCGTGCTGGCCGTGACCCTGACCTGCCAGGCCGGCGAGCGCACCGCGTACGTGGCCGAAGTGAAGCAGGCTGGCGTGTTCGGCCTGGTCGGCCTGGACCCGCAGTCGATCGACGTGCTGCTCGGCACCCAGTGCCCGAACATCCTGTTCCCGTACGTGCGCCAGCTGGTCAGCGACCTGATCCAGGCCGGCGGCTTCCCGCCGTTCTTCCTGCAGCCGATCAACTTCGAAGGCCTGTACGCAGAAACCCTGCGCCAGCGCCAGGAGCAGGGCGACGCACCGTCGCTGGCTGACTCCGAGCCGGCCGGCAACGCCTGATCCCGGCCGCGACGTCACGGATGAGCACTACCGCTGACAAGATTGCCGTACTCGGCGCCGGTTCCTGGGGAACCGCGCTGGCGACGCTGCTCGCCCGCCACGGTCGCCAGACCGTGCTGTGGGGGCGCGATGCCGCCGTGGTCGAGGCCATCGACCAGCGCCACGAGAATCCGCGTTACCTGCCGGGCATTCCGTTGCCGGAATCGCTGCGCGCCACCACCGACCTCGCGTCGGCGGTGGAAGGTGCCGCCTGGATCCTGGTGGTGACCCCGTCGCATGCATTCGGTGAAACCGTGCGCGCGCTGGCACCGTTGCGTCCGGCCGGTGCCGGTGTGGCCTGGGCCACCAAGGGCTTCGAGCCCGGCTCTGGCCGCTTCCTGCATGAAGTGGCGCGCGAAGTGCTGGGCGAGGACGTGCCGCTGGCCGTTGTCACCGGGCCGTCGTTCGCCAAGGAAGTCACCCTGGGCCTGCCGACCGCGATCACCGTGCACGGCGACGTGCCCGAGTTCGCGCAGACGGTGGCCGAGGCGATGCACGGCCCGGCGTTCCGCGCCTATACCGGCGACGACATGGTCGGTGCCGAGCTGGGCGGTGCGATGAAGAACGTGCTGGCCGTGGCCACCGGCGTGGCCGATGGCATGCAGCTGGGCCTGAACGCCCGTGCCGGCCTGATCACCCGTGGCCTCAACGAGATGCTGCGCCTGGCGGCAGCGATCGGCGCCAAGCCGGAAACGCTGATGGGCCTGGCGGGGCTGGGCGACCTGGTGCTGACCTGCACCGGCGACCTGTCGCGTAATCGCCGCCTGGGCTTGGCCCTGGGCCGCGGGCAGACGCTGCAGGACGCCATCCGCGAAATCGGCCAGGTGGTCGAGTCGGTGCAGACCGCCGACGAAGTGATGCGACAGGCGCGCCGTCATGGCATCGACCTGCCCATCTCCGATCGCGTGCGCGCCGTGCTGCATGGCGAGCAGACTCCGGAAGAAGGATTGCGTGCGCTGTTGGCACGCGAACAGAAGCCGGAATATCCGGACACGCTGTTCAAGTGAATCGAAAGCCCCGGCCCAGTGCCGGGGTTTTTTGTGCGTGCGCGAAACCCATCCACGCATGGCGTGGATCTACTGTGGAACCCGCAGCGCCCATCACCGCGACCGCGGCGGCGTGTTGGTGTTGTCCATGTCCGAAAAAATCATCCATGGCCCACCCGCCACGCGCTTCAACGTCAGCGTGAACTTCCCGGTATCACCCACGTTGCTGCCGTAGGTGTAGGCACCAATGATGTAACCGGTGGATTCCTCTGCGGCATAGGCCAGCGCACGCAGCCGCAACGGGCTGCTTCCCTGGCCGGCATACGCTGCCTCGATCGCCGCGCGCCCACGCACGGGCGGCTGGTTGCTCTGCAGGATGAAACCATCCTCGGCGAACAATCCCGCCAACGCCTTCGCATCACCGGTGCGCCACGCCTGTTCGTAATCGCGCAGCACGCGATCCAGCGCGGCGGGCAGGGGGACGTCGGCAAGACGTGCGGCGGGCGAGGATGCGGTGGGCTCCTGCGCAACAACAGGTCCGGCCAGCAACAGGCCACTGATGAGAATCACGGCAAGTCTTGAATGGCACATACGTCTGCATCCTGGCAGTGATGGAAGGCGTGATTGCCAGAGTATCCACCTTGGCTGGCGGGTAGAATCACGCGGTCGCCGGCTGGGCGAATGGACACAGGACAGGGAATGACGTCTCGAATGATGGGAATGGCAGGGCTGGTCGCGTTGCTGGCCGCGTGCACGCAGGCACCGGCACCGGAAGCAGGCACCGCAGCTGCACCCGCCGCTACTGCTGCGCCGACGGAAGCCCCAGCCGCCACGGCCACGGTGGTCGAGAACGCGCCTTCCGTCGAAGACGGCGTGGACCCGTCGGTGTGGGACAACGAAGGCGAGCCGGAAGGTGAGACCCCCGGCGCCGAACTCACCTGCGCGGACAATCCGCTGGCGACTTATTTCTTCACCCTGGTCGGCGGCAACACCGTGGACGACTGCGGCCGCAAGGACCCGAAGGTGCTGGCCGCGTTCGACGCCCTGATGAAGAACACTGCGGCGGCCGAATCGCCCGACAAGAACGTCCCTTCGCTGCGCGAACGCCTGCTGAGCGGTCCCAGCGGGCCTGGCGAACTGATGGTGCTGCAGGGCGAGCCGTGGTGGCTCTACACCGCCTGCCAGGCGCACCAGTGCTCGACCACCGCGCTGGCGATGCTGTATTCGCCGACGCACTCGAAGATGGTCGGCCGCCTTACCGCCCGCTGCAACGTGTGGTGGCTGGGCGAGCCGAACGCGGAGCAGCGCGCCCTCATCGAGCGCGAGCGGCCGGTGGACGAAGCGATGTTGAAGGAAGAAGGCGATTCCTGCGAATGACCGGCGGTAACGCCGGAAGATTCTCCGGCGTTACGCCTCAGGCCGAATCCGCGCGCTGACCTGCGCGGTCAGCGCCAGGCACGCCATCATCAAACCCTCCATCACCCGATCGCCCACGTATTCGTCGTCCGGACCGTTCTGGCGGACGCGCTCGGCCGCCAGCAGCATTTCCAGCGCTATGCGCAGGCCCGCCAGTGCGCAGTCCGCATCGGCCAGCGCCATGCGGCGGCCGGGCATCTGATGACGCTCCGGCCACGGCTGGCCGTCGGCGGCTGCGCCTTTTCCAATCCGCGTCAGCGTGGCGATGAAAGCTCTGGGATCGATCGCAGATGCTTGTTCTGATGACGCATCGCCAGCTGCGCGATAGGGATGGGGACGGGGGAATTCCGGTGCAGTCATGGCTGGTGCTCCGTGCAGGACAGACGGTAGCCGCCACACAAAGGTGGCGGGCGGAGACGTGGCTCGAAAACCGGGAGATCACGCATAAGTCCGGCAGGCGCAAGGCCTCCACGCTCCGCCCGCCATAGCCGGCAGACGGATTGCCAGCCGGCGCCACGCGGGGTGACGCCGGCCGGCAAGCGTAAACAACGTGTGTGATCTCACGGGTTTTCGATGCCCGGCCATCCTTTTTCGATGGCCCGTCATCTGTACCTCTGTGGCTGCGCAACGCCAATCAGACAAATTGCATTCAACGCTTGATGCAAGACGCTTTCGGCATTCTTGCATGCTGTTAAGCCGCCCCAGACGCCGATGGCGCAAGGGGCCTCAGCGATAGAGGAATATGCGACATGGGTCGTGATTGCCAGCGTAGTGGGCTGACACGTCAACGAGGCAATAACGACAGAACTCCGCGATGCGGCGATACAACGTGGTGCTAGTCGAGCTCTATGAGAAAGCGCGTGGCCATGGCAGATGGCACCACAGACGCCCCGACCCGCTTCAGTTCAACCAGCCCATAGCCTTCCATCATCCGAAGGGTACGAGAAAGGCTTGGAACCTTGCGCCCGCAGTGCTCGGACAGTTCGGTGAGCGACCTGGGTTGAAGTTCGCGCAGCAGTCGCAACAGCCGGCGGTTCTCATCGCTCAATACTGCGGCCAGGGAAGACAGGGTGGAGAAGGCTATCGCCCCCTCCGTAACCTGCGGTGGTGCCGATCTGTCCTTTCGTTCTCCACCGATGACACAACGTCGGAAGGTACTTTGGACTGGCGAACTGCACGTATCGGAATCTGTCATCGGTGCGGGATTGCATTGGGACCGATAGATCATGTCTGGCCGAGCACGCGTTGGATTGAACAAACGGCGCATGGATGGTGCATCTGGAGGTCTGTGTGCAGGTGCTGGACCGGGCGGGCGCAACGGAGAAGAATCCAGAAAGTATCATCGGAGCGTTCCACGAGTGAGTGAGAAAAATGGAGCTGGCTCAAGGGCGTTTGGTGGATACAAGACGGATGCTCTGGAGACTGTAATCAACGTTCTTGGCTCAACGACGCGAGACGTATATGACTATTGCCCTCAACCGAGTTGCAGCAACTAGATTCTTTGTATATGTCGTGGCAGCTCTTGGGTCCGGGTGCGTGGATTCGCCCACTTCATATCGTGTCGATGGTGCGAAGACCGACTTTTGCATTCCTGGCGATCTAGATGCGACGCCTTCCCGGCGGGGTCATCAGGAACCTGTGGCCGGCGGCTTTACGCTGCATGGCTGTTACTCCACCCATGGCGAGGCTTGTATCGGCCCCGATAACTTGATCTCGGTAGCGGTGGTAGCCAAATCGTACTTTCCCGGGAGAAGGTTTGGCGATCTTCCCCAGGGATCCCATCTGCGTACTAGCGCTATTGAAGGCTGGCAAGAAGCGAGGATGCTGGAGAAGGGATTGCTTGCCGTTCCCGACGGTGGCGACAAGAGCCACATTTTCGTATGGCGCTCGAGCGCACGTGGCGCCACACGCCCCAGGGATGACGATGAGCTAATGGCATCCTGCGACACGTTGGGCAGTGTTTCCTGCAGTCGTGTGCTCCATGGGGAGGACTTTGGTGTCACTTATTCCTTCTTCACAGAGAAGGAAATTCCGGGCGACTTCGGTTCATTGGACAAGCAAGTCCTGAATGAGATTGAGCGGATGAGGTGTGGAAAATAGCACCCGGGCGCGGCAGGCGTGCCTGATGTCCGCCTTCCAGTTGGCGCCGACGCCGACGACGGGGCCCATGGCCGTCGAGATCGAAACACTCTTCAACCTTTGGAAGTAGATCCATATCTGCTTCTGCCAAGTGCCGCCTCGGGTCGAAAGCGAGCTGTAAGCACTGCTGGCCGATCTGCCCAGCCCGAAGTGCCCGCTTCCCTCGCATCAACCTTCACAACGGTTCCATGGGATGATGCGGTGCCCACCGGACGACCGACCATGCAGAAGCTGACGGACCCCAATCTGCTGGACGACATCGCCGAGATTGGTCGAATCCAGGCCGTGCCGCGAATCCTGGAGACCGTCGCCCACATCACGGGCTCACGATTCACGGCTATTGCCCGCGTGACCCAGACAACCTGGACCGCGTGCGCCACCTTCGACACCCTGGGGTTCGGGCTGGTTCCCGGTGGCCAACTGGTGCTTGAGACCACCATCTGTGACGAGATCAGGCAGTCGGCGACGTCAGTTGTATTTGCGCATGCAAGCGAGCACCCGATTTACTCCCAGCATCACACGCCACGGATCTACGGACTTGAGAGCTACGCGTCCGTTCCCATCCATCGGCCAGACGGCAGCTTCTTCGGCACGCTCTGCGCGATTGATTCGGCACCGGCCAACTTCGACGCAGCCCACGTCCAACGCTCCATGGAACTGCTGGCCGACCTGGTAGGAAGTTACCTCGACAAGGAAGATCGCCTTGTGCGAGCGGAATCTGCGCTTTCCGACGCGCATCGTGTCGCCGACCTGCGCGACCAGTTCATTGCCGTGCTGGGTCATGACCTGCGCAGTCCGCTGCAGGCCATCAGCATCGCCGCAGATTCGCTGGCATGTGAGGCGGGCACTGAGCGCCAGCAACGGATGCTCGCGCACATCACCTCTGGCGTTGCCAGAATGGACGGACTGATCAACGACGTGCTTGATTTCGCCAGGGGACGTCTGGGCGGCGGCATTCCCATCGCGCTGCAGCTGACAAGCACGCTGGAAGAAGACCTGAAGCGGGTTGTGGAAGAGGTGGAAATCGCCACTGGTCGCCAGGACATCAAGGTCCACATACAGATAGACGACGACGTGGTCTGCGACCCGAGCAGATTGGCACAGCTCCTGGCCAACCTGCTCACCAATGCAGCGGTACACGGAGAGCGCTCGTCCCCGATTACGCTGACCGTCCACTCCGAGCCGGAAATGCTCACGCTCGACGTACACAACGAGGGACACATTCCATCAGCGAGGTTGGACGCGATTTTCAGCCCATTCTCACGTGAAAAGAGTGAGCGTCCGCGGCCGGGTCTCGGCCTCGGCATCTACATTGCGTCGGAGATCGCGCGGTCCCATGGCGGCACGTTGGAGGTGGAGTCCAGTGCTGCCGCCGGCACCTTGTTCACGTTCAAGATGCCCCCGCTGGAGCTTCCGTAGCGGTCTGCCGCGACCACATCCGCAGCCTTCAACCGGGTTTCATTTGCGGGCGTGTCGCGCGTCTTTTTCATCCACGTCCTTCGCAGCCGCGCGACTCTGCGCGAACTCCGGGAACGTATCTTCGATCGAGTCCTTGTCCGGAAGCACGTAGAACACGCCGCCTTTCTCGAACGTGGGATGCACGATCTTCTCGTAGAACCCGGGCGAGACATTGATGCAGCCGTGGGTGACACGGTTGTCGTCCGGTGTGGCCGATGCCAGTCGTTCGCTGCGCTTCTCTTTCGGGGTGCCCGGGGGAAGCGGGTGCATCGACACGGCGGAATCGTAGTCCACCCACAGTACGCGTCCGGCGTCCTCGGACGGGCCATAGGCGCCAATGAAACGACCCGCCGGGGTGGTGCGGTCGTGGCCGGGAATCGCGCTCAGTGCGAGCTTGGCGACGCCGGGTGCCGAGTGATCGCCGATGGCCGAACCAAACAGCGCTGGCGCTGCGCCGCGCAGCTTGCCGTCACCGCCGAAGACCAGGACCTGCGCAGCCGCCTTGTCCATGATCGCGAACGGATAGCCCTGGTTGTCCTTGCTGGCCACGACCCAGCCGGCCAGTTCAATCACCGTATCGGACACTTCCTGGCCCTGCGGAAGTTCATCAGCTGCGGTCGCCGTTTCCGCGGGTGCGTCCTTGGCTTCCTTGGCGTTCCTGGCGCTGGCTGCGCCGGTTCCTGCCAGTGCCAGCGCGATGGCCAGCGTGGCCGATACGGCCCGGCGTGCAGGGAGTGAGTACGTACGAATGGGACGGCTCCTTCGGATGACGACCGAGAGGCTGAAAGACACCAGTGGCCGGTGAAGGCCACTGGTGTCTGGTTCAAGCGTTCATCAAAGTGGGTGGGAGAGCGGTTACCCGCGCGGCTTGCGGCCGGGGACCCTTTCGAGCTGCTGCACGCGGCCTTCGATCTGATCCAGACGCTGGTTGGCCTGCTGTGCAGACTGGTTGGCGGATTCGGCGCTCTGCGCCGCGCCCTGCACCTTCACGTCGAGCTGGTCGAGACGCGAGTTGATCGTTGCAAATTCGTCTTTGTAGGTGGCGCAAGCACCGAGGCTTACGGTAGCAACGATGGCTACGGTGACGGCACGTGCCGCGTTGATTTGCTGCTTGGTCAGGAACATTCCACTCCCTCCTTCGTCTGGGGAGACTGGAATATAGCGGCGTTTGTTCCCGCCGCTGCGAAGTGCTTTCAGCTGCAGTTGGAAGACGTGGATGGCCTGTGAAGGTCGCGCAATCAGCAATCCTTAACAAGCGGGAACAAGCGAGCTCTGCTGCATCGGTTGATGTCCTTGTGCCACTTCAATCTCTCCAATTCATCAGCCTGAAGCCGACTCATGTTGTTCCTCTCAATGGCTGCAGATGAGCGTGGCGCACAACATCGACGCGCGCACCGCGCTCCCGTGCGTGCAGTCCTCCCGTGCGATCAATGACCGAAGCGGCTCGGCAGGTCGGCTTGCATCCAGCGAGCTACTACACGGCGCATCGAGAGTTCCCTGAACAGGAATCTCATTCATGTACCGGTCAGTTCAATATTCAGGGCCGATTTCATCAACAAACGGATAATTCACACCTGTCGAACGCGTCTCCTCCCTCCCCTCCCGAGGGGCGTTCGACGAAACCAAAATAATGAAAGGTGTATCCCGATGATCAAGAATTCGCTGCTTGCCCTGGGTCTGTTGGCCGCGCTGCCGTTCGCCGCATCGGCTGCCGATGGCCTGTCGTACAACTACGTTGAAGGCGGCTACGTGAACACCGATGCCAAGGGCGGCGACGCTGATGGCTGGGGCGTGAAGGGCTCGGTTGCCGTGCACCCGAACTTCCACATCTTCGGTGATTACAGCAAGCAGGAAACCGACACCTTCAAGAATGATGTCGACCAGTGGCGCATCGGTGCCGGCTACAACTACGGCATCGCACCGAACACCGACCTGGTGGCTCGTGTTGCGTACCAGAAGTTCGACATGAAGCACGGCCTGGACTTCAACGGCTACTCCACTGAAGTGGGCGTGCGCACCGCGTTCAACCCGTACCTGGAAGGCTATGCGCTGGCCGGTTACGAGGATTACAGCAAGAAGCACGGCATCAACCCGGACGGCGAGTTCTACGGCCGCGTCGGCGCCACCGCCAAGTTCAACCAGAACTGGGGTCTGAGTGGTGAAGTGAAGCTGGCCAAGGCCGGCGACCGCGAGTGGTTCGTGGGCCCGCGCTTCAGCTGGTAACAAACGCCTGTCGTTAGTGCGTGTAACTGGCGTGTGATCTCTCTCCCACACGCCAGCGAAGCCCGGCCTCGTGCCGGGCTTCTCTTTTTCCGGCATCGCTTTGCCACAATGGGGCATGGGCGATCCCTCCACTCCCGCTGGCACCGGCTCGGCCTACCAGGAACACCTGGCGCCTGCGCCGCTGCGTGGCCAGTTCGGCCAGCTCTGGCAGAGCCAGTTGCCTGCTGACGCCAGTGGCAACATCACCGTGCTGCCCGATGGCTGCGTGGACATTCTCTGGCGTGACGGTGCGCTGTTCGTGGTGGGGCCGGACCGTACCGCCGCACACCCGCAACTGGCCCCCGGGGCACAGGTGCTGGGCGCGCGGTTCCGGCCAGGCCAGGCATCGGCTGCGCTCGGCATCGACTTGTCCGGCATCGTCGGCCAAGCCGTGCCCCTGATCGAATTCAACGCCCGCTGGGCGACTCAGGCTGCGACCTGGATCGGTGACGCCGCGCCCGACCAGCGCCTGCAGCGCCTGGCTGACAGCCTGCAGCGGAACATGCCGGCGGCCGTGCTGGACGAACACACACGCCGCGCGCATTCGCTGTTCGCGCACGCTGCCAGAGGCGATGCCAGCATCGACGCACTCGCCGCACATCTGGCGATGAGCCCGCGCACCCTGCGTCGCTTCAGCCAGACGCAGTTCGGTTACGGAGCAAAGTCGCTGGAGCGGATCCTGCGTCTGCAGCGGTTCCTGCGCTGCAGCCAGACCCAACCCGCGCACGGTCTGGCGATGCTGGCCGTGGAGGCGGGCTATGCCGACCAGGCCCACCTCAGCCGCGAAGCCCGCGAGCTTGCCGGCCTGACGGCAAGCGCGCTGCACCAGCAGTGGGGACGTTGATGGCCGTTTCGTTCAAGACCCGGGCCCGACCCTGACCGATGCTGTGCGCTCCAACCACGGAGCCGCACCATGAGCCACGCAGACACCACCGCTGCCGAACGCCGCATCGACAACATCGAATTCAACGTCGCCGACATCGCCCGCAGCAAGCAGTTCTATGGGCAGGTCTTCGGCTGGTCCTTCACCGACTACGGTCCGGCCTATACCGAGTTCGATGACGGCCGCCTCAAAGGTGGATTTGTCGCCGACGAGGCAGTGACGCCCTCAGGCGGCGCGCTGGTCATCGTGTACTGCGTGGACCTTGCCGACGCGCAGCAGCGCATCCTCGCGGCTGGCGGCGAGATCGTGCAGGCGATGTTTGCCTTTCCCGGCGGCCGTCGCTTCCATTTCCGCGATCTGGACGGCTACGTGCTGGCGGTGTGGAGCGACGCCAGCTGATCCGTCTGCCTCTACAATCCGCCAATGGAAACGCACATCGATGCCTATGTGAGGCAGGCCGACGGCAACTGCATCAAGGTGATGCTGTTCAATGGCCGCTCGCGGGCCTCGCTGCAGGCGCTGGGCTTCACCGCTGGCGAGGGAGACACCCTCACCCTGCCGGTCCCCGACGATGCAGCCAAGGCCGCCGTCTTCATCGGCCTGCGTGATCTCGGCGTTGCCTTCTCGGCGGGCAGGGAGTGGTGTCCGGCCGACGTGTTCGAGCATCTCCGCGATGGCGGTGTGCTGGAGGGACGCTACCTGCGGGTTGCGTGGCGCACGCCGCGGCAGTTCACCGTGACCACGGCGTAGCCACAGCATGGACGTGATCGAGATCGCCGGAGCGAATCTGCTGCGCGATGCTGCGGACGGCTGCCAGCTGCAGGCGTCCGTGGTCTCGCAGGACGGCACGCGGCTGGCCTGCATCCTTCGTGTCGGGCAGCGCTTTCGCGTCGAGCGGTTCCTGCGCGGACACATGCGACCGCAGTGGCACGGAGAGTGGTGGGTGCAGCAGCCGCAGCACTCGATCACCGACAGCGGGCAGCAGGCACAGGTGCTTGCCGATGAGTGGCTGGCGCCCGTCGGCTGACCACCGCGAACTGAGAACCGCTCCGTCGTCGGCAAGGTCGTTCCGCTATGATCGCCCGCACATCGCCGCAGGCGATGTGCCCGCCTCAAGCCAGCAGGAACCATCGTGAACGCCCAGCCCGCACCCATCACCGCCCTCAACCACACGCTCGACAACGAGCCGCAGCAGATCACCGCGCCGCTGACCCATTCGGCCGCGTTCCTGGTGCTGACGGTGAAGGACGATGCGGCGTCGCTGGCGAAAGTGCGCGAGGTGCTGGCCAGCACCGATGACCTGATCAAGAACACCGCCATCCGCGAGATCGAGCGCACCTTCACCTGCAACGTGGCCATCGGCCACCGCGTGTGGGCGCCGCTGGTGGGCAGTACGCCGCCGCGCGAGTTGAAGCCGTTCCAGGAAGTGAAGGGTGCGACCCACACGGCGGTCTCCACGCCGGGCGACCTGCTGTACCACATCCGTGCACGCACGATGGATCTGATCGTGGCCTTCGAGCGCAACCTGATGATGGCCTTCGGCGATGCGGTGGACGCGGTGGATGACGTGGCCGGTTTCCGCTACTTCGACGGCCGCGACCTGCTCGATTTCGTCGACGGCACGGCCAACCCCGAAGGCCTGTCACTGCCGGAGGCGACCATCGTCGGCGACGAGGATCCCGACCATGCCGGTGGCAGCTACGTGGTGGTGCAGAAGTACCTGCACAACCTCGATGCCTGGCGTGCGCAGAAGACCGAGGCGCAGGAGGCGATCATCGGCCGCACCAAGCACGACAACATCGAGCTGGACGACGCACCGGCCGACGCGCAGAAGTCGCACAAGACGCTGTGCACCATCGAGGATGCCGACGGCGAGCACGAGATCCTGCGCGACAACATGCCCTTCGCCAATCCGGGGCGCGGCGAGTACGGCACCTACTTCATCGGCTACACGCGCCGGCTGTGGGTGATCGAGAAGATGCTGGAGCGGATGTTCATCGGCAATCCCGCGCCGCTGCATGACCGCATCCTCGATTTCTCCACCGCGACCACCGGCGTCACCTTCTTTGCGCCCTCGCGCAAGGTGCTGGCCGACCTGGGCGACTGATCACGCCGGGTGGGGCAGCCAGATAGATCCACGCCATGCGTGGATGGATCAACCGGTTGCCCGGAACAGCCACGCATGGCCTGGCTCTACTGCGCCGCCATCTGCCTGTCATCTACGGCGCCGACCATGACGCGTTGGGATGGACGTGGAGACGTGGGTGATGGCTTCCGCAGGCAACAAGCGCACCTCGCGCCGTGGCTGGCGCCCGTTGGCATGGTTGCTGGGCCTGTTGGCGCTGGGGAGCGCCAGCGTGTCCGCACAGGACGCGCCTGCGCATTGGATGGCCTATGCCGCCTCCGTCAGCGGCGAGTTGCAGCAGCGTCTGCAGCAGGAGCAGGATCCGCACGCGCAGCGCCTGCTGACCTGGCTGCAGGAACACCCCGATGCGCCGGCGCCGTTGGTGGTGAGCGTGTGGATCGCCGGCGATGGCGCCATCTCGAAACTGGAATTCGACAGCCTGGGTGATGCACAGGTCGATGCCGATCTGCGTGCGGCGCTGCAGGCCACGCCGTTGCCGGCGGCGCCGCCGAAGGACATGCGCCAGCCGCTGCGATTGGGGCTGACCCTTACCCAGTAGAGCCACGCCATGCGTGGATGCCGGGCATCGGTAGACGCCAACCTTGGTTGGCGCTCACCTGCCGACCAAGGTCGGCATCTACCAAACGCAGCCACGCATGGCGTGACTCTACTGCGCAGGTACTGCCTGCGGCTCGCGCGCGGCGGCGCGCCACGCCCGCAGCCCGAACAATGCCAGGCCCAGGAAGAACACGTACAACGCGGCGGTCACGTGCAGCGATTTGAACAGATAGGCGCCCACGTAGACCACGTCCACCACGATCCACACCCACCAGCACGCCGTGTGCCGGCGGGCCTGCCACCATTGCCCGACCAGGCTCAGTGCGGTCAGCATCGCGTCCAGCCACGGCAACGCTGCATCGGTGAAGGTGTGCATGCCGGCGCCAAGCGCCACGCCGCCACACAGGCCGATGGCCAGGTCGCGCAGCAGCTTGCCGCGCGCCAGCGGCACGATGCGGATGCTGCCTTCATCGGCGGCGTGCTGGCGCCAGTTGATCCAGCCGTAGACCAGGAAACCACCAAAGGCGACCTGCAGCAGCGTGTCCGAGTACAGCTTGGCTTCGGCGAACACCGCGCCGTACAGCGCGACCGACAGCAGGCCGACCGGCCACGCGGCCAGCCGTCGCTTTGCCATCAGCCACACGCCGAGGATGCTGAAGAGCGCGGCAGTCCACTCGAGCGCGACGCCGCTCACAGCGCGAACGTCACCGACAGGCGTGCCTGCCGCGGCGCACCCGGGAACAGGTAGTAGTCACCGCCGCTGCTGCCGGTATCGCGCCAGTAGAAACGGTTGAACAGGTTGTCCACCGACAGGTTCCAGCTGACCGCACGGTCGTGCAGGCGGTGCTGGAAGCGCAGGCCGGCGTCGAACACCGAGTAGTCCGGTGCGCGCACACCGCCGTCGGCGCGGGCCACGTTGGAGGAGGCATAGCGCCAGCCACCGGTCACATCCAGGCCTTCAACGAACGGCAGCGCGTAGGCCAGGTGCACGCTGGCGCGCACCTTGGGCACGTTCACCAGCTGATGGCCTTCATAGGCCGGGGTGCCGGTGTCGCGTGCGCGCGCCTGCAGCACGCTGGCGCTGGCGACGATCTGCAGCGCGTCGGTCAGCTGGCCGTTGGCGGTCAGTTCCAGGCCGGTATGGGTCTGCTGGCCTTCTTCGACGAAGGTGTAGCCGACGTCGCTGCCGTCGGGCCTGGCGTACTGGTAGGGCTGGGAGGTGCGGAACACGGCTGCGCCCAGGGTGAGGGCGTCCACCGGCACGTACTTCACGCCCACTTCCAGCTGCCGCGACTGCATCGACGGCAGGAAGGTATCGGCGTTGGACGTCCAGAACGGTGCTTCCTGGCCCAGCGAAATGCCGCGCACGTAGCTGGCGTAGGCGTTGAGCTGGTCGGTGGCCTTCCACACCAGCGCGGTCTGCGGCAGGAAGCGCGACAGGCGGCTGTGGCGCTGCGGCGTGCCGCGCTTGTCGTAGGCGCGCTCGTCCAGGCGCACGAAGCGGCCGCCGGCCAGCCACTGCCAGTCATCGCCGAAGCTCATCCGGTCCAGCGCGAAGAACGCGGTCTGCCGGCTGTCCAGGCGCCGTGCCGATGCACCCGGCATCTTCGGCGAGGGCTCGAACACCGGCACCTGCACGTCGTGGATGTTGCTGGTGCCGACGTACTCGTTGACGCTCGGGCGCTTGTCGATGGTGCGGCGGAAGTAGTCGGCGCCGATGCTCAGCTGGTGGCCGACGCTGCCGGTCTCGAAACTGCCGCGCAGTTCGGCACGGGCCTGCTGGTTGCGGCGGGTGTCATCCGGGCTGCGGTAGTCGTAGATGTCGTAGTCGCCGTTGGGGGCGAAATAGTTGCCCGGCACGCTGCCGTCTGCGCACCCTGCGGTGTAGTAGCAGCCGTAGGCGAAGGCGACGTTGTCATCGATCACCGAGCGGCTGTGGCCGACCGAGACGCGCGACTGCCACGCATCGTTGAAGTCATAGGTGTGCAGCGCGGTGATGTTGGTGCTGGCAATGTCCACCGGCCGCTGCCACGGCTGGTAGCCGAGCAGGCGTTCGCGGTCGACGCCGCGCGGCAGGTCGCGCGCGCCCAGCAGCTGGAAGCCGGACACCGAGCGCTGCGAGCTGGTCTGGTAGTTGGCATCCACTTCCAGCTTGCCGTGTTCGCCGATCAGCCAGTCGGTGGCCAGCGAATAGAAGTTGCGGCGGCCGTCGGCATGCTCGACGTAGGAATCACTGGCATCCCAGGCGGCGTTCAGACGCACGCCGAAGCGCGGGGTCAGCCAGTGGCCGACATCCACGGCTGCATAGCGCGAGCCTTCCGAATCGGTGCCCAGGGTGACCGTGCGCACTTCCGCCGGGCGCTTGCCCACGTAGTTGATGATGCCGCCGGGCGCCATCACGCCAGCCGCGAGGCCGGCTTCGCCCTTGAGGATCTGCACTTCCTGGATGTTCTCCAGCGCCAGGCGCTGCTCGCCGGCGATGGACATGCCGTTGAAGCGGTAGCCGGTGGCCGCATCCAGCGCGAAGCCGCGGATGGCGATGTTCTGGTAGTAGCCCACCGGCGCATAGGCATCGCCCAGCGAGGCATCATTGCTGGCCAGCTCGGACAGCGAACGCACCTGGCGGCGGTCGAGGTAGTCGCGCTCCAGCACGTTCACCGAGGCGGGGGTGTCCTTCCATGAGCCGCCGCCGAAGGCGTTGACGCGCGAGGTGTCGGCCTTCGGTTTGCCGGCCTGCACGCGCACCGCCGCCAGTTCGGTGGGCGAGGAGGGCGCATCAGCGGCGTCGGTGCCTGCCTCGCTGGCGTACAGCGGCAGGGCGGCGCACAGGGCGAGGGCGAGCAGGGTGGGGCGCAGGCAGCGGTTCATTCGATTCGTCTTCAGACAACAAGGGAGACGAAGCGACGGCGCGCAGGTGCACCGGCCCATGACGGGGGTGTGGCTGCGGCTCAAAGCTCCCTACGCCGGTGCAAACCGGATCAGGTTCCAAGGGACTCTCTCAGCCTGGCAAATCCAGGCACCCCCGCTTCAGGTGACCATTTCACTACAAATGGTACGGATTTGCGAGCTACCGCCCTTCAGCCGGGGTCAGATCCCTTTCCAGCGGAAAGGGATCTGACCCCGGCCGAGCGCATCATCGACGCATGGCGTCGATCTACTGAGTACCCCGGGTGTTTGGTGGCTCGCGGCTCACGCGGCGGCGTGCAGGGCCGCCAGCAGGGCTTGGCCGGGGGCAGTGGCGAACCACGCCGGATGCCCGAGCATGAACGGCTGCCAGGCCACATCGGCGTTCGCGGTCGATCCGGTGACGCCCTCGAAATACTCCACTTCGGACAGAGCGAAGTCGAAATGCACCATCGGCAGCAGGTCGGCCAGCAGGTGCACGCGCGTGGGCGACAGCGGCAGCTCCTGCCGATAGCCGTCCAGCAGGGCCAGGGCGATGTCGATGCGCACAGCATCGGTGCCGCGCTCCAGTTGCAGCCAGGCCACCGCGTTGCGTTCGATCGCCGTGGCCAGGTCGAACAGCGCGCTGGTGGGCGAGGCCAGGCCGAAATCGAGCACCGTGGCAATCGTGCCGTCGTCGTTCCACAGCAGGTTGGAGACGTGCCAGTCGTTGTGCGCCCACAGCCGCGGTTCGTCCTGCAGGCGCGCGGCCAGGCCGTGGTGCCAGGGCAGCACATCGCGGCGCAGCTGTTCTTCCCAGGGAATGCGCGCCAGGTAGCGGGCCAACCCGGGGCGGTTGCCGAGGTCGGCCTTCAGTACGGCGATCGGGTCATCGGCGCGGATCAGGTCGTCGCGTGCCACCAGCAGATGGGTACTGCGCTGCGGTGCGTGGTAGCCGGCTGCCGCGCGGTGCAGCGTGGCCAGCACGCGCCCTGCCTCGTGGGCCTGGGCAATGTCGGTCAGCGGTGACCATGACGGCAGCTCGCGATACAGGTCCTTGCCGGCGCCAACGGCATGCAGTTCGTAGGTCCACTGGCCGTGTTCGAGTGCGGTGCGGCCGTCGTTGCTGGCCAGCACCTGCACCACCGGCATGCCGGCAGTTGCCAGATGCGCGATGAATCGGTGTTCTTCTTCCAGGCTTCCAGCGCTGCGCACACTGCGGTGGTGGCGCTTGATGAAGACCGGACCGCCGGTGCCGTCGATAATGGCCGCGGCCGACAACGGACGCGGGCTGTGCCAGCGCAAGGTGCTGTCCGCGCCCAGCTGCGGAAAGCGGCCACGCAGCCAGATGATCTCCTGCGCGTCGATCGCCGGCCAGTCGGCGGCGACCTCGTCGTTGTTGAGGCCCTGCACGCGATGGGGGGAAGAAGTCATGCCACGGCCGCTGGTGAGTAATGGAACATCCAAGGCTGCGCATTCAACGCCATGGACGCCACAGACGCAAACGGGCGGGTCATCGACCCGCCCGTCAGGGACGCCACGTGCGGCCTGTGGCCGGCGCGCTTACCAGCCGCGATGGCGGCCGCGGTCGTGGTAGTAGCGGTTGTCATGGCGCTCGCGCTGCCAGCGACGGTCATCGCGGCGGTCGTAGCCATAGCCGCGGTTGTAGCCACGGTCATAACGGCGATCGTAGCGACGGTCATAGCGCCCGTCGTAGCGTCGATCATGGCGGTCGGAGGTGGTCAGGTTGCCGATGGCGCCGCCGGCAACCGCGCCGCCGACGGTGGCAGCCGGGTCGCCGTTGGAGATCAGGTGACCCGCCACGCCGCCGACGACGGCACCGACCACGGTGCGCTTGTCCTTCCTCGACATCGCGCTGGCATCACTGACCACGGCCACGCCGGCAAGAAGTGCCAGGGCCATCGCCAGACCACGGAAGCTGAGTGCGGAAGTGCTGAGCATGTTGGGTTCTCCTGTGAGGTGCATGCCACGGTGGGCAGGGAGGGCGCTGGGCGCCCCGGCTGCCGTAGGGACTACGCTGGTGCCCGGACATTGCCGGAACATTGCGCGCGATCCCCGTGCGGCTTGCGCATTCATCTAGCGTCAGGCGGCATGAAGCGAGGCTGAAAGCGCGGCGGCCGCTCAGCTGCCAGAAAGGAAAAGGGCCGCAGTACGCGGCCCTTCCCCTGGTTTCCCCTGCCTGGCCTGGCTCAGTGGCCCATGGCGCGCTGGGCCTGCTTCACCTGCTCCTGCTGGGCGTCCTGCTGCTGCAGGACATTCGGTGCACCGTGCACCGCACCACTGCTGAGTGCCATGCTCTGCTCGCTGGCCGCACGGGTGTCCACCGCCGCGCGGCAGGCAGCCGGGTCACCGGCGGTGCCCTGTACGGCAAACATGCGCTCGCCGTTGGTGCTGGGCACCACCGAATCGATGCGCTGCATGCCGCTGGCCTGCGCTTCCTTGGTCAGTGCAGCGGCGGCGGCCTCCAGTGCATGGCGGTCCTTGAAGGTGCCTGCCGGCAGTCCTTCCATGCCCTTCATGGCCTGGTTGTACATCGGGTTCTGCGGATGGCGCTCGTCATTGAGCAGCGGGCGCTCGCGCGCGTCCTTGATCGCATCCAGCGTCTTCGGGCCGATGATGCCGTCCACTGCCAGACCGTTGTCCTTCTGCAGCTGGCGCACGGCAGCCTCGGTGTTGCGACCGAACTTCCCATCCTCGACCAGCGGCTTGCCGTCGGCACCCACATACCCCAGGTGGCCCAGCTGTTCCTGCGCCCTGCGCACATCCTCGCCGTGCGCACCCTGCTTATGCACTTCGTTGCTGGCCTGCGGCTTTTCCTGCGGGGACGGCTTCGGCTCGGCTGCGCCCTTGGCCTGCGCCTGCTCATGCGCCTGGCTGCGGTTTTCCAGCAGATCGCGTGCCTGGTGCAGCGGATCGGAGGCGAACAGCTTCCAGTTGGGGTGGTCCTTTACCTGCTTGAGGTAATCCTCCACCGGCATGGTATGCACGCCCAGCTTGCCGGTGGACTGGCTGATCAGCAGCTTGTCGGTGTTCGGGTCTCGCACCACCATCACGATGTGGTCGATGCCGTTCCAGTGCTCGTGCTTGGTCTTGGCCGTATCCAGGCCGATCACCATGCCTTCCTTCAGCGCACCCGGCTTGAGGATGTCGTCGCGCTTGAGCAGCACGCCGGAGTCCTTGTAGGCGTCATGCACGATACCGCCGGAGCCGGCGAAGCCCAGCTTGATCTTGTCGGCGTCGGCGAACACCGCATGGCCGGCCTTCTGGTTGATCTCATCCTGGGTCTTGTTGAGCATCGTGCCGACCCAGCCGGAGCAGTCGATGTAGCCTTGCTCGACGTTCTTGCCGGTGACACCCTTGCCACGGTAGTACTGGCTGGATTCGATGTTGATCGCGTACTTGACGTTGTCGTACTTCACGCCGGCGTTGTAGGCCGCATCCAGCGAAATGCCGGGTGCATCGGGCTTGGCGGCAGCAGCCGTGGCGGTAGCGGCGATGGCTGCGGCACCGGCGGCGGCGGCCTGCGCGGCGGGGGTCACGGTCTGCGTCGGTGCGGCCTGCACCGGCGCCGGACGCGCCTGGGCCTCGGTGATCGGCGCGATGTTCTTTTCCGGGATGCTGATCGCGTCGTACTTGCGGTCGTAGTACTGGGCGAAGGTGCTGGCCAGGTCACGATCATTCATCGTGCGCATCTCCGCGCGCGTATGCCCGGTCAGCGCTTCGACGTCACTGCCGATCTGGCCCATGATGCGCGGGCGCATGTTGATCGGATCGCCGTGGCCGTCGCGCACCACGCCGAACGTGCCGGTGGCGATCGCGGTCTGGATCGAACCGTAGCCGGCCGCACCCTGCTGGTGTGCCAGATACAGGTCAAGGCCGCTCGGCTTGTCATCACCGGACAGGTAGGGATGGCCGGTGCGGTCATGGCGCTTTTCCATGTCCGCCAGGTTGCGCTTGAACATCTCCGCTGCCGCTTCGGTGTTGCGGGTCGGGTCGTACTCGTGGCCGGTCAGGCCGTACTGCCTGGCCGACGACGGCAGGAACTGGAACAGGCCCTTGGCATCGGTCTTGTCGTTGTGCGCGCGCTCGTTGAAGCGGCCACCGGTCTCGATGTGGGCAAAGCGCAGGAAGTCCTCGCTGGCGATGCCCTTGCGCTGTGCAACCTGCTCGATGATGTCGAGAACTTCCTTTTTGCTGTAGTCACGTTGTGCCATGACACTTCCTCTGGGGTTGATGGAGCGGCCTTTGCCGCGATACGCCAACCGGACTCATCCGTGAGTCTTCAACATGTCGGTCAACAGGTGCTGCGGGGTGGTGCGTCTTACTTTTCGACGTAGGCCTTGCGGGCGGCGTCGTAGTGGTACTGGCGCGCGTCGGCCGCACCCAGCGCACGGGTCTGGCCCGGGCCGGAAATGGTGGTGCCGGTGGCGGTGACGGTGATGGTGGGCAGGTCGCTGCCGGCGACGGCGCTGAAGGCCAGTGCGCCCCGGTTGCTGACGCACGGCATCACCTGGCCCTCGTCGCAGGCGGCTGAATTGTCTTCGCCGGTGATCACCGTGCCCGCGCTGGCCCAGACCTGGCCGTCTTCGGACTTCTCGTAGTCCGGGTTGAATACCAGCACGGTGTAGCTTTCGATGCTGGTACCGGTAGCGAAGGTGCTGGTCGGCACCGCCAGCACCAGCTTGCCGGCCGGAGTGCGGTATTCCAGCGGCTTGCGCTTGCTGTCGATGTCCGGCGCGGTGCCATAGGCGCCGACGGTACCGATCCACGGTTCGGCGCCCTTGAACACCCAGGGACGATCCGGCTTGTCGCCGGTCAGGGTGAAGGTGGCCTCGGTCAGGGTGACCTGGCTGTCCGGACCGGCTTCGTCTTCGCCGGGCTTGCCGTACTTCTGCGGTGTGTTCCAGGCAAAGCCGGTGTAATAGCGGGTGCCGGCCAGTTCGAAGGCATGGCCGAACCAGAAGGTGGCGACACTGCCATTGGCTACTTCATACGAAACGGCGCCATCGCCGTCGACGTCGTAGATGAAATACAGCACGCTGCCGGCATCGGGGGGCGTGGCGGTGGCCGTGGTGGCGGGTGTGGCGGAGCTCTGCATCGGGGCAACATCCTGTCGTGGCGCGGTGGCGCCCTGTGGTGACGCGGTCGAAGGCGAGGGGGTGCAGGCGCTGGCAAGCAGCGCAACGAGCAGGCCGGCGAACGTCGCACACAGGCGTGGGCGGACACGGGCCAAGCGGGATTCCGGAAGGATCTTCATGCACCTCTCCATGGTTTGCGGGCGTCGGGCAGGAAGGCCAACGCAGAACACGCCCCGCCCTCGATGAGGGGGAACGTCGTGATGAGCCGGTCGATTCCTTCGACCTCGCATAGGAAAACCCATCGGCGCGGATGATGGCACAGATGCGACGGCGATCACAGGGGGGGCAGGGAGGAGCCTCCCGCCAGAGAACTGCGAACGGTGTCTCAGATCCTGCCGTCGCGCAGGTAGTCGAACAGCTCCGCGTCGCCCTTCAGCCCGAGCTTGAGCATGGCGTCACCCTTCTGGCGGCTGATGGTGCTGACGCTCTTGTGCAGCTGCAGCGAGATTTCCTTGACCGTCATGCCGGTGCCGAGCAGCCGCAGCACCTCCACTTCGCGCGGCGACAACGGCTTGCCATCGCCCTCGCGCATGCGCCAGCTGCCGGCTTCCTCCACCCGCTCGCGCAGGCTGCGGCTGATGTAGGACTGGCCGCGATAGACCGCCTGGATCGCCTGCGGCAGTTCATCCATCGACGAACTCTTGTCGACCAGGCCGAGCACGCCGCTGTCGAGCACCATGCGCAGGATCGCCAGGTTGTTGGAGACGCTGAGCATGAGCACCGGCAGGTCGGGATGGCGGCGGCGGATCATGCCGATCATGGCGAAGCCATCGGCCTGCGGGCTGCCAGGCATCGAGTAGTCGGTGACCAGCAGGTCGCAGGGCTGGGTCGTCAGCAGGGTCATCAGCGCCTGGGCGTTGTCGGCCTCGCCAACGACTCGGCCAACGCCGCTGGATTCGATGACGGCGCGGGTACCGATGCGGACCACGGGGTGATCGTCTGCGATGATGATGCGCAAGGTCATGCTCTAGTATGGCCACCGGCACGCCGGACCGCGACCGTCGCGGTCCCTGGCAGGACTTCCAGGAGATCGTTGCAGATGCGCAGCTGGGCGGCTCGTGGACTGATCCTGTTGACGACCCTGCTGGCGCTGCCGGCACTGGCCCAGCCTGCGTCCACGCCGGGGCCGTTGCCGCTCAGCCCCCTGCAGCGCGAGTACCTGGCCGCACATCCTGTTGTCGTTGTTGGACAGTATGACAGTGGCTGGCCTCCTTTTGAGTCGATCCAGGACGGGAAGCAGGTGGGCCTCGGCCCGGACTACCTGACGCTTTCGGCCCGGCAGCTTGGCCTGAAGGTGGAGACGCGCCGTTTTGCGGACTGGCCCTCCGTGCTGGATGCGGCATGTCGCGGCGAAATCGACGTGGTGATGAACATCGCGCTCAGCGCCGAGCGTACCCGTTGCATGGTCTATACCGCCGCCTATGCCGAAGCACCGCTGGCCATGGTTGGACGCCCTCAGGACCTGCGTGCTTCGGAGGCACCTGATCTGGATGGCCTGCGCGTTGTGGTCGAGCAGGACTTCATGACCGGACCGCAGGTGCGTGCGCGGTTCCCAAGGGCACGACAACTTGTCGCAGACAACACGCTGACGGCCTTGCGTATGGTCAGAGACGACAAAGCCGACATTTTCATCGGCAATGCCTACGTCGCGACGGAACTGATCGCCGCCAACGGGTTGAAGGGTGTGGCGTTGCTGCGGCCCAGCGATCTGCCCCCGGAGCAGTTGCATTTCGGTGTGCCCAACAGCAAACAGCCGTTGTCCGAAGCACTGGATTTGGCGCTTGCCGCCGTCAGCGAAGCGCAGCGTGACGCCCTCGCGCAGCGCTGGCTGCCACCGCCGCAGTGGTCGGCGTCGGCGCAGCTGGCATTGAGCCAGGCCGAGAAACGCGTGCTGCAGCAACCCTTGAAGATCGGCTTTGCGCCCAACGCCGCGCCGCTGTCGTTTGCCGACAGGAATGGCAAGCCCAGTGGCCTGACCAACGAATACCTGCAGCGCCTGCTGCAAGCCGGCGCCAATCTGCAGGTCGAAAACAGCCATGACTGGTACGAGGTGCGCGAGAAGGCGCGCCGCGGGGAACTGCAGGCGGTGATCGGCATTCCTGCCGATTCGAACTATCTCGGGCCGGAATGGGTGTTCAGCCAGCCCTTCATCACCGTTCCCAATGTGATTGTCACCCGCACTGACAGTCCGTCGATGCTGGGTTTGTCGGACCTGGACGGCAAGCGCGTGCTGTTGTCCGATCCCGAGCGCATCCGTGGCTACGTGCAGCATCAGGCACCGTCGGTGAAGATCGTTGCCGCGCGCAGCGCCGAGCAGGCCCTGCAACGCTTGGCCGATGGCGAGGCCGATGCCTACGTGGGCAACCTGGCGCTGGTCGACCAGCTGCTGCGCAACCGCTTTCCGGGGCGCCTGCAACTGGCCGCGCCAGCCGGGTTCAACGACCAGCTGGCGCTGGCGGTGGAGCGTCGCCATGCGGCATTGGCCACCACCTTCGACCGCCTGCTGCTGCAGATGGGGCCGCGCCGGCGCGAGGCCCTGCGCGGCGATTGGTTGTCGGTGGAATACCGCGATGGAGTGGACTGGCGCACCCTGCTGCGCTGGGGCCTTCCCCTGCTGCTGGTGCTGACCACTGCTGTGGCAATGCATGGGCTGGGGCACTGGCGGTTGCGCCGCGAAGTGGCTGGCCGTCGCGAGCTGGAGCAGCGCCTGGCCGAGGTGACCGACAACCTGCCTGCCATCGTCTACCAGGCCCGGCGCGAAGCAGACGGCACCCTGAGCTTCCCCTTCATTGCCGGCGATGTGCAGTCGATGTTCGGCATCAGCCGGCAGCAGGCGGAGTCGGACGGGCAGGCGCTGCTGGCATGCATCGATGCCGACGACCGCGAAAAGGTGCTGCGTGCGATGGAGCTGGCGGCGCGCAATTTTGCCCCGCTGTCCTTCGAGTTCCGTATCCATCGCGACGGAAGTGCGCCCTGCTGGGTGCGCAGCCAGGCGCACCCGTATTCAACCGAAGCAGGCGCGGTAACCTGGAGTGGTTACTGGGTGGACGTGAGCCAGGCGCGCGCGCAGGCCGACGCGTTGGCCGCGGCGAAGGTCGAAGCCGAGCAGGCTGCGGCAGCGAAATCGCGCTTCCTGGCCACCATGAGCCATGAAATCCGCACACCGATGAGCGGTGTGCTGGGCATGCTGGAAGTGCTGGCGCATTCGCCGCTGGACGCCGAACAGCAACGCATCCTCGGCGTGATCGAAGACTCAGCGCAGATGCTGCGGCAGATCCTGGACGACATCCTCGACTATTCGCGGATGGAAGCGGGTGCGCTGCGCCTGGAGCCGGTGCCGCTGCCGGTGCGGCCACTGCTGGAGGGGGTGCATCGATTGCTGTTGCCGCAGGCCACGGCGCGGGGCCTGGACCTGCAGCTGGACATCGACGAACAGCTGGCACAGGCCCATGAGGTGGACGGCGTGCGCCTGCGCCAGATCGTGTTCAACCTGCTCAGCAATGCCATCAAGTTCACCGTGAAGGGCTCGGTGCGGCTGCAGCTGGAAGTGTTGGGGCCTACTGCCGAGGATGGCAGCCAGCCGCTGCGCCTGAGCGTCACCGACACCGGCATCGGCATCGCGCCGGAGCAGCTGCCGACCCTGTTTGAACCCTTCACCCAGGCCGGCGCGTACATCCAGCGCGACCATGGGGGCACCGGGCTGGGCCTGAGCATCTGCCGGCGCCTGGTGCAGAAGATGGACGGCGAACTGAAGCTGGAAAGCACGCTGGGCGAAGGAACGCGGGTTGACGTGCTGCTGTCGCTGGTGGAGGCGCGCAGCGAGGATGTGATCGCGCTGCAGGCCGAGCACCAGCAGATCGCCCTGCTGCCCCCTGATCTGCGCCAGGCACGGGTGATGATCATTGAAGACCATCCCACCAACCAGGCGATGATGGCCTGGCGCCTGCAGCAGCTGGGCGTGCCGCATGTGCTGGTCGATGACGGGCAGCAGGCACTGGACCGGCTGGCGGAGGAATCCTTCGATCTGGTCATCACCGACTGCCGCATGCCGGTGCTGGATGGATTTGGTTTCACCCGCCTGCTGCGCGAGCGCGAGGGGCGCAACGGCCAGCCGCGCATGCCGGTGCTGGCGCTGACCGCCAGCGTGCTTGACGATGACGCACGCCGCTGCCGCGAAGCTGGCATGGACGACGTGCTGGCCAAGCCGTTGTCGCTGGCGACGCTGCGGCAGGCACTGCTGCGCTGGTTGCCGCGCGCCGAGGGTGCTGAAGATGACCCGGCCACCGTGGACAGCGATGACGATGAGTCCGATGGCGACGCGGGGCTACCCGACCTGGCGACCCTGCAACGGCGCTTCGGTTCGCGCGAGATCGCCCGGCAGCTGCACGACAGCCTGGTCAAGGCCAGCAACGAGGACATCGCGGCCCTGCAGCGCGCGCTGCACGAAGGCGACCGGGTGACGGCCGCGCTGCACCTGCATCGGCAGGCCGGTGCGCTGGGCGCGGTGGGTGCACGTAGCCTGGCCGATCGCGCCAACGCGCTGGTGGAACGGTTGCAGGCCGCAGGCGATGCGGAGATCGCATCGACGATCGCCGACGCGGGGCAGTTCGTGGCGCATCTGCAGCACCAGCTGCAGCGCCTGGCTCACTGAGCCGCGTGTTCCTGCAGGTAGGCAATCACCAGTGCGCGACGCTCCGGGCTGGGGAACGCGTTGAACATGCGCGTACCGGGCACCAGATGGGTGGGCGACTGCAGGAAGGTGTCCAGGGTCTGCGCACTCCACACGAAGTCGGCGCGGCGCATGCCCTGCGAATATCCGTAGTCGGGCAGGCTGCCCGCACGGCGGCCGATCACCCCATGCAGATTGGGACCGAAACGATGGATGCCGCCCGCCTTGACGGTGTGGCAGCCGGCACACAGTTCGAACGCCTGCTGCATGGCCTGCTGGCGCGCCTGTTCGGGCGTACTGGGCGCAGCCGGCGGGCGCTGGCACGCACTGGCGACCAGGATCGTGGCAACAACGGGAAGCAAGCGATGGGCACGCATGGACGAGCAGGATAGCGGGCGCACGCGCCGTGGGGCTGCGACCGGTAGTCGCAGCCCCATCGCCGGTCACATGCCGGAGTAGTTCGGTCCGCCGCCGCCCTGCGGGGTCACCCAGACGATGTTCTGGGTCGGATCCTTGATGTCGCAGGTCTTGCAGTGCACGCAGTTCTGCGCGTTGATCTGCAGCCGCGCATCGTTGCCGTCGCCGACGAATTCGTACACGCCCGCCGGGCAGTAGCGCGCTTCCGGACCGGCGTACTCGGCCAGGTTCACCTTCACCGGGATGCTCGCATCCTTCAGCGTCAGGTGGCTGGGCTGGTTCTCGTCGTGGTTGGTGCTGCTGAGGAACACCGAGCTGAGGCGGTCGAAGGTCAGCACGCCATCGGGCTTGGGATAGGCAATGCGCGTGTGCTTGGATGCCGGCTCCAGGCAGGCGTGGTCCGGGATGCTGTGGCGCAGGGTCCACGGTGGGTTGCGCACGCCCAGCTTCGGCAGCAGCCACTGCTCGATGCCGGTCATCAGCGTGGCCACGGTCTGGCCCTTCTTGAACCACTGCTTGAAGTTCTTGGACAGCTTCAGTTCGTCGTGCAGCCAGCTGGTTTCAAAGGCGGCCGGGTAGGCGCTGAGCTCATCGTGCTGGCGATCGGCCACCAGCGCGTCGAAGGCGGCATCGGCGCACAGCATGCCGGTCTTGATCGCGGCGTGGCTGCCCTTGATGCGGCTGACGTTGAGGTAGCCGGCTTCGCAGCCGACCAGCGCGCCGCCCGGGAACACGGTCTTGGGCAGCGACATCAGGCCGCCCGCAGTGATCGCACGCGCGCCGTAGCCGATGCGGGTGCCGCCTTCCAGATGCTTGCGGATCGACGGATGGGTCTTGAAGCGCTGGAATTCCTCGAACGGGCTCAGCCAGGGGTTCTTGTAGTCCAGGCCGACCACGTAGCCGATGGCGACCTTGCCGCCGTCGGCGTGGTACAGGAAGGCACCGCCGTAGGTGTCGGTATCCAGCGGCCAGCCGGCGGCGTGCACCACCAGGCCCGGCTCATGCTTGGCCGGGTCGATCTGCCACAGTTCCTTGATGCCGATGCCGTAGGCCTGCGGATCCTTGCCTTCGTCCAGCTTGAAACGGCTGATCAGCTGGCGGCCGAGGTGGCCGCGCGCGCCTTCGGCGAACACCGTGTACTTCGCATGCAGGGCCATGCCGCGCTCGAAGGCCGGACCGATCGTGCCGTCCTTTTCGATGCCCATGTCGCCGGTAGCCACGCCGATCACCGCGCCGTCATCGCCGTACAGCACTTCGGCGGCGGCGAAGCCCGGGAAGATCGCCACTTCCAGCGCCTCGGCCTGCTGCGCCAGCCAGCGGGTGACTTCGCCCAGGCTGATGATGTAGTTGCCTTCGTTGTGGAAGCACTCGGGCAACAGCGCGTGCGGGGTGGTGCGCGCGCCGGTCTCGCTGAGGAACAGGAACTCGTCGCGGGTGACCTTCTGCTTCAGCGGTGCGCCGCGCTCGGCCCAGTCCGGGAACAGTTCGGTCAGCGCGCGCGGGTCCATCACCGCGCCGGACAGCACGTGCGCGCCGGGTTCGGAGCCCTTTTCCAGCACGCATACCGACAGTTCGCGGCCGGCGTCGATCGCACGTTGGCGCAGGCGGATCGCGGTGGCCAGGCCGGCCGGGCCGGCACCGACGACGACCACGTCGAATTCCATGACTTCACGCGGGGGCAGGGCGTTGGCTTCAGCACTCATCGATTGCATGACTCGTGGGTAGTGCCGGCATCGGGGCCACCGGCGGTTGCCTGGGAATCGCGCGTGCAGCCACGGGCGAAACGGTTGTTTGAATGTGTCAGGGTACCGGGACGGGCGTGATCGAGCTAGATCGCCGATGTTCACATCGCAATTGCTGCAATGCAGCGTAATGCGCGTGGTCTGGCAGGTGCCAACCTTGGTTGGCGTGAGCGGAAACACCAGCGCCGACCAAGGTCGGCCTCTACCCGCACACCAACGCCGCCCGGATGGCCGACAATGGCGGCAGTCCCGACTGCGTGTGAGTGCCATGGCTTTGGATCCGTACGACCTGTTCGATGTCCGTTCCCTGCTCAGCGAGGAAGAGCGCGCGGTACAGGAGAGCGTGGCCCGCTTCACCAACGAGCGCGTGCTGCCGATCATCGGTGATGCCTTCGACCAGGCACGGTTCCCGTCGGAACTGGTGCCGGAGATCGCCGCGCTTGGGCTGCTCGGCGCCATGCTGCCGGCCGAGTACGGCGGCGGCGACCTTGGCGCGGTCAGTTACGGGCTGATCTGTCAGGAGCTGGAGCGGGGTGATTCGGGCCTGCGCAGCTTCGTGTCGGTGCAGAGCTCGCTGTGCATGTACCCGATCTTTGCTTACGGCAGCGAAGAACAGCGCCGGCAATGGTTGCCGGCGATGGCCCGCGGTGAATTGATCGGCTGTTTCGGCCTGACCGAGGCACATGGTGGTTCCGACCCGGCCAGCATGAAGACCCGCGCGGTGCGCGATGGCAGCGACTGGCGCATCAACGGCAGCAAGATGTGGATCACCAGCGGACCGGTGGCTGACCTGGCCATCGTCTGGGCACAGACCGAAGACGGCATCCAGGGCTTCGTGCTGGAGAAGGGCATGCCCGGTTTCACCACGCAGGAGATCAAGCACAAGATGAGCCTGCGCGCGTCGCTGACCGGCGCGCTGTTCTTCGACGACGTACGCGTGCCCGACAGCCACCGCCTGCCGAACGTTAAGGGGCTGAAGGGGCCGCTGGGCTGCCTGACCCAGGCGCGTTTCGGCATCAGCTGGGGCCCGATCGGCTCGGCCATCGCCTGCCTGGATGAAGCGCTGGGGTATGCCAAGGAGCGCGTGCTGTTCGGCCGTCCGCTGGCGGCCACGCAGAGCGCGCAGATCAAGCTGGCCGACATGGCCCGGCGCATCACCATGGCGCAGCTGCTGGCGTTGCAGCTCGGCCGACTGAAGGAAGCCGGGCAGGTGCAACCGCAGCAGGTCAGCCTGGCCAAGTGGAACAACTGCCGCATGGCGATCGACATCGCCCGCGAATGCCGCGACCTGCTGGGCGGCGCCGGCATCACCACCGAGCACGTGGCGATCCGCCATGCGCTGAACCTGGAATCGGTGATCACCTATGAAGGCACCGAGACCGTGCACCAGCTGGTGATCGGCCGCGAGCTGACCGGCATCAACGCGTTCTGAGCGGGGTGGGGAACAGCCATCCACGCATGGCGTGGATCTACTGAGCGGCTGTTGGGTCCGCCTTGAAGCGAGCCGAGCACCGCAGGTCCGGCGGGGGCGAAGAGGCGCGGGTGTCTGAGCGCAGCACCGGCTCGCGGATGGCGGCGCGTTTCTTTGGTTACTTTCTTGATGGCGCACATCCATGTGCGCCACCCTACGGGCCGGCTACGCCGTTCCGCGCTGCTCCTGCAGCGCGGTGTGCGAGCAAAGAAAGTGACAAACGCGAACTACGCCCCGCCGGCAAACCCATGCTGGCGCCACGCCTCGTACATCATCACCGCAACGGTGTTGGACAGGTTGAGGCTGCGGTTGTCCGGCTGCATCGGCAGGCGCAGCCGGCGACCATCGGGCAGGGCATCAAGCACGTCCTGCGGCAGGCCACGACTTTCCGGGCCGAACAGAAAGGCATCACCGTCGTCGAACGCCACGCTGTCATAGCGGACGCTGGCACGCGTACTCAGGGCGAACAACCGCTTCGGTGCGATCCGCGCCAGCGCAGTGTCCAGGTCCGGATGCACCTGCAGGCGCGAGTACTCGTGGTAGTCCAGGCCGGCGCGCTTGAGCTGCTTGTCTTCCAGTGCGAAGCCGAGCGGCTCGACCAGGTGCAGCTGCGCGCCGGTGTTGGCGCAGAGCCGGATCACATTGCCCGTGTTGGGCGGGATTTCCGGTTGGAACAGGATCACGTGGAACTGGGGCGCGGCATTCATCGGCGCAGTGTACCTGCGACGGCGGCCGCCTTTACGACGCACGCCCCGCGCGGGGCAGGGCGGACGTCGCTTACGGGCGCAGCAGGACCTGGGCGGTTTCGGCAGCGAAGGCCTGCAGCTGGGCGGCGCTCGGACGCACCTGCAGGGCCGGCAGGTTGACGATCACCTGGTTGGCAACGCTGGTGGCGGCCGCTGCCAGGGTGGCGGCGTAGCGCTGGGCTTCCTGCTCGGCAGCCAGGGCGACACGCTGTTCCAGGCTCGGGCGCACTTCAACCGAGGCCAGGGTGGTGATCGGCAGCGCGGCGGCGACCGGGCTGGCGATGAAGCCGTCGCGCTCGGCCAGCTGGTCGACGCTGGGGCGCACTTCGACAGTGGCCAGGGTCGGGATGCCGCTGGCCTGTTCCCAGGCCTGCTGGACCAGCTGGTCGGCGGCCGGGCGGACCTGCACGGTGGACAGGGTCTTGATGGATTCGGAGGCCTGCACCGACGAAACAACCGCGGTGCCGGCGATCAGGGCGATGGCGATGGCAATGGTCTTGGCGTTCATGACGGGGCCTGTTTAGTGTTTGTGAGCAGTGGTGTGGTAGTAAGGTAGAACACCAGTTCTGGGGATGCAAGCGGAATTTTCGATTTCCTGCTTTTGTTCAGTCTTCAGTCAGCTTTCGTCTGAAGCCCTTCCTGGCGCAGGAAGTACAAAGCAATCCCCGTGCCAACTTTTAGTCGTTGATTCATAAGGGTTTTATGACTCGCCGAAAGTGTCCGCAGGGCGGACACCTGTCCATTCGGGGGGCTGCGGACACTGTCCGGACGTGAATCACCGCCGTTCGTGACCCGGGAACGGCCAATCACGAAGGCCGATGGGCCGATCACCCCCAGTGACTGGTGGCCGATACCGGTGGCCGCACGCCCGCGCTAGGATCGGGATTCACCTATGTGACCAAGGACCCGGATATGTCGCTCACCCTGCGCCCGCGCGCCGCGCTGCTCGCTGTTGCTCTCAGTACTGCTCTCGGCACGCTTGCGCCGACCTACGCGCTGGCGGCCAAGCCGGCCGCGACCAGCAAGGTCGATATCCCGTTCGAGCAGTTCACCCTGCCCAACGGCCTGCGGGTGGTGGTGCATACCGATCGCAAGGCACCGATCGTTGCGGTCAACATCTGGTACCACGTCGGCAGCAAGGACGAGCCCGCCGGCCGTACCGGCTTCGCGCATCTGTTTGAACACCTGATGTTCCAGAGCAGCGAGAACCACGACGGCGAGTACTTCGAACCCTTCAAGCAGGTGGGTGCGACCGGCCAGAACGGCACCACCAATACCGACCGCACCAACTATTTCGAGAACGTGCCGACCACCGCGCTGGACATGGCGCTGTGGATGGAATCGGACCGCATGGGCCATCTGGTTGGCGCGATCGACCAGGCTGCGCTCGACGAACAGCGTGGCGTGGTGCAGAACGAGAAGCGCCAGGGCGAGAACCAGCCCTATGGCCAGGTGTGGGAACAGCTCAACCGCGCGCTGTATCCGGTGGGCCACCCGTACCACCACAGCGTGATCGGCTCGATGAACGATCTCAACGCCGCTTCGCTGGACGACGTCAAGACCTGGTTCCGCACCTGGTACGGCCCGAACAACGCGGTACTGGTGCTGGCCGGTGACATCGACCTGGCCACCGCCAAGGAAAAGGCCGCCAAGTACTTCGGCAGCATCCCGGCCGGCCCGACGATGGCGCAGCCGAAGGTGGACGTTGCCAAGCGCCCGGCCGACACCCGCGAGGTGATGACCGACAAGGTGCCGCAGGCGCGCATCTACCGTGCTTGGAACGTGGCCCAGGTCGGCACCACCGACGTCGACCAGCTGCAGCTGCTCGCCTATGTGCTCGGCGGCGCCAAGTCTTCGCGCCTGAGCCAGCGCCTGCAGCACCAGGACAAGCTGGTCGACAACATCAGCGCCGGCGCCTACGCCTCGCAGCTCGGTTCCAACTTCATGGTGATGGCCACGGTGAAGCAGGGCCAGGATCCGGCCAAGGTCGAAAAGATCATCGATGAGGAAATCGAGCGCCTGCTCAAGGATGGCCCGACCGCCGAAGAACTGGCACGCGCCAAGACCGGCTCGCGCGCGGCGTTCATCCGTGGCATCGAGCGCATCGGCGGCTTCGGTGGCAAGGCCGATGCGCTGGCCGAGTGCACGGTCTACACCGGCGACCCGGGCTGCTTCCGCACCTCGCTGGCCAACATCGACAAGGCCACCGCTGCCGACCTCAAGCGCCTGGGCGCGCAGTGGCTGGACAAGGGCAGCCACACCCTGGTGGTCGAGCCGGGTGAACGCGTGGCGCTGAAGGAAGACCCCTCGCAGGCGCCGAAGCCGTTCAACGTGCCGGCGGTCGACAGCAGGTACAGCACCCTGCCCGAGCAGGTGGACCGCAAGGCCGGCGTGCCGCAGACCCGCGAGTTCCCGCAGCTGAAGTTCCCGGCCCTGCAGCGCGCCACGCTGAAGAACGGCACCCAGGTGGTGCTGGCCGAGCGCCATGAAATTCCGGTGGTGCAGTTCAGCTACCAGTTCCCGGGCGGCTTCACCGCTGACCAGGGCCGCAAGCCGGGCACCGCCAACTTCACCATGAGCCTGATGACCGAGGGCGCCGGCAAGCTGGGGTCGCTGGCCTTCGCCGATGCAGCCGATGCGCTGGGTGCGGACCTTGATGCTTCCGCCGGCCTGGATTCGGTGGATGTGGAACTGTCCGCGCTGAAGGAGAACCTGGTGCCGTCGTTGGCGCTGTATGCCAGCCTGCTGCGCGAGCCGCGCTTCGAGCAGAGCGAGATCGACCGGGTCAAGGCGACCTGGATCGCCGGCATCCAGCAGGAGAAGGTCAACCCGGGTGCGGTAGCGATGCGCGTGCTGCCGCCGCTGCTGTACGGCAAGGGCCACCCGTACGCGATCCCGTTCACCGGCAGCGGTGACGAAGCGGCGATCAGCAGCCTGGGCCGCGAGGACCTGGTCGACTTCCACCGCGACTGGCTGCGTCCGCAGGACGGCACCCTGATCGTGGTTGGCGATACCACCCTGGCCGAGATCGTGCCGCTGCTGGACAAGCAGCTGGGCGACTGGAAGGCCACCGGTGATGCGCCGACGATCAAGGCCACCACCGCCGTGGCGCTGCCGAAGAGCCCGCGCGTGTTCCTGATCGACCAGCCGGGCGCGGTGCAGGCCAACCTGTTCGCCGGCCAGGTCGTGCCGCCGTCCAGCGATGCCAGCTCGACCCGCTTCGACATCGCCAACGGCGTGATCGGTGGTGACTTCACTTCGCGCCTGAACATGAACCTGCGCGAGGACAAGCACTGGTCCTACGGTGCTCGCACCAGCGCCAGCAACACCGTGGGCCAGCGCCCGTGGATGGCGATGGCACCGGTGCAGATCGACAAGACCGGCCCGGCCATGGCGGAAATGCGCAAGGAGATCGCCGAGTTCGCCAACGGCAGCAAGCCGGCGACCGACGCGGAAGTGGCGCGCATCCGCAACATCCAGACGCTGAGCCTGCCCGGCGCCTACGAGACCGCCAGCGCGGTGGCCGCGACCATCGGTACGATCGTGCAGTTCAAGCGCCCGGACGACTACGTGCTGCGCCGCAAGGCCGAGATCGAAGCGATGACCCCGGCACAGGTGCAGCAGGCGGCAGCGGAAATCAAGCCGCAGGCGCTGACCTGGGTGGTGGTGGGCGACCTCAAGCAGACCGAAGCGGCCGTGCGCGCCTTGAACCTGGGCGAAGTGACCGTGATCGATGCCGAAGGCAACCCGGTCAAGAAATAAGGGATGTGCCTGCCCGCTCCGGCGGGCAGGCCTCCGGTGGTAGTGCCGGCCGCTGGCCGGCAACCTCACGATGGGGGCTCACCGGCTATCCCTGATTCAGACGGTTCAGGCACACTCCTGACATTCCCTTCCAGGATCCTGCCCATGCGCGTTCTGCTGCTGTCGTCCCTGTTGCTCACCGTCACCGCCTGCACCTGGGTGCCGATCGAACCGGCCGGCAAGGCGACCCGCGTGCTGCCGGCAGGCCCGGTACCGGCCGGCTGCATCTCCAAGGGCGAAGTAGTGGTGACCGTGAAGAGCAAGGTCGGCTTCTACAACCGCAACCCGCTGCGCGTGCAGGAAGAGCTGGAAACCCTGGCCCGCAACGAGGCCCCGACCACCGGCGCCAACGCCGTGCAGGCCGCTGCGGCCCCTGCCGATGGCAGCCAGCGCTTTGCCGCCTTCCAGTGCCCGCCGCGCTGAATCCTTCACCATACGGCCAAGGCTGAATTCGTAAAGATGCGGTGAAGGCCCGGGGGGTTATAGAATAGCGCCCCCTTTGCCTGAGCCTTGGCGCTAACCTCGATGCTCTTCAAGAATGTCTCGATTGCCGGCCTGGCTCACGTTGATGCGCCGCACACGCTGACGACCAAGGAAATCAACGAACGCCTGCAGCCGACGCTGGATCGCCTTGGTATCCGTACCGACGTCCTCGGCGACATCGCCGGCATCCACGCGCGCCGCCTGTGGGACAACGGTGTCCTGGCGTCCGATGCGGCCACCATGGCTGGCCGCAAGGCGCTGGAAGACGCAGGCATCGATGCGACGCAGGTGGGCCTGTTGATCAACACCTCGGTCAGCCGTGACTACCTGGAGCCGTCCACCGCTTCCATCGTGTCCGGCAACCTCGGTGTCAGCGACGAGTGCATGACCTTCGACGTCGCCAATGCCTGCCTGGCCTTCATCAACGGCATGGACATCGCTGCGCGCATGCTTGAGCGCGGTGAGATCGACTATGCGCTGGTGGTCGATGGCGAGACCGCCAACCTGGTGTACGAAAAGACCCTGGAGCGGATGACCGCGCCGGACGTCACCGCTGACGACTTCCGCAACGAGCTGGCGGCGCTGACCACCGGTTCCGGTGCAGCCGCGATGGTGATGGCCCGTTCGGAGCTGGTGCCCGACGCGCCGCGCTACAAGGGTGGCGTGACCCGCTCGGCCACCGAGTGGAACCAGCTGTGCCTGGGCAACCTGGACCGCATGGTCACCGACACCCGCATGCTGCTGATCGAGGGCATCAAGCTGGCCCAGAAGACCTTCACCGCCGCCAAGATCGCACTGGGCTGGGCCGTGGAAGAGCTGGACCAGTTCGTCATCCACCAGGTCAGCCAGCCGCACACCGCGGCGTTCATCAAGAATTTCGGCATCGACCCGAAGAAGGTCATGACCATCTTCGGCGAGCACGGCAACATCGGTCCGGCCTCGGTGCCGATCGTGCTGAGCAAGCTCAAGCAACTGGGCAAGCTGAAGAAGGGCGACCGCATCGCGCTTCTGGGCATCGGCTCGGGCCTGAACTGCTCGATGGCTGAAGTGGTCTGGTAAAAAAGTCACCGCTGACCTGCTGCGCGCCGTCCGCACCTGCCAGCCAATCGCTCGCGACGGACAGCGATGAGTTTTCCAAGTGTCCAAGGGCCGGTTCTACCGGCCCTTTCTACAGGTGCGATCCGATGTCCCAGCTTCCCGGTTACCCCGCCCACCCGCAGCGTTTCGAGGTCCGCCCCGGCCTGTCGATGAACTATCTCGACGAAGGCCCGCGCGATGGCGAAGTGGTGGTGATGGTGCACGGCAACCCGTCGTGGAGCTATTACTGGCGCACGCTGGTGGCCGGCCTGTCGGACAGGTACCGCTGCATCGTGCCGGACCATATCGGCATGGGCCTGTCGGACAAGCCCGACGACAGCCGCTACGAGTACACGCTGCAGTCGCGGGTGGATGATCTGGATGCGCTGCTGAAGCATCTGGGCATCACCGGCCCGGTGACGCTGGCCGTGCACGACTGGGGCGGCATGATCGGCTTCGGCTGGGCGCTGTCGCACCACGACCAGGTCAAGCGCCTGGTGGTGCTCAACACCGCCGCGTTCCCGATGCCGGCGGCCAAGAAGATGCCGTGGCAGATCGCGCTGGGCCGGCACTGGAAGATCGGCGAGTGGATCATCCGTACCTTCAATGCGTTCTCCTCCGGTGCCTCGTGGCTGGGCGTGGAGCGGAAGATGCCGGCCGATGTGCGCCGCGCCTACGTGTCGCCGTACAACAGCTATGCCAACCGCATCAGCACCATCCGTTTCATGCAGGACATTCCGCTGTCGCCGGCCGACAAGGCGTGGTCACTGCTGGAGCGCGCCGGCAAGGCGCTGCCGTCGTTCGCCGATCGACCGGCCTTCCTCGGCTGGGGCCTGCGTGATTTCGTGTTCGACCACCACTTCCTGAAGGGCTTCCAGGCGGCGTTGCCGAAGGCGCAGGTGCATGCCTTCGAGGATGCCGGCCACTACGTGCTGGAAGACAAGCATGAAGTGCTGGTGCCGGAGATCCGGGCGTTCCTGGACGCGAACCCGATCTGATCGGTTCTCGGGTCGGATCCCGGTAGTGCCGGCCGCTGGCCGGCAAGCGCGCAATGCGCGCCGGGTTCATGAAGTTGCCGGCCAGCGGCCGGCACTACCACTACGCGGCGATCGGCGCCTGTGGCGAGGGGCTGTTGCCGTTGTCGTCCGGGTGGTCGTCGTCGTTGTCCGCGCCGTCGCGCCAGCGCCAGTCGGCCAGGGTCAGCGGATCCAGCCCATAGGCGATGCGGGCCTTGTCGCACTGCGGGCTGGCCTTGCCGTACTCCCACGATGCATCCACCTCGCGGCACACGCTGGGGCGGTTGGGGTGGATCGTGCAGCGCGAATAGACGCCGATCTGCGCGTCCAGCGCGACGCAGCGCACCGGCTTGGAATGGGTGCCGCGCATGCACAGGCGGTGCGGGTCGAGCACCTCGGTGAGCTGGTGCGGCACGCCGCCGGGGGTGACCTCGTCCGATTCCATCCAGTGGAAGGCCACGCGGTACTGGGTGCAGCAGGCGCCGCAGGTCATGCAGGGATGTTGCATGGGCAAACCGCCTCGGGCGGCATCGGGGAAGGGACGAGGATGCGGATTTTCCACGCTGGCGGCCGCCGCGCAAGAAATTCCGTAAGCGGCGACAATGAACGGATGAACCGATCCTGCAACATCGCCGCGCGGCTGCCCGAGCTGGCGCGTGAACGCCCCGACCAGATCGCCATCCGCTGCCCCGGCCGCCGCGGCGCCGGCAACGGCATGGCGGCCTACGACGTGACCCTGGATTACCGCCAGCTGGACGCCCGCAGCGATGCGATGGCGGCCGGCCTGGCCGGTTACGGGATCGGCCGCGGGGTGCGCACGGTGGTGATGGTGCGGCCGTCGCCGGAGTTCTTCCTGTTGATGTTCGCCCTGTTCAAGCTGGGCGCGGTGCCGGTGCTGGTCGATCCGGGCATCGACAAGCGCGCGCTGAAGCAGTGCCTGGACGAGGCACAGCCGCAGGCCTTCATCGGCATCCCGCTGGCCCACGTGGCGCGGCTGGCGCTGCGCTGGGCGCCTTCGGCGACCCGTCTGGTCACGGTCGGCCGCCGCCTGGGCTGGGGCGGTACCACGCTGGCCGCGCTGGAGCGTGCTGGCGCCAACAGTGGCCCGATGCTGGCCGACACCGATGGCGAGGACACGGCGGCGATTCTGTTCACCAGCGGCTCCACCGGCGTGCCCAAGGGCGTGGTCTACCGCCACCGCCACTTCGTCGGCCAGATCGAGCTGCTGGGCAGCGCCTTCGGCATGGAGGCGGGTGGGGTGGACCTGCCGACCTTCCCGCCGTTTGCGCTGTTCGATCCGGCACTGGGCCTGACCTCGGTGATTCCGGACATGGACCCGACCCGGCCGGCCCAGGCCGACCCGGCGCGCCTGCATGACGCCATCCAGCGTTTCGGCGTGACTCAGCTGTTCGGCTCGCCCGCACTGATGCGGGTGCTGGCGCGGCACGGGCGGCCGTTGCCGACGGTGACCCGGGTGACCTCGGCCGGTGCGCCGGTGCCGCCGGACGTGGTCGCCACCATCCGCAGCCTGTTGCCGGCCGATGCCCAGTTCTGGACGCCGTATGGCGCCACCGAGTGCCTGCCGGTGGCGGTGGTCGAGGGGCGCGAGCTGGAGCGTACGCGCGCGGCCACCGAGGGCGGTGCCGGCACCTGCGTCGGCAGCGTGGTCGCACCGAACGAAGTACGCATCATTGCCATCGACGATGCGCCGCTGCCGGACTGGTCGCAGGCGCGCGTACTGGCCGTGGGCGAGATCGGTGAGATCACCGTGGCCGGGCCGACGGCCACCGACAGTTATTTCAACCGTCCGCAGGCGACGGCGGCGGCGAAGATCAGCGAAACCCTGGCCGATGGCAGCGTCCGCATCGTGCATCGCATGGGCGATGTCGGCTACTTCGATGCGCAGGGCCGGCTGTGGTTCTGTGGCCGCAAGACCCATCGCGTGGAAACCGCCCACGGACCGCTGTACACCGAACAGGTCGAGCCGGTGTTCAACACCGTACCCGGCGTGGCACGCACGGCGCTGGTGGGCGTCGGCGCGGCCGGTGCGCAGGTGCCGGTGCTGTGCGTGGAGCTGCAGCGTGGCCAGTCCGACAGCCCTGCTCTGCGCGAGGCGCTGCATGCCACGGCCGCGGCGCGTCTGCCCGAGATGAAGCTGGAACACGTGCTGATGCATCCGGCGTTCCCCGTCGATATCCGTCACAACGCCAAGATCGGCCGCGAGAAGCTCGCCGTCTGGGCACGCGCCGAACTGGAGAAGCGCGCATGAAGATCCTGGTCACCGGTGGTGGTGGTTTCCTTGGCCAGGCGCTGTGCCGTGGCCTGGTCGAACGTGGCCACCAGGTGCTGGCATTCAACCGCAGCCACTACCCGGAACTGCAGGCGCTGGGCGTGGGCCAGATCCGCGGTGACCTGGCCGATCCGCAGGCGGTGCTGCATGCGGTGGCCGGCGTCGATGCGGTGTTCCACAACGGTGCCAAGGCGGGTGCGTGGGGCAGCTATGACAGCTACCACCAGGCCAACGTGGTCGGCACCGACAACGTCATCGCCGCCTGCCGCGCGCATGGCATCGGCAGGCTGGTCTACACCTCCACGCCCAGCGTGACCCACCGCGCCACGCACCCGGTGGAAGGACTGGGTGCGGACGAAGTGCCGTATGGCGAGGATTTCCAGGCGCCCTACGCGGCGACCAAGGCGATTGCCGAACAGCGCGTGCTGGCGGCCAATGACGCGACCCTGGCAACCGTGGCGTTGCGTCCGCGGTTGATCTGGGGCCCGGGCGACCAGCAGCTGGTGCCACGCCTGGCCGATCGTGCACGTGCTGGCCGTTTGCGCCTGGTGGGCGACGGCAACAACAAGGTCGATACCACGTACATCGACAACGCCGCGCTGGCGCATTTCCTCGCCTTCGAGGCGCTGGCACCGGGCGCGGCCTGCGCCGGCAAGGCGTACTTCATTTCCAATGGCGAACCGCTGCCGATGCGCGAGCTGGTCAACAAGCTGCTGCAGGCGGTGGGCGCTCCAACCGTGGACAAGGCGATCAGCTTCAAGACGGCGTATCGGATCGGCGCGATCTGCGAGCGGCTGTGGCCGCTGCTGCGCCTGCGTGGCGAGCCGCCGCTGACGCGCTTCCTGGCCGAGCAGCTGTGCACGCCGCACTGGTACAGCATGGAGCCGGCGCGCCGTGATTTCGGCTACGTGCCGCAGGTCAGCATCGAAGAAGGGCTGCGACGACTGAAGGCCGCATCATGACGGCGGCATCACCGCGCTGAAGCCTTCATTACGCGCAGAGATCGCCATCACCGGTTGCACACCGGCAGATGCGCAGGATGGACACAACGCCACCCACGGCCGACCACCTGCGAGGAGCACCATGCTGCATTACGCCGTCATCTTCTTTGTCATCGCCATCATCGCCGCCGTGCTCGGTTTCTCCGGCATCGCCGGTGCCGCCAGCAACATCGCCTGGATCCTGTTCGTGGTGTTCCTGGTGCTGGCGGTGATCTCGATGTTCCGCAAGCGCACATGACCGCTTGAGCAGTAGTGCCGGCCGCTGGCCGGCAACCTCGATTACCCGGGGTTGCCGACCGGCGGCCGGCACTGCCGAAGCGCGGTCAGCGCACCGCGCTGTGCAATCGGCGATCGGCGTCGTGCCGCTCCATCGCCAGTTCGATCAGGCGCGTGATAAGCGCCGTGTAGCCCACGCCACTAGCGCCCCACAGCTTCGGATACATGCTGATGCGGGTGAAGCCGGGCAGCGTGTTGACCTCGTTGATGACGATCCGACCATCCGCGGTCAGGAACACATCCACGCGCGCCATGCCGGCGCATTCCAGTACCTGGTACGCCTGAAGCGCGATGTCCTGGATACGCGCCTGCGTCGCCGCGTCGATCGCGGCCGGCACCACCACTTCGGCGCCATCTTCGTTGATGTACTTGGTGTCGTAGGCGTAGAACTCGTCGTGCAGCACCACCTCGCCACAGATGCTGGCCTGCGGCCGCTCGTTGCCGAGCACAGCGCATTCGATCTCGCGGCCGACCACGGCCGATTCCACCAGAACCTTGTGGTCGTAGCGCAGCGCAGTCTGCAATGCCTCGGCGAAACCGTCGGCGTCCTTCACCTTGCTCACGCCCACCGATGAGCCCTGGTTGGCCGGCTTCACGAACAGCGGCAGGCCGAGTGCCGCGATCAGGGCATCGACATCGACCGTATCGGCTTCATGGCGGCGGATGCAGACCCACGGCGCCACCTGCAGGCCGGCATCGCGCAGCAGGCGCTTGGTTACATCCTTGTCCATGGCTACCGCCGAACCCAGTACCGGCGAGCCGACGAAGGGCAGGTTGGCCATGCGCAGCAGGCCCTGCAGCGCACCGTCCTCGCCCAGCGGACCGTGCACGATCGGCAGCACCACATCGATCTGCCCCAGCGCGCTGCCCGCATCGGTCGGTTGCAGCTGCGCCTGCTCGGTGCCGGGCAGAACCGCCAGCGCGGTACCGGAAGGATGCAGGGCGATGCGCGCCGGATCCTCGGCATTGAGCAGGAAGGTGTCCGGCTGGCTCAGGTGCCATTGGCCCTGCTTGTCGATGCCGATCAGCACCGGTTCGAAGCGCTCGCGGTCGAGCGCGTCGAGAATGTTCTTCGCCGACTGCAGCGAAACTTCGTGTTCTGAAGACCTGCCACCGAAGATGATGCCAACCCGTGTCCGTGCCATGGAAATGCGATGTCCTGTGCGTTGCGTGGCTCCATAGCATGAACCTTCATCGGCCTTCCGCGTGAGGCACAGATGAACCAGAAATCCATCCACGCATGGCGTGGATCTACCGTGTCGACCAAGGTCGACACCCACCAACAGCGGCAGGAACCTGTCGAAGGCCGGGGTGGGTCCGGTTGCGGGGGCGTGAGCCGCATGGATGCGGCGACCGAGCTTACAGGGACGTACTTGCAGCGGCCCCCGCAACCGGACCCACCCCGCCTCCCCACGGAATGCCCGCTGTTGCTGTTGCTTCGGTTTTTGATGTTGCCGTTGCGTCTGCGGGTGCCGGGCGGCAGCCCGGCCCAAGCCCCCCACCCACGCAGGTAGAATGCGCACATGGCTCTTTCCCTGCTCAAGTCCCTCAAGCCGGTCGCTGGCCGCGCTCTGCAGATCGCCCTGAACCGCGCGCTGGCGCTGGATCCGGATACCCGCCACGCACTGGCCAGCCTCGACGGTCGCCATATCGACCTGACCCTGGACGCGCCGCCGCTGGCAATGCGCATCAGCGTCGACGGCGACCAGTTGCGGGTTGGCCCGGTGGATGCGCAGGAAGCCGACCTGGCCGTGCGCAGCAGCCTGGCCGGCGTGCTGGCACAGCTGCCGCTGCTGGCGCGTGCCCGCCAGGGCGCTGACAACGGCAAGGGGCGCGTGCGCGTGGCCGGCGATGCCGAGCTGGCGCGCCGCCTGCAGCAGCTGGCCAAGGGCTTCGATCCCGACTGGCAGCAGCCGTTCGTCAGCGTGTTCGGCGACGTGCTGGGCGTGCAGGTGGCCAACACCCTGCGCAGCGCCCTGCAGCATGCCCGCCAGGGTGCGATCGACCTCGCCCATAGCGCCGCTGAATTCATCACCGAGGAATCGCGCGACGTGGTACCACGTGCCGAGCTGGATGCCTTCCACGATGACGTGGACGTGCTGCGCGACGATGTCGAGCGCCTCGGCGCACGCGTGCAGCGCCTGCGGGGTGCCGCATGAAGGCGCTGCTGCGGGCCAGCCGCATCGGCCGGGTGATCCTGCGTTACCGCCTCGACGACCTGCTGCAGGGCACCCCGGCCGAGCGCTGGCTGCGTCTGGCCAAGCCGTTCGTGCCGCGCGCATCGGCCGCCATCGCGGCACAGTCGCGGGGTGCACGCCTGCGACTGGCGCTGCAGGACCTGGGGCCGATCTTCGTCAAGTTCGGGCAGATCCTGTCCACCCGTCGCGACCTGGTGCCGCCGGACGTGGCCAATGAGCTGACCCTGCTGCAGGACCGGGTCAAGCCCTTCGACGGCGACGCGGCACGCCGCATCGTCGAGGAAGCGCTGGGCCTGCCGGTCAGCGAAGCTTTCGCCAGTTTCGATACCGAGCCACTGGCCTCGGCGTCGATCGCGCAGGTGCACGCGGCCACCCTGGCCGACGGCCGCCAGGTGGTAGTCAAGGTGCTGCGCCCGGGCATCGAAAAACAGATCGACGCCGACATCGCCCTGCTCAACTCGCTGGCGACGCTGGTCGAGCGCACCCATCCACGCGCCGACAAGATCCGCCCGCGCGAAGTGGTGGCCGAGGTGGAGAACACCCTGGCCGCCGAGCTGGACCTGCAGCGCGAAGGCGCCAATGCCAGCGTGCTGCGCCGTTTCTGGGAGAACTCCGACGACCTGTACGTACCGGAAGTGATCTGGAGCCATACCGCCGAGCGCGCACTGACCCTTGAGCGCGTATGGGGCATTCCTTCCGACGACATCGCCGCGCTGGACAAGGCCGGCATCGACCGCAAGGCACTGGCCGCCAAGGGCGTGCGGGTGTTCTACACCCAGGTGTTCCGCGACAACTTCTTCCATGCCGACGCGCACGCCGGCAACATCTGGGTCGACATCGATCCGATGCGCCGCGACAACCCGCGCTTCATCGCGCTGGACTTCGGCATCATGGGCCAGCTTTCGCAGGAAGATCAGTACTACCTGGCCGAGAATTTCATGGCCATCTTCAACCGCGACTACCGCCGCATCGCCGAACTGCACGTGCAGGCGCGCTGGATGCCCGACAACGTGCGCATCGATGATCTGGAAGCGGCAGTGCGTTCGGTGTGCGAGCCGTACTTCACCCGCCCGCTGTCGCAGATCTCGCTGGCCGAAGTGCTGATGAAGCTGTTCCGCGTGGCCCAGCGCTATCAGTTGACGTTGCAGCCGCAGTTGATCCTGCTGCAGAAGACCCTGCTCAACATCGAAGGCGTCGGCCGCCAGCTCGATCCGCAGATCGACATCTGGGCCGTGGCCAAGCCGGTGCTGGCGAAGATCCTGCGCGAGCGCTACAGCCCGCGCCGCGTGGTGCGCGAGATCGGCAAGCGCCTGCCGGAAATCATGACCCATGCGCCGGACATGCCGCGCCTGGTGCACGCCTGGCTGACCCAGCAGGTGGAAGGTCGCCATGAACTGGCGATGCGCTCGCGCGATCTGGTTGCGCTCGATGCGAGCCTGCAGCGTCTGCAGAAGCGCGCGGTCGGGGCGATCACCGGTGTCGGTCTGCTGGCGATCGCCGCTTTGATGTACGTGCTGCAGCCGCCGGGCTGGTACTGGGGCGACGTGCCGGCGTGGAGCTGGGTGTCCGGTGCGGTTGGCGCATTCGCATTGGCGCGTGCGTGGTGGCGATGACCGCAGCCTGCTGAAGCAGCGACGACGGCGGACCGTCGTCGCCGATGGGCTTACCAGCGGTAGCCCAGGCCCACCTGCGAATGCAGGCTCTGGAAACGATCCAGGCGCGTCTTGTGCCAGGTCTTGCCCAGCCCGACGTCGAGTACCAGGTGCTCTCCCAGCGGCTGGCTGCGGCGCAGGAACACGCGCCGGGCATCGTGCTCACGCAGCAACAGTGGATCGGCCTCGGCGCTGTAGCCGGAGGTGCCGCTGCCCAGCCACAGTTGGGTCGAGCCACGCCCCTGGGCATCTTTCAGCCGTAGCGACATGGTGGTGCCGTACCCGTCGGGGCCGTTGGACTGGCGATGGCGCTCATGCTTGATCGAGGCCATCACCCGCGGAAAGTAGTGCGAAGCACCCACCGACCAGCCGCTCACGTAGCCGCTGCCGTGGTACTCGGCGTACTTGCCGCCCACGCTCAGCACGGTCTGTCCGGCCACCTTCCACAGAATGTCCTGGTTGATCTGGCGGTTGACGAAGACCGGATCGTCGTTGGACGCAATCACCGACGTACGCGTGGCGACGGTGGCTGACCAGTCGTGATGCAACGAACCCTGCACCCGGTTTCCGCTGTAGCGCGAAGTGCCGTAATCGCGCTCGCCGTGGGCCAGGCCCAGGTGCCAGCGGCTGGCGCCGGTGCGACCTGCCACATCCATTGTCTGCACGTCGCGCTTGCCGAAGCCTTCGTTGTAATCGGTGTGGTCCAGCTGCAGGGAAACACGGTCGACACCGGCATGGGCGCTGGCGGCGGCCAGCAGCAGGGCGCACGGCAGTACGCCACGATTGATGAATCGCATGGTGATTACTCCAGGGGTTGGGAATGCAGGTGTTGCAGCAGGCGATAGCGGCCTGCGGGCAGGTTCCGTTCCACGGTGATCCGCGGACCGAACTGGCTGCCCGGTGCGACGATGCGACCGGGCAGGATGATCACGCCGACGCCCAGCGCCGCGCCTTCGCCAATCCATGCGCCGAGCTTGTCGCGCTGGCTGTCGACGATCTGGCCATCGACATGCACGGCGATCGACGCGCCGTCTAGGCGGTGATTGCTGGTGCGTACGAGAGCGCCAAGATACGCGTCGTCGTCGATGCGGCTGTCACCGATGAAGCACTGCGGACCGATCCTGACCCGCTGGCCGACCACGGCGTTCTTGAGTTCGCTGGCAAAGCCGATGCGGGTGCCATCGCCGATACGCAGCGGACCACGCAGCAGCGCATGATTGCCGATCAGACAGTCGCGTCCGATCAACACCGGACCCTGGATGTGGGCGCCGTGGCAGATGCGGCTGCCGACGCCGACACTCACCGCGCCGCGTACCGTGGCTTGTGGCGATATGTCCGCGCATGGATCGAGGTGGGGCTGTAGCAATGCCAGTTCGCTGGCCATTGCTTCCAGTTCACTCCACCACATGCGGATACCTCGTTGGCTTGTCGCGTGCGGGCTCGCGGCCGGTGAACAGCCCCTTCAGTCCGTGGATCAGCCAGACCGCATAGGCCAGCAGCACATACAGCACGGAGAACGCTGCCGCCGGTACCAGCCATGGACGCCGGTGGTGCACGGCACTGACCACACCCAATGCCATCACGATGCCGATCCAGACCAGCGGCACCATCGCCACTACCAGGCCAGCGGGGCCATGCACCGTAGCGGCGCCAAATCCCACCTGCAGCCCAGCGGCGATCCCCACCAGCGCCAGCAGGATCATCGGCAGGATGCTGAAGAGCCCGAAGCGGGTCAGCAGCAACCGCCGATGCAGGCGCATGCATACGGCGTAGCCGACGATCCAGCGCCGCCAGCGTCGCCATTCCTCCACCAACGTGCTGCATTCCTGCGGGTACACCACGCAGCGGATGCTCTGCCGCACCTTGTAGCCCTGGGCCACCAGCGACCAGGACATGTCCAGGTCTTCGACCCGGGTGCGGTCGGAAAAACCTACCTTGCGCAGCACGCTGGTGCGGAACAGCCCGCAGGAGCCGGAGACAATGAACGGCGCTCCGCCGAGCCACTGCTGGAAGCTGCGCTTGATGACGATCATCGGCAGCTTCAGGCTGGCACGCACGTGCGGAAGAAAGCCGGCGCCCTGCAGGCAGGACGATGGCACACCACCCACTGCGTCGGCACCCCGTTCGATTTCCGCCAGCAGGTGGCCCAGGCCGGTACTGCGCGGATCGATGCGGGTGTCAGCATCGGTCAGGAACACCTGGGCGGTGGCCACATGCTGCAGCCCGTGCATCAACGCGCCGCCCTTGCCCGTGTTGGACTGGTGCACGGCGAGCAGTCGCCCCGGCCATTGCAGCTGCAGTGCGTCCAACACCTGCGCGGTGGAATCGGTGGAGCCATCGTTCACGCAGATCACCCGCGCGATGTACGGATTCTGCAGAAGATCGGTGAGCGAACGCTGCAGGCATGGTGCTTCGTTGTAGGCCGGCACGATCGCATCGATGCTGCGCAGCTGCCCGCTGGGCCTGCGCGTTGCGTGGACCAGCAGGCGCACGACGATGAAGGCGCACATCGCCAGGAACAGCAGGGTCTTCATCACAGCACCAGCCGATGGGGCAGGAAGCCCTCGCTGGGGCCGATGCCCACCTGCTGGCCGCGGAACTGGGCATGGCAGCGCAGGTGGCTTTCCTGCATGTAATGGCGATCGCCCTGGCTGGCGTGTTCGCGTAGTGCGCGGATCTTCAGCTCCAACTGCACGCTGATGTCTTCAAACACCTGCGGTGCGAACTGCGGCAGCGTGCTTGGGCTTTCGTAGCACAGGATCTGCGGGACGCTGCGACAGGCGACGATCGAGGCTTCATGGACGGTGCGATGATCCTGGTGATGGTCTTCACCGCACATCGTGTAGACGCGTTGCGGTTGGATGGCTTCGCACGCCTGTTCCAAGGCGCTGATGATGGCGTTGCGGCAGGACGGGAAACAGGTATCCGGGAAATCATGCTGCAGCACCTGCCGGGCGCCGAGTTGCCGCAGCGCGCGATGCGACTCGTCGCTGCGATCAGCGCCATCGTGACAGCCGCGTCCACCCCGGCTGAGTACCAGGGCATGGATGCGGGCGCCGGCGAAAGCGAGCTTGGCCAAGCTGCCGCCACAGCCCAGTTCGATGTCATCAGGGTGGGCGCCGATTGCCAGGATGTCGTGGGCCATGGCCATGTCCTTGCGGGAATCCAGGGGAAATGCGGCAGATGCGTTGAATGCACTGCTGCGGGCGCGGACTATCGCAATGGCCCGATAAAACGGGGCCTAAGAAAATTACGAAAATGTGTCGACGCTCGCCCTAGGCTTTGCTGCGCAACGAGAAGGACAGGTGCAGCGTCCGCCACCGACTGTTGACGGTGGAGTCCATAGGAGGTGGATGACGTCAATGCGCGGATACGGACACGCGCGGTGGAAGCAGCGAGAATGGCGCTGGCGCATCGCCATCCGGCGATTGCCCGTACCGCGGAGATCGAGCCGATGGACCTGGCTGCACTGAAGGATGAACTGGCCCGCTTCGGCACCAGCAACGATGCGCGCGAAACCGAGCGCGACCGCCGCATGCTCAACATCACCGCCGACACCGGTGAACTGCTGTCGGTGCTGGTGCGTTTCGGCAACGCACGGCGCGTGCTGGAGATCGGCACGTCCAATGGCTATTCCACGTTGTGGCTGGCCGAGGCCGCCGCTGCCATCGACGGCCACGTAACCACGCTGGAGTTCGCCGCCGACAAGGTGGCGATGGCCCGCACGAATTTCGCCCGCAGTGGATTGGGCGAGCGCATCAACCTGGTCCACGGTGATGCCGGGCAGTGGCTGACGCAGGCCGAGCAGGGCTGCATCGACCTGCTGTTCCTGGATTCGGATCGCCAGCAGTACGCAGGCTGGTGGCCGCAACTGCGTCGGGTACTGCGCCCCGGCGGCCTGCTGGTGGTCGACAACGCCACCTCGCATGCCGGTGAGATGGCGCCGCTGCGCGCCCTGCTGGCCGCCGACGCGGCGTTCACCACCAGCCTGGTGCCGGTGGGCAATGGCGAACTGCTGGCGCTGCGCAACACCTGAACGGGCGTCACCCTGGTAGCACGGGTCGCTGGCCTGGTGCGGTAGTGCCGGCCGCTGGCCGGCAACCGCAGTCATCGGGCGACCTCGACGTCGACGTTGCCGGCCAGCAGCCGGCACTACCCTATTCAGCGTGTCATCCGGATAATCGCGCGGTGAGCACCGAACCTGACACCCTCGCCGCGGTCGAGATTGAAACCGCGCCCCTGCAGCTGCTGCACCTGGATGAACGGCTGGCAGTGGTCAACAAGCCGGCCGGGCTGATGGTCCATGACAGCAAGCTGGCCCGTGGCGAAGATGATTTCCTCGCCGATCGCCTGCGCGAGCAGCTGGGCCGGCCGATCTTCCTGGTCCACCGCCTGGATCGCGCCACCAGCGGCTGCCTGTTGCTGGCCTTCGACCGTGATACGGCCAGTGCGCTGGGCAAGTCACTGATGGGCGGCGAGGTAAGCAAGGATTACCTGGCCGTCTGCCGTGGCTGGCCGGCCGAGGAGGCCTGGCAGGTCGACCACGACCTGGACGGCGGTCCCGGCAAGCCGGTGAAGAAGCCGGCGGTCACCGACTTCCAGCGCCTGGCTACCGGCGAACTGTCGATACCGGTGGGCGAGTTCACCAGCTCGCGCTATGCGCTGCTGCGCTGCCAGCCGCTGACCGGGCGCTTCCGGCAGATCCGCCGGCATCTGAAGCACCTGTCACATCACCTGATCGGCGATACCAGCCATGGTGATGGCCGGCACAACCGCAACTTCCGCATGCAGGGTGTGCACCGCATGCTGCTGCACGCCGAGCGGTTGCGCTTCCCGCATCCGGATGGCGGCACGGTGGACGTGCGCGCCCCGGTCGACGGTGAATTCCAGAAGGCGCTGGACCTGTTCGGTTGGCAGGTCGTCGACGCCTGAGGGTGGTGCCGGCCGCTGGCCGGCAACTGCGCGATTCCAGAAGTCCAGAGGTTGCCGGCCAGCGGCCGGCACTACCTCACTTCTTTTCCGGCTCGTTGACGATCGCTTCCAGATCCTTCTGCAGATCGGCGAACAGCGGCTGCATGCGCGTCTGGATCGCCACCATCACGTTCTGCATCAGCGCCGGGGTCTTGTCGAGCAGGCTCTGGCCGGCCGGGCTCTCGTAGAACTCGGCCATGGCCAGCACGTCTTCCTTGCTGAAGGTCTTCTTGTACAGGTCCACGTACATCGGCCGCAGCTGCTGCCACGACAGTGCCTGGCGCAGGGTCTGGCTGGTACGGGCCTGGATGCGCTGCAGCTGTTCCTGCTGCTGGGCGTTGAGCTTGCGCTGTGCGGCGACCTGCTGGAACTGCTGCTGCTGCATCGCTTCGATCTGCGGCAGCATGGTGTCGATCATGCTCTGCGCACGCGAGGCCGACAGCAGGCGGTTGATGTCGCCATCGGTGGGGGCTGCGGCCAGCACCGGTGCGCTTGCTGCGGCCAGCACCAGCAGCAGGGCCGCGCGGCGCAACAGGGAGGGAACGAAGCGGATCATGCGGAGCGTCCTGCAGTACACGGGATGGCAAGCATACCCCCGGCAAAGGCGAAGGCGGCGTGTTCGGTGCCTGATCGGCGGCATACGGGGCGTGATGGCAGCCACGGCAACGCGGCTGCCGCTACAATGCGCGGATGGGCAGTGGACCGGTCATCATCAGCGCGCAGCTTGAAATCCCCGACGGCGAGATCGTCGAGCGTTTCGTGCGTGCCAGTGGTGCCGGCGGCCAGAACGTCAACAAGGTCTCCACCGCGGTGGAACTGCGTTTCGACGTGGCCGGCTCGCCCTCGTTGCCCGAGCCGCTGCGCGAGCGCCTGTTGGCGCGGCGCGACCGGCGCATGACCGGCGAAGGCGTGCTGGTCATCGACGCGCAACGTTTCCGCACCCAGGATCGCAATCGCGAGGATGCGCGCGAGCGGCTGGCGGCCTTCATCCAGGCCGGGCTGAGCGTGCCCAAACCACGCAAGGCCACCAAGCCGACCTTCGGGTCGAAACTGCGTCGTCTGGACGCCAAACGCGGGCGCGCGCAGATCAAGCGCGGGCGCTCATCACGTGACTGGGAGTGATTGCTTGAACAACCCGACGCCGTTGCTGCCGGCCATTCCGCCGAACATGCCGCAGGTCAAGCCCAACCGTTTCCTGCGCTGGCTGGCGCGCTGCACGCTGCGCATGGGCGGCTGGAAAGTGACCGGTACGCTGCCGAACGTTCCCAGGCTGGTCTTCATCATCGCTCCGCATTCGTCCAACTGGGACGGGCTGTGGGGCATGGCCGCCAAGATCGCACTGGGCATGAAAGTGAAGGTGCTGGGCAAGGCCTCGCTGTTCTGGTGGCCACTGGGCCCGCTGCTGCACAAGCTGGGCGTGATCCCGCTGGATCGCAGCTCGCCGCAGGGCACTGTCGGCCAGGCCGTGGACCTGCTGCGCAACAACGAGAAGATGTGGTTCGCCATCACCCCCGAGGGCACCCGCAAGGCCGTGAAGGACTGGAAGGCCGGCTTCCTGAAGATTGCGCGGATGGCCGACGTGCCGATCCTGGCCGCGTATTTCCACTACCCGGAAAAGACCATCGGCATCGGCCCGCTGTTCACGCCGACCGGCGATGATGCCGCAGACATGGCGACCATCCGCGAGTTCTACCGGCCCTGGATCGGCAAGACCCGCGGCACGGTCTGAGCCGGCCGCCGCCGGCAGCGTAGACGCCACGTCCGGCACATGCCGGGCGCCCGTGACAGGAGTAGGGTGGACGGCTGCCATCCCGTACCGTCTGCCCAAGGAGCGTTTTACATGTCGCGTACCGTAGTCCTGGCCGCCGCCATCAGCCTGGCGCTGGCGGCCTGTTCCGGCAAGGAGTCCACCCCCGTGTCCGAAGCCCAGAATGCACCGGCCCAGCAGCCGGCCGAAGCCTCCACCAATCCGCTGCTGACCGCCAGCAGCCTGCCGTTCCAGGCACCGCCGTTCGACAAGATCAAGGACAGCGATTACCTGCCGGCCTTCGAAGAAGGCATGCGCCAGCATCTGGCCGACGTGCGCAAGATCGCCGACAGCGCCGAGCCGGCCACCTTCGACAACACCATCGTGGCGATGGAGCGCAGCGGCGAGACCCTGACCCGCGTGTCGCGCATCTTCTTCGGCCTGGTCCAGGCCGACACCAACGATGCCCGCCAGAAGATCCAGGAAGAAGTGGCGCCGAAGCTGGCCGCGCACCAGGACGAGATCAACCTCGATCCGAAGCTGTTCGCGCGCGTGAAGTCGCTGTACGACCAGCGCGAGACGCTGGGCCTGGATCCGGTGCAGAAGCGCCTGGTCGAGCACTACTACGACGGCCTGGTGCGCGCCGGCGCGCAGCTGTCCGACGCCGACAAGGCGAGCCTGCGCAAGCTCAACGTGGAAGAAACCACGCTGTCCACCCAGTTCCACACCCGCCTGGTGGCTGCGACCGCCGCTGCTGCGGTCGTGGTGGACGACAAGGCCAAGCTGGCCGGCCTGGACGAGGGCGCGGTCAACAATGCCGCCGCCGCCGCCAAGGACCGCAAGCTGGATGGCAAGTTCCTGCTGCCGCTGCAGAACACCACCCAGCAGCCGGTGCTCGGTTCGCTGACCGACCGCGACCAGCGCGCCGCCGTGCTGAAGGCTTCGGAAACCCGTGCCGAGCGTGGCGATGCCAACGATACCCGGCAGACCGTGCAGCGCCTGGCCCAGCTGCGTGCGCAGAAGGCCAAGCTGCTCGGCTTCGATACCTTCGCCGACTACCAGCTGGGCGACCAGATGGCCAAGACCCCGGCGGCCGCACTGAAGCTGCTGACCGACACCGTGCCTGCCGCCACCGCCAAGGCGCGTGCCGAAGCCGGTGAGATCCAGAAGGTGATCGACGCCCAGAAGGGTGGTTTCCAGGTGGCCGCCTCGGATTGGGATTTCTACGCCGAGCAGGTGCGCAAGGCCAAGTACGATCTGGACGAGTCGCAGATCAAGCCGTACTTCGAGCTGGACAACGTGCTGCAGAACGGCGTCTTCTACGCCGCCACTCAGCTGTACGGCATCACCTTCAAGCCGCGCACCGACATTCCGACCTACAACCCGGACATGAAGGTGTACGAAGTGTTCGACAAGGACGGCACCTCGCTGGCCCTGTTCTACACCGACTACTTCAAGCGTGACAGCAAGTCCGGTGGCGCCTGGATGGACGTGTTCGTCGAACAGGACGGCCTGACCGGTGCCAAGCCGGTGGTCTACAACGTCTGCAACTTCACCAAGCCGGCCGCTGGCCAGCCTGCGCTGATCAGCTTCGACGACGTCACCACGATGTTCCATGAGTTCGGCCATGCACTGCACGGCATGTTCTCGAACGTGAAGTACCCGTCGATCGCCGGCACCGCCACCTCGCGCGATTTCGTCGAGTTCCCGTCGCAGTTCAACGAGCACTGGGCGCTGGACCCGAAGGTGTTCGCCAACTACGCCAAGCACTACAAGACCGGCGAAGCGATGCCGCAGGAACTGGTCGACAAGATCCTCAAGGCGCGCAGCTTCAACCAGGGCTATGCGACCACCGAGTACCTGTCGGCGGCACTGCTCGACCTGGCCTGGCACACGCAGAAGGCCGATGCCCCGCTGCAGGACGTCGGCGCCTTCGAAGCGAGCGCGCTGAAGAAGTTCAAGGTCGACCTGCCGCAGGTGCCGCCGCGTTACCGCACCACCTACTTCGACCACATCTGGGGTGGCGGTTACTCGGCCGGCTACTACGCCTACTTCTGGGCGGAAGTGCTGGACCATGACGCCTACCAGTGGTTCACCGAACACGGTGGCCTGACCGCCGCCAACGGCCAGGAATTCCGCGACAAGATCCTCTCGCGCGGCAACAGCGTGGAGCTGTCGACCCTGTACCGCGATTTCCGCGGCAAGGACCCGTCGGTGGAGCCGCTGCTGAAGTTCCGCGGCCTGAAGTAAGCGCGGCCTGAAGTACGAAAGAAAAAACGGCGGGGGCAACCCCGCCGTTTTTCGTTGTGTCGCTCATCCACGCATGGCGTGGATCCATGTGTCGACCAAGGTCGACACCCACCAAGAGCAGGCCATCCCATTCCGACAGGTCGCGGAAATCTGTCGAAGGCGGGGCGGGTCCGGTTGCGGGGGCGTGAGCGCCATGGGCCCGAGGCATGCCTCGGGCGGGTTGGGCAGGACGCCCAACCCCGGTCTTGCCGTGTGCGCAGGACAGCGCACACGAGCAAGGCGCGATCGAGCTTACATGGACGTACTTGCAGCGTCCCCCGCAACCGGACCCACCCCGCCATCCCACGCAATGCCAGCCTCTGCTGTTGCTGTTGCTGTTGCTGTTGTTGTTGTTGAGGTTGAGGTTGAGGTTGAGGTTGCCGGCCAGCGGCCGGCACTACCCCCGGGTGCCGGCCGCAGCCCGGCCATCACGTCCCTACATGCACCCGGTTCGCCTGCTCGGCCAACCCCAGGTGATCCAGCGCGATATCCAGCGCCAGTACATAGCTCTGCGCGCCGTACCCGGCGGCGATGCCCAGGCGCTGGCCAACACCGGCCGGCAGGCACGGCTCGGCCACGGCGCCATCGTCATGCACTTCCACGTACGCGTTGTGCAGGTAGGGCAGCAGCCGCTGCAGGCGCAGGCTGTCGGCACATGCGCCCGGATCCAGCAGCGTCACCTCGCCACGGCTGTGGTCGGCCACGCGCAGCGCGTCCAGCAGTTCCTGCTCCGAACCGCAGGCGCGGATCGCCACGCTGGTGCCCGCATCGATCGCACGGTGCACCAGTGATTTCAGTACCGGCGCCGGCAGCGGCGCGGCGGTGCGGATCAACGCGCCCGCCGCTTCCGGGCCACGGATGATGAAGATCGACATGGCTCAGCCCTCCCGTGCCAGGCGACGGCTGACGATGGCCAATGACAGCGGATAACCCGCCTGCTGGCTGCGCTGGTCGACCACCACGGCGGCCGGGCCGTGCTGCAGGCGCAGGCGCGCCTCCAGACCGGGCTGGTGCGGCGACTGCAGTTCGATGTACTCCGCCGGCAGACCGTCCAGCGCCGCCTGCAGCGCACCGCCCTCGGCACACCATTGCGCCTCGTCGGCGACGCCGACATCAAGCAGCACCCAGTCCGCGGTGCGCGCCTGCGGCTGGCACAGACACTGGCGCACATCGGCCAGGCTGGCGCAGTCGGTGCACAGCACCGGATGGCCGGACAACTCGGCCGGCAGCAGCGGACGCGGCACCGACGGCGACGCATGCCGGATCACCAGGAGGGTCATACAACACCTTGCGCAAAGCGCCCTGCGGCGCGGTAGGCACACGATGCGCGTGGGAGCCGTAAAGGTGCGATGCCCAGTGCCCGGCCCGGGCGTAAAACCTTCATAACGTCCGGCCGGAATGCACCCGGTGGCTGCCGACCGTTGATCGGCACGGGCATGGAGACCGGCATGATGCGCGGGAACCTCACGCCTGCCCTTGCGGTCTGATACCCACCCACCACCCGGAGCCTGACATGGATGCTGTAGCCCGTCCGCCGTTCCCAGAGCGCGCGCTCACCTGGCTGAAGAAGGAGGCACTGCCGCTGCTGGTGATGCTGGGCCTGCTCGCTGCCGCCCGCGACACCCTCGCCAACCACTACGTCGTGCCCAGCGGTTCGATGCAGCCGACGCTGCAACCGGGTGACCGGGTGGTGGTGGACATGCGCGCCTACGGCCTGCGCCTGCCGTTCACCAGCCAGGAGCTGCTGGCTACTGGCACGCCGCAGCGGGGTGAGGTGGCGGTGTTCGATTCGCCGGCCGATGGCACCCGCCTGATCAAGCGCGTCGCCGCCGTGGCCGGCGACCACGTGCAGCTGCGCGATGGCCACCTGAGCATCAACGGCCAGCCGCTGCAGATCGCCGACCTGGCCGACACCGAAGCTTTCGGAGAGCGCCGCGCCAGCCTCGATCTGGACAGCGGCGGTGGCCCGGACATCGCGGATCTGCAGGTGCCCGCCGGCAAGGTGCTGGTGCTGGGCGACCATCGTGGCAACAGCTTCGACGGTCGCTTCTTCGGCTTCGTCGATGCGGACAAGATCTATGGCCGCGCAGTGGCGGTGTACTACCGCCGTGGCGACGGCTTCGAGTGGCAGCGGCTGTAAGCTTGTCGATATGCCAGAAGTATCAATCATGACCTATCAAGTTATGGATCGACTGGATGGACGGGCCTAGTCTGGGACCCGTCCCCTCCAATCCGGCCGCCCCCACGGCCCACCGCTCCCATGACTGGCGATACCCCGGCGGCCCTCGCCGACCGTCCCCGTACTGACGACGCTCCCGTCGACACCCGCATCCAGCAGGGAACGCCGGCCTTCCGCCGCACCGCCTTGGCGCTGTTCCTGGCTGGCTTTTCGACCTTCGGCCTGCTGTACACGGTGCAGCCACTGCTGCCCGAGTTCAGTCGCCACTTCGGTGTGTCTGCTGCCGGCAGCGCGATGTCGCTGTCGCTGACCACCGGCACCCTGGCCGTGGCCATGCTGCTGGCGGGCCTGCTGTCCGATGCGGTCGGCCGGCGCCCGCTGATGATCGTTGCGTTGCTGGCCTCGGCCACGCTGTCGCTGTGCACCGCACTGGTCGACGACTGGGCCACCCTGCTGGTGCTGCGCACCCTGCTGGGGCTGGCGTTGAGCGGCGTGCCGGCGGTGGCGATGACCTACCTGGTGGAAGAGATGGACAGCCGCGCGCTGGGCCTGGCGATGGGCCTGTACATCGGCGGCAACGCCATCGGTGGCATGAGCGGGCGCCTGCTGGCCGGCATCATCGCCGACCACTGGGGCTGGCGCTGGGGTATCGGCGTGGTCTCAATCATCGCCATGGCCAGCACCGTGCTGCTGTGGCTGCAGCTGCCGCCGTCGCGCCACTTCCAGGCCAGTCGCAGTGGCCTGCGCCAGCTGCCCGCGCGCTGGCGCACGCTGTTCGCCGATCCCGGCCTGCCGTGGCTGTTCGCCACCTCGTTCGTGCTGATGGGTGTGTTCGTCACCCTCTACAACTACCTCGGCTATCACCTGCTGGCGCCGCCGTACCACCTCAGCCAGACCGTGGTCGGGTTGATCTTCAGCGTGTATCTGGTCGGCACCTTCAGTTCGGCGTGGATGGGGCAGCAGGCCACGCGCCATGGGCGCGGTCGCATCCTGGCGATCTCCTTCGGCCTGATCGCCGCCGGCATCGTGCTGCTGGCGATGCCGTGGCTGCCGGCGATGGCAGTGGGCATCGCGCTGGTGACCTTCGGTTTCTTCGGTGGCCATTCGGTGGCCAGCAGCTGGGTCGGCAGTCGTGCTGGTTCGATGCGTGCGGAAGCGTCGGCGCTGTACCTGTTTGCCTATTACCTGGGCTCGAGCGTGCTGGGCGGCGTGGGTGGTCTGGCCTATGCCGCGTGGGACTGGCTGGGCGTGTGCGCATTCGCCGCGCTGCTGACCCTGATCGGAGGTGGCATCGTGTGGGCGCTGCAGCAGCGCGCGCCGCAGCCGGTGACCGCCTGACTTCCTGCAAAGGGTAGTGCCGGCCGCTGGCCGGCAACCTCGTGACCTGCGCAAGCATCGTGCAGTTGCCGGCCAGCGGCCGGCACTACCGGGCACCGGTCGGGTCAGCTTTCCGCAAACGCCTCGCGCAGCAGCCCGGCGAAATTGCGGATCAACGGTGTCACCCCCTCGCGGCGCCACGCCAACTGCACTTCCGAATGCGCGCCGGCATCGGCCAGCGGCACGAAGCGCGCACCTTCCACCCGGATGTGGTCGCACGACGAAGGCAGGATCGCCGCACCCAGTCCCGCAGCGGCCAGGCTGATCAGCGTTGAAGCCTCACCGGCTTCCTGCACGATGCGCGGGGTGAAACCCGCTGCCGCGCACAGCGCGATCATGTGGTCATGGATGCCCGCCCCGGCGCTGCGGCGGAACGCCACGAACGGTTCCTGCGCCAGATCACGCAACGCCAGCGTGCCGCCTTTCGACAGGCGACGCAGGGCAGGGTGGTCGGCATGCACGATCAACGCCAGTGGATCGACGAACAGGCTGTGCGCCACCAGCTCGGCCGGCAGCGTGCGCTTGCGGATGATCCCCACATCCAGGCTGCCATCGAGCAGCGCATCGATCTGCTGCAGGGTGTTCATCTCGCTCAACTGCAGCCGCACCTGCGGATACTGCTGGCGGTACTGCAGGATCGAACGCGGAATCTGCGGTGACAGCGGCGTGGCCCGGGTCAGGCCGATACGCAGCTCACCCTGCTCGCCACGCTGCGCGCGCTGCACTTCATCCACCGCCGATTCCACCTGCTGCACGATGCTGCGCGCACGTTCCTGCAGCAGTTCCCCTGCAGCGGTCAGCTGCACACGCCGATGGCTGCGCACGAACAGGCGCGCACCGATCAGTTCCTCCAGCTGCCGGATCTGCTGGCTGAGCGGCGGCTGCGACATCCCCAACCGCTCGGCCGCCTGGCCGAAGTGCAGCGTATCGGCAACGGCAAGGAAGTAGCGCAGGTGGCGGAGTTCGATGGACATGGCCTCAGTCTATCCAGCCCGAAGCCGGGAATCGTCATCCACGCATGGCGTGGATCAACCGTGTCGACCAAGGTCGACACCCACCAAGAGCAGCAGCTACCAACAGCAGCAGAAATCTGTCGAAGGCGGGGTGGGTCCAGTTGCGGGGGTGTCCGCGGCATGGATGCCGCGGCCAAGCCCCCAGGGATGGGTTCACGGCGTCCCCCGCAACTGGACCCACCCCGCCATCCACGGAATCCCCGCTGTTGCCTTTGACGTTGCCGTTGCCTCTGCCGTTGCCGTTGATTCGGCAGGTGCAGGGCGCAGCCCTGCCGACAACCCCTCACCGCTCCGAATGCCCGCTCTGGTCGTAATCGCGCGGGCTGAACAGCTCCGGCTGGATCAGCTCGATAAACGCCCGCGCCTGCGCCGACAGCGCCTTGCCGCGTCGCACGATCACCCCGTAACTCCGCTCCGGGAACCAGCGCTTCATCGACCGTGCGGCCAACCGTTCGCGGTCGGCATCGTTCAGGCACAGCGCCGGCACGATGGAAATACCCATGCCCATCGCCACGTACTGCTTGATCACTTCCCAGCCGCCCACCTCCAGCGCAACGGTGTAGGCGATGCGGTGACGCTGGAACACCTGGTCCACCAGCCGGTAGGTGATCTGCCGTTTCGGCGGCAGCACCAGCGGGTAACGGGCGATGTCGGCCAGTTCCAGCTCGCCACCGCTGGCCAGCGGATGGTCATGCGGGGCGATCAGCACCTGTTCGAAACGGTAGGCCGGCGCATAGCTGAGGTCGGCCGGTACATCGGTCATCGAGCCGATCGCCAGGTCGGCGGCATCCTCGCGCAGCAGGTCGGTGCCGTCGGCGCTGATGGCGTTGTGCAGGGTCAGGCGTACGTCGGGGTAATGCTGGCGGAAGCGTTCGACGATCTTCGGCAGCAGGTACAGGATGGTCGAGCTGTTGGCAGCGATGTTCAGCTCGCCCGCGTCCAGCCCGCGCACCTTGTCGCGGAAGCGCGCTTCCAGGCCGTCCAGGCTCTCTACCAGCGGCTGCGCCATTTCATACAGCAGCTGGCCCTCGCGACTGGGCACCAGGCGCCGGCCGCTGCGCTCGAACAGCGGTACCCCCAGCTCACGCTCCAGCGCCTGCAACTGCAGGCTGATGGCCGGTTGGCTGACGAAAAGTGCCTCAGCCGCCCGTGAGACTGAGCCCAGGCGCACCGTCTGGCAGAACGCGCGCAGCGGCTTCAGCCGATCGGATTTGTAGGAAAAACGAGGACTTGGCGGGGGGCGCGTGGTCATGGCGTCACAAGTATTAGCACAAGTTATGTAAAGCATTGCAAAAACTGTTTTGCCAAATACAGGGCTGCGGCCGCACGGTGGAGTCGTTCCCCCACGCTGGAGTTCTGCCATGTCCGCCGTCGCTTCCGCTGTTCCCTCCACCGCCGCCAAGGCCACGCCGGGCATCGCCCTGGCGACCCAGGTGGCGGGCCAGGCCACCGTGCTGCCGGCGCCGTTGCTGGCCCTGCTGGTGTCCCTGCACCGGGCAGTGGAACCCGGCCGGCAGGCGCGGCTGCAGGCCCGTCGCGAGCGCCAGGCGTTCTTCGACCAGGGCGGCCTGCCGGACTTCCGCCAGGACACCACCGCGATCCGCAGCGGTGACTGGACGGTGGCGCCGCTGCCGGCCGCGCTGCAGGACCGTCGCGTCGAGATCACCGGCCCGACCGACCCGAAGATGGTCATCAACGCGCTGAATTCCGGCGCCAAGGTGTTCATGGCTGACTTCGAGGATTCGACCTCGCCGACCTGGCGCAACCTGCTGGCCGGTCAGCAGTCGCTGGCCGCTGCGGTGCGCGGCGACCTGCAGTACACCGCACCCAATGGCAAGCACTACGCGCTGCGCCCTTATGAGGAGCAGGCGGTGCTGATCGTGCGTCCGCGCGGCTGGCACCTGGACGAAAAGCATGTGCGCGTGGATGGCCAGTTCCTCGCCGGCGGCCTGTTCGATGCGGCGGTGTTTGCCTTCCACAATGCGCGCGCGCTGCAGTCCAGGGACCGTGGTCCGTACTTCTACCTGCCGAAGCTGCAGAGCATGGAAGAGGCGGCGCTGTGGGAAACCGCGCTGTCGCACATCGAAGGCATGCTCGGCCTGCCGCACGGCCAGATCAAGGTGACCGTGCTGATAGAAACGCTGCCGGCAGTGTTCGAGATGGATGAGATCCTGCACGCCCTGCGCGATCGCATCGTCGGCCTCAACTGCGGGCGCTGGGATTACATCTTCTCGTACCTGAAGACCTTCCGCCGCCACGCTGACCGCGTGCTGCCCGAGCGTGGCCAGGTGACCATGACCCAGCCGTTCCTGAAGGCGTATTCGGAACTGCTGATCCAGACCTGCCATCGCCGCGGTGCACACGCGATGGGCGGCATGGCCGCGCAGATTCCGATCAACAACGATGCCGCCGCCAACGAGCAGGCGATGGCGCGGGTGCGTGCCGACAAGCTGCGCGAAGTGACTGCTGGCCACGACGGCACGTGGGTCGCCCATCCGGCGCTGATTCCGGTGGCGATGGCAATCTTCGACGAGCACATGCCCACGCCCAACCAGCACCACGTGCTGCGCCAGGATGTGCGCGTGGGTCGCGATGAACTGATCGCGCGGCCGCCGGGCACGATCACCCGCGCTGGCTTCGAAGGCAATGTCGAAGTCTGCGTGCGCTACCTGGCCGCATGGCTGGATGGCAACGGCTGCGTGCCGATCCACCACCTGATGGAGGACGCGGCCACCGCCGAAATCAGCCGCAGCCAGCTGTGGCAGTGGCTGCACACCCCGGGCCAGCAACTGGACGACGGCACCGCGATTGATCTGGCACTGCTCGATACCACGCTGGCGCAGCTGCCCGCGCGCCTTGGCGATACCTCGGCGCTGCCCGGTGGCGGCCGCATCGAAGAAGCCATCACCCTGCTGGCCGAGTTGAGCCGCAGCAACGAACTGACCGACTTCCTGACCCTGCCGGCGTACGCGCGCATCGACTGACCGCTGCATGCCGGTTTTCCCGCCGCTTCCTTCCCCGCTGCATCCGCACGAACCGAACTGGAGATAGACATGAGCACGCTGCCCACTGCCGAACAGATCCAGCACGACTGGGACACCAATCCGCGCTGGGAAGGCATCCAGCGCAACTACAGCGCCGCCGACGTGGTGCGCCTGCGTGGCACCGTCCATATCGAGCATTCGCTGGCCCGGCTGGGCGCGGAAAAGCTGTGGAAGTCGCTGCATGAGCGCGACTTCGTCAACGCGCTCGGCGCGCTGACCGGCAACCAGGCCATGCAGCAGGTGAAGGCCGGGCTGAAGGCGATCTACCTGTCCGGCTGGCAGGTGGCGGCCGATGCCAACCTGGCCGGGCAGATGTACCCGGACCAGTCGTTGTACCCGGCCGATTCGGTGCCGGCGGTGGTCAAGCGCATCAACAACACGCTGCTGCGTGCCGACCAGCTGCACCATGCCGAAGGCAAGGATGACATCGACTTCCTGCAGCCGATCGTGGCCGACGCCGAAGCCGGTTTCGGCGGTGTGCTCAACGCCTTCGAGCTGATGAAGGCGATGATCGAAGCCGGTGCTGCCGGCGTGCACTTCGAAGACCAGCTGGCCTCGGTGAAGAAGTGCGGACACATGGGTGGCAAGGTGCTGGTGCCGACCCGCGAGGCGATCGAGAAGCTCAACGCCGCGCGCCTGGCCGCCGACGTGCTGGGCGTGCCGACCCTGCTGGTGGCGCGTACCGACGCCGAGGCGGCTGATCTGCTGACCAGCGACATCGATGGCAACGACAAGCCATTCGCCACCGGCGAGCGCACCGTGGAGGGCTTCTACAAGACCCGCAACGGCCTGGACCAGGCCATCAGCCGCGGCCTGGCCTACGCACCGTATGCCGACCTGGTGTGGTGCGAGACCGGCAAGCCGGACCTGGAATTCGCGCGGAAGTTCGCCGAGGCAATCCATGCGAAGTTCCCGGGCAAGCTGCTGGCCTACAACTGCTCGCCCAGCTTCAACTGGAAGAAGAACCTGGACGACGCCACAATCGCCAGGTTCCAGAAGGAGCTGGGCAGCTACGGCTACAAGTTCCAGTTCATCACCCTGGCCGGTTTCCACGCGCTGAACTACGGCATGTTCAATCTGGCCCACGGCTATGCGCGCCGGCAGATGAGCGCGTTCGTGGAGCTGCAGGAAGCCGAGTTCGAAGCGGCCGAGCGCGGCTTCACCGCGGTCAAGCACCAGCGCGAGGTCGGCACCGGCTACTTCGATGCGGTGACCCAGGCGATCCAGCAGGGGCAGTCCTCGACCACCGCGCTGACCGGTTCGACCGAGGAAGAGCAGTTCCATGGCGAGCGCAGCGAACGGGCTGCGTGATCCGGTCATGCCGGCCGCTGGCCGGCAACCTTCTGTGTTCCCGCAGTCCTTGATGCTGTCGGCCAGCAGCCGGCACGACCAGGGCTCGGACTGATCAGGGTGGCCAGGGAAGGGCCAGACGACGCCGTCAGATCGGGGGATCTGCCGGCGTTGTTGTATCTGCGGCTGCTGCGACAATCGGCGTCGCGGTCACCGCAAGTTATTGATATTGCTTGTCTTCTCCCCGCGCTCAACAGGTATGAACAGGCAACTCTGTGGCATGCAGGGCGGGGCACCGCGTCTTCACAAAAATGAGAAGCGGCGCACAGTTTGATTCACTGATATGCTCCGCGGCTCACCAGGGGACGCTGGCGGCGGGTGCAGGGAATGACCGGCAGGGGTGCGGCCGAGAACATCGACACGACAACCGGTATCGCCAAGGTGGCGATGGCCGAGATCGTGCATGCGCTGCTTTCCGACGAAGAGGTCGCCCTGTTTGCCCGGTTTGCCCAGCCCTGCCGGCTGCAGGCGGGCCAGTGGCTGTTCCACCGCGGTCATCGCGGCGAGTGCATGTACATCATCCTGGAAGGCCTGATCGAGCTGGATTTCGGCGAGGACCTGGTGCTCAAGACACTCGGCCGGCATGAGTTCTTCGGTGAGCTCGGCCTGTTGATGGGCGACCATCCGCGCAGCGCCAGCGCGCGGGTGATGGCCGACTGCCACGTGCTGGAGCTGGGACCGGCTGATTTCCATCGCCTGGTCGAGTCCGACCCGGGGCTGGTGGCCTACTTCCTGCGGCGCACGATCCTGCGTGTGCTGACCAACGAGCAGGCCCTGATCAGCCAGCTGCGGCGGCGCAACCATGACCTGGAAGCCGCGCTGGACAACCTGTACATCACCACCCACCAGCTGACGCACACGCGTGAGCTGGTGCGCACCGACGAACTGACCGGCCTGCACAACCGCCGTGGCCTGGCCCTGTTCCTGCAGGAATGCCGCACGCAGGAAGAGGGGCCGCCGCAGGCGCTGCTGCTGATCGATTGCGACCGTTTCAAGCAGATCAACGACCGCCACGGCCACCAGGCCGGCGACCGGGTGCTGCAGAGCATGGGCAACATCCTGCGCTCGATGGCCGGCGAACATGACCTGGCCTGCCGCCTGGGCGGCGACGAGTTCTGCCTGATCCTGCGCCGGGCCAATGTCGAGATCGTGCAGCACGCGGCTGAATTCATCCTCAGCGCGGTGCACGGCCTGCTCGAGCGCAGCCATGGTACCCCGCACGTCAGCCTGGCCAGCATCGGTGCCAGCCTGCTGGCCCCTGACGCGGACTGGAGCGAGTGGTACGCTCGCGCCGATCGTGCGCTGTACCAAGCCAAGCGCGCAGGCGGCAACTGCCTGCGGTGGGCCAATGGCCCGGATGGACACTGAGCGGAGATCCTGGCGATGAATGGCGACAACGGAACGTCGGCCCCGCATAACGCCCAGCTGCGGGCGCTGCTGTTCACCGACCTGTGTGATTCGCTGCAACTGGTGGAGCGTATCGGCGATGTCGCCGCAGCCGAATTCTTCCAGCAGCATGACCGCCTGGTGCTGGGGCTGCAGCAGCACTGGAACGGCCAGCTGATCGACCGGTCCGATGGATTGTTCGTTCTTTTCGAGCGTCCCATCGATGGCATCGGTTTCGCCATTTCCTACCAGAACGCGGTCGACGCGATGGGCCACGAGCGCGGCATCGTGCTGCGTGCGCGCGCCGGCCTGCACGTGGGCGATGTGCTGTTGTGGGACAACAGTGCCGAGGCCGTTGCCCACGGCGCAAAGCCGGTGGAGGTCGAGGGTCTGGCCAAGCCGATGGCCGCGCGTTTGATGCAGCTGGCGTGGCCTGGGCAGGTGCTGCTGTCCTCAGCGGCCGAACAGATGGCGCGGCGGGCCGGCAGCGAGCTGCCCTGGACTGCGGACGAACTGCGTTGGAAGGACCATGGGCTCTGGCGGTTCAAGGGCATCGGCGAACGCCAGCAGGTGTTCGAAGTAGGCATCCGTGGCCGCGCGCCGCTGCGCCGACCGCGTTCGGGGGACAAGGCCTGGCGTGATCTGCCGCTGTGGCGTCGCCCCGCCGCGTTGTTCACCGAGGCGACACTGGCGGTGGTGCTGGCCGTGGTGATGTGGACGCTGCTGCGGCCGGCGCCGGCGATCGCGTTCGCCGAGCGCGACTGGGTGATCCTGGCGGCGGTCAGCAACAGCACGGCCTACCCGCAGCTGGATTCCAGCCTGGAACAGGCGCTCTACATCAGCCTGGGCCAGTCGCGCTTCGTCAACATCCTCAGTGAACTGAAGGTGCGTGACACCCTGCAGCTGATGCAGCGCCCGGCCAATGCGCGGCTGGATCGCGCACTGGCGATCGAGGTTGCGCTGCGCGATGGCGCGCGTGCGGTGCTGATGCCCACCGTGCTTGAGCTCAACGGCAAGGTACGGGTGGGCGTGGAGGTCGTGGACCCACGTACTGGGCAGACGGTGTACACGCATTTCGCCGATGGCAATGGCCTGGATTCGATCCTGGCCTCCACCGACACCGTGGTGAAGGCGCTGCGCAGCGACCTGGGTGAGGCGCTGCACGATGTCAGCCGCGAGCAGAAACCCCTGCCCACAGTGGCTACCGCCAATCTCGATGCATTGCATGCATACGCCAAAGGCAGCGATGCGCTGGCGCAGGAGCGTTTCGATGAAGCGCTGCTGTTCTTCCAGCAGGCGACCCGCCTGGATCCCCAGTTCACCTTTGCCTACATCGGGCAGATGCGGCTGCAGTACGCCATGGGCAACGTGTCGGCGGCCGGCGAACTGTACCGCCAGGCGGTGTCGGGGCGGACGCGGTTGAGTGCGCGCGACCAGCTGTATCTGGACGCCTGGGGTGCGGACTTCAGTGGCGCTCCCCCGCAGCGCAGTGCGGAAAAGTGGCGGATGCTGACCCAGCTGTATCCAGATGATCCGGCCGGCTGGATGAATCACGCCATGGCCCTGTTTGCCTATGGCGACTATGACGGCGCGCTTGCCGACATGATGCCGCTGCTGGAACGCCATCAGACACACCGTGCGCTGGTGCTGTCCTTTGTTGGCCGCACCCAGCTTGCGCGTGGCGAGGTCAAGGCCGCCGTCGCTGCGTTCAAGGAAGCAGGCGCGCTGCCGAACTGGCACGGCGACATGCTGGAGGCGGTCGCGCTGCTGCTGGATGGCGAGGCACAGAAGGCGCACGAGCGCAGTGAAGCCATCACCTCGCGCGGGCTCGGCGCGCGGATGGAGTACAGCGGCCTGCTCGCCCTGCAGGGTCGGGCCAACGATGCGGCCGCTGAGATGACCCAGGCCGTAGCGCAGTGTGGCGAAGTGCCGGAGCTGTGCGACATCCTGGCCCTGCAGTCGCTGGCGTGGACTGCACAGGCCGGCGGCAGCGGGTCCCGGCTGCAGTACGCACGGTTGCTGGACCGCACCCTGGCGGCGGTCGATGAGGGTGTCGGCGCTGCGCCGCGTCATCGCGCTTTCATTGCGCTGTCGGTGGCCTACCACCTGCAGCGCGCCGGGCTGGACGCCGAGCTGCGCTCGCGCCGGCCGGCACTGCAGGCGTTGGTTGAACGCAGTACCGACCCCCGGCTGCAGGAACTGTGGTTGCTGCTTCGCGCGCGCGGCGAGCTGGATGCCGGGAATGCGGAGGCCGCTTCGGCACTGCTGAAGCCACTGGCCAACGGCACGCTGTACCAGTGGCATGTGCTGCAGCTGGATATCGATCGCGCCCTCGGCCGCGATCAGGCGGTGCAGCGCCGGGAACGCTGGTTGCGCCAGCGCACCGGCCTGGCCTTCGCCGAAGACGCCGGTGCTCTGGTCCTGCTGCCATTGAATGTGGCCGATGCGCGCCGGCTGGCCGATGCGGCCAGCGCGCAGCAGGCAGGAATACCCTGAGGGCGGATCAGTCCTGCAGCCCCTTCAGGCCGCTTTCGAACATGAAGGGCACCTTGAACGGTCCGGTCACGGCCAAGCGCTCGCTCAACAGCGTCGCCGCCCGGGCAAATTCTTCCTTGCCGCCCAGCGAGTCCAGCGGCGTGTTGCACGCACCAACGCTGTCAGCATCTGCGCCCAGCGCAATCAGTGCCTTGGCCGGGTCGGCAGCGAAGGCGCTGCGGAAGGCATCGTCGCTGGACAGCTGCTTGAGCAGGGTCTGGACCACTTCGGGGGAGAGAGGAGAACGGGACATGGTTCACTACCGGCAGGGAGGGGAAAAAAACAGTATCGGCTGCGCGCAGGGGGAATTGATGGTGAGTATCCGGCACCACGCTATGATCGCCGGCCTACCTTGCTCCCGGATGCGCATCGAATGAACTTCCGTCGCTGCAGGACGATGATCGTCGAACCGCTGGAGCGGGCGCATTTCGACCTGGATGCGCTGCTTGCCGGCGGCAGTGGCGTGGGCTTCGAACGATCCCTGCAGGTGCGGGCAGCGCATCTGCCGACGCCGCGCACGGTTGATGCGGTCAGCTGCCTGTGGCTGCTCCAGTGCAGCGCGGAGCAGTGGCAGCCGCTACCGGCAGAGCCGAAGGCACGGCAACGCGTGCTGGCGCTGCTGGAGCAGGGGCTGCTGGTCAGCGACGATCCGGTGCATGCCGAGGCAGCAGCAGTCGAACAGCAGGTACGTGACAGCCAGTGGTGGCCGCTGTCGGCGTTGCACTACCAGCACTCGCGCTGGGACGGTGTGGACAGTGTCGGCGACATGGAACGCAGCCAGTTGATGACCGCGCAGGACCTGGTGCGCAGCTTCGGCCCGCCGCCCGCCGAAGCACCGGTCCGCCGGCCCGGCGCACGGTCCTTGCCACGCTGTGACGAGGACCCGATGCAGGCGCAGCTGCAGGCACGTGCAACTTGCCGCAACTTCGACGCTGCACGCGCCATGCCGTTGCCGATGCTGGCCCGGCTGCTGCAGCAGGTGCTGATGGCACAGGCGCAGGTGGAAACCGAACCCGGTGTGCGCTTCCTGAAGAAGAACATTCCGTCTGCCGGCAGTCTGCATCCAGTGGAAGCGTATGTGGTGGCGCGCAATGTGGAGGGATTGCCTTCGGGCCTCTACCACTACCATGCCACCGCACACGAACTGGGCCCCATGCCAGTGCAGCCCGGCGACCTGGACAGCTTCTGCCAGCGCCTGCTGGCCGGGCAGCATTGGTTCGCCAACGCACCGGTGCAGCTGATACTGGCGTGCCGCTTCGAGCGCATGTTCTGGAAGTATCGCGGCCACGCCAAGGCCTACCGCGCGATCACCCTGGATGCCGGCCATGTATCGCAAGCGATCTACAGCGCGGCAACCGCGCAGGGGTTGGGCGCATTCGTCACCGCAGCGATCAACGAGGCCGAGGCCGAGCGGGCACTGGGCCTGCTGCCGATGGCCGAAGGCGTACTGGCGGTCTGTGGCTTTGGCTGGCGTGCAGCCGAGCGGGTGACGGCCGAACTTGATCCGCTTGGCCAGGTGTGGCCGGCCGCGCGTTGATCGACAACGCGCGGCCCACCCCCCATCACGCTGCTTCGAAATCCACCAGCACCGCGCCGTCGCCCACCTGGTCGCCGGCCTTGGCCCGATAGCCCTTCACCGTGCCATCGGCCGGTGCCTGCAGGGTGTGCTCCATCTTCATCGCTTCCAGCACCACCAGCGGCGTGCCGCGCTTGACCTGCGTGCCCGCCGCCACCAGCGTTGCGACGATCCTGCCGGGCATCGGTGCCAGCAGGCTGCCGGCATCGGCGCTGGACTGCTCGGATTCGCCCACCGGGTCGTGCAGGGTGAAGCGGTGCTGGCCATCGCTGGCGAACAGGTACAGCTGATCGCCGTCGCGCTGCAGCTGCAGCCGCCAGCGACGCTCGTCCATCTGCACCGACAGGGTCTGGCCATCGGCATGGCCGACGACCTGTTTCGGCGCGGCGTCACCGCACTGCACGCGCCAGCCATCGGCGGTGGTCCACACCTTCAGCGTGTGTGCCCGCTCTCCCTGCTGCAGCGGCACTAAGCGCGCGGCAGGCACGCCCAGCCGCCAGCCATCTTGTGCCTGCCACGGTGAATGCGGGTCGCGTGCATCGGCGGCAGCGGCAGGTGTGCTTGCTACGGCGGCGATCGCTGCCAGTTCCCACAGCGCCTGCTCACCGTCACCGGTGACCGCCAGTGCGGCCTGCTCGCGCTCGATCAGCGCGGTATCCAGCTTGGCGTTGGCGAACGAATCGGTCTGCACCAGGCGCCGCAGGAAACCGGCATTGGTGGTTACGCCCACCACCTGGCAGTCGGCCAGGGCCTGGCTCATGCGCCGCAGCGCGGCGTCGCGGTCCACGTCCCAGACGATCAGTTTGGCGATCATCGGGTCGTAGTACGGGGTGATGCTGTCGCCTTCTTCCACACCGGTGTCCACCCGCACGTTGGCCGACGGGGTCGGCAGGCGCAGGCGGCGCAGGGTGCCGGTGGAGGGCAGGAAGCCACGATCGGCATCTTCGGCGTACAAGCGCGCTTCGAGGGCATGGCCGTGGATGGCCAGTTCGTCCTGGCGCTTGGGCAGCGGCTGGCCAGCGGCCACGCGCAGCTGCCACTCCACCAGGTCGGTGCCGGTGATGAACTCGGTGACCGGGTGTTCGACCTGCAGGCGGGTGTTCATTTCCATGAAGTAGAAATCGCCGTCCGGGCCGGCGATGAACTCCACCGTGCCGGCACCGACGTAGCCCACAGCGCGCGCGGCATCGACGGCGGCCTTGCCCATCGCGGCGCGGCGGTCGGCGCTCATGCCCGGGGCCGGCGCTTCTTCCAGCACCTTCTGGTGGCGGCGCTGCACCGAGCAGTCGCGCTCGAACAGATACACCGCCTCGCCCTGGCCACCGCCGAATACCTGGATTTCGATATGGCGCGGGCGCTCGACATACTTCTCGACCAGCACGTGGTCGTTGCCGAACGCCGAGGCCGCCTCGCGCTGGCAGCTGGCCAGCGCATCGAGGAAGTCCTCGCTGCGCTCGACCTTGCGCATGCCCTTGCCGCCGCCGCCGGCGCTGGCCTTGATCAGCACCGGATAGCCGATGCCGTCGGCCTGGGTACGCAGGAATTCCGGCGCCTGCTGGTCGCCGTGGTAGCCCGGCGTCAACGGCACGCCGGCCTTGGCCATCAGTGCCTTGGCTGCACTCTTGTCGCCCATCGCGCGGATCGCACTGGCCGGCGGACCGATGAAGGCGATGCCGGCCGCCACGCAGGCGTCGGCGAAGTCGGCGTTCTCGGACAGGAAGCCGTAGCCGGGATGGATGGCCTGCGCGCCGCTGCGGCGTGCGGCGTCGAGGATGGCATCGCTGCGCAGGTAGCTCTCGCGCGCGGCCGCCGGGCCGATGTGGATGGCTTCGTCGGCCAGCCGCACGTGGCGCGCATTGCGGTCGGCATCGGAATACACCGCCACGGTGGCGATGCCGAGGCGGCGGCAGGTGGCGATGACGCGGCAGGCGATCTCGCCGCGGTTGGCGATCAGGACTTTGCTGAACATGGCAACAGACTCGGTCATGGCACAGGTCACATGCGGAACACGCCGAAGCGCGTCTGCTGCGGGGGAGCGTTGAGGCTGGCCGAAAGGGCCAGGGCCAGTACCCGACGGGTATCGACCGGATCGATCACGCCGTCGTCCCACAGGCGCGCACTGGCGTAGTACGGGTGGCCCTGCTGCTCGAACTGGTCGCGGATCGGTGCCTTGAACGCATCCTCTTCCTCGCCTGGCCACTGCCCGCCCTTGGCTTCGATGCCATCACGCTTGACCGTGGCCAGCACGCTGGCGGCCTGTTCGCCGCCCATCACGCCGATGCGTGCGTTCGGCCACATCCACAGGAAGTTGGGCGAGTACGCGCGGCCGCACATGCCGTAGTTGCCGGCACCGAACGAACCACCGATCACCACGGTGAACTTGGGTACCTTGGCGCAGGCCACCGCCATGACCAGCTTGGCCCCGTCCTTGGCGATGCCACCCTGTTCGTACTTGCGGCCGACCATGAAGCCGGTGATGTTCTGCAGGAACACCAGCGGAATGTTGCGCTGGGTGCACAGCTCGATGAAGTGCGCGCCCTTCAGCGCGGACTCGGAGAACAGGATGCCGTTGTTGGCGATGATGCCGATCGGATAGCCGTGCAGATGGGCGAAGCCGGTGACCAGCGTTGCGCCATAGCGCGGCTTGAACTCGTCAAAGCGCGAGCCGTCGACCAGTCGCGCGATCACTTCGCGCACGTCGTAGGGCTTGCGCGTATCGGCCGGGATCACCCCGTACAGTTCGTGCGCCGGCAGCAGCGGTTCTTCCACCGGCTGCAGTGCCATCGCGGCTTCGGGCTTGCGCCAGTTGAGCTGGGCGATGATCGCGCGCACCCGTGCCAACGCCTGCAGGTCGTTGTCGGCCATGTGGTCGGCCACGCCGGAAATGCGCGTGTGCACGTCGGCACCGCCCAGTTCTTCGGCCGTCACCACTTCACCGGTGGCCGCCTTCACCAGCGGCGGGCCACCGAGGAAGATGGTGCCCTGCTCGCGCACGATCACCGTCTCGTCGCTCATCGCCGGCACATAGGCACCACCGGCGGTGCAGCTGCCCATCACGCAGGCGATCTGCGGGATGCCCTGCGCGGAGAGATTGGCCTGGTTGTAGAAGATGCGGCCGAAATGGTCGCGGTCCGGGAACACCTCGTCCTGCAGCGGCAGGAAAGCACCACCGGAATCGACCAGGTAGATGCACGGCAGGTGGTTCTGCTCGGCGATCTCCTGCGCGCGCAGGTGTTTCTTAACTGTCACCGGGTAATAGGTGCCGCCCTTGACCGTGGCATCGTTGGCCACGATCACGCACTCCACGCCGCTCACCCGGCCAATGCCTGCGACCACGCCGGCGGCGGGCACGGCATCGTCATACATGCCGTGTGCGGCCAGCGGTGCGATCTCCAGGAATGCGCTGCCCGGGTCGAGCAGCGCGTCGATGCGGTCACGCACCAGCAGCTTGCCGCGTGCGGTGTGCTTGGCGCGCGCCGCCTCGCTGCCGCCCAGGGCGGTGCGGGCGAGGGTGGCGTGCAGGTCGTCGACCACGGCCTGCATCGCCGCGCGGTTGCTTTCAAACGTTTCGCTGCCCGGTTGCAGCTGGCTGCCTAGGATGCTCATGGGGTGCCTTACAGGGTGCGCTGGAACAGTTCGCGGCCGATCAGCATGCGGCGGATCTCCGAGGTGCCGGCGCCGATTTCATACAGCTTGGCGTCGCGCCACAAGCGGCCGGTCGGATATTCATTGATGTAGCCGTTGCCGCCAAGGATCTGGATCGCCTGGCCGGTCAGCCACGTTGCCTTCTCGGCGGCGTACAGGATCGCGCCGGCCGCATCCTGGCGGGTGGTACGGCCCTGGTCGCAGGCGCGCGCCACGGCATACACATAGGCGCGGCAGGCACCAAGGCCCACGTACATGTCGGCGATCTTGGCCTGGATCAGCTGGAAGCTGCCGATCGGCTCACCGAACTGGTGGCGTTCGTGCACGTACGGCATGACCACGTCCATGGCTGCAGCCATCAGGCCCAGCGGGCCGCCGGACAGCACCACGCGCTCGTAGTCCAGGCCGGACATCAGCACGCGCACCCCGCCGCCGACCGCCCCCAGCACGTTTTCTTCGGGAATCTCGCAATCCTGGAACACCAGTTCGCAGGTGGGCGAGGAGCGCATGCCCAGCTTGTCCAGCTTCTGCGCGGTGGAGAAGCCCTTCATGCCCTTCTCGACCAGGAACGCGGTGATGCCCTTGGCGCCGGCTTCGACATCGGTCTTGGCGTACACCACCAGCACGTCGGCGTCGGGGCCGTTGGTGATCCACATCTTGTTGCCGTTGAGCACGTAGCGGTCGCCGCGCTTGTCCGCGCGCAGCTTCATCGACACCACGTCCGAACCCGCCCCCGGTTCGCTCATCGCCAGCGCGCCGACCTTGGCGCCGCTGCACAGGTCCGGCAGGAAGCGCTGCTTCTGCGCTTCGGTGCCGTTCTTGCGCAGCTGGTTCACGCACAGGTTCGAGTGCGCGCCGTAGGACAGGGCGATGCCGCCGGAGGCGCGGGAGATTTCTTCCATCGCCACCACGTGGGCCAGGTAGCCCATGCCGGTGCCGCCGTATTCTTCTTCCACGGTCAGGCCCAGCAGGCCCTGTTCGCCCAACTTGGGCCATAGTGCCAACGGGAACTGGTTGGTTGCATCGGCCTCGGCCGCGAGCGGCGCGATCTCGGCAGCGGCAAAATGGGCCACGCTCTGGCGCAGCAGGTCGATATCTTCGCCGAGGTCGAAGTTCAGGGATGGCACGTGCATTGCGATGGCTCCACGAGGGAAGGTGGGGAATGGACGCACCCGGAAGGGGAAGCGGGCGGCTGTTCACAGCAGCGGCCCGCGCGGGCGATTGGACCCCAGCGTAGCGGGGTTCGGGTAAGAAGTGAATACAAATTCAAAAATTGAAACCAGACTCAGAACATGGCCTACAAACGCTCAGCATTGATGGAAGAACGCCTGGCCGGGGCCCGTGAACGGATCCTGCTGGCCACCCGCGAACTGGTCGCCACCGGCGGCTGGCGCAACGCGCCGGTAACCGCCGTGGCCACCCAGGCCGGGGTCTCCACCGGCCTGATCTACCGCCACTTCCCGTCCAAGGCCGAGCTGTTCGTGGAAGTGCTCAACGCTGCCGTGGCCCATGAGGTGGCGATCATGGAGCGCATCGCCAGTGCGCCGCAGCCGGCCAGCGTGCGCCTGCGCCAGGCCATCACCGCCTTCGTGCGCCGTGCTCTGGCCGGCCCGGGCTTGGCCCATGCCTTCATCGTCGAACCGGTGGACCCGGACGTGGAAGCCGAGCGCATGCGCGGCCGCCGTGCCTTCGGTGACGTGTTCCTGCGCCTGGTGGAAGAGGGCGTGGCGGCCGGTGAACTGCCGGCGCAGGACGCGCATGCTGCCGCCGCCTGCCTGGTGGGTGCCTTCACCGAAGCGATGGTGGGCCCGACAGCACCCAGCCGCGAAGCGCACCGCGACGAGGACGCACTGGTCGAGGCCATCTGCAGTTTCTGCCTGCGGGCTGTTGGCGCAGGGTGATGCCGCTGTTGCGCGTTCGTCGGGGTGCCGCCGCATGCTGCGCCGCACCAGCCCTGACGCCTGTTGTCGTGCGCGGCGTGCGTTCTATACTCGGCCCATCACGCAGTCGCTCAGCCGTGGTCCAACGACTATCAGCCAGGGGTAACGAAGAGTGCGGAATTACGATCTGGAGTTCCTGAAACGCTTCTCCATGGTGATCGCGCTGTTGATGGCCATCACCCTCGGTCTGATCCTCCTGGCCGCGTTCATCCACACCCGGATTCCGCCCGAGGTGTCGCCCACCGCCGCCAAACGCACCGAACAGCGCATTTCGCCTACCGGTGCGGTGTACGCCGGCAGCACCGGCGCGGCCGCGCAGGCTGCTGCGCATGCCGCCGCGCTGGCCAAGGCCGCCTCGCAGGTGGCCTACGGGGGTACCAAGGACGGCAAGGTGATCTTCGACAACCTGTGCACCGCCTGCCATACCACCGGCGTGGGCATGGCGCCGACGCTGGACCACTCGCACTGGGACAAGCGCCTGGCGCAGGGCAAGGACACCCTCTACAAGCACGCCATCGAGGGCTACACCGGCCCCGACGGCGGCATCATGCCGCCCAAGGGCGGCAACCCGGCGCTCACCGAGGAGCAGATCCACGCCACCGTGGACTGGATGCTGGGCAATCTGAAGTAGTGCCGGCCGCCGCGGCCGCTGGTGGTGCCGGCCGCTGGCCGGCAGCCTCATGATCTTTGGTAGTGCCGGCCGCTGGCCGGCAGCCATGCATCGCGCAGAGGTCATGAGGTTGCCGGCCAGCGGCCGGCACTACCCGGCTTTGCCCACCAAGGCCGGAACCCCGCTGCGCAGGCGGGGTTTCGCATTTCAGGGTTAGTCTGTGCGCCTCTTCCGTGGAGTCGTCTGTCGATGCGTCGCCGTTCCCTCGCCCTTGCCCTGTCCCTGCTGATGCCGGCATCCGCTTTCGCCCAGGCCCAGCCGCAGGCTGCGCCGACCTCGGCGCCTGCGCCACGCAGCCCGGCCACCGTCACCCTGGCCGCCGCGCCGGCCGACTGGCGTGCACTGGATGGGCAGCACGTGCGCATCGCCGCGCCGCTCACCCTGGCCGGCACTGATGGCCTGGAACGCTTCGGCCAGCTCACCGTCGCCTTCGATGGCCGCCTGTGGCAGCCGACCGAAGTGGCCGCGCCCGGCAGCGCTGGTATCGAACAGGTGATGGCCGACAACCAGCGCCGCCGCCTGCTGCTGGACGATGGCAGCAATGTGCGTGATCCGGCCAGCGTCGCCTACCTGCCGGGCAATCCGGTGCTGCGTACCGGCATGCAGCTGCGCAACGTGGAAGGCACCGTGCGCGTGGACGCGCAGGGCCGGCCCAGCCTGCAGGTGGATGGTGTACTGAAGCTGCCTGACCTGCAGCGCCCGGCCGTGCCGACCGTGCCCGGCAGCCTGCATATCGCCGCGTTCAACCTGGAGAATTTCTTCAATGGTGACGGCAAGGGCGGTGGGTTCCCGACCCTGCGCGGCGCGCGCACGCTGGACGAGCACAAGGCGCAGGTCGGCAAGCTGGTCGCCACCGTCAACGCGCTGGGCGCCGACATCGCCGCGCTGATGGAACTGGAGAACGACGGTTATGGCCCGCAGTCGGCCATCGCCGAACTGGTGGATGCGCTCAATGCCAGCCTCGCCGCAGACAAACAGTGGGCGTTCGTCGATGCCGGCCAAGGCCCCGGCAGCAATCCGATCCGCGTCGGCATCATCTACCGCAAGAGCGAATTCAAGCCGCTCGGCACGCCGCTGACCAAGCTCGACGGTCCCTTCGTCGAACACAGCCGTGCGCCGCTGGCACAGGCCTTCCAGGGCAAGGGCGCACCGTTCATGGTGGTCGCCAACCACTTCAAGTCCAAGGGCTGCCGTGATGCCAGCGGCGCCGACGCCGACCGCAATGACGGGCAGGGCTGCTGGAACGCCACCCGCGTGGAATCGGCCAGGCAACTCAACACCTGGGTGCAGGCCGAAGCCGCGCGCCTGAAGGTGAAGGACGTGGTGCTGATGGGCGACTTCAACGCCTACGCGATGGAAGATCCGATCCGCACCCTGCACGACCTGGGCTGGCAGGATGCCTTCAAGGTGGCCAAGGTCGAACAGCCCTACAGCTACGTCTACAACGGCTACACCGGCCGCCTCGATCACGCGCTGCTCAGCCCGACCATGGCCAAGCGCCTCGCCGGCGCCGCCGAGTGGCACAGCAATGCCGACGAGCAGGACGCCAGCGGCTACCAGGGCCGCAACGTGCAGGGCCCGTGGCGCAGCTCCGACCACGACCCGCTGCTGCTGGGCTTCGACAAGTAAGCCCTCGCCGGGGTCGGATCCCATTCCCACGGAATGGGCTCTGACCCCGGTCATCACTTACCCCCAGGCGATCAACCCGATCGCCAGCACCGCCAGCGCCAGGCCGGCCCGGTTCCAGCGCGTAGTCGCCTCGCCGAAGGCGAACACACCCACCAGCGCACCCAGCACCACCACGCCGATGTTCATGCCGGCGAACACGGTGGCCGGGCTGTCCGGCATCGACTGGTGCGCATGCACATAGAAAAGAATGTTGCCGCCATTGAGCAGGCCCAGCAGTGCACCCGCACCCAGGTTGCGCCAGGCCAGGCGGCTGCGCCCACTGAAATGCCGCCACAACTGCAGCGCCAGCATCAGTACGAAGGCCACGCTGAAACTGGCCAGCACCGCGGCCATCGACGGCGTGCCCGACAGCGCCACCTGCTTCAGCAGCACATCCACCACCGCAAAGCCGGCCCACACGCCCAGCAACCAGCCCCAGCCGCCGGCTGAAGCGGCCACTGCGGGACCGCGCGAGCGCAGGCTGATGGCCACCATCGCCAGCAGGCCCAGGCCCAGCCCGACCAGCTTCCACGGCGTTGCGGTCTGCCCGAAGAACAGGAACGCCGCCGCCAGCGACAGCAGCAGCGACAAGCGCTGCGCCACGTCACTGCGGACGATGCCGGCCACCGCCACCGCGCGGCCCAGCACCAGGAAGATCGAGGGCAGCACCACCGCCAGTGCCAGCAGCGAAGCCCACGGCGCATGCGGGGCGCGCAAGGCGTCCAGCGGCGGCTGCAACACCACTGCTGTCATCGTCGCGGCGACCAGATAGTTCCAGGTCACCATCTGTGCAACATCCAGCTGGCGACGGCCAGCCAGCTTCAACAACACCGAAACCAGCACACTGCAGATCACGGCCAGGGACAGGTAGAACATGGGGCGGGCACAGGGCTGGGGCGGGGGACGTTATCATGGTGCCATGCACAAGCCCTCGTTCCCTGTCGCCGCTGGCGAAACCGCATGCCTGGTGCTGGATGGCCCGGTTGGTCCGCTGGAAGTGGTCGTCGACCTGCCCAAGGCCGATGTGCCGATGCAGCCGATCGTGGCCGTCATCTGCCATCCGCTGTCCACCGAAGGCGGCACCCTGCACAACAAGGTGGTCACCATGACCGCCACTACCCTGCGCGAGCTGGGTATCGCCACGGTGCGCTTCAACTTCCGCAGCGTCGGCGGTTCTGCCGGTGAATTCGACCATGGCGTGGGCGAGCAGGAGGATTTGAAGGCTGTTACCGCCTGGGTCCGCCAGCAGCGTCCCGACGACCGACTGTGGCTGGCCGGCTTCAGCTTCGGTGCGTTCGTTTCACTGAAGGCCGCCGCCGAGCTGCAGCCCGAAGCGCTGATCTCGATCGCGCCGCCGGCGGGCCGGTGGGACTTCGGCGGCATTGCGCCGCCGGCCCGCTGGCTGGTGATCCAGGGCGAGCAGGATGAAATTGTCGACCCGCAGGCCGTCTACCAGTGGCTGGACACCCTCGATGCGCCGCATGAGCTGGTGCGCATGCCGGACACCAGTCACTTCTTCCACCGCAAGTTGATCGACCTGCGCGGCGCGCTCACCCACGGCGTCAAGCATTGGCTGGGCACGGCGGCATGAGCGAGGTGGAACTGACCCCGACGCAGCGCTACGCGGCCGGGGTGGAACGCGGCGATTGGCAGAACGACCCGGCCCAGCATGCGGCGCTGGCCGAGCTGGACCGGATCCACCTGGCCCTGGTGGACAGCGCCGAGGACGGCTGGCTGGACCGACTGTCCTCGTTCTGGAAGAAACCCGAGCCGGTCAAGGGCCTGTACTTCTGGGGCGGCGTCGGCCGCGGCAAGACCTTCCTGGTCGACCTGTTCTACGACGGCCTGCCGATCAAGCAGAAGTACCGCACCCACTTCCATCGCTTCATGCGCAGCGTGCACGAGCGCCTGCGCGAGCACCAGGGCCAGAGCGATCCGCTGGCGAAGATCGCCCAGGAATGGCGCAGCAACCTGCGCGTGCTGGTGCTGGACGAATTCTTCGTCACCGACATCGGCGATGCCATGTTGCTGGCGCGCCTGCTGGAGCGGATGTTCGCCGAGGGCGTGACCCTGGTCACCACCTCCAACACGGCGGTGGAAAACCTGTACCTCAACGGCCTGCAGCGCGAGAGCTTCATGCCGGCCATCGGCCTGCTGCAGCGCTACTGCGTGGAGCTGTACGCCGAGGGCACCGAGGACTACCGCATGCGCGCGCTGACCCGTTCGCCGGTGTACCGCGCGCCGCTGGCCGCCGACAGTGACACCTGGCTGGCCACGCGCTGGGGCGAGTTGAGCGGTGGCCAACCGGCCAAGGCGGGCAACATCGAGATCGAGAGCCGCAAGATCCCGGTGCGTGCGCGTGGCAAGAGCATTGCCTGGTTCGACTTCGCCGCGCTGTGTGAAGGCCCGCGTGGGCCGTCGGATTACATCGAGATCGCGCACGAGTTCAACACCGTGCTGCTGGGCGGCATTCCGGCCTTCGATCGCCTGAACGAGGATGCCGCGCGCCGCTTCGTCAACCTGATCGACGAGCTGTACGACCGCCACGTCAATCTGGTCTGCACCGCCAGTACTTCACCGGTCGAGCTGTACACCGGTACCCGCCTGCAGGGCGCGTTCGAGCGCACGGCCTCGCGCCTGATCGAAATGCAGAGCGCCGAGTACCTGGGTACCCCGCACCGGGCGTGAGGGATAGTGCCGGCCGCTGGCCGGCATCCGCCTGATGCTTCCGCAGGTCATGGGCTGCCGGCCAGCGGCCGGCACTACCTGATGCTGCCCCGTCCACCGGCTGCCCACTGTCTGCCCACCACCTATCCACAGACTTGTCCCTCGCCTGCGTGGTCCTGTCATGTGAAGCTGTCATCGTTCCGCTGGTGGGGCGCTGATTGCCACCGCGATGACGTGTTTCGGGCTTGACTGCGCAGCCCGTTCCAGCAGGTCCAAAGCGTCCAAACCGGACGCCGCTGGCACGATCCTTGCGGCGCAAGGGATTGCCGAATTTCACTACATTTGGCGTTGACGGGCCCCACTACCCCCACTATCTTGTGGCTGTCGGTTGTGGGGACCCCAAGCCGCCGGGTCCATGGAATGGATCGCCGGACCCTCCGGTGATACGCCCTCCATGCCCGCAGCGGCACCGGTCAGCACTGCCAGCGGCAGCCACAGGCGCAGGGTCTCAATTCCTGCGACACCGGTCTGCCACCCTGGGCTGTCATGTCCCGGGCCGCGTCACCCGATGCTCCGAGCCACCATCCATCACGCCAAGAGGACACACGCCGTGACCACCGAGACCAGCGCCACCATCGAGAAGGAAAGCGAATTCCTGTTGACGTCGCCGCCGACGTCCAACGCGATGAGTGTGACCAAGCGCAATGGCACGACCGAGCTGGTGGATCTGAACAAGATCGTCCGCGCGGTGCAGCGTTCCTCCGAGGGCCTGCACGCCGTCGATCCGATGCGTGTGGCCACCCGCACCATTTCCGGCCTGTACAACGGCGCCACCACCCAGGAGCTGGACGAACTGTCCATCCGCACCGCGGCGCTGCTGATCGGCGAAGAACCCGAATACGGCCGCCTGGCCGCGCGCCTGCTGGCCAACTTCATCGCCAAGGAAGTGTCCAACCAGGAAATCCACGCGTTCTCGCAGTCGGTGGGTCGTGGCCACGAAGTGGGCCTGATCAACGACCGCCTGCTGAACTTCGTGCAGACCAACGCACGCAAGCTCAACGATGCCATCGACATCTCGCTGGACCTGAACTTCGATTACTTCGGCCTGCGTACCCTGTACGACCGCTACCTGCTGCGCCACCCGCACACCCGCAAGGTGATCGAGACCCCGCAGCAGTTCTTCCTGCGCATCGCCAGCGCGCTCAGCGAGGATGTGCCGGAAACCCTGGCGCTGTACAAGCGCATGGGCAACCTGGACTACCTGCCGTCCAGCCCGACCCTGTTCAACTCCGGCACCACCCACGAGCAGCTGTCCTCGTGCTTCCTGCTGGACTCGCCGCAGGATTCGCTGGAATCGATCTACTCCAAGTACGGCGACATTGCCCAGCTGTCCAAGTTCTCCGGCGGCATCGGCGTCAGCTACACCCGCGTGCGTTCGCGTGGCTCGCTGATCAAGTCGACCAACGGCCACTCCAACGGCATCGTGCCGTGGCTGAAGACCATGGATTCGTCGGTGGCTGCGGTGAACCAGGGCGGCAAGCGCAAGGGCGCGGCCTGTGTGTACCTGGAAACCTGGCACGCCGACATCGAGGATTTCCTCGAGCTGCGTGACAACACCGGCGACGAATCGCGCCGTGCGCACAACCTGAACCTGGCCAACTGGATCCCGGACCTGTTCATGAAGCGTGTCGAGTCGGACCAGGAATGGTCGCTGTTCGATCCGCGCGTGGTGCCCGAGTTCACCGACCTGTTCGGCGAAGCCTTCGAGGCCGCCTACCTGCAGGCCGAAGCACAGGGCAAGGCCAACCGCACCATCTCCGCACGCAAGCTGTACTCGCGGATGATGCGCACCCTGGCCGAGACCGGCAACGGCTGGATGACCTTCAAGGACAAGTGCAACCGCGCCAGCAACCAGACCCTGCGCGCCGGCAACGTGATCCATCTGTCCAACCTGTGCACCGAAATCCTGGAAGTCACCTCGGCTGAAGAAACCGCGGTGTGCAATCTGGGTTCGATCAACCTGGGCAACCACTTCGACGGCAACGGCGAGTTCGATTTCGACAAGCTGGCCGACACCGTGCGCCTGGCCGTGCGCCAGCTGGACCGCGTGATCGACCTGAACTTCTACCCGATCGAATCGGCACGCCGCGGCAACCTGCGCTGGCGTCCGGTCGGCCTGGGCTGCATGGGCCTGCAGGACGTGTTCTTCCGCAAGCGCCTGCCGTTCGATGGCGCCGAAGCCCGCGCGCTGTCGAAGAAGATTGCCGAGACCATCTACTTCCACGCGCTGGAAACCTCGGTCGAACTGGCCCAGGAACGCGGCAAGCACCCGTCCTTCGCCGACACCCGTGCGGCCAGCGGCGAGCTTCAGTTCGATGCGTGGAACGTGGTGCCGGAAGATGCCGCGCGCTGGGATGCCCTGCGTGAGCGCATCAAGGAACACGGCCTGCGCAACTCGCTGATGATCGCGATCGCCCCGACCGCCACCATCGCCTCCATCGCCGGTTGCTACGAGTGCGTGGAACCGCAGGTGTCCAACCTGTTCAAGCGCGAGACGCTGTCCGGTGACTTCCTGCAGGTGAACCGTTACCTGGTGAACGAGCTGAAGAAGCTGGGCCACTGGACCCCGGAAATGCGCGATGCGATCAAGCTGGCCGACGGCTCGATCCAGGCCATCACCCAGATTCCGGAAACGCTGCGCCACGTCTACCGCACTGCATGGGAACTGCCGATGCGTTCGCTGATCGACATGGCCGCCGACCGTGGCGCCTTCATCGACCAGTCCGCCTCGCTCAACCTGTTCATGGAAAGCCCGAGCATCGGCGCGATGTCCTCCATGTACATGTACGCCTGGAAGCAGGGCATCAAGACCACCTACTACCTGCGTTCGCGTCCGGCCACCAAGATCGCCAAGACCACCGTCAGCCACACGGCCAGCGTTGCGCCGGAAAAGGTGTTCAGCCCGGAGGAGGCCATCGCCTGCTCGCTGGAGAACCCGGAAGCCTGCGAAGCCTGCCAGTAACACCGCGCGGTGGATTAACGCGCGGTGGGTGCCGACCGTTGGTCGGCACTGCTGCTCGACTACGGAAATACCAAGGTAGCGCCGGGCCATGCCCGGCGTTTTGACCCGAGAAGACAAGGAAACACCCATGGCCGACAAGCCCAAGCAGATGCTGCTCGATCCCGGTTTTGAACTGACCCTGCGCCCGATGCGCTACCCGCAGTTCTATGACATGTACCGGAATGCGATCAAGAACACCTGGACGGTGGAAGAGATCAACTTCCAGATCGACATCAGCGACCTGCACAGCAAGATGTCGCCGGGCGAGCGCCACCTGATCCACCGCCTGGTCGCCTTCTTCGCCACCGGCGATTCGATCGTGTCCAACAACCTGGTGCTGAACCTGTACCAGCACTTGAACGCGCCCGAAGCGCGCATGTACCTGTCGCGCCAGCTGTATGAAGAAGCGCTGCACGTGCAGTTCTACCTGACCCTGTTGGACAACTACCTGCCGGATCCGGACGAGCGCGTCAAAGCCTTTGCCGCGGTGGAGAACATCGACTCGATCAAGAAGAAGGCCGATTTCTGCTTCAAGTGGATCGATTCGATCCAGGACCTGAAGCGCATCGAGACCCGCGAAGAGCGTCGTCAGTTCCTGCTCAACCAGATCTGCTTCGCGGCGTGCATCGAAGGCCTGTTCTTCTTCGCCGCCTTCGCCTACGTGTACTACTTCCGTTCGCGCGGCCTGCTCAACGGCCTGGCTTCGGGCACCAACTGGGTGTTCCGCGACGAAAGCGCGCACATGGAATTTGCCTTCGAGTGCGTGGACGTGATCCGCGAGGAAGAGCCGGACCTGTTCGACGACAAGATGAAGCAGGATGTCTACGACATGCTGGCCGAGGCCATCGAGTGCGAAGTGCAATTCGCCGAGGACGTGCTGTCCGGTGGCGTGGCAGGCATCTCCACCCGTGACATGCGCCAGTACCTGCAGCACTGCGCCGACAACCATTTCCATCGCCTGGGCATGGAGCGCAAGTACAACGTGCGCAACCCGCTGAGTTTCATGGAACTGCAGGACGTGCAGGAACTGACCAACTTCTTCGAACGCCGCGCCTCGGCCTACCAGGTGGGCGTGAAGGGCGAAGTCGCCTTCGACATGAACTTCTGATTGGACAAATAGGGCGCGTTTATCGCGCCCTATTGTTTTTGCTTCGGCCAAAAAAAACGTCTCGCCGAGGCGAGACGTTTTTTAAAACTACAACGAAAGGAGGACAAGCAACCAACAAGCTTCCAGCAATAGACGCTTCGCTTGGTTCCTGCAGATTCGTGTCTTGGCGGACGCGCAATTGTAGGTCCAAGTGAAATCACTGGTAAAGCCCATTTTTCTTAACGGGCATCCAGATGTGAAGCGGCCATTGACATGGAAGCCACCTTACAAGTGGTTGAACCGTTCCACATCCGCTTCTAGCTCTCACGTGCGTCAAGCGCTGCGAGCTAGTCAAACCTTTGCTTTCGAGGACGTACTCCACAATGAGCGCCATCCTGAAATCCGTTGAGTCATTCCCGCGACTCTCTGTTCGAAGTCTCGCTAGCTTTACGCGGCTTCGAGGTGTCGAGCAGCAGAAGCTGCTTCACGGCCAGAAATTCCCTCGTCAGGCACCTCAGGTTTTCATGCAGCCCTACTACGGTCCGCCGCTTAAGGGCATCAAGTCGTTCTTGGAGATCGGTATTACCGCGTTGGTCGACGCACGTGCCGAGTTTCAGCGAATGAAGCAGGCGTCAAGGCGGCTCCACTGCAACAGGGTCCTTGAGTCTTTTGTAAGGTCTGATCACGCTCATCGCGGACTAGTTCCAGTTTCCATTCCCCGCTATTACGCCAGCATGCGTAGCCTTGAGCTCCGCCTCTCGCCAGACTTGGTTGCGATGGATGGTGATACTCGGAAGTTCATCTACTTCAATTGCAAGGAAGCGGAAGCAGACTTGGCGGCCGTTCGATTGACCCTCGAATTCGCTCATTGGCTGTTGAGCGAAAATGGGCTGCAGATTGAGCCTGAGCAGATCGAGTACATCGACCTTTTCACTAATGTTCTCCACACCGGTCGCAAAGTGCGAAAGGGCACCATGCGCGAGCTTGAGGAACACGCCAAGCTGATCGAGCTGATTTGGCCTGGCCTAGAGCCCTGACAGCCGTTGTCGTGAGCCCCGACTTCGGTCGGGGCTCTTCGTTTTGCGACTGGATTGCTGTCCTCAGGCTACTCGCAAAGACCAAGGGTTGGTTCACGCGAATTGACGCAATCTGCACGTTCAGACGATGGCGACGAGCTATGTCGTCGTTCGCCTCAGGCTAAGAGTTTGTCGCAATAGCCTCTGGTATCACACGGAATCTGCTGCACATCATGCCGCGCTGCTGGATTACCAGCAGCCGGGACTGCAATCCCGGAGAAGAACCGTTGTTAGGCTCGCCAACCGCCGCCGGCATTGCCCGGTGGCGGTTGGTGGACCGTCGCACGCCTATGGCGGGCGATGCGTTGGAGGGCGAGAGCCCACCGGTTTTTCAGCGGTTTTCCGGGATTGCAGCCACGCATCGTCCGCCACCCTCAACGGTGGCCTGATCAGTAATGGAGGAACCACCATGAGCACCGATCCGACGACCGCGCATGAACTCAGCCACCTGCTGCTGCGCCTGCGCTGCCTGATGCAAGGCATCGAAGGCACCGCGTTGATGCTGTGCGATCACCATCTGGCCCAGGCCAATGGCAGCCAGTCTGCGCTGCAGGGCAAGCAACTGGCCGACGCCACACACGCCATGCTGTGCCTGGCCATCAATGGACGCCGCTGCGCAGAATCGATGGAGCGGCTGGTGGCTGGTCCCACCCGCCATTGAAGGTAGCGCCGGGCTGCGCTTTTGTAGCTTCGAGCCATACTCGACTGCCGTTCGCGAAAAGCAGTCGAGCATGGCTCGACGCTACCGCTACCGCCGCCCATCCACCGCCATGCGCACGGCCAGACCGGCCAGCACCGTGCCCATGAACCACCGTTGCACCGCCTGCCAGGTGGGGCGGGCGGCCAGGAAGCCGGCGATGCTGCCGGCCATTATCGCGATCACCGCGTTCACGCTCACGCTGACCAGCAGCTGGGTGGAGCCCAGCACCAGCGACTGCATCAGCACGCTGCCCTGGCTGTCCGGGTGCAGGAACTGCGGCAGCAGGGACAGGTACATCACCGCGACCTTGGGGTTCAGCACATTGGTCAGGAAACCCATCGCGAACAGCTTGCGTGGGCCGTCCACCGGCAGGTCACGCACCGCGAACGGCGAGCGGCCGCCGGGCTTCAGCGCCTGCCATGCCAGGTACAGCAGGTACAGCGCGCCGCCGATGCGCAGCGCGTCGTAGGCAAGCGGCACGGTCATCAGCAGCGCGGTGATGCCCAGCGCCGCGCACAGCATGTAGAACACGAAGCCCAGCGCCACCCCGCCCAGCGAGATCAGCCCGGCCATGCGGCCCTGGCAGATCGAGCGCGAGATCACGTAGATCATGTTCGGCCCGGGCGTCAGCACCATGGCCAGTGAGACAAGGGCGAAGGCCAGCAGGTCGGACGTGGCGGGCATGGTGGGTTCACGCAGTGGGGGTGCCGAAGTGTAGCGCCGCCTGCACATCACCTGCCTTAAAATCTGTCTCACCCCACACCCGAACCGCCCCCATGACCCCCATCCCCGAGACCGTGCCGCCGACCGAAGTGCGCATGGCCGAAATCGTCTTTCCCAACCACACCAACCACATGGGCACCCTGTTCGGTGGCCAGGCACTGGCATGGATGGACAAGGCCGCCTTCCTCGCCGCCGCCCGCTACTCGCGCCGCACCGTGGTGACCGCGCGCAGCGACCAGGTCGATTTCAAGCTGCCGATCCGCATCGGCCAGATGGTGGAGACGATCGGCCGCATCGTCGAGGTTGGCCGCAGCTCGATGAAGGTCGAGGTGGAGCTGATCGCCGAGGACCTGCACAGCGGCGAGCGCAAGCTGTGCACCCGCGGCCACTTCGTGATGATCGCCCTGGGCGACGATGGCCACCCGGTGACCGTGCCGCAGCTGCCCGGCGCGCCGGCGGCCTGAGCCGATGCTTGCGGGGGCGCCGGTGCGCCCCCATCTGGCTGTCATGACCCCGCCGCTGACCGACTTCATCGACCGCGCCCAGCGCCTGTTCGTGCTGACCGGGGCCGGCTGCAGCACCGCCTCGGGCATCCCCGATTACCGCGATGCCGATGGCCAGTGGAAGCGCACGCCGCCGGTGACCTACCAGGCCTTCATGGGCGAGGCCGCCACCCGCCAGCGCTACTGGGCGCGCAGCCTGCTGGGCTGGCCGCGCTTCGGCCAGGCCCGGCCGAACGGCACCCACCAGGCGCTGGCCGCACTGGAGGACAGTGGCAAGCTGCAGGTGCTGCTGACCCAGAACGTGGATGGCCTGCACCAGCGCGCGGGCAGCCAGAACGTGATCGACCTGCATGGCCGCCTGGACCTGGTGCGCTGCATGGGCTGCGAACGCCGCAGCGAGCGTGAGGCGTTGCAGCAGCGCCTGCTGCAGGCCAACACCGGCTGGGAATTGCTGCAGGCCGGTATCGCGCCCGACGGCGACGCCGATCTGGAAACCGACTTCTCCGCGTTTGCGGTGCCCGACTGCCCGCACTGCGGTGGCCTGCTGAAGCCGGACGTGGTGTTCTTCGGCGAAAACGTGCCGCGTGAACGTGTGGCTGCGGTGCATGAGCACCTGCAGCAGGCGGATGCAGTACTGGTGGTGGGTTCCTCGCTGATGGTCTATTCCGGCTTCCGCTTCGTGCAGGCCGCGGCCAAGGCGGGCCTGCCGGTGGCCGCGCTGAACCGTGGCCGCACCCGTGCCGACGACCTGCTGCAGTTCAAGGACGAGCGCGACTGCGCCGAGGCGCTGGCCGGCTGGGTGCGCTGACCCAGCGTCTGCGCCTTCCCACGAAACAGCGATCCACCCACACGGTTGATCTATCGGCCGCACAGCGGTGCAATACGCACCCCCTTTGGTACACCCCCCCACTGCCGTGAGCCAGCTGTTTTCGCCGATCTCCTTCGGCCCCCTGACCTTGTCCAACCGCATCGTCGTCGCGCCGATGTGCCAGTACTCCGCCGAAGACGGCCGCGCCAGCGACTGGCACGCCATGCATCTGGGCAACCTGGCGCAGTCCGGTGCGGGCCTGCTGATCCTGGAGGCCACCGCGGTCGAAGCGCGCGGCCGCATCAGCTGGGCCGATCTTGGCCTGTGGGACGACGGCACCGAAGCGGCCCTGGCGCAGGTGCTGGCCAGCGTGCGCCGCTGGTCGCCGATGCCGCTGGGCGTGCAGCTGGGCCATGCGGGCCGCAAGGCGTCGGTGAATCGTCCCTGGGACGGCGGTGGCCAGCTGCCGGCCGATGATGCCCGCGGCTGGGCGACCGTGGCCCCCTCGCCGCTGCCGTTCCATGCCGCCGATCCGGCACCGCAGGAACTGGACGAGGCCGGTATCGCCGAAGTCGTTGCCGCTTTCGCCGCCAGTGCGGTGCGCGCCGAGCGGCTGGGCTTCGAGCTGATCGAGATCCACGCCGCGCACGGTTATCTGCTGCATCAGTTCCTGTCGCCGCTGAGCAACCGCCGCACCGATGGCTACGGTGGCTCGCTGCCGAACCGCCTGCGGATGCTGGTGGAAGTGTTCGACGCGGTGCGTGCCGCAGTGTCGGACAAGGTCGCCGTAGGCGTGCGCATCTCCGCCAGCGACTGGGTCGAGGGTGGCTGGGACATCGTGCAGAGCGAAGCGCTGGCACAGGTGCTGGACGCGCGCGGCTGCAATTTCCTGCATGTGTCCAGTGGCGGCCTGCACGAGCGCCAGAAGATCAGTGTCGGCCCGGGCTACCAAGTGCCGTTCGCGGCGGCGATCAAGGCCAAGAAGGTGCGCATGCCGGTGATCGCGGTGGGCATGATCACCGAGCCGGAGCAGGCCGAATCGATCCTGCGCCACAACCAGGCCGATGCCATCGCACTGGCCCGCGGCATCCTGTACGACCCGCGCTGGCCGTGGCACGCCGCTGCTGCACTGGGCGACAGCGTGGTGCCGGCACCGCAGTACCTGCGCTGCGAACCGCGCGACGCACGCGGCGTGTTCAGCCCGCGCTGAGCACTACACCTGCCAGGCCGGCGGCAGGCCGGCCTGCAGGTGCTCGAACAGCGCGCGGATCTTGGCGGTGAAATCGCGGCGGTCGCTCACGCAGAAGTAGACGTCCATCGGTTCCGGCTGCCAGTCGGTGCCGCAACCGAACACGCACTGCAGGCGACCATCGCGCAGGTAGGGCTCGGCCACGAACGCCGCCAGCCGGGTGATGCCGGCACCGGCGGCGGCCAGCTCGGCCAGCGCGTCGATGTCATCGCAGACCATGCTCGGCGGCAGCGCGGCATCCACCCGCTCGCCGTCCTTCAGCAGGCCCCAGCGCAGCGGCCGGCCATCGGTCGGAAAGCGATGCAGCAGGCCGCGATGGGCGGCCAGCTGCGCCGGTTGCAGCGGCATGCCGTGCGCCTGCAGGTACGCCGGCGATGCGCAGAACACGAACGGGACGCGTGCCAGTGGACGTGCCACCAGCCCGTCCTCCAGCTGCGCGCCGATGCGGATGCTGGCATCCACCGCCTCGGCACCGTGCTGCACGGCACGATCGGTCAGGCGCAGTTCCAGCTGCAGCTGCGGGTACCGCTGCTGCAGTGAGGGCAGCAGTGGTGCCAGCACGTGCCGGCCGAACGCGCTGCTGCTGGCGATGCGCAGGGGCCCGGCCGGCTCCACGTCGCCGGCGGTCACCATCGCCTGCGCGCGCGCCAGGTCGGCTTCGATATGCCGCACCTGCGCGAGGTACACCGTGCCGGCCTCGCTCAGCGCCAGCTGACGCGTGCTGCGGTTCAGCAGGCGGACGCCCAGATGGGCTTCCAGCCGGTTGATGTTCTGGCCCACGGCGGTGGCGCTGATGCCAAGGGTGCGCGCCGCAGCGGCAATGCTGCCGGTCTCTGCGGTGCGGGTGAAGCTGCGGATGAGCTGCAACAGGTTCATGACCGACCAGCTTGCCATGCGGAAGCCCAAGTATCGCTTGGGTCTGTACCAAGCAGTCGGTTGCATCGGTGACCATCGTCCACCGCGCAACGGTGCTGCCCTACACTCGGGCAATGCGCCCCGATTCCATCCTCACTCTCTCCTGTCCCGACCGTACCGGCATCGTCTACCGCGTGTCGGGCCTGTTGTTCGACCACGGCTGCAACATCCTCGACGCCCAGCAGTTCGGCGATGAGGAGAGCGGTCGCTTCTTCCTGCGCGTGCACTTCGACCGCGATGCGGGCCTGCCGCTGGACACCGTGCACGCCGCGATGGCCGCACTGGCCGCGGACTTCGGCATGGACTGGCAGCTGCATGATGGCCGCCGCCGGCCGCGCCTGCTGGTGCTGGTCAGCAAGCAGGGCCATTGCCTGAACGACTTGCTGTTCCGTGCCCACAGCGGCCAGTTGAAGGTGGACATCGCTGCGGTGGCCTCCAACCATGCCGACTTCGCAGCACTGGCAGCGTCCTACCAGGTGCCGTTCCACCATCTGCCGGTGAACGCGGACACGCGCGCGGCACAGGAACAGCAGATCATCGATCTGGTCGAGCGCGAGCGCATCGACCTGGTGGTGCTGGCGCGCTACATGCAGATTCTCTCGCCCACGCTGTGCCGTGCGCTGGCGGGCAGGGCGATCAACATCCACCACAGCTTCCTGCCCAGCTTCAAGGGCGCGCAGCCGTACCACCAGGCGCATGCGCGCGGGGTCAAGATCATCGGCGCCACCGCACACTACGTCACCGAAGACCTGGACGAGGGCCCGATCATCGAACAGGACGTGGCCCGCGTGGATCACGCGATGACCCCGCGCGAATTGGTACGGCTGGGCAGCGATACCGAATCGCAGGTGCTGGCGCGGGCGGTACGCCGGCATGTGGAGCATCGCATCCTGCTCAACGGGCACCGCACGGTGGTGTTCAGGTAACGCGGGCTGTGCCCGGGATGGAGCCCGGCAATTGCCCACGATGCGCCCGCTGTTGCTGCACTGGCCTGGGGCAGGTCGAACGCACGCCATCGATATGTTCCATCAGCCCTTTGGGAATGGATGACCACATCGGATCCAATACAAAATCGACCCCTTCACGCCGGGCGAGCTTCGCGGCGGGTACGAAGTCGGCGTCGCCGGCCATCAGGATGATCTGGCGGACCTGGCGCTTGAGGGCGAGTGAGGAAATGTCGATGCCGATGCGCATGTCCACGCCTTTCTGCCGTACATCCGGTTGCAGCTCATCGGCCTGAAGATCGCCGAACGTTCGCTTTCCCTTGAGCAGGTCGTCGAAGGTTCGCGATCCGGTCGTCCACGAACTGAAGTCGGTGAGATGGCCAAGACGCAGGGCGACCTTCCGCTTCTGCTTAAGTGCCTCGTGCAGGCTGGTTCTGAACAGCGCTTCGTCGGATCGCGAATAGTCGATGCACAGACCGGAAATCGGGTTGTGCATCTTCTTGCGCAGCGGCGGGCAGTCATAGAAGAAGATGCGATAGAGATCCCGTCGCTCGCCACTTGCATGCTTCAGATGGGCGATGGCCCATCGATGGGCGACCTCGGCGGCGCGTTGAGCGTTGTAAGCGTTGTGGGGCTCGATGCGGCGAAAGCGCTTGATGAAGTAGCCGCCATCAATGAGAACTGCCGTCGGCATACCTTTGCCCTCCTGGCTTCATCCAATGAAAAGCCCTCGGTTCGGCCGTCCCGCGATCTGTTGGGGGGCGTACTTGGAGGGCTGGATGGCTCGATTCTGCAGGTTGCGAATCAGGTACACAAGCGGCAGAGGCGACATGCCGCTTACAGGATCGCAATCCTCGCCTTCGCCAAGGCCTCGCGCACCATGCCGTCGTTGGCGTCGGTCACCGGGCGGGTCAGCTCCCACAGGAACTTCACCCGGAAACCGGACTTCACCGCGTCCTGCGCGCTCCACAGCACGCAGTAATCGCGCGCCAACCCGCACACGTGCACCTCGCGGATTCCCCGTTCGTGCAGCCAGCCGGCCAGTCCGGTCGCCGGGCGCGTGCCGTCGGGGCCGTGGTTTTCGCGGAAGGCGCTGTACGAATCCACCTGCTGGCGGGTGCCCTTGCGCAGGATCAGGTCGGCCACGGTCCAGTCCACGCCGGGGTGCAGTGCGGCGCCCGCACTGCCTTGCACGCAGTGGTCCGGCCACAGCGTCTGCGGCTGCGCGTGCAGCAGGATCGCTTCAAAAGGCAGATGCCCCGGATGCTGGCTGGCAAAGGAGGCATGGTCGGCGGGGTGCCAGTCCTGGGTCGCCACCACAGTGCGGTAGCGGCGTTCGGCCATCAGTGCCGCGATCGGCGCCACCAGCGCATCGCCCTGTTCGCAGGCGAGGGCGCCACCGGGCATGAAGTCCGGCTGCAGGTCGATCACCAGCAGGGCGACATCAGCGGGCAGGGCGGTCATGGCAGGTCCGGCACAACGGAAGAGGGGCGACCAGCGTGGCCGCCCCTCGCGCGTACGTCAATCGCCGCTGGCGGCGTCGTTGTCCTGTCCGTAATACAGCAGGCCGATCTTGATGCGCTCGCGGCCGTTCTCGCGACGGTGGCGGTTGGCGTCGCGCAGCGAATACACGCAGCCACAGTATTCCTGCTGGTAGAACTGCTCGCGTTTGCTGATCTCGACCATGCGGCTGGCACCGCCACCCTTGCGCCAGTTGTAGTCCCAGTATTGCAGGCCTTCGTAGTGCGAGGCGGCACGCACGCCGCAGTCGTTGATCTGCGCCATGTTCTTCCAGCGCGAGATACCCAGCGAGGAGCTGATGGTGTCGTAGCCGTGTTCGTGCGCGTACAGCGCGGTGCGCTCGAAACGCATGTCGAAGCACATCGTGCAGCGGATGCCGCGCTCGGGTTCGTTCTCCATGCCACGTGCACGGCTGAACCAGTTGTCGGTGTCGTAGTCGCAGTCGATGAAGGGGATGCCGTGCTGTTCGGCGAAGCGGATGTTCTCCTGCTTGCGCAGCTCGTATTCCTTCACCGGATGGATGTTGGGGTTGTAGAAGAAGATCGCGTAGTCGATCCCGGAGGCGGTGATCGCCTCCATCACTTCGCCCGAGCATGGCGCACAGCACGAGTGCAGCAACAGGCGCTGGCCGTTGTCGGGAAGGGTCAGGGTGGGGCGTTGGAGCTCGGTCATCGTCGGGTGCATCTGGGCGTGGGCAGCAGGTCTGGACGGAAACCGTGAACAGGACGCGCGCGGCCACATCGCCTGCACGCGCAGGACGACGATGGCCCCGGCAACCTCCCCGCGGAGATTCCAGGTCGAGTCAGGGGACGGTCGTGTCCCCCGGCCGGGGCCGGTATTCGGGCTGATGGACACGGGCCGGCTGGCCCACCTACTACCTGCCGCTTCCCAGGCGCGAGCCCAGTGCTGTTGGCAGGATTCGTTTCCATTCACCGCTGCGGGGCAGCTCCGGAATGGGCGCGCGAAGCGCCTTCACCGGATTCCCGTTTAAATCCATCCCCTCGCATGAACGCCAGGATGGACACCTTCGGCAGGTGCAAGGTGGACCCGTTGGCAGTCTTGGTCAAGGGACACCATCACGCGCCGAAGCTGTGGCTGCCTTCTCAGGCTGTGAGAGCGTGTCTTGCCATACTGGGCACCGACAGATGGGAGGTGGCTCGTGGCGGCGAAGTACTGCGATCTGGTCATGAAAGGTGGCATCACCAGTGGCATCGTGTATCCCAATGCGGTGCTCGCGCTGGCCCGCGAATACCGTTTCAAGAGCATCGGTGGCACCTCGGCCGGTGCGATCGCCGCTGCCGTGGCGGCCGCTGCGGCATACGGCGACCGGCGCCAGCAGGCCGGCGAAACCCTGCCCGGTGACGCCGGGTACGGTGGCCTGTCGGCGGTGTCGGCACAGTTGTCGCGGCGCGGGTTCATCTACAGCCTGTTCCAACCGGCCAGTGGCGCGCGCGCGGCATATCGACTGCTGGTGGTGCTGACCGGCAACGCAGGCTGGCCGCGCAAGCTGCTGTGCCTGGCCATCGCGGTGTTCCAGATCGCGCCGTTGGAAGTGCTGGTGTCGCTGGCACTGTTGCTCGGCCTTGGCTGGTGGGGCGGCGGCTGGAGCGGCGTCGCGGCGACCCTGCTGCCTTCGCTGCTGTGTGCCTATGGCGCAGGCGTGGCCGCCGCTGCGCTGCGCGTGGCCCGGGTGGCGCGGCGCAACCTGCTGGGCCTGTGCAGCGGGCTGAGCCGCCGTGCGGACAAGCCCGCGCTGACCGAGTGGCTGCATGAAAGCCTGCAGCAACTGGCGGGCAAGCCGATGGATGCGCCGCTGACCTTTGCCGACCTGCACGACGCGCCCCGTTACGCAGACGAGCCAGACAGCCCGCATGCCATCACCCTGCAGATGATCACCACCTGCGTATCGCACAACGAACCGCGCACGCTGCCGTTGGGTGGGGCGCAGTTCTGGTTCCTGCGCGAGGAGTTCGAGCAGCTGTTCCCGGCCAGTGTGGTGCAGTGGATGGTCGACCGCGCCGGACCACCGCGCGAGGTTGATGGCCGCAACTACTACCACCTGCCGCAGGGTGCGTCGCTGCCGGTACTGGTGGCCACGCGCATGAGCCTCAGCTTCCCGCTGCTGATCAGCGCGGTGCCGCTGCATGAGCCCTCGCGTCGCGAACGTCGCTGCGAGCCGACGTCGACGGCTGCAGGTGAGGCCGGACACAACGTGGCCGACAGCATGGAAGGGCTGACCAGCGCGGGCCAGGCCTGTGGTCCGGTGATCACCGCGTTCCGGGTGTGCTGGTTCTCCGATGGCGGCATCAGCAGCAACTTCCCGATCCACCTGTTCGATGCCGCGCTGCCGCGCTGGCCGACTTTCGCCATCAACCTGGTCTATCCGCAACGTCCCGAGCCGGTGGTGCGCGAGAGCGACAGCCGCCAGGCGCTGGAACGCGCGGTGTTCCTGCCCACCGAGAACCGGCATGGATGGCAGCGGCATTACCAGTCCATCGCCACGCCGTTGGCGGCCGGCGAACTGGGCCGTTTCCTCTTCGCGGTGGTGGCCACCATGCAGAACTGGCGCGACCTGCTGCAGGCGCGTGCGCCGGGGTATCGCGACCGCATCGTGCATGTGAGCCTGCAGGGCGACGAGGGTGGCATGAACCTGGACATGCCACAGGAGGTGCTGACCCGCATCGCCGACAAGGGCAGCCTCGCCGGTGCACGCTTCTGTTCGTTCTCGTTCGAGAACCATTACTGGATCCGTTGGCGCAACCTGGCCTCGGCTTACCAGCGCTACACGCTGGAGATATCGCGCACCGATGATCCGGCGCAGCAGGTGCTGGCCTATCGCGCGGCCTATGCGATGGTGGCCACCGGCACACCGCCACCGCCGTCGTACAAGCTGGGTTCGGAAGACAAGCGGCTGGCGTCGCAGCAGCTGTGGGGGTTGATGGTGGAGCAGGGCCGCAGCTGGTATGACCTTGGTCCCGACCTCACCGACGGCTCGCCACGGCCGTTGCCACAGATGAAAGTGACGCCGATCTATTGATCGCGGTGCGTGATCGCGGTGTGCCGCTGCGCTCGCCGGGTATGGCCCGGCGCTACCGTTGGCTATCGCCACGCCTCGACCACCGCATCGCCGCGCAATGGCGCATACAACGGCAAGGCCAATTCCTGCTTCACCCATCCTGGATTGAGCGCGCGCAATCCCGCCAGATATTCGCGGGCCAACGCGGTTTCACCCTGCGACATCGCCAGCCGTGCCGCACGTGCCCACGTCCGGTCCCAGCCATGCGCCAGCGCCAGCGAGGTGGCCAGCGACGCGCGTGCGCCGGCCACGTCGCCCTTTTCCCACTGCTGCTCGGCGCGGATGATCGCTTCATTTGAAAGCCGCATGTCGTACAGCTCGCGCAGGCGCGCCACGGCACGCGGATCGGCATCCACGCGCAGGTCGGTGTCCTGCCAGTCGCCGCCAGGCGTGCGCACCAGCAATGCCGCCGACCATTGCCCGCTACGTTGTCCACCCGCCGCTTGTCCCGCTTCCAGTGCTGCCAACAGGCGCGCGGCAAGCGCACCGTGGGTGGCCGCGAATGTGCGTTGCATGGCGGCCAGTACCTCTGGCCCTGCCAATCCATTGCCCTGCACGCTGACGTTGCCTTCGCCCTGGGCGCCGGCCCAATCGGCCTGCTGGGCGGTCGCGCCGGTGTACTGCGCGTTGCCACCGCGCGCGCTGACCAGGCCTATCTGGCGCTCGGCGATGCTGGTGCCATCGAAATCGCCGTCCTCATCCAGCAGTTGCTTCAGCACCTGCGTGGGCGAGCGACCCGTAGCCAGTAGTTCCAGACCCTTCGACCCATAAGTCGGGTTGGTTTCGAACTGGCTGGCGACCGCGCCGACCTTCGCCTGCGCCCACGGCACGCCCACTCCTCCGACAGCGAGGTTGTGCGTGGCCACCGCCACGCCGCAGTCGCCGGCCTCGTTGCAGGCAGCAATGGAAAAGGTCGCCCACGCCGGTGTCGCGACAGCAGCAAGCAGCAGGGCCAGGCAGGGGCGCAGCACGTACATGGTCGTCTCCGGTGATGGGGTTGGACTGGGATGCAACGAACCTGCGGAAGGTTTAATGCAGGCAGCGGCGGGCGCCCTAGAATGTCCGGCTCTTCATGCATGCAAGGAATGCCCGATGTCCGCCCGCCAGGAACTGCTGGACCTGCTTGAACGCCTCGATGCCCGGGACGCGGACCACTTCCCGGTGGTGCCGCTGGCGGCGTACTTCGAAGGCAACGACCAGGAAGAGAGCATCGCACCGAACCAGTGGGGCTATGGCCGTCCGCCGATCGCCGAACTGTACGCCCGCTTCGCCGCCATTGCCGCGCGCCCGGAGGTGGAAGGTGTGTACGTGGGCCTGCACCAGGACTGGGGCAGCGCACTGGAGGATGACAGCGAATGGCCAGCGGCCGAGAACGTGCACCTGCTGACCAGCGCCGATGCGGCGACCGTTGAAGAGTGGCTGCAGGGGCTGGAATGCGATGGCGTAGGCGAGGGCTGGCCGTATGGACAGCACGTCGATGCGCCGCTGCCCTCCGCCGGCCATCGCGTGCTGACCGTGTTCTGGGACTAGTAGAGCCACGCCATGCGTGGATGCATTTCGCGCACGGCCAGAGCGTGCCAACCAAGGTTGGCATCTACCAGAGCGGATATCCGGATGGGGTCAGAGCCCATTGCGTCGCAACGGGCTCTGACCCCGGTGCCGACCAACCGGTCGGCACCCACCATCAGCAGCAGGTTCCAACAGTCGCGGGAACCTGTCGAAGGCGGGGTGGGTTCGGTTGCGGGGGCGTGAGCCGCATGGATGCGGCGACCGAGCTTACATGGACGTACTTGCAGCGTCCCCCGCAACCGGACCCACCCCGCCATCCCCCGGAAAGCCCGCTGTTGCTTTTGCTGTTGCCTTGGATTGAAGCAGGTGCAGGGCGCAGCCCTACCGAACCCCCAACCCCTACCGCCCCGGCAACTGCGCGAACGCGCGCTGCATGCAGTCCTCGCGCGGGCACACCCGGCAACCCGGCCCGATCGACACCGAATTGCCCGGGCTCTGCACGTCCAGCCCCAGTGAATACACCAGCCGATCCGCATGCTGCAGGTCACACCCCAGTGCCACCGCGAAGGTCTTGCGTGGCTGGCCGTGGCCGACCGGGCCGCTGCTAACCTGCCGTGCCAGCCAGAAATGGCGGCGGCCATCGGGCATGCGCGCGGTCTGGGTGAGGATGCGTCCGGGCTGGTTGAACGCCTCATAGACGATCCACAACGGGCAGGAACCGCCCACCTGCGAGAAGTGGAAATCGGTGGCCGAGTGGCGCTTGGACACGTTGCCGGCGCGGTCCACGCGGATGAAGAAGAATGGCAGCCCCGGCGCACTGCGGCGTGCCAGCGTACTCAATCGATGGCAGACCGCCTCGAATCCCACACCGAACTGATGCGCCAGCAGCTCGATGTCATAACCGCTGGCCTCGGCCGCGCGCAGGAAACGCATGTACGGCATCACCAGCGCACCGGCGAAATAGTTGGACAGGCCGATACGCGCCTGTGCGATGCGGGCCTCGTCGGTGAAGCCGGTGCGCGCGATCACCGCATCGATCTGCGGCAGGTAGCCGCGCAGCGCCAGCTCGACCGCCATCTGGAACGCCTGCTGGCCCGGCTCCAGGTAGTCGGGCAGCCACAGCGTACGGCTGCCGGCATCGTACTGGCGCTTCTCGCGCCCGGCCTGCAGCGCGGCCACTTCCACCAGCACCCCGTGGCGGTCAGCCAGCAGCTGGCGCAGCCGTGGCGCCACATGTCCCGGCGCCAGCCCCCATTCGGCGAACAGCTGCTCGGCCAGTTCGTCCAGCTCGGGGATGTGGTTGTGCATGCGGTTGAAGAACTCGCGCACCTGGTCACCCGCCGGCAACGTGCTGCCCGCACCCGGCTCGCCCAATTGGAACTCCAGCGCGGCGGCATGCTCGCGCAATGCCAGGTGGCGGCGGTGCAGGTCCAGCAGCGCGCGGCTGACCTGCGGCAGGTTGCCGGCCAGCGCGCGCAGTTCGGTGGCGCTGACGTCGGCCAGGCCCAGATCGCGCAGGGTCTCGCCCAGCGACTCCTGCAGCGCAGCGGGCTCATCGTCGTCGAACAGGGTGGAAACATCGCCCAACACCTCGCCCAGCTTCTTCTGCACCGCAGGCGTCAGCGGGCGCTTGTTGCGCTCGATCTGGTTCAGGTAGCTGGCCGACAGCCCCAGGGCGCGGGCAAGGTCGACCTGGCTGTAGCCGCGCTGTTCGCGCAGCCGCAGCAGGCGAAGGCCGAGTTGCCGCTGGATGGCTGAATAATTCACAGAATTAACATGAATCGTCTGGCGTGTTGGCCAGATTAAGCGGATTCAGCCCGGAAATCGAGGTTGGTGCTGTGAATAATGCCAAGCATCTTTCGCACCCCGTGGGATTGTCGTCATGACTGTTGCAGCGCCCCGTATCCGCATGCTGATCGATGGCCAGTTCGTTGAATCGGCCACCTCCCACTGGCAGGACGTGATCAATCCGGCCACCCAGGACGTGCTGGCCCAGGTGCCGTTCGCCACCACCGGTGAAGTCGATGCCGCCGTGGCCGCCGCCAAGGAGGCCTTCAAGACCTGGCGCAAGACCCCGATCGGTACCCGTGCGCGCATCTTCCTGAAGTACCAGCAGCTCATCCGCGAAAACATGAGCGAGCTGGCGCACATCCTCACCGCCGAACAGGGCAAGACCCTGCCGGACGCCGAAGGCGATGTGTTCCGCGGTCTGGAAGTGGTCGAGCACGCGGCCGCCATCGGCAACCTGCAGCTGGGCGAACTGGCCAACAACGTGGCCAACGGCGTGGACACCTACTCGATCATGCAGCCGCTGGGCGTGTGCGCAGGCATCACTCCGTTCAACTTCCCGGCGATGATTCCGCTGTGGATGTTCCCGATGGCCATTGCCACCGGCAACACCTTCATCCTCAAGCCGTCCGAGCAGGACCCGATGGTCACCATGCGCCTGGTCGAACTGGCGCTGGAAGCGGGCATTCCCAAGGGCGTGCTGAACGTGGTCCACGGCGGTGAGGAAGTGGTCAACGCCATCTGCGACCACCCGGACATCAAGGCGGTGTCGTTCGTCGGTTCCACCCGCGTCGGTACCCACGTCTACAACCGCGCCTCGTTGGCCGGCAAGCGCGTGCAGTGCATGATGGGCGCCAAGAACCACGCCGTGGTGCTGCCGGACGCCAACAAGGAGCAGACCCTCAATGCGATGGTCGGCGCGGCCTTCGGTGCGGCGGGCCAGCGCTGCATGGCCGCCTCCACCCTGGTGCTGGTCGGTGAAGCACGCGGTTGGGTGCAGGACCTGGTCGAAAAGGCCAAGACCCTGAAGGTCAGCGGTGGCACGGTCGCCGGCACCGACGTCGGCCCGGTCATTTCCTGCAGCGCCCGTGATCGCGTCGAAGGCCTGATCGCTTCGGGCGTGGAGCAGGGTGCCAAGCTGGTGCTCGATGGCCGCAAGCCGCAGGTCGATGGTTTCGAGAAGGGCAACTTCGTCGGCCCGACCATCTTTGCCGGTGTCACCACCGACATGCGCATCTACCAGGAAGAAATCTTCGGGCCGGTGCTGGTCATCCTCGAAGCGGAAACGCTGGATGAGGCCATCGCCATGGTCAACAGCAACCCGAACGGCAACGGCACCGCGCTGTTCACCCAGTCCGGCGCCGCAGCACGCCGGTTCCAGGAAGACATCGACGTCGGCCAGGTCGGCATCAACGTGCCGATCCCGGTGCCGGTGCCGCTGTTCTCGTTCACCGGTTCGCGCGCTTCCAAGCTGGGCGACCTGGGTCCGTACGGCAAGCAGGTGGTGCTGTTCTACACGCAGACCAAGACCGTCACCGCGCGCTGGTTCGACGACGAGACGCTGAGCCACGGCGTCAACACCACGATCAGCCTGAAGTAACAGCAGGGAGCAGCCATGAGCCACTCGATGACGACGGAACAGGAAGAAGCGCAGCAGGCGTACCGCGAAGCGGCGCGTGACTTCGCACAGGCCGAACTGGCGCCGCACGCCGCGCGATGGGATGCGGAGGGCATCTTTCCGCGCGAGGCGATCGCCAAGGCCGGTGAACTGGGCTTCTGCGGTCTGTACATGGACCCGGAAGTGGGCGGCAGCGGCCTGAGCCGACTGGACGCCGCCGTCGTCATCGAGGAGCTCGCCAACGTCGACCCGTCGACCGCGGCCTACATCAGCATCCACAACATGGCCTCGTGGATGGTGTCCAAGTGGGGCCAACCGGCCCTGCGTGATGCCTGGGGCAATGACCTGTCTTCGGGCAGCAAGCTGGCCTCGTACTGCCTGACCGAGCCGGGCGCCGGTTCGGATGCAGCCTCGCTGAAGACCACCGCCGTGCGCGATGGCGAGATCTACGTGTTGAATGGCTCCAAGGCCTTCATTTCCGGCGCCGGTGCCACCGAGCTGCTGGTGGTGATGGCACGTACCGGCGGTGCCGGTGCAGGCGGGGTCAGCGCGATCGCGGTGCCGGCCGACCTGCCGGGCATCAGCTATGGCCGCAAGGAAGAGAAGATGGGCTGGAACAGCCAGCCCACCCGCGGCATCACCTTCGAAAACGTCCGCGTACCGGTCAGCCACCTTCTGGGAGAGGAAGGTGGCGGCTTCAAGCTGGCGATGAAGGGGCTCGATGGCGGCCGCATCAACATCGCCGCGTGCTCGCTGGGTGCTGCGCAGGGCGCGCTGGATGCCGCACGCCGCTACATGGGCGAGCGCCGCCAGTTCGGCAAGGCGTTGTCCGAATTCCAGGCGCTGCAGTTCAAGCTGGCCGACATGGCCATCGAGCTGGTTGCCGCGCGGCAGATGGTGCATACCGCCGCGCGCAAGCTCGATGCCGGCGCCAGCGATGCCAACGTGTGGTGCGCGATGGCCAAGCGTTTCGCCACCGATGCCGGCTTCAACATCTGCAACGAAGCGCTGCAGATCCACGGCGGCTACGGCTACATCCGTGAATATCCGATCGAGCGCCTGCTGCGCGATTCGCGCGTGCACCAGATCCTGGAAGGCACCAACGAGATCATGCGGGTGATCGTTGCCCGTCACCTGCTCAACACCGAAGAGGAACTGCGATGAAGGATTGGCGTACCCAGGAACACGTGGGCCTGAAGGTCGAGGCCGATGGCCACACCGCGGTCATCACCCTGCACAACCCGCCGGCGCATACCTGGACCGTGCACAGCCTGTCGGCGCTGCGCGACCTGGTGGGCGCGCTCAACGCAGACCGCGACATCTACGCGCTGGTGATCACCGGTGACGGCGAGAAGTTCTTCTCTGCCGGCGCCGACCTCAACCAGTTCGCCTCCGGCGACAAGGCTGCCGCACGCGAAGCGGCGCGCCGTTTCGGCGAAGCCTTCGAGGCGCTGTCCGCATTCCGTGGTGTATCGATCGCTGCGATCAACGGCTACGCCATGGGCGGCGGCCTGGAGTGCGCGCTGGCCTGCGACCTCCGCATCATCGAAGACCATGCCCAGGTTGCGCTGCCGGAGGCCACCGTCGGCCTGCTGCCGTGCGCCGGTGGCACCCAGAACCTGCCGCGCCTGGTCGGCGAGGGCTGGGCCAAGCGCATGATCCTGCTCGGCGAGCGCATCAACGCCGAAACCGCCGTGCGGATTGGTCTTGCCGAAGAAAAGGTTGGCAAGGGCGAATCCAAGGCGCTGGCACTGGAATGGGCGAAGAAGGCCGGCAAGCAGAGCCCGACCAGCATTGCCGCCTGCAAGACCCTGGTGCAGTCCACGCGCACCGGCACCCATGCGTCGGCGCTGGTGGCCGAGCGCGAGGCCTTCGTCGATCTGTTCGACACCGCCGATCAGGTCGAGGGCGTGAGTGCCTTCCTTGAAAAGCGCGCCGCGCAGTGGAAGAACGCATGACCGCGGTCGACACGAACGCTGCCGAAGCACCGGTGCTGTTCGATGAGCGCGTAGCCGGCAACGGTACGCGCATCGGCATCGCCACGCTGAACGCACCGCGCACGCTCAATGGTTTCTCGTTGCCGATGGCGCACCTGTTGCTGAAACAGCTCAACGCGTGGGCCGACGACGACGGCATCGCCATGGTGGTGCTGCAGGGCGCCGGTGAGAAAGCGTTCTGCGCCGGCGGTGACCTGCATAGCCTGTACCAGAGCATGCGTGCCTACCGCGACGCCGGCCATGGCGATATCCGCGAGAACGACTACGCCGCCGAATTCTTCGACGTCGAATACCGCGTCGACTACCTGATCCACACCTACGCCAAGCCGATCCTGTGCTGGGGCCACGGCATCGTGATGGGCGGCGGCATCGGCCTGATGTCCGGCGCCAGCCACCGCGTGGTCAGCGAGCGTTCCAAGCTGGCCTTCCCGGAAATCACCGTGGGACTGTTCCCTGACGTGGGTGGTAGCTGGCTGCTGCCGCGCGTGCCGGGCAACGGTGGCCTGTTCCTGGCGCTGACAGGTGCACCGCTCAACCCGGGCGACGCGATCTATGCCGGCCTGGCCGACGTGCATGTGACCGAGGAACGCCGCAGTGCGGTGTTCGACGCGCTGCTGCAGGTCGCGTGGTCGGCCGATGCCGCACGCAACCACGAGCGCCTGTCACAGCTGCTGCTGTCGTTTGCCAGCGATGCGGCTACCGGCCCGCTGCTGGCCAATGCCGCGCAGGTCGATGCGCTGTGCGCAGGCGATGATCTGGCCGCCATCGTCGAACGCATCAGCACCCTGCAGACCGATGACGCGTGGCTGCAGGCCGCACAGAAGACCCTTGCCGCGGGTGCACCGGGTTCGGCACGGTTGGCCTTCGAGCTGCAGCGTCGCAGCGCCGGCCAGGATCTGGCCAGCGTTTACCGGCTGGAATACATCACCGCCCTGCATTGCGCTGCGCATGGTGATTTTGCTGAAGGCATCCGCGCGCTGCTGATCGACAAGGACCGCAATCCCTCGTGGAACCCGGCCACGCTGGCCGATGCCGACCGCGCATGGGCCGATACGTTCTTCGCTTCTCCCTGGGCCGATGCCGCGCATCCGCTGGCCGACCTGGGTACCCCTCTCGCTGAAAGGAGCCTGGCATGAGCCGCATTGCATTCATTGGGTTGGGCAACATGGGTGGCCCGATGGCCGCCAATCTGGTCAAGAACGGCCACACCGTACGTGTGTTCGATCTGGTGCCTGCCGCGGTGCAGGCGGCGGTCGACGCGGGTGCCAGCGCAGCGGCATCGGCACGCGAGACCTTGGCCGATGCCGAGGTGGTGATCTCGATGCTGCCGGCCAGCCGCCACGTCGAAGGCGTGTACCTGGGCGACGACGGCATCCTTGCCGCGATTCCCGCCGGGGCGCTGGTCATCGACTGCAGCACGATTGCCCCGGCCAGCGCGCGCAAGGTATCCGAAGCGGCTGCCGCACGTGGCCTGCAGATGATCGACGCGCCGGTGTCCGGTGGCACTGCCGGCGCACAGGCCGGCACCCTCACCTTCATCGTCGGTGGCGAAGAGGACGCGCTTGAACGCGCCCGCCCGGTACTGCAGGCGATGGGCAAGAACATCTTCCATGTGGGCGCCAGTGGTGCCGGCCAGGTCGCCAAGCTGTGCAACAACATGGCGCTGGGCGTGATCATGGTCGTCACCGGCGAAGCCATCGCCCTGGGCGTGGCGCACGGGCTGGACCCGAAGGTGCTGTCGCAGATGATGGCGGTCAGCACCGGCCGCAGCTGGGCCACCGAAGTGTGCAACCCGTGGCCGGGTGTGCTGGAAAACGCGCCGGCGTCGCGCGGTTACAGCGGCGGCTTCGGCAGCGATCTGATGCTGAAGGATATGGGCTTGGCGGTGGAGGCGGCGATGAGCGTCGGCGCCTCGATCCCGCTGGGCGAAGTGGCCCGCAACCTGTACTCGATGAACCACCAGGCCGGCCGCGGCAAGCTGGATTTCTCCAGCGTCGTGCAGCTCATCACGAGCGAAAAGTGACCTGGTAGTGCCGGCCGCTGGCCGGCAACCTCATGCCCCCTTCCGGGACAACGAAGGTGGGATGGGCGGATGCCCGGTTTCGACCGGCATCCGCCCATTTTTTTGGTGGTCGGATCCCTTTCGCAACACGAAAGGGTTCTGACCCCGGCCGCATCAGGCAACGATCAGCGTCACGTCGATGTTGCCGCGGGTAGCGTTGGAGTACGGGCAGACGATGTGCGCCTTCTGCACCAGCTCTTCCACCTGCTCGCGTGGCACGCCCGGCACGTTGATGGTCAGCTCGGCTTCGATGCCGAAACCGGTCGGGATCTGGCCGATGCCGACCTTGCCGGTGACGGTGGTGTCGGCCGGCAGCGCGACCTTGGCCTGGCCGGCGACGAACTTCAGTGCGCCCAGGAAGCAGGCCGAATAGCCAGCGGCGAACAGCTGTTCCGGGTTGGTGCCCGGGCCGCCAGCGCCGCCCAGCTCGCGCGGGGTCGACAGCTGGATGTCCAGCACGTTGTCGGAGGACACGGAACGGCCTTCACGGCCGCCAGTGGAGATGGCCTGGGCGGTGTACAGAACCTTTTCGATGGACATCGGGATGCTCCTGGTCAGTGGGTGGGTGGTGCGTTGGAGCCTACTTTGCCCGGATTCTGCAGACGGTGGGTGACAGTTCGTCCGCAAAACTTGACGGATCGTCCGCCGGGTCTAGATCGTCCATTCCCGGTCAGTGGTGAACATGATGGTCAGCCAGCGGTCCGGCGAGGATTCGCCCAGCGCATCGCCGATTTCGTCGCGCAGGTGATCCCACTCCAGCAGGGGCCGCGGCGGGTCGTCCTCGCGCACCACGAAGAACAGCTCGATCTGTTCGCCACGGCCGACCTGCGCCACATAGCTGCGGTGTTCGACGAAGCCGTGTCGGGCGACGATATCGCGCGCCACCGCATCCACGTGCGCCTGCAGCTCCGGCGGGGTGACCAGCAGGATGCCGGCCAGTGCGCGGCGGACCGTGCCCAGTGGCGCGATCATCACCAGAACGCAGACGAAGGCGAGGATGGCCGGATCGATGTACGGCCCGACCCAGGCCAACGATGTACCGCGCACCAGCACGCCACCGAGGAAGGCGGCCAGGTAGCAGGCCGACATGCTGGCGGCGATCACCCAGTTCTTTGCGTCCAGGGCGATGAACTCCGAGCCGATACGGCGATTGGCGCGCAGCACGAACCAGGCCAACACACTCTCGGCAACGATCGACAGGCCAGCGAAGATGATCGCCGGACCCAGCGCGATCTGGCGGCCACCGGACATCAGCGCATCCACGGCGTTGACCAGCGCATACAGCGCGGCGCCGATCATCAACGTACCGCTGACCCCCAGCACGATCGGTTCCAGGTGCCAGAAGCCCATGGTGAAGCGTTGGTTGAGGCGCGACTGCACGGCATCGGTCTGCGTGGACAGGGCGATCAGCCGCGCGACCAGCAGCGACAACCAGGTCATCACCACATCGATCAGCCCGTAGATGCCGTCGAAGATGATCAGCGAAGAATTGGCCAGCAAGCCGAACACCACCGCGGCGGCCGCCAGCAGCAGCGAGCCGGCGATGGAAAGACGCAGCACGCCCTGTTCGGTCGCCGGGTCGAAGAAGTGCGGTCGGTCGGTGGTCATGCTCCGATTGTAGAGCCGAGCCATGCTCCGCCGCTTTCAGAAGGCGCCATCGCTACCCCGGCGGCGGATGTTCCCGTAGACTCCGCCCCTCCCACGCTACCCGACGACACACTGCAGTGATCACGCCACCCTGACCCTTGCCGCCCATCGGCAGCCGGCCCATCCGGCTCAGGAACCCGTGTCTTTCCACTGCAGCGCCACGTGGCCTCGCCTACGCGTGCGCGCGGAGTTTTCCCATGCAAACGTCCTATCCCCTGCGCCAGCAATGGCTCGGCAACCTCCGTGGTGATCTGTTGTCCGGCGCCGTTGTTGCCCTGGCGCTGATTCCCGAAGCAATCGCCTTCTCGCTTATCGCCGGCGTCGATCCCAAGGTCGGCCTGTACGCCGCGTTCTCCATCGCGGTGATCACTGCCATCGCCGGTGGCCGTCCGGGCATGATCTCCGCCGCCACCGGTGCGATGGCGCTGGTGATGGTGGATCTCGTCCGCGATCACGGCCTGCAGTACCTGTTCGCCGCCAGCATCCTGGCCGGCCTGCTGCAGGTAGTGGCCGGCGTGTTCAAGCTTGGCTCACTGATGCGTTTTGTTTCGCGCTCGGTCATCACCGGCTTCGTCAATGCGCTGGCGATCCTGATCTTCCTGGCCCAGTTGCCGGAACTGCTCGGCCGTGGGCCCGCGGTCTATGTGGTGTGTGCGGCGGCGCTGGCGATCATCTACCTGCTGCCACGCATCACGCGCGCCGTGCCGTCGCCGCTGGTGGCGATCGTCGTGCTCACCGCTGTAGTGATCGGCTTCGGCGTCGATGTGCGCACGGTGGGCGACATGGGCCAGCTGCCCGACAGCCTGCCGTACTTCCTCATCCCCGATGTGCCCTTCACCTGGGAAACGCTGCGCATCCTGCTGCCCGTGTCGGCCACGCTGGCGGTGGTCGGCCTGCTCGAATCGATGATGACCCTGCAGATTGTCGAAGACATCACCGAGACGCCCAGTGAGCGCAACCGCGAGTGCGTCGGCCAGGGCCTGGCCAACACGGTCACCGGTTTCCTCGGTGGCATGGCCGGCTGCGCGATGATCGGCCAGTCGGTCATCAACGTGACCTCCGGTGGGCGAGGCCGCCTGTCCTGCCTTGTGGCTGGCGTACTGCTGCTGGTGCTGGTGGTGTACGGCAGCGACCTGGTGCGGCAGATCCCGATGGCCGCACTGGTGGCGGTGATGATCATGGTCAGCATCGGCACCTTCAGCTGGCGCTCGTTGCGCGACCTGCGCACGCATCCGCGCAGCTCCTCGGCAGTGATGCTGTTGACCGTGGTGGTCACCGTGGCCACCCATGATCTGGCCAAGGGTGTCCTCAGCGGCGTGCTGCTGTCGGCGCTGTTCTTCGCCCGCAAGGTCGGCCACATGCTCGACGTGCAGCGCGAAGACGTTGCGGACATGCAGGTCTACCGCGTGCGCGGCCAGGTGTTCTTCGCCTCCGCCGGGCAGCTGGGTGCGGCGTTCGACTACCAGCACGTGGCGCCGAAGGTACAGATCGACCTGCGGGAGGCCCACCTGTGGGATCTGACTGCCGTCGCCGCGCTGCAGCGCGCGCAGGAAAAACTGGCCGCGCACGGCGCCGAAGTCAGTGTTGTCGGCCTCAACGCCGCCAGCCAGACGCTGATCGAACAGGTGGGAGGGCGCGGCGGCGCGCATTGACCGCGCGCTCGCGGCTCCATGCCTCGGACTGGCCAGGCAGTTTCTGCGACGCCGTCCGCGCAAGCTGAATTCAGTCAGCCATCTGAAACCGCCGCTGTCGTAGGATCTGCACCGTGATCGGGGCCGATGGACGGTCCCTCCCCGCCGGCACCCGCTGGCGACACGCAAGGGAGATACAGGCTGATGCAGGCAATGGATGCCCGTCGGGGCAATGAACAGATCGTCTCCGGCCGTCGGTACTGGAAGGTGCTGGCCCTGTGCCTGGCGCTCACCGCGTGCCAGGCACCTTCTTCCCCTGCATCGGCCGAAGCGGCGGCCACCCCGGCACCGCTCGCCGCGGCATCGCCGGCAACCGCCCCCAACCCAGCGACCGGTGATTCCTCTGGGTACCCTGATGCCTCCTACACAGATGGTCGCCTGCGCCCGGCTTATGGCTGGTGCGTGGATGGCGTGGAGGATGCGGGCAAGCTGCAGGCCTGCGGCAAGGATGAACTGGCCTATCAGGAGGGGCGCCTGGAAGAAGGTGCCAGCAAAGCCGTGACCGGGCTCGACGGTGCTGCCAAGCATGCGTTCCTGGCTACCCAGGCGACCTGGCGCAGCGATACCGATCGGCATTGCGCCGCTCCGGCCAATGCCGGTGTGGATGACCTGCAGAAGGCACAGGAGTGCCGCCTGTTCCGTGTGGCCAAACGCGCCGACGCATTGCTGGCGCAGAGCGGCCCGCCCGATACCTCCTACACCCAGGCAACGCTTCTACCGGAATTCATCCGCTGTGTGCAGCAGGCCCGTGGCATGAACGACCATATCCAGGCCTGCGGCGATACCGAGCTGGCCTACCACCAGACGCAGCTGCAGGCCGAAGTGGCGCGCCTGATGAACGGCCCCGACGGTCCGGCCAAGGACCGCTGGATGGACGAACAGGCCACTTGGGCCGAGGACACCGACAAGCGCTGCAGCCCGGGTACAGAGAGCGTGGGCCAGGCGCTGGACGCGCAGTCGTGCCTCATCAACCGCTACGCCAACCGCGCGGAGGAACTGCAGGCGCGCGAGCGGCGTTGATGTCGGCTGAAACCTGAATTCAGTCAGGCATCGGCATTCTGCGCTGGCGTAGCATCCTCACCGTGATGGGGCCGATGGACGGCTCCTCTTTGCCGACCCACCCGGCGACTCACCAGGGAGAAGCAAGCAATGCAAGCCTTGAGCGCGCCTGCGCGCATTGATCGATCCGCCTTTGAAATCCGACGCGGAATTGCGCTGGTGCTGTGCCTGTTGCTGGGCGCCTGCCAGGCCCCTTCGGCCGACAGCGCCACGGTTGCCGCTGCCGCCAGTGCAGATGAGCCCACACCGGCAGCCACATCGACACCGGCCAGCGCGACGCCTGCAACTGCAGCCGCCGATGCCGACGCGGATGCCGAAGACTTTCCCGCGCCGCTGCCCGATGCCTCCTACACCCAGGCCAACCTGCGTCCTACGTACACCCGTTGCGTGGACGCCAGCGAAGCGGTGACAGCACGCCTGCAGGCATGTGGCGACGAGGAGTTGAGTTACCAGGAAGACCGCTTGGCCGAGATCGTCGCCGGTGTCGTGGCAAGTCCCGACAGCAAGGCCAAGGATGACTGGATGGATGCGCAGGCTGCCTGGTGGTCGGACACCAATCGCCATTGCCGCTGGGATCCCAAAACCGATGGCCAGGGCCAGAGGTTGGACGCGCAGTCGTGCCGCATCAACCGCGTGGCCAACCGCGTTGACCAGCTGCAGGCCGCTGCACGGAGCAAGTGACCTCAATCCACCGCATTGCCAACTGAGAGGAGTCCTTCGACATGGATGTAGTGACCGATGCAAGGAAGGCGATGGAACACTGGCATCGCGGCCAGACCTCCGCCCGTTTTGAAACCGACAACCGTGGTCCAGGCTGGATTTCCTCGGGCAAGGGTGACCATGGCGGCGTGTCCTATGGCAGCTACCAGTTCGCCAGCGCCGTTGGCGGGGTGGACGAGTACCTGAAGTCGTCCCGCTATGCGGACCAGTTCCACGGCCTGAAGCCTGCGACGGAAGCCTTCAGCGAGCGCTGGAAAGCGGTGGCCGCACGCGACGAAAAGGGCTTCGCCCAGGAACAGCACGATTTCATCCAGCACCAGTATTACGACGTGCAGATGGATCGCCTGAAGAAGGTCGGCGTGGACCTGCAAGGTCGCGGCCCTGCCGTGCAGGACGCGCTGTGGAGCACGTCGGTGCAGTATCGCAACATGACCCGTGGTGTATTCCAGAATGGCCTGAAACAAGCCTATGGTGATGATTACAAGCTGTCCGAGCTGAGTGACGAGCAGATTGTCAGGGCCGTGCAGGATTACAAGCACGCCAACGTCCAGCGCCATTTCGAGAGCTCGCCCAAGCAGTGGGATTCGCTGCGCGAGCGCACGCTCAATGAAAAGTCCGAGCTGGTTGCGCTGGCGCGCTACGACAGGATCAACCACGACCCGCAGCCGTACCTGGGCAAGACCTACGAACAGGCGTTCGGCGAGCCGGCGCATCGTCAGTCCGCCGCGCGCCCGGCGCGTGCACCGATGGCCGACGGTGTGCTGGTGCAGGGCGAACGCGGCAATGAAGTGCTCGCGCTGCAGCAGAAGCTGGCGCAGGCCGGCTACACCGGTGTGGATGGCAAGGTGCTGAAGCCCGACGGCGATTTCGGCAGCGATACCTACCACGCGGTGCGTCAGTTCCAGAAGGCGCATGGGCTGGAAGAAGATGGCAAGGCGGGGCGTGACACGCTGTCTGCACTGAACGCCGGGGTTCGCCCACCCGCACAGACACCGGCACCGCCATCGGTACCCTCGCCGGAACGCCACGAGCCGAAGGCGCCCTCTACGGATGGTGCGCCGGTGGCGGCCGCCCCCGGTGGCGGCCGCATCACGGTGATCGAGCCCTACGGCAATGTCACCAGCAACCGCACGCTGGCCCACGGCATCAGTGGCGAAACGGCCTATCGCGAACTGAAGATCCATCATCCCAACACCAATGCCGAAGCCGTGCGCACCGGCGATGCCCGCAAGGCCGACCGCCAATCGGGCATGGTCGAAGGCGAGATGGAGAACATCCGCACACGTGAGGACAAGAATGACATTCCGCTGGTGCGCAAGGACCTGATCCTCACCGATCGCCTGGGCAGTCGCGATGTGATGATTCCGAACCCGGTGGCCGGCTACGCGCAGTTCAACAAGGACGCGACCAATTCGATCAGCCTCTACAGCCACCCGGCCGGCGATCCGCGCCGTGAGCTGGTAGGCCAGGTGCTGCACGGCGCCGCTGGCACGTCGCCCTACAAGAACGGTGACTTCGTCGAGTACGGCGCTCCGCTGATCCAGCAGTCGAACGCCGGCAGCAAACCGGTGCACGCGCATATCGAAGTAGAGCCAGCGCAGTTCCGCCGCTACCTCGGCGACATGCTCAACGACCGCATCACCCTCGGCGGCAAGGTACACGCGCAGGGGCCCGAAGCCGCGCAGGCCGCACGTGCCACGCAGCAGGCGCCGATGGCTGATGGCATGCTGGTGAAGGGCGAACGCGGTGACGAGGTCAAAGCGCTGCAGGGCAAGCTGGCGGCACTGGGCCACGTGGGCGCCGACGGCAAGCCGCTGGCGACCGATGGCATCTACGGCAAGGACACCTTTGCGGCGGTCAAGCAGTTCCAGGCCAACAACGGCCTGGAGCAGGATGGCAAGGCTGGCCGCCAAACCCTGGGCCGATTGGACGACCCGGCCGCAGTGAAGGCCGGCGCGCAGACCGCCGCCGCCCCGGCGCGCACCGAACCGACCGCACCGGCAGCGCCCAGCATGCGCGATCCTTCGCATGCCGAGAATCCGCGCTTCAACCAGGCCCTGGAGAAACTGCAGGAGCTGCAGCAGCAGCGTGCGCAGGCCGGGCTGTGCCCGCTGTTCGCCAACGCGCAGGAAACCGAACGCGCCGCTGGACAGCTCGCCTACGAAAGCAAGGTCGCCGGCATGCACCAGATCGATCATGTGGTCGCACGCCCGGATGGCAGCGGCTTGTTCGCCGTGCAGGGCAATGTCGGCGACCCGGCCGCGCAGCGCACCTTCGTCGACAGCCGACAGGCCGTGTCGCAGTCGGTCGAGGCCAGCACCCGCCAGAGCGAGGAACTGGATGTCCAGTTCAACCAGCGCGTGCACGAACAGCAGCAGGAGCAGGTGCGCAACCGCGGCCTGTAAGACTGCCGCACTGTGGGCAAAGGCTCCGGGTCCAACCCGGAGCCTTTTGCGGATTCACTCTGCAGGACCGACCCGCCGGTACACCCCGAACTGGGTACTGCGCTGGCCCATCGGGATGATCAGGGCCAGCAGGACTGCGCCTCCGCCCACCTGCTTCACCACCAGATCGTTTTCCACAGTGCAGGACAGTTCCACGCGCGACCAGACGCAGCCGGCGCCGGCTTCGCCCGGTTTGCACGATGACCACCGGTTGATGACCAGCTGTTCTCCTTCGGCGCTGTAGCTCCTGCTGGAAGCGCTGCCTGCAGCCTCGATGCCGGTGCCGTCGGCGGCATGGAAGCGGGCCACCAGCCGGCTCGCCTCCTGGCGGATCGTGACCTGGTGGATGTCCTTGTTGTAGTCGCCAAAGAGCCTGGAAAGCGCACCGATGGGTGCATTTTCCTGCCCCGCCGACAGGTAGGCCGGCCGGTTGTCGAAGGTGGCGCCTTCGGTGAAGTCGCATCGTGGGCCCGGCCTGATTTCGGTGAGGCGTGCGTCGCGGACGCTGCTGCAACCACTGCCCAGGGCCAGTCCCGCCAGCAGGGTGAGGCAGGCGAGGCCAGAGCCCGCCAGCGAGGATGCAGTTGGTTTCATTGTGGCTTCCCTTCCAACAGGCGCGGTGCAACAGGAACTCGCGTGCCGAGTATCCCCACGCAACGGCGGCAGCGGCAACCCGGCCTGCAACCCGGCTGCCCGTCGCCATTCATCCGCCCGGTGTAAACTATTGATCTCACTGGCAATGCCAGTCTCCACGATCAACCGCCCGATGACGTCCGCCACCGCCCGTTACGCTGATTCCCTGCGTCTGTCCGTCGCCCCGATGATGGACTGGACCGACCGCCATTGCCGGGTGTTCCACCGCCTGCTGGCACCGGGTGTGCGGCTGTACACCGAAATGGTGCACGCCAATGCGGTCATCCATGGCGATCGCCAGCGCCTGCTCGGTTTCGATGCCAGCGAACAACCGCTGGCACTGCAGCTCGGTGGCAGCGATCCGGCCCTGCTGGCGCAGGCCGCGCGCATCGCCGCCGATTGGGGCTACGACGAGGTCAACCTCAACTGCGGCTGCCCGTCCGATCGCGTGCAGGCCGGGCGTTTCGGCGCCTGCCTGATGCGCGAGCCGGTGCTGGTGGCCGAATGCGTGTCGGCCATGGTCGAGGCAGTGGACATCCCGGTGACGGTGAAATGCCGCTTGGGCGTGGACGAAGACGACAACTACGAGGTATTCGCCAGTTTCGTCGACCGCCAGGTTGAGGCCGGCGCCGCGATGGTGGTGGTGCACGCCCGCAATGCCTGGCTGAAGGGCCTGTCGCCGAAAGAGAACCGCGAGGTTCCACCGTTGAAGTACGACTGGGCCTACCGGCTGAAGCAGGAGCGCCCGGCACTGCCGGTGGTGCTCAATGGCGGCTTGGCCAGCATCGAGGCGGTGCAGGCGCAGGCCGCGCACGTCGATGGCGTGATGCTCGGTCGCGCGGCCTACCACGACCCCTACCTGCTGCATCAGCTGGAAGCGCTGCAGACCGGCGCGCCGCTGCGTCCGCGCGGTGAGCTGCTGCGCGCCCTGCGCCCGTACATCGACGCCCGCCTGGGCGAGGGCCTGGCCCTGAAGCACATCACCCGCCACATCCTCGGCCTGTTCCACGGACAGCCCGGTGGCCGCGCATTCCGCCAGGTGCTTAGCGAGGGCGCCCATCGTCCCGGTGCCGACTGGACGTTGATCGAGCAGGCGCTGGCAGTCACCGAACGCGAAGCCGATCGCGCCGCTGCGTGACGTCAGTCACATTCCTGACTTGACAAGGGCGGCCGTTTCGTCCCGAATGTTCACTTAGCTGAACAACGGTCTGGAGCATCTGGAAAAGTTCAGACCGGATTCACTGCCCGAAACCAAGAATTTGCAAAAGATTTGTAAAACGCCGGGTTCCATTCCGGTGCCCGGATTTACGACTTTTGAACGAATCGCCGTGCTCGGCTAGGATCGCATCGATGTCTTCCGCTCCCTTCCACCGCTGTATTGCCCTGGCCACCTGCGTGGTCCTGGCGGCTGCCCCGCTGTCTTCGGCGCTGGCGCAGGACCCGCAGCGGGAACAGGGGCGCGCAGAAATGATGGAGCGTGGAGGCCGTGGCGCCAGCAACGAGCGCTCGCTGTCCGATGCCGTGCGCCGCGTGCAGCGCACCACCGGTGGCCACATCCTGGGCGCCGAGCGTGTGCCGTTCGATGGTCGTGACATCAACCGGGTCAAATACATGGACGACCGCGGTCGGGTCCGCTACATGGACGACCCCGCTCCGGCACGTTCACAGCCGCGCACGCCGCGGTCGGATATGTCATCACTACGCGGCGATAACCCCTGAACAGGGATAGTTGTCGCTATCAACCCGTACCCACAGGCCTCCGGGCCGCACCCAGCACACTAGGGAGAGTTCATGCGTATCCTTCTGGTCGAAGACGAAGCCCCGCTGCGTGAGACCCTGGCAGCCCGGCTCAAGCGCGAAGGTTTTGCCGTCGATGCAGCGCAGGACGGCGAAGAAGGCCTGTACATGGGCCGCGAAGTGCCGTTCGACGTCGGAATCATCGACCTTGGCCTGCCCAAGATGTCGGGCATGGAGTTGATCAAGGCCCTGCGCGACGAAGGCAAGAAGTTCCCGGTGTTGATCCTGACCGCGCGTTCGAGCTGGCAGGACAAGGTCGAGGGCCTGAAGCAGGGCGCCGACGATTACCTGGTCAAGCCGTTCCATGTGGAAGAGCTGCTGGCCCGCGTCAACGCGCTGCTGCGCCGCGCCGCAGGCTGGAGCAAGCCGACCCTGGAATGCGGCCCGGTTGCCTTGGATCTGGCAGCGCAGACCGTGAGCGTGGCCGGCAGCAATGTCGACCTCACCAGCTACGAGTACAAGGTGCTGGAGTACCTGATGATGCATGCCGGTGAACTGGTCTCCAAGGCCGACCTCACCGAGCACATCTACCAGCAGGACTTCGATCGTGACTCGAACGTGCTGGAAGTGTTCATCGGCCGCCTGCGCAAGAAGCTGGACCCGGATGGCGAACTGAAGCCGATCGAGACCGTACGCGGTCGTGGCTACCGTTTCGCGATTCCGCGCAACGAGGGCTGAGGCCTTCAGCAGGCGATAAACGATGTCCGGCCGTCTGTGGTTCTTCCGACGCTGGCGGCCGCGCTCTCTGCAGGCGCGCCAGATGTTCGCCGCGTCAGTGGGTCTGGTCGCGTTCCTGGCCCTGGCCGGTTACGCGCTTGATGCCGCCTTCGCCGATACGGCGAAGGCGAACCTGCGCGAGCGCCTGAAGAACTATGCCACCGCCTATGCGGCCGGCATCGACTTCACCCGCGACCGCTCGCTGTACATCCGCGAGCAGCCGCCGGATCCGCGTTTCGACGTGCCCGGCAGCGGCCTGTACCTGCAGGTCGTCATGCCCGACGGCAAGGGCAATTCGATGTCCGCCGAAGGCCCGATGCTGCCCACGGTCGGCGGTGGCCTGCTGGCCCCGCGCCAGGAAGTCTTCGAAGGCCCGCTGCCGATGATCCAGATCGACGGCAGCCAGGGCTCGGTGTATCGCTACGGCCTGGGCCTGGTGTGGGATGCCGACGCCGACCCGGCCACCGAATTCCCGTACACCATCTACGTGATGGAAGACTCGCGCGCGTTGGGTGCGCAGCTGCGCGTGTTCCGCAGCCGGGTCTGGTTCTACCTGGGCGGCATCGGCCTGATCCTGCTGCTGCTGCAGACGGTCATCCTGCAGTGGAGCCTGCGCCCGTTGCGGCGGGTGATCACCGAACTGACCAAGGTCCAGCGCGGCGAGACCGAGCGCATGAGCGAACGACACCCGCGCGAGCTGGAGCCGTTGACCGACAGCATCAATGCCTTCATCGAGGGCGAGCGTGAGAACCTGGAACGCCAGCGCAATACCCTGGCCGACCTGGCGCACAGCCTGAAGACGCCGATTGCGGTGCTGCGTACGCAGATGGACAGCGGCGCCGGCGATGGCGCCCTGCGCGAAGAGCTGGACGTGCAGCTGCAGCGCATGAACAACCTGGTGTCCTACCAGCTGGCACGCGCGGCCTCGTCGGGCCACAAGCTGTTCTCGGCACCGCTGCCGATCGAATCCAACGCCGAGGAGATCGTGCGCGGCCTGGAGAAGGTCTATGCGTCCAAGGGCGTGCTGTGCGAATTCGACATCGACCCGGCCGCGCGCTTCCACGGCGAACCGGGTGACCTGCAGGAGCTGCTGGGCAACCTGCTGGAGAACGCGTTCAAGTGGGCCAAGCGCCGCGTGTTGCTGACCGCGCAGCCGTTGCCGGCGCCGAATGCGCGTCGTGCCGGTCTGCTGCTGGCAGTAGATGACGATGGCCCGGGCATTGCTCCGGAGGACATCGGCAAGGTGCTGCAGCGTGGCGTGCGCGGCGATGAGCGCGTACAGGGCCACGGCATCGGCCTGTCGATCGTGCAGGACCTGATCAAGGACTACCGCGGCGAGCTGCAGGTGTCCCGCTCCAGCGAACTGGGCGGCGCCCGTTTCGAAGTGCGGCTGCCGCCGGGGCCGTAAGCCTCCGCACTCGGTAGTGCCGGCCGCTGGCCGGCAACCTCATGATCTTCGATGGCATTGCCAGGTTGCCGTCCAGCGGCCGGCGCTACCGTATTTATATCTTCGGCGGCTCGCCGTAGAACCGCCTGAGATGCGCAGCCACCTCCGGCAACGTTTCGGCCAGCAGGTCCGGCGCAGAGAAGTGGTACTCGCTGGCCACCGCGAAGAACTCTTCCGGCGCCTCTGCCGCATACGGATCGATCAGTGTTTCCACGCCGGCATCCACCTGCGCACAGAACCCGTCGTACGATCTCTGGAAGTCAGCAGCCCACTCGCGTTGCCACGCACGCGGCAACGGCGGCGTGCCGTCCATCGCACCGTCGAGTGCATCCAGCTTGTGCACCATCTCATGCACGGCCACGCAGTAGCCCTCATGCGGTGCCGCCAGATCGGCCTGCACATCGGCCCACGAAAGAATCAACGGACCGCTGTCCCACGACTCGCCGATCAGCTCGTCATCCCACTCGTGCAGTACCCCGGCGGCATCCATGTGGCTGCGATGCACGCGGAACGCATCGGGGTAGACGATCAGCTGCGACCAGCCCTCCAGCCCCGCTTCGCCGAACTCCAGCAGTGGCAGGCAGCACAGTGCGGCCAGCAGCACGCCATCGGCTGGCTGCAGCTGCAGGTCGCCGATCGGGGAGATGGTCTTCTCATGCAGGAAACGCGTGGCCAGCGCGCGCAGGCGTGCATGCCGTTCGCCGTCCAGGCCGCGCAACCACGCTGCGCGATGGCAGGCATCGTTCCAGTGTGGGTCTTCGATCGGTCGCGGCGCGGGCCGCAACCACTGCAGCAACGACTTGATCAGCGGAACATACCCGGCAGGTAGCTGTGCCACTTCGGCGCGCGGATGCGCTGCAGTACATCGTCGTCGCCGCCACCTCCGCTGCTGGTCGCGGCGGCCGGACGTACCGGTGCCGGCTTGGCGGCCGTCGCTGTCGGCGTGTTGGTCGGTGTGCGCTGCGAGGCTGCATCGCTGGCCGAGTAGACGCAGGCGCCACGGCTGTCATCAAGCGCTGCTGTTGCAGACGCCGCGAAGGGCATCGTCAGCAGGATCAGGCAATGGGCATAACGGCGCATTGACGACATCCACGTTAAGGGAAGGTGAGTTCCCGATTCTAGCCCGAACCCGGCGCCAGATTGGAAGCCTGCCGGAACCGGGGCCGGCGGGCGTCGCTGGCGGGTTTCCCGCATAATTCCGTCCTGACCTTGTGGAAGCTGCCGTGGACGATCGCCAATTGCTGGCCAAACTCGCTGCCGGTCGCCTGTCCGGCGACGCCCTGGCCCGTGAGCTGGGCCAGACCCGGGCCGCCATTTGGAAGCGAATTCAAGGGCTTAGAGCCGCTGGCGTCGAGGTTGAAGGTCGCGCAGGCGAGGGCTACGGGCTGACCCGGCCGGTCGACCTGCTGGAAGCCGGAGCCATCCGCGCCGGCCTGCCCAAGGAGGCCGCAGCACTGCTGCACGACCTGCAGGTGGCCTGGACGGTGGACTCCACCAACGCCGAATTGCTGCGCTGCAGCGCGCCCCAGCGCGGTGTCAGCGTCCTGTTGGCCGAGCGCCAGACCGGCGGCCGTGGCCGTCGAGGGCGCACCTGGGCGTCGCCGCTGGCCGCGCATGTGTATCTGTCGGTGCTGCGCCTGTTCGAGGGTGGCCTCGGCCGTTTGGCCGGGCTGAGTTTGGTCGCCGGCGTCGCCGTGGCCGAAGCCCTGCACGATCTGGGCTACACGCAGGCGCAGCTGAAGTGGCCGAACGACGTGCTGGTCGATGGCCGCAAGCTGGTGGGCCTGCTGGCCGAGGGGGGGGGCGAATACGCCGGCCCGGCGCGTGCAGTGATCGGCATCGGCATCAACGTGCACATGCCGCCGGCCTTCGCCGAACAGATCACCCAGCCGTGGGTTGACCTGGACACACTGGCCGGCGCATCGGTGGATCGCAACACGGTGGTGGCCGCGGTGCTCGCACGGCTGCTACCGGCGCTGGAGGAATTCGACCGGGAAGGGCTGGCGCCGTTCCTGCCGCGTTACGCAGCGTTCGACATGCTGGCCGGGCGCGAAGTGCGCGTGCAGCTCGATGGCGAATGGCAGCACGGTACCGCGCTCGGCTTGGCTGACGATGGCGCGCTGCGCGTGCGTATCGATGGCCGCGAGCGCCTGCTGCATGCCGGCGAAGTCAGTGTGAGAAAAGCATGAGCGACTGGTTGTTCGATCTGGGCAATTCGCGCTTCAAGTTCGCGCCGTTGCAGGGTGACCGTGCCGGTGATGTGCAGGCCTGGGCGCATGGCGCCGAAGGCATGGCCGGGCAACCGCCGCACAGCCTGCCCAGTGGCGGCACCGCGTTTGTGGCCAGCGTCGCCGCGCCATCGCTGACCAGCGCGATGCTGGATCAGCTGCAGCGCCGCTTCGAGCACGTGCATGTGGTGCGCACCAGCGCCCAGTGTGCGGGTGTACGCATTGCCTACGCCAAGCCGGAAAAATTCGGTGTCGACCGCTTCCTGGCCCTGCTGGCTGCCGCCAAGGCACAGCGGCCGGTGCTGGTGGTCGGTGTCGGCACCGCGTTGACCATCGACCTGCTGGATGCCAACGGCCAGCATCACGGTGGACGCATTTCCGCCTCGCCGACCACCATGCGCGAGGCGCTGCACGCGCGCGCGGTGCAGCTGCCGGCCAGCGGCGGTGACTACAGCGAATTCGCCAACGACACCGCCGATGCGCTGGCCTCCGGCTGCGATGGTGCCGCCGTGGCGCTGGTTGAACGCAGCGCCCGCCAGGCACAGGCGCTGTTGGGCGTGATGCCGTCGCTGCTGGTGCATGGCGGTGGCGCACCCGCGCTGATGCCGCTTCTGGACGGCGCCGACTATCACCCCTCGCTGGTGCTGGATGGCCTCGCCCGCTGGGCGGTGCACCAGCCCGCAGGCTAGTATCGGCGCATGCTGACCCGTGCCCTGATCGTCGTGCTGGCGATCCTCAATCTTGGTGTTGCCACCTGGTGGCTGTTGCGCGATGAACCCGCGCGTGCGCCGTTGCCACCGCCCCCGACCGGCGTGGCCGAGCTGCGCTGGTTGCCCGGTGGCACCGATGCGGCCGTGGCCGCGCAGGCCTCGGCCGCGGCACCCACTGACGCACTGGTGGAGCGTGAGGCAGCGCCGGCTACCGCAGTGGCCGCTGCACCCGCACCGGCAGCGGCGACACCTGCAGCACCCAGCAAGCCCGCCGAACCAGTGAAGGCGCCTGAGCCGATGGCCGCCGTCGCCAAGCCAGCGCCGGAACCGGTGGCTGAGAAACCCGCAGCCCCGGCCGTACCGCCGCGCTGCCTGGCGCTGGGCCCGTTCGCCGACCGCGCCGCTGCCACCGCCGCACAGGGGCGTGCGGGCAACCTGCTGAGCCAGGCACGCCTGCGCGAGCAGCCCGCCGCCAGCGGCAGTGCCCGTTACCGCGTGCTGCTGCCCGCCGCCGCCAGCCGCGATGACGCGCAGGCCACGGTCAAGCGCATCGTCGCTGCCGGGCTGAGCGACTACTACATCATCAGCCAGGGCGACGAGACCAACGCCATTGCGCTGGGCCAGTACCGCAACCGCGAGGGCGCCGAACGGCGCATGGCCGCGGTGCAGGCCGCCGGCTTCCAGCCACGTCTGGTGGCCAGCGGCGATGCCGGCCAATGGTGGCTGGAAGGGCAGCTGACCACCGGCAGCGAACCGGCCCAGGCGCAGCAGCGCAGCGGTGCCGCGCAGCAACGGTCGCTGGAATGCACGCGACTGCGCTAGAATTCCCAAACCACGGCGCTGCCGTCGGCGTTTCACCCCGTGCCGCTTTAGCTCAGTTGGTAGAGCAACTGTCTTGTAAACAGTAGGTCATCCGTTCGATTCGGATAAGCGGCACCATCAGGCATTTGCCAACGCAGCCCGGGAATTGCGCGAAGGAGTCAGCGCTCCTCTCGCTCATCGCCAAGGCACTCGGCGACATTGCACGTGCCCAGGGGCCGGGCAAGGTCGTACGTGCGGCGGGTCTGTCGCGGGAGAGCCTGCATCGCGCACTGTTAGACGAGCGCAGCGTTGATTTCACGCCCCTCCTCAAGGTCGCCCGCGCCCTTTGCGTGCAATTACACGCCAACGCTGCTTTGAGCGCACCTGTCGACGTTGATGTGCTGGCGCGGGCTGGCAGCAAGGGCTCGGTAAGAATGTGAAATAGCAGACTTTCGACGGTCTTTCTGTCTCAAGCTGGTGACTCAACTCAATGACGTGGCGAAAGAGGATTCGTAGCGATATCAAGTGGTCATGAAGGTAGGCCGGCAATACCCTGATGGCTTGGACTGATTGGAGCCGACGTGAGCAGAGTGGTTCATTGAGGAGATTTGCGAACCACGCGACCCTGGCGCCACGCACTCATCCAGACATCGGCGGGCCACCTTCAAACCCTCTCGAGCTCTCAGCCAGCACGGTCTTTCTCCTTCCACGTGCAAACGCCAGGTGGGGCGTAGGATCTCCAGCAATGAGATCAAGTCTGCCGCTGTGCGTCTCGTCAATGATTGTAGACGCAGGCCTGCCTTCTATGAATTTCGAGCGCCCCGGTTCTTCCAGTCTTGATGCAGAAGCTGGTGGAGTAAAAAGCGGTCTGAAAAAAACTTTCAACGGTGCGTGCGGTGTCTATGCTGAATATGTACGTTTTGTTCAGTGACAAAACTGGATTGAGTGAATTTTCATTAGTGGCTATTGGAATATACCCATCTGGAATCCTTGTATATGACATGCAGTCGCCAGGCATAAGTGTCAGGGGCTTCGCTCCCGGCGCCAAGCTGATAGCCCAGACTCCTCCCGTTGTGTGGCCGTCGTATATCATTGCCCGGCCAACCGGGAATGAAGATCTGCTCTTGCTGGGGATACAGATCGCCGGACTGCCATCGACAAGAATAACGTCCGCCTCTTTCCCTTTTCCGAGCGGGATCGCATTGGCGAATTCAGTATCCGTGAAGCAGCATGTTGCCAGAATCGCGACCCCAGCCGTTTTGTAAATTGTCATCGTTTGTCAACACTTCTGCTGGAGAAGATATATGTCCATTAGCGTGCATATGTGGATTTTATTGAGGTGACGTATTGGGTTGGAGATATGGGTGGCGTTTCTTTTAGTGTTCATTCTCAATACGGTAGAGTTCAATGGAGATCTCGAAAATTCTCCATATGATGGCGTTAGAATGGCAATTGATGATGCGGGTGCGTTCACTGGCTGTTTTTGATCTATATATGGTGCCGCCCATTTTTCCGCATTTTTCATCTGCCAATATTTTCCACGCTTGTTGATCTTTCCTCTTGGATTTTCTCCAGTGCCTCGGCATTTCTCTCAGTGCGTATCCAAGCATGGTTTTGTTGTATTTATAGTATTGCTCTGCGGAATCCAGCGATTCGCCATCGCTGAAGAGGCTTGCTGGCGGAGCCTGGACGAGCGTGTGTACGTTCTCGCCTTTGGAATCAGTGCATCCCGGCTCGGATACGATTGATGTGTCGGTGTTGATGTAATGGCTGTCGGTTTTCCCGCTCGTCGAGCTGTACGCTGGCATGCATGCCAGGATGGGCGTGCATACAATCAATGATCTGATTGCGATTATCATTGCTGATTTCCCGTTTGTTTTATTCAATTTCCATGGCCTGTCTTGGTCGCGCGTGGAGTGACGGTCAGTCAAGCGGGCGTGCGGATATCCGCCAATCCAGCCAGTACGCTCCGGTTTGCCGTCCGCGACCGAAGATCAAAGATAAATATTCTTGGCCTGAGGTGCTGATATTCCAGCCTGGCCGACACCCCTCTTCCGTGACTCAAGATGCGTGTACCCCGGCCCGAGGCATCGGAAATGCCCTCAATTTTCAGGGTTCAAGTGCCGCTTCCGGATAAGCTTGCGAGGCTTGCTCAAATGCTCTTGGCGTGCAACGTGTATGCGGAATGCGACAGTTTGCGCAGCGACGTTCTCAAGCGCTTGAAGAGCGCTTCCGAGCTCCGCCCGGAATACAGCAGTAGACGGATTGCCAGCCGCTGTCGCCCACACAGGCGCGACGCCGGTCATATTGGGTACGCGGAGTCGTGACGTGCCAATCAAGTGCTCCGATGAATGCAGTGTTCCCGAAAGGAAGAATGAACTGCAACGATTGGCCCGTTTTTCTGCTTTACAGGCAAAAACGACAGTGTGCGCAGGTGTGATCGAGGTGCCCTGACGCAATCACCTACATCGCAACGCTGCGAGCCAGGCGCCGCATGCATTGCAAAGCTTGCTTAACAGTCGCGGCGAACCATGCACGGCCTCAGTGCGGTGCCACGCAAACTGTTACCGCTGCCCGGTTTCGCCCGGCACCAGATGCGCCCACGGGAACACGTTCTTCTCGAAATGGCAGACGTAACCGCCCATGCCCGCTTGGATGACCATGAACGACAACCGTGGGCGCATGGCCTGCAGCGTCTGTAGCTGCGCCACATCCAACGCGCTGTTGCGCAGCCGGAAGGTATGCAGCGCATCGAAGGCTTGGCTGGCGAACAAGCGCTCATAGGCCGCGAAAGGCGTGACCGCTTCAGCCACGCGCGCGTCGGCCCAGGAGAACTGCAGCTCCGTCGATTCGCAAAAATCCAGCAGGCCCAGGGCAGGCAGGTTGCGTGATGCGGCGAGGTTGTCGATGAAGCGCTGGGTGTCAGAGCCACCGCCGATGCGCAGGCTGTGCAGGTGTGGCAGCGGAACCTCGAAGAACGCGGCGTCCGGTGCATTCGGCACGACCAGTTCGCTCAGATACGGGGCCTTGGAAACGAAGCGGGCGATCTCGCCGTCTTCTTCCATGATGGTGCCCGCGCGCTGCACCAGCGACATGTTGTGGTCGGCCGGCTCTGTGGGGGAGATCGACAACGCGCGCAGGCGCGGGAAACGCACATCGCTGTCCAGCAGCGCGGTTAACTCCCACTCGCGCGTGCCATTGGCCCCTTCGTCCGGGCCGGTGAACGACAGCGACATGATCGCATCGGCCACGCGCTGGTCGGACAGGCAGGCCAGCGTCCATGCGAATGGCTCTTCCCATGGATTGCCGAAGAACTCCACGTGCAGGCCGCCGTACAACGGCGCCACGGTCACCCGTTCCTGCAGCGCTGCCCACAGCGGGCCGGCCGGGTCCTGGATATCCAGCTCATGCTCGGCGGCACTGTCCAGATTGAAGGCATGGATGCGTTGCTGCAGCGCCAGCAGCTGCTGCTGCGCGTGGTCGAGGGGAGGAGCTGTCATGTGTGCATACCGGACGTCCGTGTGATGCGCCCGATGATAGCGCTGGCCTGATGGCGGTGGTCTGCGGCCCGTGATCGGTTGCTTGATATTCCTCACGGTCGAGCAACTCCGGCAGCCTCCATACTGGCGCCTCCGCTCAATTCTCACAAGGAAGCCGACCATGCGCCGCCACCGCTTGCCGTTGACCGTCGCGCTGCTCGCCAGCGCCTTCACAGCACCGGCGATGGCCGCCGTGCCGTTCTTCAATGCCAGCTGCCCCGGTGGGCTGGATGTCCATGCAGACGAGGGCGGGCCGGTCTACGTGCAGGGCCGCGAGACCACGCTCAAGCGCTTCAACGATCGCTATTTCGAAGCGCGCGATGCCAGCAGCGGCACCACGCTTTCAATCAGCACCGGTGACGACGGTACGCCGCAGGTCAGCTACACCGGACGCGGCGGTGCCAACGGCATCTGCCAGGTCAGCAACAACGGCACGCCGGCGGCTGCCGTGGAAGGTGGCAGGCACCACCGTGATCAGGAGCGCGATGACGATGCAGCACTGCCACGCGAGGTGACCTGCGAATCCACCGACCAGCGCCAGGTGTCCTGTGACATGGACACGCGTGGCAATGTGGAGATCGTGCGCCAGCTCAGCCGTACCCGTTGCGAGCAGGGCAGCAACTGGGGCCTGTCGCGGCATTCGGTCTGGGTCAATGGCGGCTGCCGCGCGACGTTCCGCAACATGTCCAAGGCTGCAGCCAACGCGCCAGCGGGCGATACCGCGCTCGGTTCGTGCAATGCAAGCAAAGGCGCACAGGGCACGCTGGTGACCCAGGTGCCGGTCGGCACCGATTACCAGGAACTGATCATCGATTATCCCGAGGGCCGCTTCCTGTGCATGATGCGCAACGACGGCCGGGTGCAGAGCGTGACGCCGATTCGCCGCCGCGGGGGTTGAGCTCATCGTGCCTGCAGCCCTAAGGTGACCACCCTTACACCCGTCTGGCGGCACCACCATGTCCCATCTTCTGGCCAAGGCAGCCGAGGAACAGGATCTTGACCGAATCGACGCATTGCTGGATGCGGGTGCCGATATCGAGTGGCAGCACAAGGGCACCGGACGTACTCCGCTGCTTTCGGCTGTGATCGCCGGAAAGACTGACTCGGTGTTGCGGCTTTTGGACCGTGGCGCCAACATCCAGCACGCCTGCACGGCGGCGGGCTTTACCGCAATGGGATGGGCGGCCGAGCGCAACGACGCAGACATCGGACGCCTGCTGATCGCACGCGGCGCCTCGCTGGACGCGGCCTCCCCGGAACTGCATCGTACACCGCTGATGGTGGCGGCGCAGGGCGGTCATCTGCCGATGGTCGAGCTGCTGCTGGCTGGCGGTGCTGATGTCGCACGCGTGGATTTCGAAGGACGTAATGCGCTGTCGCTGGCCGAAGCGCGCGGGCATGCGGCTGTGGTGCAGTGCCTGCAGGCAGCGGGCGCGCAGATGCCACCGATGTTGGAGGAGGCGCCGCCGCTTGCGTGGCCTGAACCGGCCGCAGAGGGGGAACCGGCATCAGTGGTGCGTGGCTATATGCTGGCCTGCAATGAGTGGGAAACGCGTGGTTACCGTGATGCCAAGGTCGGTGGAGTCCTGCTCGGTAGTGCAGCATTCCAACAGGAGCGCGCGGACATCCTCGCGGCCTGGTGTACCGACCGGAAGCGGGTGTATTCCACGGGCATGTCGGTGGGCAATCCGCCGGTGCACGTGCCGGAGGACCTGCTGGCCGCGGTCGGTCAGCCGACGGCCTCCAAGGCCGAAGTCCTGGTACGTGACCATGCACAGAAATCCCGCGCGCTGCGTTACGAGCGCCTGTTCGTGCTCAAGCGCGTGGCTGGGCAGTGGCGGATCGACATGCTGAAGAAGCGCCTGTTCCGCACCGAAGCGTGGTCGTCGGCGATTCTCTGAGCACGGCCCGAAGTGCCGTCAGCCGGCGGCGTTGTACAGCACTACCCACGCCAGCATCAGGGCGAACATGCCGGCGAACGTCAGGCCAAACCACAGCGCCGCCACCTTCACGTTGCCGATCAACGCTGCCAGCATCCGCTGCGGCTCGCTCTTCAGGATCGGATATTCGGCGTGTGCCTTGCGCAGACGCTGCCAACCCAACCCGAGGAATACCAGGGTCGAGAACGGCACCAGCAGGAGCGTCGCCTGCATCAGCCAGCCATTCGGCGACGCATCCATCGAGCTGCTCAACAGAATCGCAAAAACGGCGATGGGCAGCGCCCCGATGAAAAAGCGCGGCCAAGCGGTGTTGATGAAGGGCGACATCGCAATCTTCCATGAAGGGCGGTCGGGTCCGCGCGGCATCATGCCATGCGATGGCCCTGCTGCACCGCCGCGAGTGGTGTCACATGCGTCTGGCTAGACTGTGCTTCTTTTTCGTTTGCAGGAGGCACCCATGGCCCATCATCCCGCCGTTACCCTGATCGGCGTCCCCACCGACATCGGGGCGGGCCATCGCGGCGCCCGGCTGGGGCCGGAAGCCCTGCGCGTGGCGGGCCTGCCGGAAGCACTGGAAGCGCGTGGCGTGGACGTGCGCGACCTCGGCAACCTGGACGGCCCGCGCAACCCGTGGACCGCGCCGGTGCAGGGCTATCGCCACCTGGACGAGGTGGTGGCGTGGAACCACGCGCTGATGGAAGCCAGCTACGCCGAACTGCAGGCCGGCCGCATGCCGATCATGCTCGGCGGCGATCACTGCCTGGGCATCGGTTCGATCACTGCCGTCGCGCGCTGGTGCCGCGAGCAGGGCAAGGACCTGCGCGTGCTGTGGCTGGATGCGCATTCGGATTTCAACACCAGTGAGGTGACCCCGTCGGGCAACATCCACGGTATGCCGGTGGCCTGCCTGTGCGGCCTCGGCCCGGATGCGCTGACCAGGCTGGGCGGCACTTCGCCGGCGATCCAGCCCTCACAGGTGCACCAGATCGGCATCCGTTCGGTGGACCCGGAAGAAAAGCGCCTGATCAAGACCCACAAGGTCGATGTCTACGACATGCGTTACATCGACGAGAACGGCATGAAGCGTACCGTGGAAGCGGCGCTGGCCGGCATCGACGAGAACACCCACCTGCACGTCAGCTTCGACGTCGATTTCCTCGACCCGAGCATTGCCCCGGGCGTGGGCACCACCGTCCCGGGCGGGGTGAACTACCGCGAAGCGCAGCTGGTGATGGAGATGATCGCCGACAGTGGCCGCATGGGCTCGCTGGATATCGTCGAACTCAATCCGCTGCTGGACAACCACAACAGCACCGCCGAACTGGCCGTGGACCTGGTGGAAAGCCTGTTCGGGAAATCGACCCTGATGCGCGACTGAGAGGATCCAGCCTGAACGGTTGGACGAACCGTTCACACGCGCTCCACGCCCCTGCCGCCAGATTGCACCTCACGCGGCAGTGTTGGCTTCGAGCCAGCCTGCCGCCCCGATCAATACAACCGAACCCCGTGATTGAGCGGTGTAGCGGCAAACCCAAGGAGAAGCCCATGAAGCGCGTAGTTGCCCTGATGCTGTTGTCGATGTTCTCGGTGGCCCTGCTGGCCGGTTGCAACACCGTTGCCGGTGCCGGCAAGGACGTGCAGAAGGCTGGTGAGAAGGTTGAGGATGCCGCCAAGGGCAACTGAGCCTGAGGTGGTGCGCACTACGGAAAAGGCCGGGATCTTCCCGGCCTTTTTCATGCGCGATTGTTGCGTGTGTACGCCGCGTGCCGACCGGTAGTGAACCATTCAAGCAGGTGAGCGGCGCTTTCATGGCCGGTTGACCGTGCTTCAACGTGCACTGCGCGATGCTGCAGCCACGGTAACAACGCCGTTGCATACCAAGGAAGCCTCAGCAATGAACAAAGACATCATTTCCGGCAAGTGGTCCCAGCTCAAGGGCAAGGCCCAGGCGAAGTGGGGCGATCTGACCAATGACGATTTCGATGTGGCCGAGGGCAATGCCGAATATCTGGCGGGCCGCCTGCAGGAGCGCTATGGCTGGGCCAAGGACCGCGCAGAAACCGAAGTGCGCGATTTCGAGAAAGCGATGCACAAGGATTACCCGGACTACAAGTAACGGGGCGTCGAACGCCCGCGTTATGCCCCCACAGACAACGCCCGCGCCGGAAGGTGCGGGCGTTGTGCTGTGTGCAGATCAACGCGCCGGCGGGTCGGGCACGTAACGGTTGGGGAAGGCCTGCGGCTGGCGGTCCAGGCGCGAGGGCGAATCGAGCAGGATGCCGCGTGCACGCAGGTTGCGGGCGCTGTCGTAGCGTAGCTGCAGCACCTGTGCCGGGCTGCGGGTGGCGCGTTCGAAATCGGTATCGCGCACTGATGAACTCTCGCGCGCACCGTGGCCGGTGCCCAGCGCAGGTGCCTGCGACTTGGCCGAATAGCCTTCGATGCGGCTGGCGCTGGCGTCGGCAGCCGCCGAGGCTTCGGCCGCCGCCGGTGCCGGCCCGGCGCGACCGCGCAGGATCGGCTGCGGACGCGGGTACCAGTGACGCGCTTCCTCGAACACCGCCACGCCGACCACGCCGACGTTGTCCGGGCGGCCGGTGCGGCTGGCATAGCTGCCGCTGGGGCTGCTGAAGACGAACTGGGCTACTTCGTCCTGGGTCTTGCGCCAGCCGGTGATGTCGGCGCGCTGGCCTGGGTTGAGCACGTAACCGGTCTGCGAGGGATCGGCATCTTCGCCGGAGATGGCGTTGACCCCGTCCACCGACAGCACCACCAGCACCCGTCGCGGGCTGTCGTTGTACAGGCGCACCGCATAGCGGTGGCCGCGCTCACCGGCCACCCAGCGCTGGCCGTCGGCCGGGTAGCTGCGCAGCTCGGTGCCGCGGTCGCGGTCGACCAGGGCCACGCGCACCGGGCCGTCCTGCGGCATCGGCGGGGGCAGCGGAGCCGGGCGGAAGCCGGCCAGGGGCAGGATCAGCAGCAGGGGCAGCAGGCGTTTCATCGGGCGTCTCCAGCGGGGTTGGGTGAATGAACGTGCCGGGGGCCCTGACGGGGTTGACCGTGTGCACGGTAAACTGGCTCCGTTCATAGAAGGTTTCCGTACGCAGTCATGACGACCCGAGTCCTTACCGGCATCACCCCCTCCGGCACGCCCCATCTGGGCAACTACGTTGGCGCCATCCGCCCGGCCATTGCGGCCAGCCGCGCGCCGGACATCGAGAGCTTCTTCTTCCTGGCCGATCTGCACAGCCTGATCAAGTCGCAGGACCCGCAGCGCACCCAGCGCGCGACCCTGGAGATCGCTGCCAGCTGGCTGGCCTGTGGCCTGGACCCGGAACACGTGTGGTTCTATCGCCAGAGCGACATCCGCGAGACCACCGAGCTGATGTGGTTCCTGACCGCCATCGCCAGCAAGGGCATCCTCAACCGCGCCCATGCCTACAAGGCGGCGGTGGACAAGAACCGGGAGGAAGGCCAGGACGAGGACGCAGGTGTCAGCGCCGGCCTGTTCATGTACCCGGTGCTGATGGCGGCCGACATCCTGATCTTCAAGGCCAACCAGGTACCGGTGGGCCGTGACCAGATCCAGCACATCGAGATGGCGCGCGACTTCGCCCAGCGCTTCAACCACGTATACGGCAAGGAGTATTTCCCGCTGCCGGACGTGGTGATCGACGAGCAGGTGGCAACCCTGGCGGGCCTGGATGGCCGCAAGATGAGCAAGAGCTACCACAACACCATTCCGCTGTTCGTGCCGCGCGAGGAGCTGAAGAAGCTGGTGTTCTCGATCCTGACCGATTCGCGTGCACCGGGCGAGCCGAAGGACACCGAAGGTTCGGCGCTGTTCCAGATGTACCAGGCGTTCGCCACCCCGGAGCAGACCGCTGCCTTCGCCAAGGCCTTCGCCGATGGCATCAGCTGGGGCGATGCCAAGCAGCAGCTGTTCGAGCGCATCGACAGCGAACTGTCGCCGCTGCGCGAGCGCTACAACGCGCTGATGGCCGAGCCGGAGAAGATCGAAGCACTGCTCAAGCGCCGTGGCCAGCAGTTGCGTGAGCAGCTGGCAGCACCGCTGCTGGAAGAACTGCGCCATGCGGTGGGCCTGCGTGATCTGTCCGATGCCGGCGACATCGCCAGCGAAGATGCCGGTGAAGCCCGCGCCGCTCCGCCGCTGTTCAAGCAGTACCGCGAGAAGGATGGTCGCTTCTACTTCAAGCTGACCGCCGGTGACGGCACACTGCTGATCCAGAGCGAAGGCTTCGACTCGCCGCGCGATGCTGGCCAGCTGATCGCCGTGCTGAAGCAGGCCGAGCAGGGCGACCAGCTGCAGAGCGATCTGTTCAAGCTGGAAGCCGAGGTGGATGCGGTGCTGGCGGCATTGGCTGTGTTGCGCGAAGCGTAAGGGTAGTGCCGGCCGCTGGCCGGCAACTGCAATCACCCCGTACCCTGCGGAATGCCGGCCAGCGGCCGGCACTACCACGGCATTGCACCCATGGCATGATGTCCGCGCGCCTCAGGCGCGATGACATGGAGTCTGCAATGGCCTGGTTGTCGCTGCTGCTGTTCCTGCCCTGGTTCATTCTGCTGGGCAGCCTGTACTGGCTGTTTCCGCGCCAGCCGCGTACCGCGCGGCGACGCCTGTTCGATGGCACTACGCTGGCATTGGCTCTGGCCCTGAGCATCGTGGCGATGCTGTGGGGCCACCACATCGGTCTGGTACAGCCGGGCGCTGGGCCGATCTGGCCGCAGGTGCTGGCGGTGCTGTATGCCTATGGCGCGTTCCTGGCGGTGCTGGTACTGGCGCTGCTGCTGCGGCCGCGGTTTGCATTGCGCCAGGCTGATCGGTAATGCCGGCCGCTGGCTGGCAATGGCATTCGCCGCGGCGTCCATGGGGTTACCGGCCAACGGCCGGCACCATCCGACCAAAGCCGCATCGATCACGCCATGCCGGCGCGCCTACCATGGGTGTCTGTTCCCGATCCTGCCAGGTGCGCGTCGATGACCGCCGATCCCAGCATCCACACCATCGATACCGGTTTCCAACGGCCTGATTTCGATGCCGCCTACATGATCATCGAAAACGGTCGCGCCGCGTTCGTCGACTGCGGTACCGGCCTGTCGGTGCCAGCGATGCTGCGGGCCCTGGCCGACAACGGGCTGGGCGTGGAGGCGGTGGACTGGCTGCTGCTGACCCATGTGCACCTGGATCATGCCGGTGGCGCTGGCCTGCTGTTGCAGCAGTTGCCCAATGCGCGCGCGGTGCTGCACCCGCGCGGCGCGCCGCACATGATCGATCCGACCCGGTTGATCGCCGGTGCCACGGCCGTTTATGGCGCTGAGGAAATCGCCCGCAGCTATGGCCGCATCGAAGCGATTCCCGAGCAGCGCGTGGTGGTGGCTGACGACGGCCAGCGCATCGACCTGGCCGGCCGCGAGCTGGTGCTGCTGCATACCCCGGGGCACGCGCTGCACCACTACTGCGTGTGGGATGCACGCAGCCGCAGCTGGTTCACCGGCGATACCTTCGGTATCTCCTACCGCGAGCTGGACAGCGCGCAGGGCGCTTTCATCTTCCCCACCTCATCGCCGGTGCAGTTCGACCCGGAAGCGATGAAGGCGTCGATCCAGCGCATGCTCGGTTACGCACCGCAGGCGATGTACCTGACCCATTACGGTCGTGTCGAACAGGTCGAAAAGCTGGCCGAGGATCTGTTCGAACAGATCGATGCGATGGCGGCGATCGGCCGCCAGTGCGACGGTCGCCCCGATCGTCATCGCTGCCTGCTGGCCGCGCTGCAGGCGCTGTACCTGGAGCGTGCACAGCAGCATGGCTGTGCGCTGGACCAGGCTGCAGTGAGCGAAGTACTGGCGATGGATATCGAACTCAACGCGCAGGGCCTGGCTTGCTGGCTGGACCGTGTATCGCGCTGACTTGCGCACGCCCTGGCGGCGGAGATCCGCTGCGCCCCTGGTAGATCCACGCCATGCGTGGATGACACGGTCCCGGGCCGCGCCGCGATGTCACGACCACGTTACACTCTGGTGACTTTCAAGCTAGCCGTGGTGTTGCCGTGAATCCGATGCGCGTGTTGCTGCTGTCGTCCTGCCTGTTCGTCGGTGGCCTGGCCCATGCGGCCAATGACCTGCCCGGCGGCGGCATCGATCCGCAGGCGCTGTCGCGTCATGTGCGCGTGCTGGCATCGGACGAATTCGAAGGCCGCGCACCGGCCACCGAAGGCGAAGAACGCACAGTGCAGTACCTGATCGAGCAGTTCCGCAGCTACGGCCTGCAGCCGGGTGGCGTGGACGGCAGCTGGGTACAGCCGGTACCGCTGGTGCGCGCGCAGCTGGATGGCCCGGCCAAGGCCAGTCTCGCCCTGAAGGGCGGCAAGCGTGCGCTGGCCAATGGTGTGGACGTGACCCTGCAGAGCCTGCAGCCGCGCACGCGCGTGCAGATCAAGGATGCACCGCTGGTGTTCGTCGGCTATGGCATCGATGCGCCCGAGCGCCACTGGAACGACTACAAGGACGTGGACCTGCACGGCAAGATCGCCGTGATGTTGATCAACGACGCCGATTTTGAAGCCGATGCGCCGGGTGCGTTCGATGGCAAGGCGGTGACCTACTACGGCCGCTGGACCTACAAGTTCGAAGAAGCCGCGCGCCGTGGTGCCGAAGGCGTGCTGATCGTGCATGAGACCGCACCGGCGGCCTATGGCTGGGCCACGGTGAAGAGTTCGGGCACCTCGCCGCTGTTCGACATCGAGCGCGGCCAGGCCGAAGCGATGGCCCAGCACACGCCGCTGCGTGGCTGGATGCAGCGTGAGCTGGCCGAACAGATCTTCGCTGACGCCGGCCTGGATTTCGATGCCGAGAAGCGCAAGGCGATGAGCGCGGACTTCCGCCCGGTTGCGCTGGACAACGCGAAGCTGAGCGTCGATTTCGCGCTCAAGCGCGAGCAGGTGGTGACCCGCAACGTGGTGGCCAAGCTGCCCGGCGGCGAGCATGCCGATGAGGCGGTGATCTTCTCGGCGCACTGGGATGCCTTCGGCATCGGCCAGGCCGACGCCAAGGGCGACCGCATCCGCCGTGGTGCGATCGACAACGCCACCGGCGTGGCCACCGTGCTGGAACTGGGCCGGGTGTTCGCCGCCGGCCCGCAGCCACAGCGCACCCTGTACTTCGTCGCCCTGACCGCCGAAGAGAAGGGCCTGCTGGGTGCCAGCTACTACGCCGCGCACCCGCTGGCGCCGCTGGACAAGACCGCTGCGGTGCTGAACATCGAGATGTTCAGCCCGGATGGTGCCACCCGTGACATCGCCTCGTGGGGCAAGGGCCGGGTGTCGCTGGAAGGCGACCTGGAACGCGTGGCCAAGGCCCGTGGCCGCAGCTACAGCCCGGATCCGAATCTGGAAGCCGGCTTCTTCTACCGTGCCGACCACTTCGCCTTCGCCCGCCTGGGCGTGCCGGCGATCACCATCGGCCCTGGCCTGGACAAGCTTGAGGGCGGCGTCGAGGCCGGTCGCGCGCTGCGCGAGAAGTACTTCGCCGACTGCTACCACCAGGCCTGCGATGCATGGACGCCGAGCTGGGATCCGGCGGGCCACGCGGCAGACACCCTGCTGGTCTACGACCTGGGCGCCGAACTGGCCAACAGCCGCCGCTGGCCGCAGTGGGAGAAGGAATCCGAATTCCACGGCGCCCGCGAGAAGAGCGAAGCCGCCCGCCGGTAAACGCACGGCAATGCCGGCCGTTGGCCGGCAATCTCCAAACGCACGGCAATGCCGGCCGCTGGCCGGCAACCCCAAACGCACGGCAATGCCGGCCGTTGGCCGGCAACCCCCAAACGCACGGTAGTGCCGGCCGTTGGCCGGCAACCCCCAAACGCACGGCAATGCTGGCCGCTGGCCGGCGATCTCCAAACGCATGGTAGTGCCGGCCGCTGGCCGGCAACCTCATGAACCTTCCGAACGGATATGCAGTTGCCGGCCAGCGGCCGGCACTACCGCATCTTCAGCCGCGTGGCCGCAGCAGCTTCCACGCGCCCCAACCGGCGAAGGCAAGCGCGCCCAGGTAACAGGCCACCATCGTGCGCAGACCGGCCACCGGTGCGGGGTTGATGCCCCGGCTCAGGCGCAGATGCAGGGTGCTGGTACCGCTGCCCAGATCCACTGCCAGCTGCAGCATAAGTGCAGCGCAGAACGCCAGCAGGGCAATACCGAAGCCGATACGTGGCCAACTCGCTTGGGCGCCGGGCCGGCGGATCATCCATGCCAGCAGGGTTGCCACGCCCAGACCCAGTGCGAGCCACACCAGCGGCGTGGCAGGAGATGCGGCGGCCACCGGCATTGCACCGGTGGCCGCGATCACTACGGCGCGTTTACTTGCGCGTGCCGTCGAGCCAGTTGGGGCCCTTGTTGGTGAGGAAGAACACATAGACCACCAACGATACCGCGATCGTCGCGGTGACGTAGATGGCGAACCAGTCCACGTGGCCGGTCTTCAATGCGCCCTGGTACAGCAGCGGCGCGGTGCCGCCGAACAGCGAGTTGGCCAATGCATAGCCGAAGCCCACGCCCAGCGCACGAATGTGGGTGGGGAACAGCTCTGCCTTCACCACGGCGTTGATGGAGGTGTAGCCGGTGAGGATGACAAAGCCCAGTGCCAGGGTGAGGAAGGCGAGGGTGGCATCGTGCTGGTGCGGCAGCTGGGTGATCAGGTACCAGCTGTACAGCACGCCGCCCACACCGAAGAACACCAGCAGGCTCTTGCGGCCGATGATGTCCGACAGCCAGCCGCCCACCGGCTGCAGCACCATCAGGAAGGCCAGCACACCCAGGTTGATCAGGGTGCCGGTCATCGGATCGTTGCCGGCGAAGGCGCTCTGGATCATCTTCGGGCCGTTCACCGAGTAGGTGTAGAAGGCGATGGTGCCACCGGCGGTGATCAGGAAGCACAGCAGCAGCGGGCGCCACTGGTGCACGAACAGCTCGTACATCGAGCCGGACTTCTTGTCCTTGCCCTCGCGCGCGGCCTCGATGGAGGATTCCGACAGCGACTCGTCCATGCCACGGCGCAGCCAGAACACGACCACGGCGGCGATGCCACCGATGCCGAAGGCGATGCGCCAGCCCCACTCGGAGATTTCCGGCTTGGCCCAGAACGTCAGCATCACGAACAGGGTCAGCTGGGCAAGCACATGGCCGCCCACCAGGGTGACGTAGTGGAACGAGGACAGGAAGCCGCGGCGGCCCGGAATGGCGGCCTCGGACATGTAGGTGGCGCTGGCACCGTACTCGCCACCGGTGGCGAAGCCCTGCAGCAGGCGCGCGAACAGCAGGATGATCGCCGCCCAGATGCCGATGCTGGCAGCGGTGGGGGTGATGGCGATGATGAACGAGCAGAAGGCCATCAGCGTGACCGACACGGTCAACGCAAGGCGACGGCCATGACGGTCGGCGAAGCGACCGAAGAACCATGCGCCGATCGGGCGCATCAGGAAGGTCGCGGCGAAGATCGCCCACACGTACATGGTGGAGTTCTTGTCTTCGGGCGAGAAGAACTGCGATTCGAAGTACACGGCGAACACCGAGTACACGTAGACGTCGTACCACTCCACCAGGTTGCCGGCGGAGCCTTTGAGGGTGTTGGAGATGGAACGCCGCAGGGCGGCGCCGTCGGTGCTGGGGACAGCGGATTGGGACGTAGTGCTCATCCGGGTGGGGATCCTCGATGCGGTGCGTCCATGCGGGAAATTGCGCTGCCAGGCGCGCGGTGCGCTGCCGGCCAGCCTCCTTGGTACTGCAACCCACGTCAACGCCGGGTGCCGGAAGGGCGGGCGGGGCATGGATGGATGACAGCGTGCCACTACATGGGCTGCCGGACCATAACCAAAACGTCCTAAAATCCGTGTTCCCCCAGCTCCCTGGTGTGTCATGTCGGCTCCCCCCGTTCCGTCTGCGGCTGCCCCACGGGGCGGCCTTGTCGTGCTGGCACTGCTGCTGGTCTACGTGGTCTGGGGCTCGACCTACCTGGGTATCGCCAAGGCCCTGCATGGCGGCGCGCTGCCACTGACGATGGTCTCCGGCAGCCGGTTCATCATTGCCGGCGGCCTGATGTACCTGGCGCTGCGCCTGTTCTGGAAGATGCCCAGACCCACCCTGCGGCAGTGGCGCAACCTGGTCATCATGGGCGTGACCATGCTGGTGCTGGGCAACGGCATGGTGGTGCTGGCCGAACGCGAGGTGTCATCCGGCCTGGCCGCCACCGCAGTGGCCTCGGTGCCGCTGTGGATGGCGCTGTTCTCGGCCCTGCGCGGGCAGCATGCCAGCAAGGGTGAATGGCTGGGCATCGCCGTTGGCTTCGTCGGCGTGGTCTGGCTCAACGCCGGCAGCAGCCTGACCGCATCGCCCACCGGGCTGGTGTTGCTGCTGATCGCGCCGGTCGGCTGGGCGTTCGGCTCGGTGTGGGCACGCGGGCAGGACCTGCCGGGGCCGTTCATGACGGCCGCCGGGCAGATGATCTGCGGTGGCGTGCTGCTGGTGGTGATCGGTCTGGTCGTCGGCGAGCGCCCCACCACGCTGCCCGATAGCGGTGGCCTGCTGGCGATGGCCTACCTGTGCGTGTTCGGTTCGATCGTGGCGTTCACCGCCTACGTCTGGCTGCTGCAGAACGTGCGCCCGGCGCTGGCCGGCAGCTATGCCTACGTCAATCCGGTGATTGCTGTCCTGTTGGGGGCTGCATTGAATGGTGAACGCTTTGGTTGGCGCGACTTCCTGGCCATGGCGGTGATACTTCTGGGTGTGGTGGTACTGACGATGGCAAGGACACGCAAGCGATGAGCATGGACGAGAAAGAACAGCGACGGGGCCTGTTGATCACTGCCTCCACCTTCGTGCTGTGGGGGCTGGTGCCGGTGTACTGGCATCTGCTGAACGAAGTGCCCTCGTTCCAGATCATCGCCCACCGCATCATCTGGAGCACCGTGCTGGTGGTGGCCTGGCTGCTGATCGCATCACGGCTGGGCTGGTGGAAGAAGATCGCCGCGCAACCGCGCGCGCTGCCGATCCTGGCGGTATCGAGCCTGACCATCGCCTTCAACTGGGGCCTGTACATCTGGGCGATCAACGCAGGGCATGTGATCGAAACCAGCCTGGGCTACTTCATCAACCCGCTGGTGAACGTACTGCTGGGCGTGCTCGTGCTGAAGGAGCGCCTGCGCCGCGTGCAGTGGCTGGCGGTAGCCATCGCAGCGGTGGGCGTGGCCTGGCTGACCATCGATGCGGGCACGCCGCCGTGGATCGCGCTGGGCCTGGCGTGCTCGTTCGGCCTGTACGGCCTGCTGCGCAAGCTGGTGTCGGTCGATCCGGTGGCCGGGCTGGGCGTGGAAAGCCTGTACCTGTTCCTGCCCGCGCTGGGCTTCGCGCTGTGGTCGGAAAACGGCCATGGCGGTGGCTTCTTCGGTGGCTGGGGCTGGGCCAACGACCTGATGCTGATCTTCGGCGGGGTGATCACGGCGGTGCCGCTGATCGGCTTCGCCTACGGGGTCAAGCGCATTCCGCTGTCGCTGGTCGGCATCCTGCAGTACATCGCACCGAGCCTGCAGTTGCTGCTGGGCGTGTTCTTCTTCCACGAGGCCTTCGACACCGGCAAGGCGATTGGTTTTGCGGCGATCTGGGCCGGGTTGGTCCTGTACGTCGGTGACAACGTACGGGCGATGCGCGGCGCGAAACGATAGCGCCTCCGGGATCAGAGCCCTCCGCGATGCAAATGGAGCCGACCCTGTAAAAAAGAACGGCGCCCCGAGGGGCGCCGTTCTGCTTCCATCCACGGCCAGGAGAGAGTTGGCCGGGGCGGGAACGCGGTTGCAGGCTTAGAAGCGCTGCTGGTACTTCATGTACATGAAACGACCGATGTCGAAGCCACCGTAGTAGGTGAAGCTGCTGTTCGGCTGGCTGTACATGATCGGACCCTGGTGGTCGAACACGTTGTTCAGGCCCAGCGACACGGTGCCATCCCACGGCAGGCTGTAACGCACCTGCAGGTCGTGGAAGGTGTTGGAACCCACCTTGCGGCTCGGCTGTGCATCGGTATACGGCGAAACGAAGTCGGCCATGTTGCAGTCCGGGCCACCGCCCAGATCGTACGAGCAGGCTTCCTTCATGCCCGAGTAGTAACGGGCGGTCCAGCCGATGCCCAGATTGCCGTACTGCCAATCCAGGTTGAAGGTCGAACGTACGCGGAAGTCACCGGCCCAGCCCACGCGCTGCTCCACCGGGGTGGTGGCGGCGCTGTCGTTGCGCTGCTCCAGGTAGTCGGTGTAGGTGGTGTTCCAGTTGATGGCGAACTTGCCGTATGCGGTTTCCGGCAGGCGGTAACGCACACCGATGTCATAGCCGGCGGTTTCGCGGTAGCCGGCGTTGACCAGCGAACGATCCAGCGCCGAAACCTGGCCGCGGGTGGCCGCAGCGGTGGAACGGGTGAAGCGACCGCATGCCGAATCCACGCCCTGCACGTAGCACTGGTTGAGGATGTCGGTAGCCGACTCGCCCACGATGGCGTTGTCGATGCGGATCTTCCACCAGTCCAGGCTGACGTCCAGGCCCTGCACGAATTCCGGGCTGTAGACCAGGCCGACGGTCCAGGTCTTGGCGGTTTCCGGCTTCAGTTCCGGGTTGGAACCGGAGTTGAAATCGGAGGTGGCCTGCTGGCCCGGGCGGTTGGCAAGGTTGCCGTCCGAACCGGTCTGCTGACGGAAGTTGGCAGGCACGTTCAGCGCCTGGCAGCGTGCTGCCACGGTCGGGCTGCTGGCGGCGATGCCGAACTTCGTGTCGCACGGATCGGTGAACGAATCGCGGCTGGAAACCGCGCCGCCGTAGAGATCGTCCACGGTCGGTGCACGGAAGCCGGTGCCGTAGGTGGCGCGCACCAGCAGGCTGTCGATCGGCTTCCACTTCAGGCCGAACTTGCTGTTGGTGGTCGAACCGAAGGTGTTGTAATCGGTGTAGCGACCGGCCAGGTCCAGCGACAGCTCGCGGGCGAAGGCCATGTCGGCCAGCAGCGGCACCTGCATTTCCAGGTAGACCTCGTTGAGCGAGTAGTCGCCACGGGTCGGCTGGCCGGTGGTGCCGGCGATCTGGCCCTTCTGCACCATCAGGTCCGGGGTGTAGCTGGCTTCTTCGCTGCGGTGCTCAAAGCCCATCGCGCCCATGATGTCGCCGGCCGGCAGGGTGAACAGCGAGCCGGAGATGTTGGCGCTGGCGACCTTGGTGGTGCTGCGCATCTTGTCGACGAAGCGGGTGAACAGGTAGTCCTGCACGTCCTGGTTGCCCAGCGAGCCCGGGCCGGTGTAGCCCATCGGTGCAGCCGGATTCCACGGCACGCAGCCGGCGATCACCGCACCCGGCGTACCGCAGCGGGCCACGTCGCCGTCCATGAAGGACGGGCCGACGGCCAGGTTGACGTTCGGCTGGTACATGCTGCCGGTGCCAACGCGCTCGCCTTCATTGCGGTTGTACATGTAGCTGACGTTCCAGTCCCAGTAGCGCGAACCGGTTTCAAAGCTGCCTTCCAGGCCGAGGCTGGCACGCTTGGTTTCCAGCGTGTTCTCGGTACCGCGCGGCAGCTCTTCGGTGCGGTGCGAGAACAGCACGTCCTGGCCCCACTTGTTGAAGGTGCTGTCCTTGGACAGCGCAGCGCGCGTGCCGTTGCGCGACTGCGCAGCCGAGACCGAGTACGGGTAGCCGGCCAGGTGCTTGGTCGACTCGCGCTTGCTGTACAGCGCGTCGGCGACGATGCGCAGGTTGTCGGTGATCGAGAAGCCGCCGTTGGCGAACACCGAGGTGCGCTCCAGGCCGCTCAGCAGGCTCATGTTGGTCTTGGCGTTGGCGCCGTCAGCCGGATCCGGCGTGTGGAAGTTGCCAGCGCTGCTCGGGTCGCCGCCCGGGCCAACGGTCAGCGGCTTGCCACCGACGGTGACCGTGCCCCACTGGGTGGTCGGGCTCAGCGCGTCGACGTCGTCGGCATGGCGCGGGCCACCCGGGTAGCGGCTGAACTCGCGCGCATCGCCAAGGATTTCGTCTTCCTTGGTGCGCTCGGCGCCGACGCTGAACCAGCCGCGGTCGAAGGTCTTGCCGAAGGTGGCGCTATAGGAGCGCTTCTGGCCGTCGCCTTCACCGTACTGGCCGACATAGACGCTGGCTTCGCCACCGTCGAAGTTCTTGCGGGTGATGATGTTGACCACGCCGGCGATGGCGTCCGAGCCGTACAGCGCCGAGGCGCCATCGGTCAGCACTTCCACGCGTTCGACGATCGCCGACGGAATCGAGGCCAGGTCGGAGTAACCGCCGGCGCTGACGCCCATGCGGCGGCCGTCGATCAGCACCAGGCTGCGTTCCGGGCCGAGGTTGCGCAGGCTGACATACATGCCGCCGAAATCGCGCGACGAGCTCAGCGAGGACGAACGGCTCAGGCTCGGTGCGCCGGCTGCAGTGACGTCCTGCAGGATGTCGGCAACGTTGACGTAGCCCTTCTTCTCGATGTCGGCGCGGTTGAGTGCCACCACCGGCTGCGCGGTCTCGACACTGGCCTGGCGGATGCGCGAGCCGGTGATCTCGATGCGGTCGAGGTTGGTGGGGGTATCGCCGGCTTCCTGTGCGAAAGCGGGCGTGGTGCAGCTGGCGGCCAGCGCGATGACGATCGCGTTGCGCAGCGGGGTGGTCTTCAGGGACATCCGTGAAATCTCGTGTTTCAGAAAAAACATGCGTCCGTTCTATGGACGCGTGGGGTGCTGCAAACCAACGTGGGGGCCGGATTCTAGAGTGTTTTCATCGGTAACTGTTTGTCCGCGCGCGCTGTAACGCCGCGAAAATGAATCGCAACCAACAATCCACAGGTGTGCTGTGCGCGGCGTCACGCGCGCTGCGTTTGCGATGGGCAGAGGCACCGATAGCGGCAGTGTTTCCGCAATCTGTAATCGTTGTTGCGTGCGTACACGCATCCATCCACGCATGGCGTGGATCTACCGCAACAACGTCGGCATCCACGCCATGCGGATGGGCCAGTAGATCCACGCCATGCGTGGATGGGCCACCAGTAGATCCACGCCATGCGTGGATGACGTGCAAAGAAAAAGGGACGGAGCCTTCGCTCCGTCCCCTGCGCAACGCTCAATAAATCAATGCGTGATGCTCAGGTCTCGCGCAGCGCCGTGGTGATCGGCAGTCGCGCGGCGCGCAGTGCCGGGAACAACCCACCCACCAGGCCGATGCCCAGTGCCCACTTCAGTCCACTCCACAGCAGTTCCGGCGATACATGGAACTTGAACACCACCGCGCTGAAGTTGCTGCCGATGGTGGACACGCTGTAGCCGTTGAACAGCAGCCATGCCACAGCGCAGCCAAGCAGTCCGCCGAGCAGGGCCAGCAGCATGGTTTCCAGCATCACCGCAGTCACCACCGGCAGGCCACGGAAGCCGATCGCACGCATGGTGGCGATCTCGCGCGCGCGCGTGGCCACGGCGGCATACATGGTGTTGAGCGCACCAAACACAGCGCCCACCGCCATGATGGTGCCGATCACCTTGCCGAGGATGTCGATCAGCTTGGTCAACCCGCCACCCTGCTTGCTGTAGTAGACGCGGGTGGTTTCCACGTCCAGCTTCAGGCGCGGATCGGCGGCCACGGCGGCCTTGAACTGCTCGAAGCCGGCCTTGCCGTCGGTGCGCACGCTGATCGACTGCCAGGCACTGCGCTGGTAGGTGGTGGCCAGCGTATCGGCGTCGGTCCACAGTTCCGAGTCATGCGCATCGCCGGTAGCGAACACGCCCACGACCGTCCAGGTCTGGTTGCCCAGGGTGAGCGTTTTGCCAACATCCATGTCGCGGAACTGGCTCCTGGCGCCCTGGCCGACCACGATCTCGCGCAGGCCGGCGGCGAACCGGCGGCCTTCGACGATCTTGACCTTGTCATGCACGGCCCACGCCTGCGGGCCGACACCGCGGAATTGCGCGTTGACGTCGGTGCCATCGGCCTTGGACACCAGGTTGACCACCTGCGAGAGCTCCGGTGACAGCAGCGGCCGCCCCTGCGCATCGCGGGTGATGCCGGGCAGGGTGGACAGCGTGGGCACCTGTTCGCGGGTGATGACCGAGTTGGTCTCGGCCTGCGAACCGCCGCGCAGCACTATCGCGGTGGTGTCATCGCCAGTGTTGTTGAGCGTGGCCTGGAAGCCTTCGCCCATCGCCAGCATCGCCACCAGCACACCGACCACGCCGGCGATGCCGACCACGATCACCGAGGAGGCACCCCAGCGCTGCGGCAGGCTGGCAATGCCGATGCGGGTGGCGGCCAGCGCCAGCCGTCCACTGCGGGTGAGTGCCAGCCACAGCCCCACCAGCACCGCGATGGCCAGCACGCCGATCCACGGCAGGCCGATCCAGACGGCCAGGCCGGCGGCCAGCAACAGCACGGTCACCGCGTTTCCCAGCCATTTCTTGAGCTTGTTCATGTCGGTGTCCTCTTCAGCGGCCGGCGAGCGCGTCAACGATCTTCAGGCGCTTGGCACGCAGTGCGGGCAGCAGCCCGACCACGATGCCGATCACCACGATCAGGACGATGCCCACCAGCCAGGTCGGCGTCGGTACGTGCGGCGGCAGCATGCCCATGCTCTTGGGGCTGATGGCCGGCAGGATCAGCGCCGCCAGGCCCATGCCGATCAGCCCACCAAGGCCGATCAGCAGCACCGATTCGACCATCACCAGGGTCAGTACCGTGCTGTCCTTGAAGCCCAGCGTCTTCAGCGTGGCCAGTTCCGGAACGCGCTCGCGCACCGCCTGGGCCATGGTGTTGCCGGTCAACAGCAGCAGGGTGAAGAACACCGCGCCCATGATCGAGGTGACGATCATGCCGATGTCGGCGAACTGTTTCACGAACGCCTGCTGGAACGCCGATTCGGTCTGGGTCTTGGTTTCGTGGTCGGAGTTGGCCGAGATCGCATCGATGGCCTGCGCCACCCTTGATGACTGCTCCGGGTTGTCCAGCGTCACCGTGTACCAGCTGACCTGGTTCTTGATGTAGTCGTTGGACTCATCGAAGTACTTCCAGTTCATCATCAACTGGCGTTCTTCATTGGCCGCCAGTGCGCGATCCTTCGAGCGGTAGATGCCCTTCAGTTCCAGCGGCCAGTCGTTGCTGCCGCCACGTGGGAAGATGGTGGCCTGCAGCGGGATGGTGTCGCCGATCTTCCAGCCGAACTGCTTGGCCAGCGTCTCGCCGACGATCGCGCCGGTACGGGTCTGCTGCCAGTCCTGCAGCTGCGCCGGGTCGATCTGCAGCTCGCGGTAGACATCGAAGTAGTTGGGCGCCACCGAGAAGTTGGGGAAGAAGTTCTTCGGGTCCTGGTAGATGCCGCCGAACCACATGCCGTAGGTGACATCGCGCACGCCGCTGACCTGGCGGATCTGCGTCTCCAGGCGGATCGGCAGCGACTGGGTGATCGACAGGCGCGAAGCCACCACCAACCGGTTGGCACCTTCCACGCTGCCACCGGACGAGAACGCCACGCGCACCGAGTCGAGCATGCCGAACAGCAGGAACGCGGCCACCACCGACAGCAGGGTCAACAGGGTGCGGATGCGGCTGCGGAACAGCTGCGCCCAGACCAACGAGAAGTATTTCATCGCTGTGGCCTCCGTCAGTGGGCCAGCGGCGCGTCGGCCAGCTCGCCCTTGTCCAGGTGCACCGTGTGGGTGGCGTACTCGGCAGCCTTCGGGTCATGGGTGACCATGATGATGGTCTTGCCGTGTTCGCGGTTGAGCTGCTGCAGCAGGCCCAGGATCTCTTCGGCGGACTGGCGGTCAAGATCGCCGGTAGGTTCGTCGCAGATCAGGAAGGTCGGGTCGGAGACGATCGCGCGGGCGATCGCCACGCGCTGCTGCTGGCCGCCGGACAGTTCGTTGGGGCGATGGCTGCGGCGGTCTGCCAGACCGACCAGGGTCAGCGCGATCTCGGCATTGCGCTTGCGCTGCGCCGCGCTGAGGTGGGTCAGCAGCAACGGCAGTTCCACGTTCTTCTGCGCGGTCAGCATCGGCATCAGGTTGTAGAACTGGAACACGAAGCCGACATGATGGCTGCGCCACGTCGACAGCTGGCCGCCGCTCATCTGGTCGATGCGCTCGCCTTCGATGCTGATCTCGCCGCCGGTGGGGTTGTCCAGGCCGCCGATCAGGTTGAGCAGGGTGGTCTTGCCGGAACCGGACGGGCCCATCAGCGCGACGAAATCGCCGCTGGCGATATCCAGGTCGATGCCGTGCAGCACCTGCACCTTTTCGGGGCCACGCTGGTAGGTCTTGGTGATGTTGCGCAGTGAAACCAGGGTCGACATGGGTGGTTCTCCACGAAAGGCGGGAAACGGGGATGCGTCCCGGCCGACGGCCGGCACGCGTCGAACAGTGGTGCTTTCCAGCGGTACTGCCGGTGGCGCCACGTGGGCGCCGGGCCGTTACTGCGCTTGCTTCTGCTTGACCCTGGTGCCGTCGCGCAGGGTGTCCGGCGGGTTGACCACCACCGACTCTCCTGCGCTCACGCCCTTGAGGATCTGGCGGTCCTTGCCCATCGCCTGGCCCGCTTCGACCGTGCGTTGCTGCACACGGTTGTCATCGCCCAGTGCGAAGACAACCGACGCGCGCTCACGCTCGACCACCGCAGTGGCCGGAACGCGCACGCCCTGCGGCTTGGCTTCGGTCTGCGGCTTGGCCTGTTCCAGGAAGCTGACCCGCACGCCCATCTCCGGCACGATGCGCGGGTCTTTCACCTTCAGTGCGACCCGTACCTTCACCGTGGCCTTGCCGCGGTCAGCGGTGGGAACGATGGCGATCACCTCGGCCGGGATCTTCCAGTCCGGGTAGGCGTTGAGCGTGGCTTCCACCGGCATCTTCGGCTGCACGCGGCCGATGAAGGCTTCGCCGACCTCGACTTCGATCTCCAGCGATTCCATGTCGACGATGGTGCCGATGCCGGTACGGGTGAAGCCACCACCGGCCGACAGCGGCGAGACGATTTCGCCGGGCTGCGCGGCCTTGGCGGTGACCACGCCGGAGAACGGCGCGCGCACGATGTTGTTGTCCACGCCAAGGTCGGCGATGGACAGCTGGTCGTTGGCAACCTTGACGTTGCGTCGTGCGGTTTCCAGCTGCGCACGCAGGCTGTCACGCTGGGCCACGGCCTGGTCGTACTGCGAACGCGAGACCAGCTGCTGGCCAACCAGCGCCTGCAGGCGGCTGGCTTCAGCGGCGGCCTGCTTCTGCTGTGCTTCCAGGCCGACCACTTGGCTGCGTGCGGCCTGCAGCTGCGAGGCGTACAGGTTGCGCTGCGCGTCGGCATCGATCGGGTCCAGGGTGGCCATGATCTGCCCCTGTTCCACCCGCATGCCTTCTTCGATCATCACCTCGCGCACCTTGCCGGTGATCTTGGCCGACACCGTGGCCATGCGCCGGGCGACCACGTAGCCGCTGGCGTCGAGCACCGAACTGCTGGCGCTGCCCTGCTGGATGGCCACCGCCGGCGCGGTGTCCACTTCCACGGTGGGCGCGCGGCCGAACAGTGCGAATGCACCACCGGCCAGCAGCACGATGATCACGGCCACGGCGATCCACAGCCAGCGGCGGCCACCACTGCCGCCACTGGAGGCGGGCGGCGGCGACTTGCGGTCGATACGGAGTTCCTTCAACAGCTCGGCAGAAGCGTTCATTCGTTCCATCACAGGCGTTCGGGCGGGTGTGACCGGAAGGGCAGGCAGCGGCGGTTCCGGCGGTGGAGCGTGCGGCACAGCATGAAGGCAGGTGCATCGGCGATGGCAGTGACAGCTGTCATCCGATGTCATTGACGGCGGCAACTGCGAAATGTGACCACGGCGGCACAGGATGGCAACGTCCCCGCTACCGGTACCGCACATGGATACGATCGCCCCGTCGCTGGCCCGCCTGCAGCAGGTGCAGGTGCGTTACCGCGACCATACCGCCCTGCACGGCATCGACCTGCAGGTGCGCGCTGGCCAGGTATTGGCCCTGCTGGGCCGCAACGGTGCCGGCAAGAGTACCGCGATCAGCGTGCTGTTGGGCCTGCGCCGTGCCGACGCCGGCCAGGTCGAGCTGCTGGGCGGTGATCCGCAGCAGCGCGATCATCGGCTCGGCCTCGGCGTGATGCTGCAGAGCACCAGCCTGCCGCCGATGCTGCAGGTGGATGAACTGGTGGCGCAGGCCAGCGCCTGCTATCCAGACCCGCTGCCGCTGGCCGACGTACTGCAGCGTGTGGGCCTGCAGAAACTTGCCCGGCGCCGCTATGGCCAGCTGTCCGGCGGTCAGCTGCGCTGCGTGCAGTTCGCCATTGCCATCTGTGGCCGCCCGCGCGTGCTCTTCCTCGATGAGCCCACCACGGGCCTGGACATCCAGGCGCGGCAGGCGATGTGGCAGGCGATCCGGCAGCTGGTGAGCGAAGGCTGCGGTGTGCTGCTGACCACCCACTACCTGGAAGAAGCCGAGGCGCTGGCGCAACGGGTGGTGGTGCTGGAGCAGGGCAGGGTGCTGACCGATGCGCCGCTGTCCGAACTGCGCCTGGCCGACCGCCCGCGACGCATCCGCTGCCGCAGCACGCTGGCCGCCGATGAGGTGCAGCGCTGGCCCGGCGTCCAGCACGTGCAGCGCGACGGTGAGCACCTGCAGGTGTTGGCCAGTCCGGCCGAGCCGGTGGTGGCCCGCCTGCTGGCCACTGATGCGCAGCTGCGAGAACTGGAAGTTCAGGGCGCGGCACTGGCCGACGCCTTCCTCGACCTGACCCGGGAGGCCGCATGAACACCTTGACCCGTACCACCGCCGCCGGTGCCTCGCCCTCGGTCTGGCGTGCCCTGCGTCCGTATCGCGCCGAACTGCTGTCCGAGCTGCGTCGTGCCTGGCGCTCGCCGTCGTTCGTGCTGCCTTCGCTGTTGTTCCCGGTGCTGTTCTACCTGTTGTTCGGCGTACTGCTGGGTCGTGGCCACGCGCCGGTCTATCTGCTGGCGACCTACTGCGTGTTCGGCGCGATGGCGCCTGCGCTGTTTGGATTTGGCGTGCAGTTGGCACTGGACCGCGAAGGTGGACTGCTGACCCTCAAGCGCGCACTGCCGATGCCTGGCGCAGCGCCGCTGCTGGCACGGTTGGCGATGGCCCTGCTGTTCGCGGTGCTGATCGCGGCGATGCTGATGGCGGTGGCGTGCCTCTTCGGCGGCGTGCAGCTGCAAGCGGTGCAGGTGCTGCAGCTGCTGGCCGTGGCCGCGTTTGCGGCATTGCCGCTGGGGTCGATCGGCCTGCTGATCGGCAGCCATGTCGGCGCCAGCGCGGCACCGGCCATCGTCAACCTGGTCTACCTGCCGCTGGCCCTGCTGTCAGGGCTGTGGCTGCCGTTGTCGGCGCTGCCGCAGGTGTTCTCGACGATGGCACCGCTGTGGCCGACCTGGCACTTGGCGCAGCTGGCCCTGCCGGTGGTCGGGTTGCCGGCAGTGGGCAGCTTCGCCGGTCATCTGCTGGTGTTGCTGGGCGTAAGTGCGGCGGCGCTGCTGCTGGCGCGCCGCCGCCTGCGCCGGGTCGGCTGAACTGGCATGATCGGCAGCGATCGTCCCCGCCTGGAATCTTCCATGCCACCGAGCTGGCTTGCGTCCCTGTTGCGCCCTGCCCCGGATTCGGCGGTGGCCGAACTGCTGCGGCGTGGCAAGTCGCCCTGGAGTGGTGCGATCCACCTGCTGTGGTCGGTCTGGATCTTCCTCACCCCGGTGCTCGGGAATGGCTTCACGCTGCGCTGGTTGTTGCTGACGCTGGCCAGCTATCCGTTGTTCCTGCTGTTCTATGCCAGGGTGATGCTGGCGCCACGGCACCACGCCTGGCGCTACGCCCTGGGCATGATCGTGATGGCCCTGGTGCTGCTGCCGTGGTATCCGTCGGGACTGAGCTACTTCGTTTTCGGCTGCGTGATGATCCGCATGAGCAGCCGCGGCGGCTGGTGGGTGTACCTGTTGCAGCTCACTGGCCTGAATCTCCTGTTCTGCAGCACTGCGCTCTACTTCGGTTATCCGTGGCAGGCCATGGTGTGGATGCCGGCGGTGTCGTTCATTGTCGGGCTGGTGGTGAACGTGGAGGCCTTGAGCCATCAGCGCGACGTCGCCCTGCAGCTGTCCCAGGATGAGGTGCGGCGCCTGGCAACCACCGCCGAGCGCGAGCGCATTGGCCGTGATCTGCATGACCTGCTGGGGCATACGCTGTCATTGATCACGCTGAAGCTGGAACTGGCGCGCAAGCTGTACGACCGCGATGACGCGCGTGCCCGGCAGGAAATCGGCGAGGCCGAGGACATTGCCCGCGAGGCGCTGGCGCAGGTACGCAGTGCGGTCACCGGCATCCGCGCCAGCGACCTGGCCGGCGAACTGGCCTCGGCACGCCTGCTGCTGGAATGCCAACAGGTACACCTGCAGTACATGCCGCCGCCGCCGATGCCAGTGGAGGTAGAGCGTGGGCTGGCACTGGTGCTGCGCGAGGCGGCGACCAACATCGTGCGCCACGCGCAGGCGACCCGGGTGCAGGTGGATTTCATGCTTGAGGACCGACAGTTGGTAATGCAGATACGCGATGACGGCCGTGGTGGCGTGCAGGCCGAGGGCAACGGATTGTCTGGCATGCGTGAGCGGGCAGCAGCGCTGGGTGGCCAGTTGACGCTGCAGTCGCCGCGCGGGGAAGGCACGTTGCTGACCGTGCGCGTGCCCCTGGTGGCCGCGACTACGCCGCTGTCGCCGGCATCGCTGGCACAGGGAGGCGCGGCATGATCCGCATCCTGCTGGCCGAGGATCAGGCGATGGTGCGTGGCGCATTGTCGGCGTTGCTGGGCCTGGAACCGGATATCGAGGTACTGGGCAGTGCTGCCGACGGCGAAGCCGCCTGGCGCATGCTGCAGCAGCTGCAGCCGGACATCCTGGTCACCGACATTGAGATGCCGGGGCTGAGCGGGCTGGAACTGGCCCAGCGCATCGCCCGCCATGAACTGCCGATCAAGGTGGTGATCGTGACCACCTTCGCCCGTGCCGGTTTCCTGCGTCGCGCATTGGAAGCGGGCGTACTGGGCTATCTGCTGAAAGATGCACCGGCCGAGAACCTGGCCGAGGCACTGCGCAAGGTGAAGCAGGGCATCCGTGCGATCGATCCGCAGCTGGCGCTGGATGCGTGGTCGCAGGCCGACCCGCTGACCGACCGCGAGCGCCGCGTACTGCGCCTGGCGGGCGAGGGCCGCACCGCCAGCGAGATCGCCGAGCAGCTGGGGCTGTCGCACGGCACAGTGCGCAATTACCTGTCCGAATGCATCGGCAAGCTGGGCGTGGCCAACCGGATCGAGGCGTATCGGCTGGCGCGGCAGAAGGGGTGGTTGTAGGGGGGTGTCACTTTTCTTTTCGCGCGAAAAGAAAAGTAACCAAAAGAAACGCGCCGCCAGCCGCGAGCCGGTGCTGCGCACCGATGCCCTGTGCTCCTCGGTCCGTCGAGGGAGGGCGCGGGAACTCGCTGCGCTCAGACACCCGCGCCTCTTCGCCCTCGCCGGACCTGTGGTGCTCGGCTCGCTCAAGGCGGAATGGAAGGTCAAGATCAACGGCAAAGGCATCCACGCATGGCGTGGATCTACTGGGTGCAGCTGCGGCTTTTGACGTTGGGTCCGCCTTGTAGCGAGCCGAGCATCGCAGGGGAATCAGGGGCGAAGAGGCGCCGATGTCTGAGCGCAGCGAGTTCGGCGCCGTCCCCTGATTCACCGAGAAGCGCAGGGTACCGGTGCGCAGCACCGGCTCGCGGCCGGCGGCGTGTTTCTTTGGTTACTTTCTTGATGGCGCACATCCCTGTGCGCCACCCTACGGGCCGGCTCCGCCGTTCCGCGCTGCTCCTGCAGCGCGGTGCACGAGCAAAGAAAGTGACACCCCTCCGCGGTCGCGGAAAAGGGCAGCCGGGAACCCCCGGCGAACCCATTCAATCCTTCCCGCGTGCCATCGCCTGGAACACGCCATCGCGGCGCACCCATAGGTGGAACAGCGCCGCACCCACGTGCATCAGCACCGTGGCGAACAGCACGTAGGCCAGCAGGCTGTGCGCATTGCGCAGCGCGGCGTATAGCGCCGGGGTGTGCGGCACGATCGGCGGCAGGTGCAGGCCACCGCCCAGCACGATCGGGTAGCCGCCGGCCGACAGCATCGCCCAGCCGATCAGCGGCATCGCCAGCATCAACGCGTACAGCATCCAGTGCGAAGCCTTCGCCGCCAGCACCTGCCACGCGGGAAGGTCCGCTGGCAGCGGCGGTGGGCGATGGCGCAGGCGGTTGTACAGGCGCAGCACCGCCAGCAGCAGGATGGCGATACCCAGCGGCCGGTGCAGGTCGATCAGCATGGGGCGCAGGTGCAGCGAGGCGACCATGGTCACGCCGATGAACAGCATGGCGATGATCATCAGCACCATGGACCAGTGCAGCACCCGGGCGAGCAGGTTGAAGTGGCCGTTGCCGGTGCTCATCGTGCCTCCCCCTTCGTTTGTGCCGCCGCACCGCTGGCGCGCTCGCGCTCGCGGCGGTTGAACGACTGCGAATACACCGCCGAGCGCGCAGCCAGGATCGGGTCGTCGCTGCCGCGCACGCCGCTGGGCACGATCAGCGGATCGAAGTTGAGCTGGCCACAGGCGCCTTCTTCCTGCGACTGCATGCGGTCGAGGCTGAGCACGCCGGCCACCACCTGTTCGCGCGATTCAGGCCACGGCACCGAGGGATCATCGATGGCATCGCCCGGCGCGGCCAGGCTGACCACCAGGTTCCAGCGCACCGGGCCGGTGGCCAGGCGCTGCTGCAGTTCCTGGCTGAGGAAATCGACATTGGCCTGCTTGCGTGCCTCTGCATCCATCTGCACCAGCGGCGCCTGCGGCTGCCAGCGCCAGCGCACCGCGCGTTTCTGCCCCTGTGCGTTGGTGAACCAGAAACTGTTGACGCTGTTGAACGTGGTGTTGGCCCAGCTGCTGGTCCACGGTGCGCTCTTGGCCCATTGCTGGAAGGCCTGTGCGCTGGGGTACCTGGCCAGCACGGCCGCCATCTTCTGCGGGTCGGGCTTGCCGGTGGCCGGATCCGGAATCTGCGCGCGGGTCTGCTCGTAGAACGCCTCGGCGGTGGGCACGGCGAAGAACGGGAAGCTGTTCATCGCCATCCGCCATTCCTGCCCGTCATCGCCCACCAGCTGTACGGCGATGCTGCGCACCCGCGCGCTGCCATCGGCGCCGTGCGGATCGCCACCGCCGATCGACAGCCGGCCCAGCACCGGAACCTTCGCCTGCGAGAACACCCGCGCGCTGGACAGCGTGGGCGCCTGCGCGCTGGGTTCGAACCAGCCGCTCACGCACACGCCTTTGCTGTGCGCGCGGCGGAAGCCGGGATGCGCAGGGCCGGTGGCCTCGATGGTGTCGGTGAAGCGCTGTGCGGTCAGCCGGTCGCGGCCGATCCAGCCGGCCAGCCAGGCGAAGGCGAGGGCGACGATGCCCAGGATCAGTGCGATCAGGGCGATCCAGGGCAAGGGTGAATGCCGGCGCGGCGCGCCCGGCTCCTGGCCGGCGCGGGTATAGCGGAAGAGCGACATGGTCGGAGTCCTGCCTTCACGGATGTGTGGGTGGGCGACCACCACATCCTCGCAGAACCCGACCGGGGCCGAAATTCAATTTTTCGTCAGATTTGCAGGATGATGCAGTGCCGACCAAGGTCGGCACCCACTGGCATGGGTGGCGCCGGGCCATGCCCGGCAGCTCCATCAGCTGTAACGTGCCTTCAGCATCGTCCAGGCCGAACGCAGGGCCAGGGCTTCGCCACCGGCCGGGCGGCCGGGGCGCTCGCCATCGTTCCAGGCATACACGTCCAGATGTGCCCAGCGCTGTCCGTCTTCCAGGAAGCGTTCCAGGTACAGCGCGGCGGTGACCGAGCCGGCCATGCGCGAACCGGCATTGGCCAGGTCGGCGATACCGCTGCTCAGGTAACGCAGGTACGGACGCCACAGCGGCATGCGCCACACCGGATCACGGGTGGCATCGCCGGCCTGCAGCCACTGCTGGGCCACCGTGTCATCGTTGCTGAACAGCGCCGGCAGATCCGGACCCAGCGCGATGCGCGCCGCGCCCGTCAGGGTAGCGAAGTCCAGCACAAGGTCCGGCTTCTGCTCACCGGCGAACGTCAGCGCGTCGCACAGGATCACCCGACCTTCGGCATCGGTGTTGTCGATCTCCACGCTCAGGCCCTTGCGGGTGGCGATCACTTCGCCCGGACGGAAGGCATCCGGGCCGATCGCATTTTCCACGGCCGGTACCAGCAGGGTCAGGCGCACCGGCAGCTGCTGGGCCATCACCAGCCCGGCCAGGGCCAGCGCGTGGGCGGCGCCGCCCATGTCCTTCTTCATGTTGCGCATGCCATCGGCCGGCTTGATGTCCAGGCCGCCGGTATCGAAGCACACGCCCTTGCCGACCAGCGCCAGCGCCGGGTCGGTCTCCTTGCCCCAGCGCAGCACGATCAGCCGCGGCGCACGGTGCGAGGCACGGCCCACCGCATGGATGGCCGGGAAGTTCTGCGCCAGCAGTTCGTCGCCGGTGATGGCTTCAACCTGCGCACCATGCGCTTCAGCCAGGGCACGCGCGGCGTCTTCCAGCTGCTGCGGGCCCATGTCTTCGGTCGGCGTGTTGACCCAGTCACGCACGCGCAGGCTGGCGGCGATCAGGTCGGCCACCTCACCGGTCGGTGCGGCAACAAGCTGGGCCGGCGCGCGGTTGCGCTTGCGGTAGCGGTCGAAGCGGTAGCTGCCCAGGCCCCAGCCCAGCTGCAGCAGTGCCTGCTCGGCGGCCGGCAGTTCGCTGGCCAACTGCCACACGCTGCCTTCCGGCAGGGCATGCGGTGCATGGGCGTAGCTGTAGGCATCGGCACGATCGCCAACGCCGATCACCGCGCCAGCCAGGCCATCGGCGCCGGGCAGCAGCGCAACCGAATGCGCGCCCGCAGTGAAGCCCTGCGACTTCAACCACGCCTGGGTGGCCGCGGATTGGCTGTTCTTCCACGCCTCGAACTGGCTGCGGTCCAGCACGTGCAACGGCAGCGCGGCGGTGGTGTCGGCGGTGAAACCAGTGATCTCGCTCATGCGTCAGGTACTCCGGGATGCGTCAGCGTCGGCGGCGTCGAGGTTGGCATCGAGCCAATCGGCCAAGCCGGTGAGGGTGTCGAACTGCAGGTCAGGCTGCAGCTGCGGATGGTTCCAGGTGGCCGCTTCGCGGTTGATCCAGCAGCCGCGCAGGCCGGCAGCCATCGCGCCGGCCACGTCCATCTCGACGTGGTCGCCCACGTGCAGCACCTGCGCCGGGGCGACGCCCAGGCGGTCGCAGGCAGCGTGGAAAATGCTCGCTTCCGGCTTGGCCGCGCCATGCTCGCGCGCGCCCAGCTGGAAGCTGAAGTGATGGGCCAGGCCGATCCGTTCCAGATCGGCGTTGCCGTTGCTCAACGCAGCCACCGGCACCCGCGCGGCGATACGCGCCAGTGCGTCGAGCGCATCGGGGTAGCACTCCACCTGGTTGCGCGCGGCGTAGAACACTTCATACGCCGGTTCCAGAAGATCCAGGCTGGCGCCACTGTTTTCCAGCGCCTCCTGGATCGTCAGCCGGCGCAGCGCGCTCAGGTCGAAATGCAGGTGGGGGTTGTCGCGGAACGAGCGCTCGCGCAGTTCGCGCATGGCCGCCACCGGATACATCGCGGCGGTGGCGGGGCTGTGTTCGCGCATCCAGTCGAACAGGACCTGGTCGATGCGGGCGCCGATCGGAGCGAACGGCCACAGCGTATCGTCGAGGTCGAGGGTGATGGCAAGGACAGGGAATTTCACCCCGCCATTCTACGCCTGCCCGCGCGGGCTTTCATGCGCGCGGCGGGCAGGCGCTGCCGCCGTCAGTGGCTGCGCAGGTCGTAGGAGCAGTACAGGACGGTCTGGCCATCGACGCGATCCACGCTCAGATCATGCCTGCCCACTTCGCGCCGGTAGCCACCGGCCACCGGCGGCGGCATCTTCGCCAAGGCGGCGACCTTGCTGATTTCCGCTCTGCCGAAGTACGCCGTGTAGCTGTCCACGCCATCCTCGCCGCTGGAGCCGTCGTAGGAGGTCACATGGGTCACCGGCAGGCCAAGCACCAACAGCGGCGAGGCCAGTGTGTAGCCGTCGTCGTACTCGTCCCTGGTCTTGGCCCCGGCCGGCATCAGCACCTTGGCCATGGCATCGAACTGTTCAGGCGTGAGATGGCGCTGGCAGGTGATGGCCTCCACCAGCTGGGTGCGGGCCACTTCCGCACTGGGCGGGGCGGCGGCGAAGGCGGGGGCGGCCAGGCAGGTCAGGGCGAGGCATCGACGCGCGAAAGAGAACATGGGGAGGGTTCCATCCTGGGAAAAAGCGGGCGCATATTCTGCCAGCCTTCGCCGTCCCACCATTCCTCTCCCCGCACGCCCGTCGATGGAGCGCGCCTCACTCCAGCAGCCGCGCCCAGCCGTGCATGCCGTCCAGCCGCGCCAGCACCAGCTTGATGCAGACCAGCAGCGGCACCGCCAGCAGAAGGCCGATCATGCCCCAGGCCCAGCCGAACACCATCAGCGCCAGGATCAGCACCAGCGGTGACAGTTTCATCTGCCGGCCAAGCACGATCGGCGTCACCAGCTGCCCTTCCAGGGTATGCAGGGCCAGGTAGGCGGCCGCAGGCAGCAGTGCCTGCAGCGGGTCGCGGAACTCGACAAAGCCCATCAGCAGCATCAACGCGACGCCGAGCAGCGGGCCGACATAGGGCGCGAAATTCAGCAGCGCCGCCACGGTTCCCCACAGCAGCGCCTCCTGCAGGCCGATGCCCAGCAGCATCAGCACCCCGGCCAACAGCAGGCCGACCACCGTGTTGATCACGCTGATGGTCAATACGTAGCGCGACACCTCATGCTCGATCGAGCGCAGGATGTCACTGGTGAAGCGCTGCTGCTGCCGGTTCGGGAACAGCGCGATCGCTGCACGCTGCAGGCTCTGGCCGTAGATCATGAAGAACAGCGTCAGCAGCACGACGGCCAGCACCGAGGCGGCCAAGCGCGGCGCACGGGTGAGCATGCGGTAGGGGTCGTCCAGCTGGGTGCGGATCACCTGCACCTTGCGGTTGCCGTCGCCGCCGGCCACGCGCGCGAAATTCTCTGCGGCCTGGTTGGCCTGCTGCACCGGCTTGGTCAGGTCCTGTACCTGGCGCGCAACTTTGCGCAGCTGCTGCGGTGCTTCCTGTGCCCAGTCCATCGCCGGGCCGATCAGCTGCACCGCCAGCGCACCGGTCACGCCCAGGCCGGCGCCCAGCACCAGCAGGGCGCCGAGCGCGCGCGGAATCCACAGTTTCTGCAGCAGGCGCAGGATGGGGTTGCCGACCAGGGCGAAGAACATCGCCAGCAGGACCGGCAGGATGATGTCCTGCGCCGCCCACAGGGTGAACGCCACGGCCAGGGTCGCCAGGATCACCAGCGACATCGGGCCACGTGGGCGCGAGGGCGGCGGCAGGGGGGCGGACTCGTCCGGCGCAGGCGACGACGGGGACAACAGGGGCTCGCTCATCGACGCACCGACCAGAAAGAGAAGCCCATTATCGGCCGCCGCGATCAACGCGGCGGGTAAGGTTCGTCAACGTTCGGACAACTCTGTCGCCGCTTCGGCCGGACGGGGCTCACGCAGCTCGGGCTCGGCCACCGGGCGTGCTGCCGGTCGTGCCGCGGCGGCGGGTGGCGGCCCGGCCGCTTCATCCACCTGGTCGGCGGCATCGTCTGCGGTTTCCGCCGCCTGCGCCGCCACCACCGAAGCAAACGCGGCCTGGGCGCTGGCGAACAGGCTGGACACCGAACCGACCATCTGCAGCCAACGCGCTCCGTTGACCTTGCCCGGAACCTCCAGCTTGCCGGCGATGAACCCGCCGGCCAGACCCACCACCACGATGCGCAGTGGCGACCAGCCCTGTCGCCAGACCTGACTGAGCACGTTCCAGTGGTCCTGGGTCTCGCCGAGGCGCACGGCCATCACCTGTTCGCAACGTTTCACGCGCCGCTGCAGTGCACCGAACTTCATGGCTTGCCCTCCGGAATCTGCACGCCGGCATCGGGATCATCATCGGTGGGCTCATCGAACAGGCCCAACCGGGACAACTGACGCCGGGTGGCGTGCATGCCGGTGTGGTGGAAGAAGTAGGAAACGCGCCAGATCGCATAGCCGGTGACGGCCAGGCTCAGCAACGAGGTGATCAGCAGGGCCTGCAGCCAGCTCAGGCCGAAGCTCTGCAGCAGGGCGATGAGGGTGGCGGCCAGCAACAGCCAGGCCGACGCACCGAACACGATGGCGACGCCGGCCCAGGCCAATGCGCGGCCGAACGCGCTGCGCGCCAGCGCAAAGTCCGCCGACGCCAACCGGCGCAGCGAGCGCAGTGAGTGCTTGGCCGAATCGGCAGTCGCCCGGCCGGCTGCGCCGACCTGGCGGATGCTTTCGTCCAACGGCGGCGTGGCCGCCGGATCAGGACGTTGCGTGGTGTCTTCGCTCACGCCGCAGCTTACTTGTCGCTGCCGCGGGCCAGCTTGGCGATGATCCAGCCGGTAGCGAAGGCCACGCCGAACGAGGCCAGCGGACGTTCGCGGATCAGCTCAGCAGCGCTGTCGATCAGGTCCTTGCCCTTGTCCATCAGTGCGTCGACCTGTTCCTTGGCGGCGGCACCACCGAACTCGGCAGCAGCCAGGCCCGACAGCGCGCTGTCGGAAAGTTCAGCCTTGACGTTGGCCTTGCCGATGCGCAGTTCATCGGTCGCGGCGCCGGTAGCGCCCTTGATCGCACCGCCGGCAGCGCTGGCGGCCTGCTTCAGGTGGGAACCGGCTTCACCCAAGTGGTCCTTCAGGTTCTCGGTATTGGTGGGGCTCATCGAATCACTCCTGTTGCGATGGGGGAACGGGCGATCGGCGCTTGGCCGACCTGGACGTACAGCAATAGCATCACGTGGGTATAGGGGGCGTTACGGCCAGGCGATCAGCGCATCACCAACTGGCCCTGCTGCTGGCCATTGTTGCGCAGCACGCGCAGCACCAGGGTGGGCGGGCGCTGCTGGAAATTGGCGCGCCAGCTGGCCAGGTCGGCGAACTCGCCCACCGTGGCGTCGGTGATGATGTCGCCTTGCTGCAGGCCATTGGTCGCGGCGCGGCTGCCGCGCTTGACCTCGCTGACCAGCACGCCGCCCACGCCAGACTGACGCAGCGATTCGGGCAGGTCGACGAAGCTGGCACCGGTCAGGCGCGGGTCCAGGCTCTCGCCGCTGACCACGCGTGCCTGTTCCTTCAGCGTTGCCTTGATCTGCAGCGGCTTGCCTTCGCGGCGAACGTCCAGGGTCAGCACGCTGCCCACCGCCGCCAAGCCTTCCACGTTGTGCAGTGCTTCGGCACTGTCCACACGCTGGCCGTTGGCCGAGACCACCACGTCGCCCGGCTTCAGTCCTGCGGCGGCACCGGCCGAACCGGCCAGCACGCGGGTTACCAGGGCGCCACGGGTTTCGCCCAGGCCCAGGCCCTGCGCGATCTGCGCGCTCAGGTTCTGGCTTTCGATGCCCAGCGTGCCGCGCACCACCACGCCATGCTTGACCAGCTGGTCCACCACGCTGCGGGCCAGGTTCGAGGGAATCGCCAGGCCGAGCCCGATGTTGCCGGCCATGCTGCCCTGCGGATTGAAGCTGGCGGTGTTGATGCCCACCAGCTGGCCCTGCAGGTTGACCAGCGCGCCTCCGGAATTACCCGGGTTGATCGATGCATCGGTCTGGATGAAGTTCTGGTAGCCCAGCCCGCGGATGCCACTGCGGCCCACCGCCGAGACGATGCCCGAGGTGACCGTCTGGCTGAAACCGAACGGATTGCCGATCGCGACCACGAAGTCGCCCACCCGCAGCTGGTCGCTGTTGCCCAGCTTGATGTCGGTCAGGTTCTGCGCCGGAATGCGGATCAGCGCGATGTCGGTGTCGCGGTCCGAGCCGAGGAACTCGGCCTTCACCGTGCGCCCATCGGCCAGTGTCACCTGCACGTCATCAGCGTTGTCGATGACGTGGTGGTTGGTCAGCACCAGGCCTTCGGTGGCATCGATGATGACGCCCGAACCGAGTGACTCGTTGATCCGCTCCTGCGGGATGTCCGGGAACAGGCGGCGGAAGAACGGGTCGTTGAAGAACGGGTTGCGTACCCGCACCACCTGCTTGGTGTTGACGCTGACCACCGCCGGCATCGCCTTTTCCAGCATCGGTGCAAGCGAAGGCACCGCCTGCCCGGCAACCGCGGCCGGCAGCGCTGCGGAGGTGGGCAGTACCGCCGGCAGCGGAGCGGCATCGGCACGGTTGTCCAGGTGCGCATTGAGGCCGGTGGCAACGAAGCCGCCGAAGGCAGCGGCGATTGCGAGCGTAAGCAGGGTGGGAAGCGGTCGCATGGGAGTCGGTTCGCAGGCTGAGGTAGGGGCCGTTGACGCATACGGTAGAACAAGCTGAATGAGTGTGTCGCGATCTGGATAAATGCCCCATGAAAATCCGACCCGCGCCGAGGGCGCCGGAAAGCCGACGCGCGCACCACAACGCTGTTCGCGACAGCCGCGATCGCGCGCCGTCAGGCATGCCGGCAGCGCCTTGATACACCGTGACACTTGCGCAGTTCCGCGCATCCCGACCTTGCGATGACGCTCCGTGCTGCGCGGATGTGGGGCTGCTGCCAGTGCCTGCATCGGTACCCCAGCAACAGGCAGGTTGTGCAGCACACTGCTTAAAAAAAGGGATTTCCTGACTGCGGGGCGCGCCAGCGGCCGCCATCGCTTACATCAGTTGCGTCGCACCGGATGCGATTGACCAGGCGTGCCCGTTCCACGATAGCCATTGTCGGTATAGCATCGCCCCGTTTTGACAATCCAGGCCCCTAGGAGGGCAACATGAGCAACGGTAATGGTGTGTCGGTCGTGACCGACGCCGTCGAGAACGTGAAAGAAACCGCCACCAACGTCGGCGAGACCATCGCCCACGCCGCCGAAGACGCAGTGAAGTCGGTCAAGAAGACCGTCAAGCGCGCCCGCAAGGCTGCCACCACCCGCGTCGCCAAGGCCAAGAAGGTCGTGGCCAAGGTCGAGAAGACCGTTGCCAAGAAGGCCGAGAAGGCTGCCAAGTCGGTCGGCAAGACCGTTGCCAACGCCAAGAAGAAGCTGGAAGCGGCCAAGAAGAACGCCAAGGCCGAAGCGGCTGCCCTGAAGAAGGAAGTGGCCAAGAAGAAGGCGGCTGCCGGCAAGACCGTGACCAAGAAGGCTGCTGCTGCCAAGAAGACCACCAAGGCTGCCGGCAAGAAGGTCGCTACCGTGAAGAAGGCCGCCACCAAGAAGGTTGCGACCGCCAAGAAGGCTGTGGCAAAGAAGACCGCTGCTGCCAAGAAGGTTGTCGGCAAGAAGGTCGCTACCGCCAAGAAGGCTGTAGCCAAGAAGGCCGTGGCCGCCAAGAAGGTTGCCGGCAAGAAGGTCGCTACCGCCAAGAAGGCTGTGGCCAAGAAGACTGTCGCTGCCAAGAAGGTCGTCGGCAAGAAGACCGCTGCTGCCAAGAAGGTTGTCGGCAAGAAGACCGTCGCTGCCAAGAAGGTTGTCGGCAAGAAGACCGTCGCTGCCAAGAAGGTCGTCGGCAAGAAGACCGCCGCTGCCAAGAAGGTTGTCGGCAAGAAGACCGCCGTCGCCAAGAAGGTTGTCGGCAAGAAGGTCGCCGCTACCCGCAAGACCGTCGCCAAGAAGGCTGCACCGCTGAAGAAGGCTGTGGCCAAGAAGGCTCCGGCCAAGAAGGCCGTGCGCAAGGCTGCCAAGCGCAAGTAATCGCGCGTGGTTCGAAGGCCCTTCCGCTCATCGGGCGGGAGGGCCTTCTGCGTTTTCGGGGGCGCTCATCCGCGCCTGACGTGGATCTGCGGCAGCAGGCTGGGGCAAGATGAAGGTCTTCCGCAGGAGCTGTGACCATGCGCGGTATCGATTTCAGTTCCTGGCAGGGCGTGCTGTCCACCCTGGCCGGGTTGGTCCTGATCACCCTGCTCGGCGTGGGTATCCGCCTGCTGGTGATGCAGACCCTGCAGCAGCGCCGCGAACGCGAGAACCGCCAGATCAACGAGCGGCTGCGTACCTTGATGGCAGCCTACAAGACGCTGGGCGGCTCCTTCACCGGTGAGCTGGGGGTCGATCCAACCCACCTGCGCGACCTGCGCCAGCGCGCCCACGAAGAAGGCATCGCCGAGCCGGGCTCGGATCGGGCCAGGCGCATCCGCGATGCGGTCGAAGCGGCCTTGTCGGACATCCTGCTGCTGGGCACCGACGAGCAGGTACGGCTGGCCGCGCGCGCTGCCAGTGAACTGGCGCAGGGGCGGCCGGTGCACACACACGAACTGGTGATCTCGCTGCGCGACTTCGTCCGCGAGGCGCTGGACCTTGCGCCGGTACCGGCCGACCTGGAGATCCCACGCCAGGGGCCTACCCGCCCTGCGGGCAGCGGTGGCGGAAGTGGCAAGGGCCGCAACGAGGGCGAAGCCAAGGGCGGTCGCACCGGTGGAGGTGGCGGCGGCATGGGTGCCGGAATGGGCGGGCTGGGTGTTGGTGCAGGTGCTGCGCTGGGTGCCGGCCACGCGGCCGGTGAGGATGAAGCGGGCGCCCGCTGAGGACGCCCGCCCGGGTCAGCGCTTGAGTTCGAAGATCGGTTCGAATCCGCCGTAGATCATCCGTGCACCGTCGAATGGCATGGGATTCTTCGACGGGTCCAACCGCGGGTCTTCCATCATTTTCTGCATGCCTGCATCGCGGGTGGCCTTGTCCGGCCACTCGATCCAGGAAAACACCACTGTTTCCTCCGCCGTGGCTTTCACCGCGCCGAAGAAGTCGGTGGTCTTGCCGTGCGGCACGTCATCGCCCCAGCACTCGACCACGCGCAGTGCTCCATATTCCAGGAACACCACGTCGCCGGTACGGGCGTGGGCGAGGAATTTCTCCTTGTTGGCGGTCGGCACCGCCAGTACGAAACCATCGATGTAGCTCATCGCTTGCCTCCGGAATGGACCGTGCCAGGTGCACGGCCTTCATTGAGTCGACGCTTCACGGTGCGGCAAATCGACATCGGCTGCCGTCTCGTTGATATCGAAGCGCGTGCGCGTACCGCGCGCGTATGCCTGAACCTTGCTGAATCAATGCAAAAAATTCAGCAATGCGAAGATCGCTGTTTTCAGGGAGCGTTGTGGCGAATAACGGAGAATTTACATTCCCGATGCGATGGCGCCCTGGCGCTGCTGCACACCATAAGAAAGTAAAGGTGTACCCCCATGAAGAATTCGCTGATTGCTCTGGCTCTGGCCGCTGCCCTGCCGTTCACCGCTTCGGCCGCCGAGAACCTGTCCTACAACTACGCCGAGGCCGACTACGCCAAGACCGACGTTGACGGCATCAAGGCTGATGGCTGGGGCGTGAAGGGTTCCTACGGCTTCCTGCCGAACTTCCACGCTTTCGGCGAGTACAGCCGTCAGGAAGTCGACCACACCAACATCAAGGTTGACCAGTGGAAGGTCGGTGCCGGCTACAACGTCGAAATCGCTCCGTCGACCGACTTCGTTGCCCGCGTCGCCTACCAGAAGTTCGACCAGAAGCACGGCCTGGATTTCAACGGCTACAGCGCTGAAGCCGGTATCCGTACCGCGTTCGGTGCCCACGCTGAGGTCTACGGCCTGGTCGGTTACGAAGATTATTCGAAGAAGCACGGCGTCGACATCGACAGCCAGTGGTACGGCCGTCTGGGTGGTCAGGTCAAGCTGAACCAGAACTGGGGCCTGAACGGCGAGCTGAAGATGAACCGCCACGGCGACAAGGAATACACCGTCGGCCCGCGCTTCAGCTGGTAATCGCACCGCGGCGCAGTCCTGCGCTGCTTGTGCCTCGACAGGCCCGGCTCATGCCGGGCCTGTTTCGTTGTGGGGAACTGGAACGCCATCTGACTGCCCGGTGCGGAAAGATGTTGCGTTGCAATAAATTGGATTCCGCTGCCTGCGATCCCGACCTACGGTGGGCTTTCCGCACATCCGGATCTGCCGCAATGCCGCTTGTCGTTCCCGCTCTGCTCCCTGACCAGCCTTGCCGCCTGGCACTGCTGGCCCCGCATCCGGTACTGCGATTGGGCGTGGAAGTGGTGCTGCGCCAGCACGGCGGCGTGCAGGTCTGCGGCAGCGTTGCCGACGAACGCGCGCTGCTGGACCTGCTGCAACGCAACCCGGGCGGCATCGACCTGCTGTTGATCGATGCACTGCTGCCCGGCGATGCCGGTGATGGGCTGGCCCTGCTACGCAGGCTGTCGCAGCGCTGGCCGCTGCTGCCGGTGCTGGTGCTGTCCGGGCATTGCAACGCCAGCACGGTTACCACGGCAATGCAGGCCGGTGCGCGCGGATTCCTGTCCAAGGCGACATCGGCAGAGATGTTGTTGCGCGCGGTCGATGTCGTGGCAAGTGGAAGGCGCTTCGTGCCACCGGAATTGCGCGCGCAATTGAACAGGCCGCGCATGCGGCGCACGCCGGCACCCGTGCTGGCGCCGTTGAGCCGGCGCGAGCGCGAGGTACTCAGGCTGGTCCTGCAGGGCTGCAGTACCGCTGAAGTCGCATTGCGGTTCGGCCGTTCGGCCAGCACTGTCAGCACGCAGAAGCGCACGGCCTACCGGAAGCTCGGCATCCACAGCGATGGCGAGCTGTTCCGCATCCGCCACCTGCTTGAATGCGGCTGAGCGGTCTACTCGCCCTGGTACTGCTTTTCTTCCACCAGCGCCGAACCGGCGACGCGGTTGATCTCGTTCTTCACCTGCACGCGTTCGCCGTTGGTGCCGTACACGCCGCGCGCCAGCTGGATGAACGCTTCGTCGAACACCTGCGCCGCTTCCTTGTCGCGCAGCTGGTCCTGGATCTCCCACATGCGCTCGTTGATGGCCTTCAGCTGCGTCTTCATCGCGGCCAGTGCCGGCTGCGCGTCAAGCTGCTGCTGCAGCAGCGGCAGCAGGCCGTCAAGCTCGGTGCGCACGTTGGCCAGCTTGGTCGCATCGTCGATGCGCTCGGCCTTGATCTCGAGAATGGTGATCTTGTCGATCAGCTCGCCGATCGATACCGGGGTCAGGATGGCGTCCACGTGGTTGGTTCCTGGAAATAGGCCCGCATGATACCGCGCTCACCGTAGCGCGGATTTACGCTGAATTTGCGCTGGCACGGCAGCATCGCCATCGAACCGTTACGGCCATGCCATCGACACTGCCGTCCCGGCGGACAGACCGCCTTCGACGAGGAAGTGAGTGCAGTGAAGAGCAAGGGGATGATCGTGGCCAGCGCGGCCGCACTGGCGGGGCTGCTGTGCGCCGGCAGCGTGCAGGCGCAGGTGCAGGTGAGTGGCACGGCGGCATTGACCAGCGACTATGTCTGGCGCGGCAGCTCGCAGAGCGAGGGCGATCCGGCCGCGCAGGTGGGGGCAAAGGTGACGGTGGGTTCGGGTTGGTATGCCAGCGCCTGGGGCTCGAATGTCTCGTTCACGCCGGACAGCGGGGCACGCAGCGAGTTCGATCTCGTCGCCGGCTGGTCGGGCGCGCTGTCGCCGGACTGGAGCCTGGATGCGAACCTCACCCGGTATGCCTATCCGGGCACCGGCCGCGCACTGGACTGGACCGAACTCAATGTCACCACCACCTGGAAGCAACGGGCCTGGCTGCAGGTTGCCCACTCCAACGATGCGCTGGCCGGCGGCCGTCGCGGCACCTACGCGCAGCTGGGCGTGCGGGTGCCGTTGAGCGAGCGCGTGCGGTTGGAAGCGGCGGTGGGGCAGTACTGGCTGGCTACCGCGCAGGGGCCGGACTACCTGCATGGCCAGCTCAGTGCCATCGCCACGCTGACGCCGGCCTGGGAACTGCGCGCCACCGTGCATGACACCGACAGCGCCGCCAAGCGGCTGTTCCCGGGCAATGCCGGTGGACGCTGGGAACTGGCGCTGCAGGGCAGCTTCTAGTCGGCCGATGCCGCCTGGCGTGTGCGCCAGGCACTGGGCAGCCACACCAGCAGGGCCAGTACCGCCACCGCGGTACCGGCCACGCACACGCCGGTCCAGCCGAAACGCTGGTAGACCTGCGCCGACAGCAGCGAGCCCAGCGAGCCACCGATGAAATAGCCGGTCATGTAACCGGCATTGAGGCGGTTGCGTGCCTCCGGCTGCAGTGCGTAGATCAGGTTCTGGTTGCTGACATGCAGCAGCTGCGCGGCCAGGTCCAGCACCACCACGCCGACCAGCAGTGCCAGCAGCGAATGCGCCGACAATCCCAGAGGCAGCCAGGACAGCAGCAACAGCACCAGCGCAATGGCCGTGGCCCGGCCGGTCTGGCCACGATCCGACATGCGCCCGGCCAGGCCGGCGGCCAGCGTACCGGCGGCACCGACCAGCCCGAACAGGCCGATGGTGGCGTCGCTGTAGGCATACGGCGGCTGCGCCAGCAGGAATGCCAGTGGCGTCCAGAAGATCGCGAACATCGCAAAGCTGCACGCGCCGAGCAGTGTGCGTTGGCGCAGCACCGGTTCCTGCAGGAACAGCGTGCCGATCGAGCGCAGCAACGCGAAGTAGCCGAGCCCGGCAGTGTGGTGGAAACGCGGCAGGCCGCGCTGCAGGGCCAGTGCGGTCAGCACCAGCGTACCTGCAGCGATCGCGTAGACCAGGCGCCAGTCGCCCAGGCTCGACAGCAGCCCGGCCACGGTGCGTGCCAGCAGGATGCCCAGCAGCAGCCCGCTCATCAGCGTGCCGACCACGCGGCCGCGATGCTCCGGTGCGGCCAGGGTGGCGGCGAACGGCACCAGTACCTGCGCCACCACCGAGAACAACCCGGTGATCGCGGTACCGGCCAGCAGCCATGGCAACGACGGCGCGCACGCGCTGATCACCAGTCCGCTGGCTGACAACAAGGTCATCACCACGATCAGCCGGCGGCGCTCGAACAGATCACCCAACGGCACCAGCAGGATCAGGCCAGCTGCGTAGCTTAACTGCGCAGCGGTCACCACCATGCCGACCTGGCCGAAAGGCACGCCGAAGGCATCGGCGATGGTATGCAGCAACGGCTGCGCGTAGTAATTGCTGGCCACCGCGACGCCGGTGGCGACCGACATCAACAGGATCTGCCAGCGCTGCAGGGGAGGAAGGGAAGGAGACACGCGATGTTCCGTGAAGCAGGGCAACACAGTGTCTGCCTGCTGCGGTCATGATGGAAATGAATCATCATCATCCCTGTCATCTGAAATTGAGATGCCGGTGTGAACCTCAAGCAGCTTGAGTTCGCCGTGGCCCTGGCTGAAGAGGGCAACTTCACCCGTGCGGCCGCGCGCTGCCACGTCGTGCAGTCGGCCTTGAGCCACCAGATCGCCCATCTGGAGCAGGAGCTGGGCACGACGTTGTTCGAGCGGCTGCCGCGCCAGGTGCGCGCTACGGCCGCGGGCGAAGCGTTGCTGGTGCACGCCCGGCAGGTGCTGGCCAGCCTGCGCCACCTGCGTGCCGACGTCGCTGCCGTCAGTGGTGAAGTGCGCGGCCTGCTGGCGATCGGGCAGATCTCGTCGCTGACCGGCGTCGACGTGGTGGCCATGCTGGCTGCCTTCCAGCAGCAGCACCCGCAGGTCGAATTCCAGTTGCGGGTGGACAAGAGCGAGACCCTGCTGGAGCAGGTGCAGTCGCGTGCACTGGACGTGGCGCTGGTGGGGCTGGCGCCGTCGGCCGATCTTGAGGGCGTCTGCCACCAGATGCTGCAGGAAGAGGATCTGGTGGCCGTGCTGGCGCCGCAGCATCGGCTGGCCACGCGCCAGCGGCTGCCGTTGGCGGCGCTGCAGGATGAGGCCCTGGTCGATTTCCCGCGGGGGACCGGCGCGCGCCGGCAGACCGATGATGCGTTCGCCGCAGCGGGCCTGCCGCATCAGGTGCGTTTCGAGGTCAACCTGATGGAACTGGTCGAGCGCTTCGTCCGCCACGGCCTGGCGGTGGGCATCGTGCCGGTGCTGATCGCCGACGGTTTCAAAGGGGTGGTGCAGGTGCCGCTGCAACCGACCCCGACCCGGCGCGTACATCTGGTCTGGCAGCGCCTGCCGACGCCGGCCGCACGCGCCTTCGTCGATGCCGTTCTCAGCCGCGCAGGCGCAGGCTCAGGCCCTTGAGGAAGTTGCGCAGCATCTGGTCCAGGCAGCGCCGATAGTTCTTGTGGCCGGGCTGGCGGAACAGCGCGCCGAGTTCGGATTTGGAGACGTTGAAGCCGATGCTGGTGAAGATCTCCATCATGTCGACATCGCGCAGCTGGAAGGCCACGCGCAGCTTCTTCAACACCAGGTTGTTGTCGATGCGGGTTTCCACCGCGCGCGGCGCCTGGCCCTCATCGTGACCGCGCAGGTGCAGGATCAGGCCATCGAGGAAGTGCGCCAGCGCACTGTCGCTCATCGGCTGGAAACCCGGCTCGTCTTCACGCAGCAGCCAGGCCTTGGCCTGGTCGACATCCACTTCGAACGCCGGATCGGCCATCTGGCACAGGGTGACCACGTGGTGGTCGCCGAGGTCCAGGGAGTAGCGCACGCTGCGCAGTACATCATTATTGATCATGGCCCATTGTACCGGCCCTGCGGCTGTAACCGGACTGTCACCGGATTGCAGCATCGTGAGCGCTGTTCTGCAGGGATTCCCTCTGATGCGCCGGTACCTTCTCTCCATTCTGCTGGTCGCCAGCAGCTTCGCCGCCACCGCCCAGGACCGTTTCGTGCCCGTGGAGCAGCGTCTCAGCGCGGCCCAGCTGGCCGAAGTGGGCCTGGACGCGACCCAGCTGCAGACCCTGAACCGTGTGCTGCGCGAGGCCGAGGCGTCGATGCCTGCCCCCGCCCGGGCGCCCGTCGCCGCGAGCACCGGCGCGCCGTTGCCGGCCAACGTTCCCGCCCCGGCGGCGATGCACCTGGGCCTGGAAGAGGGCCCGGTCAGCGCCCGCGTGGTCGGCGACGTTGCCGGCTGGGAGCCGGGCACGGTGTTCACCCTCGACAACGGCCAGCAGTGGCAGGTGATGAAGGGCCAGATGAAGCTGCGCAAGACCCTGCAGGCACCGCAGATCGAGGTGATTCCGGGTATCGCCGGACGCTGGTTCCTGCAGGTCGACGAAGACCTGCCGAAGGCACGCGTGTTCCGCCTGCGCTGACCGCGCGCATCGCAGCGGGCCGATCAGGCGACGCAGCCGTGGACCGACGGTGCCAGAATGGCGGTCTGGTTTCCCACGGAGTTGTCTGATGACCCGAACCGTCCTGATTACCGGTGCCACTTCCGGCTTCGGCGCCGCTGCCGTACACCGCTTCGCCCAGGCGGGATGGAAAGTGATCGCCACCGGCCGTCGCAGCGAACGCCTGCAGCCGCTGGTCGAGCGTTATGGCAAGGATGTGGTGCACGCGGCCGTGTTCGACGTGCGTGATCCGGTCGCGATGGAAGCGGCACTGCTGGCGCTGCCGCCGGCTTTCGGCGACATCGACCTGCTGGTCAACAATGCCGGTCTCGCCCAGGGCACCGCGCCGGCGCAGAGCGCCAGCCTGAAGGACTGGACGACGATGATCGACACCAACATCACCGCGCTGGTCACCCTGACCCATCGCCTGTTGCCGCAGCTGGTGGAGCGCAAGGGCGCCATCATCAACATTTCGTCGGTGGCCGGTGTCTATCCGTATCCGGGCGGCAATGCCTATGGCGGCACCAAGGCGTTCGTCAGCCAGTTCTCGCTGGGCCTGCGTTCGGACCTGCACGGTACCGGTGTACGCGTGACCACCATCGAACCGGGCATGGCCGAAACCGAGTTCACCGTGGTTCGCACCCATGGCGACCAGGTTGCGTCCGACAAGCTGTACACCGGCGCCAACCCGATGACCGCCGAAGACATCGCCGAGCAGATCTTCTGGGTGGCGAGCCTGCCCCCGCACCTGAACATCAATCGCCTGGAACTGATGCCGGTCAGCCAGTCGTTCGCCGGTTTCCAGGTTGCCCGCGAGAGCTGATCCGCTGTCTGCAGCGTCGAGCCCGGCGCTGCACGGGCAAAAAAAAAGCCGGGCAATGCCCGGCTTTTTTCATTAAGCCCGCACGCTTACTGCGCCTTGATCGCCATCGCCTGCAGGCCGGTGCCATCCAGCTTCTGCTTGGCTTCGGAAAGCTCACCGGCGGTGCCATAGGGCCCCATGCGTACGCGGTACACGGTCTTGCCGTTGATCTGCGCCGACTCCACGCGTGCTGCCAGGCCCATCATCGCCAGCTTGGCCTTGGTCGCTTCGGCATCGCCGGACGCGCCGAACGCACCGGCCTGCAGGATGTAGCGGGCGTTGTCGGCCGGTGCCGGGGCTGCTGCAGTGCTTGCGGCGGCCGGCGCGGTCTCGCTGCGTGCCGCAGGAGCGGCGGCAACGGTGCTGGCGCTGGTCGGCGCGGTGGTGGCGGCCGCTGGCGTGGCGGTCGTCGGACGTTCACTCACCGGCGTCGGCAGCGGACGGCTGGTGGCGGTCACCGGGGCGGTGCTGGCAACGCTTGCAGTCGCCGCAGGTGCCGTGGCCGCAACCGCCGGCACCGGCTTGCCTTCCAGTGCTGCCTGCGCGCGCTGCGCTTCGGCCTTGCTCCGGCGCTGTTCCTCGGCGCGCGCGCTGGCGGCCAGTTCGGCGTCGGACATCTCCACTTCCTTGCCAGGCAGCAGGGTGTAGAAATCGTACTGGGTGGCCGCCGGCTTTTCCGGCTCAGTCGGCTTCGGCGTGGCCGGCTGTGCAGCCGGCTGGGTGCCGACATCGCTTTCGCCATCGGCGACCGGCGCCGGCTGCGCGTTCGGGTTCGGCTGCGGACCGGCGCGCAGGAAGCCATCGCCCTCGCCCTTGAACAGGTTCGGCGCCGCCAGGAACACCACGGCGGCGATCGCCACGCCGGCAACCAGCCACACCCATCCGGGCGTGCCTTGGCTGCTGTTGCGCCGAGCCTGTGTCTTGCCGCGTCGTGCTGCCATGTCTACTGCGTCTCCTGAGACTTACATTTTTTCCGGGGCGGAAACGCCCAGGAGGTCGAGGCCATTGGCCAGTACCTGGCGCGCCGCGCAGGCCAGGGTCAACTTGGCATTGCGATCGGTCGCGTCATCCACCAGCACCGGTGTCCCGTGATACCACGTGTGGAACGCGTGCGCCAATTCGCGCAGGTACTGCGCGACCTGGTGCGGTTCCAGCGCCACGCCGGCCGCTTCCACCACTTCCGGATAACGCGAGATCTCGTTCATCAGGGCCAGCGATGCGTCATCGGCCAGGCGGCCCAGATTGGACAGGCCGGTGCCCTGTTCGTAGACCAGACCCTTCTCCTGCGCCTGGCGCAGCAGGCTGCAGACACGGGCATGTGCGTACTGCACGTAGAACACCGGGTTGTCGTTGCTCTGCTGACGGGCCAGGTCGATGTCGAAGGTCAGCTGTGAATCGGGCTTGCGTGCGATCAGGAACCAGCGGGTCGCGTCGCGGCCGGCTTCTTCGATGAGGTCGCGCAGGGTGAAGTAGCTGCCGGCACGCTTGGACAGCTTCACTTCCTCGCCGCCGCGCATGACGGTGACCATCTGGTGCAGCACGTATTCCGGCCAGCCCTGCGGGATGCCCACTTCCATGGCCTGCAGGCCGGCACGCACGCGCGCCAGTGAACCGTGGTGGTCCGCGCCCAGCTCGGTGATCGCGCGCTCGTAGCCGCGCTGCCACTTCGACAGGTGGTAGGCCACGTCCGGCACGAAGTAGGTGAAGGTGCCGTCGGACTTGCGCATCACGCGGTCCTTGTCGTCACCGAAGTCGGTGCTGCGCAGCCACAGCGCGCCGCCTTCCTCATAGGTATGGCCCGACGCCTGCAGCTTGGCCACCGCCTCGGCTACCTTGCCATCGGCGTACAGCGAGCTTTCCAGGAAGTAGATGTCGAAATCCACGCCGAACGCGGCCAGGTCCAGGTTCTGCTCGTTGCGCAGGTAGGCCACGGCGAAGCGGCGGATCGCCTGCAGGTCGTCCGGGTCCTTGGCGCCGACCACCAGGGTGCCTTCCAGGTCGACGCTGGCGCCGGACATGTAGGCACGGGCCACGTCGGCGATGTAGTCGCCACGGTAGCCGCCTTCCGGCCAGCCTTCCTGGTCCGGGGCAATGCCCTTCACGCGGGCCTGGGTCGACAGCGCCAGGTTCTCGATCTGCACGCCCGCATCGTTGTAGTAGAACTCGCGCTTGGCATTCCAGCCGTTGGCATCGAGCACGCGTGCCACGCAGTCGCCGATGGCCGCTGCGCGGCCGTGGCCGACATGCAGCGGACCGGTCGGGTTGGCCGACACATACTCCACGCCCACCGTGCGGCCATTGCCGGACAGGTTGCGGCCGTAGTCGGCGCCTTCCTTGATCACGGTGACGGCTTCACGCTGGTACGCGGCCGGTGCCAGGTGGAAATTGATGAAGCCCGGGCCGGCGATCTCGACCTTGCTGACGTCTTCGCTGCGCGGCAGCGCCTCGACAAGCGCCTGTGCCAATGCGCGCGGATTGCTGCGCGCGGCTTTGGCCAGCAGCATCGCGGCGTTGGTAGCGAAGTCGCCATGGTCGCGGGTCTTCGGGCGCTCGACCACGAAGTCCGGCGGCAGGGAGTCGATGGGCAGGGTGCCATTGGCGCGCAAGGCTTCGATGCCTTGGCTGATCAGGGCGCGGAGGAGATTTTTCACGAGGCCTGCTGTGAGAATGAGCGGCGGAATCGCCCATTTTAGCGCAGATGCCGGCCGCAACGCTGACCGAGGCCTGCCTGCCAGGGCACGCGGAGCCGTCTGCTGCTGCGGGGCTCATCGCATCGGTCGGGCTCGAAGCGGCGGTAGAAGACCCCGTTCAGCAAACGAAACGGGACGCCCCTCGCCCACCACGAAGTGGTCCAGCAGGCGGACGTCGACCAGTGCGAGGGCCCGTTGCAGCTCCTCGGTGATCTGCGCGTCGGCCGCCGACGGTTCCGGGTCGCCGGAGGGATGGTTATGGCTGAGGATGACCGCGGCGGCGTTGTGCAGCAGCGCTCTGCGCACCACTTCGCGGGGATAGACCGGGGCTGCGTTTATCGTTCCGGCGAATAGTTCCTCGCAGGCGATCAGGCGGTGGCGGTTGTCCAGGAACAGCACCACGAACAGTTCGCGTGCCTGCCCGCGCAGGCGGTGCTGCAGGTAGCGGCCGACGGCGGCAGGGTTGTCGCCGACGGCTTCGCCCTGCTGCAGTTCAGCGGCCAGATAGCGGTGGGCCAGTTCCAGCCCCGCAGCCAGCGTGCAGCTGCGCGCCGGCCCCAAACCGGGAAGTCTCGACAGTTCGCGGGCGGGGCGGTCCAGCAGCACCCGCAGTGGACCGTGGGCGAGCAACAGGTCGCGCGCAGTCTGTACCGCGTCCCGGCCGCCAATGCCGGAACCCAGGAACAGGGCCAGCAGTTCGGCGTCGGACAGTGACGCGGGACCCCGGGCCAGCAGCTTCTCGCGGGGGCGCTCTTCTTCGGGCCATTCATGGATGGGCATGGCTCCCATCATGGCGATCCTCGCCGGCCGGCCCCATAAGCCCTTGCCGTGCCCGTGGGTCGGTCAAGTCCTCAGTCGCGGCGGGTCTGCAGGTAGTCGTAGAGCTCCTGGTTCGTCTGCAGGCCCAGTTTGCGCATGGCTTCGGCTTTCTGCCGGCTGATCGTCTTCGGGCTGCGCCCGCTGCGGTCGGCGATGGCATTGATGCTCAGGCCGTCGGTCAGCAGTTGAAGCACTTCCAGTTCGCGTGTCGACAACGCGGCCGGCGGGTGCGGAAACAGCAGATCGCGCGCCTGCAGGTGGCGCCGCAGGTGATGGGAGACGAATACCTGGCCTGCCATGGCCGCATGCAGAGCCTGGGCCAGCTCGGGGAAGTCGGCGCTCTTGTCGACCAGGCCGTGTACGCCATCGCGTAGCAGGCCATCGAGCAGCCCCGGGTGCCTGGCCCCGGTCAGCACCACCACGGGAAGGCCGGGGTGGCGTTCGCGCAGCACGGCCAGCAGTTCGGGACCATCCGGGCCGGGTCCGGGCATGGACAGGTCGGTGAGTACGGCATGGCAGGGCTCCTGTACCAGCAGCTGCAGCAGCCCGGCGCCGTCAGCGGCGGCTCCAGCTACATCCATCTGGTGACGCTCAAGCACGATTCGGATGCCGTGCAGGACGACCGGATGGTCGTCGGCAATGATGATGCGCGGTTGCACGGGAAACTCCTCGGAAATCGAACGGCACACCAGGGTGGCCAGTGACGATTCTGCAAAGCGTGGACGGGAAGAGGTATAGGAAAGTTCCGAAACGGCGTGCCGCAAACGCGGAAAGCTCCCCGGACCACCGCCCATGTGCTGATAGCCGCCCGCTATGTGCTGCGTGCACCAGGACGTTGCTGGCCTTCGGGTAAGCTAACGCCCTCGTTTGCACAGGAATTCCAGGTGGCTGATTCTCCCAACGCTTCCCCGACGCGGATCCGCGCGCTGGAAGGCCAGAAACTGCTCTTGTGTGTCGGCGGCGGGATCGCGGCGTACAAGGCCCTGGAACTGGTCCGGCGCCTGCGTGATGCCGGTGCGCTGGTTCAGGTGGCGATGACGGCCGGCGCCCAGCAGTTCGTCACGCCGCTCAGCTTCCAGGCCCTTTCCGGCCAGCCGACCCGCACCACGTTGTGGGACAGCGCTGCCGAACAGGCCATGGGCCACATTGAACTGGCACGCTGGGCCGATCGCATCGTGATCGCGCCGGGCACGGCCGATCTGCTGGCACGCCTGGCCCAGGGCCACGCCGACGACCTCGTCAGCACTTTGTGCCTGGCCAGCACCGCGCCGCTGACCGTGTGCCCGGCGATGAACCATCGGATGTGGCTGCATCCGGCCACCCAGGCCAATATCGCCTTGCTGCGCCAGCGTGGCGCGCAGGTGATCGGTCCGGTCGATGGGCCGCTGGCCGAAGGCGAGTCCGGCCCTGGCCGTTTGGCCGAACCGGGCGACATCGTCGCCGCCCTGGTTGCCAACGGCAGCGCTGGACCGGCTGCTGGAGCGGCACCGGAAACGCGCGCCCTGCAGGGCCTGCGCCTGCTGATCAGCGCTGGCCCGACCTATGAAGACATCGATCCGGTGCGTTATGTGGGCAACCGCAGCAGCGGCAAGATGGGTTACGCCCTGGCCGCCGCTGCCGCCGGGCTGGGTGCCCAGGTGGTGCTGGTCAGTGGCCCGGTGCAGTTGCCGACGCCGGCCGGCGTGCAACGTATTGATGTGCGCTCTGCCGCGCAGATGCGCGAAGCGGTGCTGAATGCGCTGCCGGCCGACATCTATATTGGTGCTGCCGCCGTTTCCGATTACACCCCGCGCCAGGTCGCCGCGCAGAAGTTGAAGAAGACCGCCGACAGCCAGTCGCTGGTGATCGAGCTGGTGCGCACCCCGGACATCCTGGCCGAGGTTGCCGCGCAGACGCAGTCGTTGAAGCTGGTGGTCGGCTTTGCCGCCGAGACCCACGATGTGGAGAAGTACGCGCGCGGCAAACTGGTCGACAAGCGCCTGGACCTGGTGATCGCCAACCAGGTGGGCATCAGCGGCGGTGGTTTCGAAAGCGACAACAACGCCGCCACGGCCTTCTGGCAGGATGGCGAACAGGTATTCCCGGCTACTTCCAAGCGTGAGCTGGCCGAACAACTGCTGGCGCTGATCGCGCGGAGACTTCAGGCATGACCGAGGCAAACAACACCCACGGATTCTCCCCGCAACCGTTGCAGGTCAAGCTGCTCGACCCGCGCTTCGGCGACAGCTGGCCGCTGCCGGCCTATGCCACCGAAGCCAGCGCCGGCATGGATCTGCGCGCGGCGCTGGAAACCGCGCTGACCCTGCAGCCGGGCGATACCGCACTGGTCCCCAGCGGGCTGGCCATCCATATCGCCGACCCGCATCTGTGTGCGGTGATCCTGCCGCGTTCGGGCCTGGGCCACCGCCATGGCATCGTGCTTGGCAATGGCACCGGCCTGATCGACGCCGACTACCAGGGGCCGCTGCTGATCAGTGTCTGGAACCGTGGCCGCGAGGCCTTCACCATCGAGCCGGGCGATCGCATCGCGCAGTTGGTGATCGTGCCGATTGCCCGCGTCAGCCTGCAGGTGGTGGATACTTTCACCGACAGCGTGCGGGGAACGGGTGGATTCGGCCATACCGGGGTGCGTTGACAGGGGACATCGATGAGCGGCATCGGGGAAGCACAGCGGGGAAAGTCGTTGGGACGGAGCGCGCCATTGCTGGGTGTGCTGCTGGTACTGCTGGCCGCTTGGTTCGGCTGGAGCGCGGTACAGCAGTGGCGGCAGGCGGCCAGCGGGGACGCGCTGGAACAGGCGCGCGACCAGGCCGTGCAAGGGCTGCAGCAGGCTGCCGCCGGCCAGCTGCAGCAGCTGCAGCAGCAGTTGAAGGGCGACCGCGTCCAGCAGGCGCTGCAGGCCGGTGATGCGGCCGGTGCCGCGCTGGCGCTGCGGGAAAGCTGGACCGGCGTCGAACAAGTGGAAGTGCTGGGCGCTGACCTGGCCGCAGGCTATGCCGATGCGGCCACCTTTGGATACGCACGCCTGGCCCTGCTGGAATCGGCGCTGGCAGATGGCAAGCCGGCGCTGCGGGTGATCCGCGATGGCGGCGGCAACCGCCTGGGTCTGGCCGCGCCGGTACAGCTGGCTGGCGTCGGACCGGCGGTGGTCTATGTCCGCCAGCCGCTGCTGCGGTTGACCGCGCCGCTGGATCAGGTACGCGCCCCCGGCAATGGTTTCCTGGCGCTGCGCCAGGGAGCGCACAACATCGTGGCGCAGGGTGATAGCGGCCTGTCCGAGAGCGCCGAGGCAATGGCGCGCCCGGTGGCCGGCACCCCGCTGCGACTGACCGCCGGGGTACCCAACGTGGAACCCGGTCCGCTGGGGCTGGGAGCCCTCGCCAGCGCGATTGTCGCCCTGCTGCTGGCTTTCATCGCGGTACTGCTGGTGGTAGGCCGTGGCCGATTGCCGACGTCGCTGCCGCTGCCCAGCCGCCGCAGCGCAGTGACCGACGCCGATCACGGCCCGACCCTGCGTGAAAGCCTGCAGATGGTCCCGCCGACGTTGCCCAGCGAGGCGCTGTCCGAGGCGGCGCCGCCTCCGCCGCCACCCGTCCCCGCCGAGGAGCTGGCTGCAGGCATCTTCCGTGCGTACGACATCCGCGGCGTGGTCGGCAGTGAGCTGACCGCGCGCACCGCCGCGCTGATCGGCCAGGCGATCGGCACCGTCGCCCTTGAGCAGGGCCTGCGCGAGGTGGTGATCGGCCGTGATGGCCGCCTGTCTGGTCCCGAGCTGTCAGCCGGGCTGGCCGAAGGCCTGCGGCGTGCCGGCTGTGCGGTCATCGATATCGGCCTGGCGCCGACCCCGGTGGTGTATTTCGCCGCCTTCCATCTGCGCACCGGTACCTGCGTAGCGGTCACCGGCAGCCACAATCCGCCGGACTACAACGGTTTCAAGATCGTCATCGGTGGTGAGACCTTGTCTGGTGATGCGATCACCGACCTCTACCAGCGCATTGTCGAAGGCCGTCTGGTCCAGGCTGCGGAACCGGGTGACTACCAGCAGCGCGAGGTCAGTGCCGACTACATCCAGCGTATTGCCGATGACGTGCAGCTGGACCGCCCACTGAAGGTCGTCGCCGATGCAGGCAACGGCGTGGCGGGTGCCTTCGCACCGCAGCTGCTGGAAGCGATCGGCGCCGAAGTCATTCCGTTGTACTGCGATGTCGATGGCACCTTCCCCAACCATCACCCCGATCCCAGCGAACCGGCCAACCTGGAAGACCTGGTGCAGACGGTCAAGCGCTTTGGCGCCGATCTCGGCGTGGCGTTCGATGGTGATGGCGATCGCCTTGGCGTGGTCACCGGTGAGGGCAAGATCATTTATGCCGACCGCCTGTTGATGCTGTTCGCCGCCGATGTGCTGATGCGCAACCCGGGCGCGATGGTGATCTACGACGTGAAGTGCACCGGCAAGTTGTCCGATCACGTGCTGCGCAACGGCGGCAGTCCGTTGATGTGGAAGACCGGGCACTCGCTGATGAAGGCGAAGATGCGCGAGACCGACGCCGAACTGGCGGGCGAGATGAGCGGCCACTTCTTCTTCAAGGAACGCTGGTTCGGCTTCGACGATGGCCTGTACGCCGCTGCGCGCCTGCTGGAGATCCTCGCCCAGCGCGAGGAAACGCCGGACGAAGTGCTGGCCGAACTGCCGGAAATGGTGGCGACGCCGGAGCTGAAGGTGCCGGTGGCCGAGGGCACCCCGCATGCGTTGGTGGCGATGCTGGTGGCCGCTGCGCAGTCGCCTGACAACCCGTATGTCGGCGGCCGCCTGTCGACCATCGACGGCCTGCGGGTGGACTTCGCCGACGGCTGGGGCCTGGTTCGCGCGTCCAACACCACGCCGGTGCTGGTGCTGCGTTTCGAAGGCAACGACGAAGCAGCACTGGAGCGTATCCAGGCGCTGTTCCGCAGCCAGCTGCAGCCGGTGCTGGGCGACACCCCGCTGGGATTCTGAGGTGGCGCCGGGCTGCGCCCGGCACGCCCTGCTCGGCTGCTCTCGGTAGGTGTCGACCTTGGTCGACACGGTAGATCCACGCCATGCGTGGATGTTCTTCGATGAATTGTCGAAATTTTCGATTTCGATGGATGTCCATCCACGCATGGCGTGGATCTACTTGTCTGGTGGGTGCCGACCGTTGGTCGGCACGCCTCACCCCTTGAACCGCAACCCCACGCCCGGTTCGGTGAACAGGTAGCGCGAATCCAGTGCCGAGTCGCCCAGTTTGTGCCGCAGCTTGCCGACCAGGATGCGCAGGTAGTGGGTGTCGTGCTGGTGGGTGGGTCCCCAGATTTCCTGCAGGATCTGCGGTTGCGTCACCACCCGCCCGGCATTGCGCAGCAGCAGCGACAACAGCGCGTACTCCTTGCGGGTCAATGCCACCAGCTCGCCGTCGATCGCCACTTCACGGCGCACCAGGTCCACGTGCAGGTGGCCATCGTCGAACACCGGCGGCGTGCCATCGGTCGGCACGCTGCGTGTGCGCAGCAGCGCCCGCACCCGCGCCATCAGCTCCTGGGTACCGAAGGGTTTGGTCACGTAGTCGTTGGCGCCGTTGTCCAGTGCACGCACCTTCTCGGTTTCACCGGCACGCACGGTCAGCATGATCACCGGCACCTGGCTCCACTGCCGCAGCTGTTCCAGCACCTCATGGCCTTCCATGTCCGGCAGGCCGATGTCCAGGATCACCAGGTCCATGTCCTCGCTGGCGGCCATCTGCAGGCCTTCCTGGCCGGTCGCGGCCTGGCGTACCTGGTAGCCCTGCGCGCGCAGGCTGATGTCCAGGAACCGGCGGATCTGGGTTTCATCGTCGATCACCAGCACGCGCGCGGCCGGCGTGCTGGCATCAGTCGGGGTCGGACTCATCGTGGGAGGCTGGCTTGAGCAGGGGCAGGGTGATGCGGATCAGGGTACCGCGACCGTCGCGCCCGGGCAGCGCCTGCACGCTGCCGCCGTGTGCGCCGATCATCCCCTGGCAGATGGTCAGGCCCAGGCCGGTGCCGTGGCGGCCGCGGTCGCCGCGTTCGACGCTGTAGAACATGTCGAAGATGCGCGCGCGCTCGTCGTCGGGAATGCCGGGGCCGGCATCGATCACGTCGATGCGCAGCTGACCGTCCAGTTCGCGCGCCAGCACCTGCACGGCGGCATCGGCTGGCGAGAACTTGGCGGCGTTCTCCATCACGTTGAACACCGCCTGTTCCACCAGCGCCGGATGCACCCAGATCGGTGCCAGCGTTGCCGGAATATCCAGCTCCAGCCGCACCTTCGGCTGGTAGCGCTGCAGGCGGCGGGCGGCTGAACCGATCAGCTCGTCCACGCCTATCCAGTCGCGGTTGATCTTCAGGCCCTCGTGGCCGAGCCGGGTCATGTCCAGCAGGTTCTGGATGTAGCGGTCCAGGCGCTCGCCTTCGACCAGGATGGTGTCCAGCAACGCGCGGCGGTCGGCCAGATCCATCGCCGTACCGTAGCTGGCCAGGCTGTCAGCCGAGCCGATCATCGCTGCCAGCGGCGAACGCAGGTCGTGAGAAACCGACGAGAGCAGGGCAGAGCGCAGCCGCTCGGTCTCGTTGCTCACATGTGCCTGTTCCAGCTCGGCCACCAGGCGGGTGCGCAACGCGGCCTGGGCGATGTCGTCGACCATCGCTTCGGCCAGCTGGCGTTGTTCGGGCAGCAGCCGCGCCTGCGCACCCGGCAGGTACAGGCCGGCCACGCCGATCGCACGGTCTTCGCCGTCCAGCAGCGGCAGGAACCACCATTGCGCGCCGGCCAGGGTATCGGTGAAGCGGCCACTGGGTTGGCCATGACGCAGGGCCCAGTCGGCCGCCGCCAGATCGGTATCACCAGGCAGGCTGCGGCCACCGGCGGCGGTATCGGCGCCGATCCGTAGCCAGGCCGGTACATCCATGGCCTGTTCCAGCGCATGCCGGCCGGCCTGTGCCACTTCACCATTGCCGGCCGCACTGGCCAGCTGCCGGCCCAGCTGCTGGCGTGCGCGCGCATGGCGGTTGGCCGCGCGCAGGGCGATCACCTGCATGCGCAGGCGCGACGCCAGGCGTCCGGCAACCAGCGCCGCAGCCAGGAACAGGAACACGGTGATCACGCCCTGTCGCGCGCCGATGGCGAAGGTGAAGCGCGGCGCGATGAACAGGAAGTTGTAGGCAAGGAAACACAGGATCGCCGCCATCACCGCGACGCTGGCACGGGTACGTGCAGCCACCAGCACCACCGCCACGATGAACACCATCGACAGATCGGCCATGCCCACCCAGCGTTCGACCAGCCATGCCACCGCGCAGGCGAGGGCGGTGGCGATCAGGGCCTGCAACGGTTCGTGGCTGACCCCGCGCATCGGTGGCAGCAGGCCCTCTCGACGGGAACGCGCACGCGCCTGCGGCGTGCTGATGATGGTGATCTCGTAGTGCGCGCCGCGCTGGATCAGCTGCTGGGTCAGGGTGCGGTTGAACATCCGCGCCAGCGGCCGTTCGCGGGTACGGCCCAGTACCAGCGTCGATACGCCGTTGTGCGCGGCGTGGTCGAGCAATGCATCGGCGATGCTTGAACCGTGCAGCAGCTCGGCTTCGCCGCCGAGGCGGCGGGCCAGCGCGAACGCAGCATCGATCTCGCGCCGGGTCGCTTCGTCCTGGCGGCGTCCCTGCACCGTCACTACCGTCCACGGTGCATCGCGGCGTTCGGCGATGCGTCGGGCCACCCGCACCAGGTATTCGCTCTGGCCACCGCCATCGATTGCCACCAGCACGCCACGCCGCAGCGGCAGATTGCTCTCGCCGCGCGCGGCGCGTGCTTCGCGCAGGCTGCTGTCGACACGGTCGGCGGCCTCCTGCATCGCCAGCTCGCGCAATGCAGTCAGGTTGGCCGGGGAGAAGAACGCCTGCAGGGCCTGTGCGGCCTGCTCGGGCACGTACACCTTGCCCTGCTGCAGGCGCGCGATCAGTTCGCGCGGCGGCAGGTCGACCAGCACGATGTCATGCAGGCGGTCGAGTACGCCATCGGGCACGGTCTCGCTGACACGCACGCCGGTGATGCGCATCACCACATCGTTGAGGCTTTCCAGATGCTGGATGTTGACCGTGGTCCAGACGTCGATGCCGGCGTCCAGCAGTTCCATCACGTCCTGCCAGCGCCGTTCGTGGCGGCTGCCCGGCGCATTGCGATGGGCCAGCTCGTCCACCAGCACCAGCGCTGGTTTCCTCGCCAGCACGGCGTCCAGGTCCATCTCCTGCAGGTCGTGGCCATGGTAGGCCACGTCCTTCAGCGGCAGCCGTGGCAGGCCTTCCAGCAGGGCCTGGGTATCGGCACGGCCGTGGGTCTCCACCAGCCCGACCACCAGGTCCACGCCACGGCGCAGCTGTTCCTGCGCGCGGGTCAGCATGGCGTAGGTCTTGCCGACGCCGGGCGCAGCGCCCAGGAACACGGTGAGCTTGCCACCGGCTTCGCGTTGCAGTCCTTCCACCAGGGCGTTGGCCTGGCGGGTCCGCAGATCAGTCATGGGAGCCGCTGTCATGGCCGCCATTGTGCGCGCAGCGGGTGCAGCCCTGCATCACGGCGCGCGTGCCGCGTGGTCCAGCGCGAAGTTCAGCGTCACCACGTTCACCCGTGGCTGGCCGAATACGCCCCATTGCCGGCCCTGCGTGTTGGCCTTCACCAATGCCTGTACCTGCTCGACGGGCAGGCCACGCGCACGCGCCACCCGGGCCACCTGCAGCTGCGCTGCCGCCGGCGACAACTGCGGATCCAGGCCGCCGCCGGACTGGGTGACCAGATCGGCAGGAACCTGCGCGGGCGTTACGCCTTCGCGCGCGGCCACTGCTGCGGTGCTCGCCGCCACACGCTCGGCCAGCGCCGGGTTGCTGCGGGCAAGGTTGGAACCGGCTGCCGCCATCGGGTCGTAGTTGGCGGCCGACGGTCGCGCCTGGAAGTAGCCATCGCCGGTGAAGGGCTGCGACAGCCATGCCGACGCACGCACCTGACCGCTGCCATCGCGCAGCAGGCTGCCTTCGGCCTGCGCCGGGAAGGACAGGCCGGCAAAACCGGTGGCGATGCCGGCGTAGACCGCACCGGCCAGCAGCAGGGTGGCCACGCCCAGGCCGATGGCCGGGCGCCAGTTGGCGCCATCCTGCAGCGTGGCCACGCGTGCCTCGCGCTTCAGCTCGCGGGAAAGGGAAGGGGAGTCAGAACGGTTCATGCGCCGAATACCAGGACAAGAAGAAGGTCGATCAATTTGATCGCCGCGAACGGCAGCAGCACGCCACCCAGGCCGTACACCAGCATGTTCCGGCGCAGCAGCGCCGTTGCCGTGGCCGGGCGGAAGCGCACACCGCGCAGTGCGAGCGGGATCAGGGCGGGAATCACCAGGGCATTGAAGATCAGCGCCGCCAGTACCGCGTTGCGCGGGCTCGACAGCTGCATCACGTTCAGCGCGGCCATCGCAGGCACGGTGGCGGCAAACAACGCCGGCAGGATCGCGAAGTACTTGGACACATCGTTGGCCAGTGAGAACGTGGTCAGCGCGCCGCGGGTGATCAGCTGCTGCTTGCCCACCTCCACCACCGCCAGCAGCTTGGCCGGATCCGAATCCAGATCGACCATGTTGCCGGCTTCCTTGGCCGCCTGCGTGCCCGAATTCATCGCCAGGCCGATGTCGGCCTGGGCCAGCGCCGGCGCATCGTTGGTACCGTCGCCGACCATCGCCACCAGGCGGCCACCGGCCTGCTCGGCACGGATGCGGGCCAGCTTGTCCTCGGGCCGTGCCTCGGCGATGTAGTCATCCACGCCGGCTTCGGCGGCGATCGCAGCAGCCGTCAGTGGGTTGTCGCCGGTGATCATCACCGTGCGGATGCCCATCGCCCGCAGCTGTGCGAACTTCTCGCGCATGCCGTGCTTGACCACGTCCGACAGCTCGATCACGCCCAGCACATGCCGACCCTCGGCCACCACCAGCGGCGTAGCACCGTTGCGTGCGACCTGGTCCACGCGCCCGGCCAGTTCGGCCGGTACGGTGCCGCCAAGTGCCTGCACATGGGCGCGGATCGCATCGGCAGCGCCCTTGCGGATCTGCCGGCCGTGCATCAGGTCGACACCGGACATGCGGGTCTGCGCACTGAAGGCCAGGTAGTCGGCCTGGTCCGGCTCGGCGGTGGTGCAGCCCTGCTCGCGGGCCAGGCGCACGATCGACTTGCCTTCCGGGGTGGGGTCGGCCAGCGATGACAGCAGTGCCGCCTCACGCAGCTGGTCGGCGTCGATCCCGGCCAATGCATGGAAGTGGCTGGCCTGGCGGTCGCCGTAGGTGATGGTGCCGGTCTTGTCGAGCAGCAGCACGTCGACGTCACCGGCCACTTCCACCGCCTTGCCCGACTTGGCCAGCACGTTGGCGGCCAGCGCGCGGTTCATGCCAGCGATGCCGATGGCCGGCAGCAGGCCACCAATGGTGGTCGGGATCAGGCACACCAGCAGCGCGATCAGCAGCAGCGGATCCACCTTGACGCCCACCGACGCACCGATCGCCGGCAGCGTCGCCACCACTACCAGGAAGGTCAGCGTCATTGCCGCCAGCAGCAGGGTCAGCGCGATCTCATTCGGCGTTTTCTGCCGGTTGGCGCCTTCCACCAGCGCGATCATGCGGTCCAGGAAGCTGTGCCCCGGCTCGGCGGTGATGCGTACGACGATCTGGTCGGACAGCACCTTGGTGCCGCCGATCACGCCGGAGCGATCAGTACCCGCCTCGCGCAGCACCGGTGCCGACTCGCCGGTTACCGCCGCTTCGTTGATGGTGGCCAGGCCCTGCACGATCTCGCCGTCGGCCGGCACCAGTTCGCCAGCACTGACGATCACGTGGTCACCGGGGCGCAGTTCCGCAGCGGGCACCTGGGTTTCGCTGGCACCGGCCTGCGCCGACGCCAGGCGACGCGCCACCAGGTCCTGGCGGGCGCGGCGCAGCGAGGCGGCCTGGCCACGGCCACGTGCTTCGGCCACAGCCTCGGCGAAGTTGCCGAACAGCACGGTGACCAGCAGGATCGCGGTCACCGCCAGGCCGAAGCCCAGCGGCGCATTGCCGGTCAGCGTGATGATCGCGGCGACGATCGTGCCGGCCATCACCACCGCCATCACCGGGCTGCGCACCAGATGCGTCGGCGACAGCTTGCGTACGGCCTCGATGAGCGCGCGGCGCAGGCCGGCGGCATCGAGCAGGGCCGGGCGGGAAGCCACGGAAGAGGAACGGTTTGCGGTTGCGTGACTACTCATGGGGTGTCCTCAGTGCAGTCCCAGGCTCAGGTGGTCGGCGATCGGGCCGAGTACCAGCGCCGGCATGAACTGCAGCACGGTCAGGATGACGATCACCGAGACCAGGGTCAGGGCGAACGTCGGGGTTTCGATCTGCAGGCTGCCGGCCGATTCAGGGGCCTGCCGCTTGGCGGCCAGCTGTGCGGCCACCACCAGCGGGATGATCAGCAGCGGGAAGCGGCCCAGCAGCAGCACCAGCGAGCAGCTCAGGTTCCACCAGGGCGTGGCGTCACCCAGTCCCTCGAAGCCCGAGCCGTTGTTGGCGTAGGCCGAGACGTACTCGTAGAACACCTGGCTGATGCCATGGAAGCCGGGATTGGAGGTGCCCGCCAGACCCGGCACGGCCAGCGTGATCGCGGTGAACAGCAGCAGGGTGATCGGCTGCAGCAGCACCAGCAGTGCCAGCAGGCGCACCTGCGGCGTTTCCAGCTTGCGGCCGAACAGTTCCGGTGTACGGCCGGTCATCAGCCCGGCCAGGAACACACCCAGCAGCAGGTACACGATGAACTGCTGCAGGCCGCAGCCGATGCCGCCCCAGATCGCGCTGACCAGCATGTTGACCATCGCCAGGCCGCCAGACAGCGGGCTCAGCGAATCGTGCATGCCGTTGACCGAACCGTTGGAGACCTGGGTGGTCACCGCCGCCCACAGCGCGGTGCCATCGGCGCCGAAGCGTACTTCCTTGCCTTCCATCAGCAGCGGCGTGGTCGCGCTGGCACTATGGCCCTCGCTCCATACCATCGCACCGGTGGACAGCAGCGACATGCCGAGCATGCAGCTGAATACCAGCGCGCCGAAACGACGGCGCCCGGTGAACGCGCCGATCATGAAGATCACCGCCATCGGCACCAGCAGGATGCCGATCACCTCCAGCATGTTCGACACCGGGGTCGGGTTCTCCAGCGGGAAGCTGCTGTTCGGGCCATACCAGCCGCCACCATTGGCACCCAACTGTTTGGCCGCGACCATCGCCGCAACCGGGCCCAGCGGCAGCTTCTGCTGCGCCATGCCGGCACTGGCATCGATCGGCGTGGCCTGCGGGCCACCGGCCATCGTGGAGGGCACGCCCTGGCTGGTCAGCAGCAGCGTCCAGACCAGGCACAGCGGCAGCAGGAAGCGCACGCACAGGCGCACGACGTCCGCGTAGTAATTGCCCACCGCCACCTGGCGGTCATCACCCGCAGCGGGCGCGGTGACGGACTTCGGTGCACGCGAGAACAATGCACGCAACGTGGCCACGGCCAGCGCCAGGCCCATCATCGGCGTCACTACCTGCAGGCCGGTGATGCCGGTCATCTGCGAGAAGTAGGACAGCTGTGCCTGGCCGGAATAGTGCTGCTGGTTGGTGTTGGTCAGGAACGAGATCATCGTGTGCAGCGCCGTATCCCAGCGCATGTTCGGGATCTGGTCCGGATTCAACGGCAACCACGCCTGGGTCATGAATACGGCCTGGGTCAGCACCGCGATCACCACGTTGCTGAGCACGAACGCCAGCACGTAACCCCGCCAGGACATCGAACGTGACGGATCAACACCGAGCACCTTGTACAGCGGCTTTTCGATCCAGTGGAACAGCACGTCGACCTTCATCGGCGTGCCGCGCATCACCCGGGCAAGGTACAGGCCCAGTGGCCATGCCAGCACCAGGCTGGCGGCAAGAATGATAAGAATTTCAGTCATGGCAGGCTCCGCTCAGAACGACTCGGGCCGCAGCACGACATAAAGAAGATAGGCGGCGGCAACCAGCACCAGCACGCCACACAGCAACGACAGCCAGGGGGACATGGAATTGAGACCTGGTGGAACCCCTCCACCTCAGGGCGTCATCGTCGTCCCCACCCCCATAAACGCACTACGCGCCGGACAGGGCCGACGCGTAAAGAGTGCATAAATTTCAGGGTCCAGGCCGTAACCCGGCATGCGGTAGCGCCGGGCCATGCCCGGCGAGCAGCGTGCCTCTCAACCCGCCGGGGTCTGTGCCGGCACGTCCACCGGCGCCAATCCCTTCAGCTGCCGATAGCGTTGCAGGCTGCTTTCGATCTCGACTTTCAATGCCTGCTGCTGCTGTTCGAAACTGGCCAGCAGCCGTTGCTGCGACTGCAGCTGCGCATGGCGCTGGGCGATCGCCTGGGCCTGCTTGTCGGCCACCTTGCCGCCCGCCAGTTCGCGGTCGCCGGCGGCAGCAAGCAGGGCCACCAGCGATTCGCGCAGGCTGGCAACGTTGTACTGGGCGGTCTTGAGGTTGTTGTCGAGCACCTCCTGGCGCTCGGCGAACACGCGCCGCAGCGCATTCTCATCACCGTAGGTGGTCAGCATCGCTTGTTCGGTACGCTGCCGGGTCTCTTTGGCCATCTGGTCCAGCTGGACCTGCGCTGCCGCCGTGCTGGCGGCAGCGCGTTCCTCATCGCTCAACGCGCGCTGCACCTGCGCGTTGCGCAGGCCGCTGTTGGCGCTGAACTCATCGCGGGCGTGGTTGACCGCATCGGCCGGCAGCGCATCGCTGCAGATCCGCTCCTTGCCCTCGTTCCAGCAGTACAGCTTCTTGTCTGCGGCCTTGCCGCCGGACTGTGCCAGCAGCGTCTGCGGCATCACCAGCAGCAGGCTGGCAGCAACGATGGCAGGAACTCGGAACATGCGACCTTCCCCCTGGTGGTCAGCGCGTGGAACGGACGCCGTACTGGGCGCGATAGGCCTCCAGCGGCTGCCGGTAGCCTACAAGTTCCGGATTTCCGGAAGCGAAATCAAGCAGGTCGGCCAGCGTCGCCACGGCGATCACCGGGATGCCGGCTTCTTCGGCCACGGCCTGTGCGGCGGAGCGATGGTCGCTGTCCGAGGCGATCTCCTGGCGGTCCAGGGCCACCACGATGCCGGCCGGAATACCGCCCGCAGCGCGGATGATCGCCAGCGCCTCGCGGATGGCGGTGCCGGCGGTGATCACGTCGTCGACGATCAGCACGCGCTTGCCGGTCATGTCGGCGCCGATCAGCTGGCCGCCTTCACCATGGTCCTTCACTTCCTTGCGGTTGAACGACAGCGGCAGGTCGCGGCCACGCTGGGCCAGCTCGCAGGCCATTGCGGTGGCCAGCGGAATGCCCTTGTAGGCCGGGCCGAACACCACGTCGTACTTGATCCCGGTGGCGTCGATGGCGTCGGAATAGCACGCACCCAGCTGCGACAGCAGGGAACCGGAGTCGAAACGGCCGGCGTTGAAGAAATAGGGGCTCAGCCGGCCGGACTTGAGGGTGAACTGGCCGAAGCGCAGGGCATCGGCGGTCAGGGCCAGCTGCAGGAAACGGTGACGGTGGTCGCTCATCAAAACTCGATTCATCTTCATTTGGAGCGCAAATCCTAATCCAGCTGGGCTTTCTGCGCTCGTCCGGCCCCTTCACGCAGGTATCCGCAGCTGCCCCCGCGGGCTGCTCAGCCCGGCAGGCAACCGGTATGCTTGCCCGGTTTCCCGCCGTAGGTTCTTCCGCATGCGCATCATCAGCTTCAACGCCAATGGCATCCGCTCGGCCGCCACCAAGGGCTTCCTCGACTGGTTCCGTGGCCAGGACGCCGACGTCCTCTGCATCCAGGAGACCAAGGCCCAGGAAGACCAGCTGACCGACCCGATGTTCCGCCCGGACGGCCACCATTGCTTCTACCGCGATGCCATCACCAAGAAGGGCTACAGCGGCGTGGCGATCTACAGCAAGCGCGAACCGGACCAGGTCATCACCTCGCTGGGCTGGGCCCCGTTCGACGACGAAGGCCGCTACATCGAGGCCCGCTTCGGCAACCTCAGCGTGGTCTCCTTCTATATCCCGTCCGGCAGTTCGGGCGACCTGCGCCAGGGCTTCAAGTTCGAAGTGATGGAGTGGCTGCGGCCGATCCTCGAGGAATGGGCGCGCAGTGGCCGCGACTACGTGCTGTGTGGCGACTGGAACATCGTCCGCTCGGCGCTGGACATCAAGAACTGGAAGTCCAACCAGAAGAACTCCGGCTGCCTGCCCGAGGAACGCGACTGGCTCAATGCCCTGTGTGCCGACCATGGCCAGGCCACCGACGTGGCCACCGGTCGCGGCTGGGCCGATGCCTACCGCCTGCTCAACCCGACCGGCGAGGACTACACCTGGTGGAGCAACCGTGGCGCCGCTCGCGCCAACAACGTTGGTTGGCGCATCGACTACCAGTTCATCACTTCGGGCCTGCGTGACCGCCTGCGCAGCTGCTCGATCTACCGCGACCAGCGCTTCTCCGACCACGCGCCGTTCATCGTGGACTACGACCTGTGACCGAGGCTGCCAAGCCACGCCGTTCCTGGCGACAGGTGCTGGCCAACCTGCGCCAGCGCAAGGTGCTGGCGATGCTGCTGCTGGGTTTCAGTTCGGGTCTGCCGATCTACCTGGTGGGCAACACGCTTGGCTTCTGGATGCGCAAGGAAGGCATCGAGCTGAGCACCATCGGCTTCCTGTCGTGGGTGGGCCTGGCTTACACGATGAAGTTCCTGTGGGCGCCGATCGTCGACAAGGCCGACGTGCCACTGTTCGGTCGGCTGGGGCGTCGTCGTGGCTGGATGCTGCTGTCGCAGATCGTCGCCGCGGTGGGCCTGGTCGGCATGGCGTTGATCCAGCCCAAGGGCGGCCAGTTGCTGCTGCTGGGAATCGCTTGGGAGCATGTGGTGGTCTTCGGCGCGATGGCCGTGGTGGTGGCCTTCGCCTCGGCCACCCAGGACATCGTGATCGACGCCTGGCGCATCGAGAGCGCAGACAACAGTGAACAGCTTGGCCTGCTGACTTCATCGTCCGCGCTGGGCTATCGCACAGCGCTGCTGGTCACCGATGCCCTGATCCTGATCATCGCCGCCCGCGTCGGCTGGCAGGTGTCCTATGAGCTGATGGCCGCGCTGATGGCACTGGGCGTGGTGGCGGTGGTCATGGCCCGCGAGCCGGCCCGCGAGATCCAGGCAGTGCAGGCGCAGGCCGCCTCGTTGTGGACGCCACGCGGCCTGTTCGATGCAGTGGTCGGCCCGTTCGTGGCGTTCGTACGCGAACATCGCAGCGGCGCGATCCTGATCCTGGTGGCGATCAGCGTCTACCGCATGGCCGACTTCGTCATGGGGCCGATGGCCAATCCGTTCTATGTCGATCTCGGGCTGGACGAGGACACCGTGGGCGCCGTGCGTGGGTCGGTCGGCCTGGTGGCCACCTTCATCGGCATCGCCGCTGCTGGCCTGGTGTCCGTGCGCTGGGGCGTGCTGGCGGCGCTGTTGGCTGGCGCCGTGCTGGGCCCGGCCTCCAACCTCGCCTTCGCCTGGCTGGCCTATTCGGGGCCGGACACCACCCACTTTGCTGTCGCAATGGCCGTCGACAATTTCGCCAGCGGTTTCGCGGGTACCGCGCTGATCGCCTACATGTCGAGCTTGACCAGCATCGGCTATACCGCCACCCAGTACGCCTTGCTCAGCTCGTTCTACGCGATGCCCGGCAAGGCGCTGAAGGGCTTTTCCGGCTGGTCGGTGCAGACCCTGGCTCAGGGACGCACGCTGCTGGAAGGCTACGCACTGTTCTTCATCGGTACTGCCCTTGTCGCGATCCCGGTGGTGATCCTGTGCGCGATGCTGATTCTGCAGCAACGCCGGCGTGCCGTGGCCTGACAGTTGCCCGCGTCCCCGGCGTGCGGGATGATCGCCCCGACGCGCCGAGGGGGCGGTGCCTTGCGAACGGGGAAGTGAGCATGGCCGACGTAGTGCTGCGGGACCTGGACCCGCTGCTGCTGGAACGCATCAAACGGGTTGCGGTTGCTCGTGGCTGGACCCACGAACAGACCTGCGAGGCGCTGCTGGAGCAGGGCCTGTTCAGCAGTGAACTGGAGGTCCGCTCCGGCTTCGGCGATCCCGAAGTCGACGCCCTGTCCGACGCGATCGCCGCACTGCAGGCCCTCCCTGCCGGCCAGGGCTTCGATTAGCCCCGCAGGGCCGACTGCCCAGTAGATCCACGCCATGCGTGGATGGCGCCACCCCTCACGCCAGATGAATCGCTCCGAGAATCCGCGGCCCCTTCGCCCCGGTCACGCTCGGCAGGTTGCCCGGCAGCCCGTCCATCGTCCGTTGCGCCAGCCAGGCAAACCCCATCGCCTCCACATACTCCGGGTCCAGCCCGTGCAGCGCCGTGGACTCGACCACCACGCCCGGCAGGCGCGCTGCCAACCGCCGCATCAACTGCGCGTTGCGCACACCACCGCCACACACCAGAACGCGCCGGGTGTCGGGTTGCTGGGCCAGCAGCGCATCCACCACCGTCGCCGCGGTCAGCTCCAGCAGCGTCGCCTGAACATCGGCGGCGGCGAACTGGCCTTCTTCCATGTGTGCTTCGGCCCATGGCAGGTGGAACTGCTCGCGCCCGGTGCTCTTGGGCGGTGGCAGCGCAAACCACGGATCCGCGCGCCAGCCGGCCAGCAGGCTGTCATCCACCGCACCGCTGGCCGCGTAGGCGCCGTCAGCGTCGAAGCTGCGACCGGTGTGGCGTTGGCACCAGGCATCCATCAGTGCGTTGGCTGGGCCGGTATCGAAGCCACGCACGACGCCTTCGCGGGGAATCAGGGTCAGGTTGGCGATCCCGCCCAGGTTCAGCACCGCACGGTCCTCATCGGCCGCACCCAGCATGTCCAGGTGGAAAGCCGGCATCAGCGGTGCCCCATGGCCGCCGGCGGCAACGTCGCGGCGGCGGAAATCGCACACGGTGGTGATCCCGGTCAGCTCGGCGATGCGGTTGCCGTCACCCAGCTGCACGGTGAAGGCCGGGTCGGCCAACGGTCGATGGCGTACCGTCTGCCCGTGCGAGCCAATGGCTCGTACCTGCGAACGGTCGACGCCGGCTTCTTCCAGCAGCTGGTTGGCGGCGGCGGCGAAGCTGATCGCAATCCGCGCGTCCAGCTCGCCCAGCTCTTCCAGCGACTGCAACGGGCCGCCTTCGCCAAGGGCTACCAGCCTTGCCCGAAGCATCGGCTCCCAGCGGGCGGTCAGCCCATGCACGAAGCGGCATCCCCCGTCGGCCGGAAACTGCACCAGCGCGGCATCGATGCCGTCAGCGCTGGTGCCTGACATCAGGCCCAGGTAGAGGGGAAGGGACGGATCGGCAGTGGCGTTCATGGCGGGCATAAAAAAAGGACACGGCAAGCTTGTGCTGCCGTGTCCTCCTTCGTCAACGCAGGGCTCAGCCGCGCTTGCGGCCTGCCGGCACCTTGTCCTTGGCGCTGGCCACCTCGGTGCTCGCGCTTTCGGCAGCCGGCGCGGGGCTGGCGTCGGCGTAGATCAGCTTCTCCATGCCCTGGATGCGGGCCATCGCCGGCGCGGTCTGCGCCCGGAAGGCCACCAGCTCAGCGCCCTTCAGCGGCTCCGGCGGCGGCATCGTCACCGTCAGCGGGTTGCGGTGCTCGCCATTGACCCGGAATTCGTAGTGCAGGTGCGGGCCGGTCGCCAGGCCGGTCGAGCCGACGTAGCCGATCACCGTGCCCTGGGCCACGCGCTGGCCATTCTTGATCCCGGCAAAGCGCGACATATGGCCGTACAGGGTGGTGTGGCCACGGCCGTGGTCGAGGATCACCACGTTGCCATAACCGCGTTGCACGCCGACGAACTGCACCCGCGCGTCGCCGGCGGCCATGATCGGGGTACCGGTGCGCGCGGCGTAATCCACGCCCTTGTGCATGCGCATCTTGCCCAGCACCGGGTGCTTGCGCGCGCCGAAGGTCGAACTCAGCCGCGCGAACGGGATCGGCATGCGGATGAAGCTCTTCTTCAGCGAACGGCCGCTGATGTCGTAGTACTCGGACTTGCCATTGCGGTCGAAGCGGAAGCCGGAGTAGGTCTTGCCGCCGGTGGTGAAGGTGGCCGCCAGGATCTTGCTGGTGTCGACCTTCTCGCCCTCGCGCCAGGTCTCATCCATCACCACGCTGAAGCGGTCGCCCGGCTGCAGGTCCTTGGAGAAGTCGATGTCGTACTTGAAGATGTCGTCGGTCATCGTCGCGATTGCCGATGGCGACAGTCCTGCACGGCGTGCAGCCGCATACAGCGAACTGGTGATCTCGCCGCTGGTGACCACCGTCCGCGTGGACGTCTCGCGCTTGGTCACCGTTTCCTTGATGTCATCACCGCTCAGGCTCAGTTCGACCCGGTTGTCGGCGTCGCGGTCGAAGCGGATGCTGCGCAGGTCACCGGACAGCGGCATGTCGAAGGCGATCTCGGCGCCCGGGCGCAACTTGGTCAGCGATTCGCGCGCACCCGGATGGTCCAGCACCCGGTGCAGGGTGGTCGCCGAGATGCCGGCCTTGTCGAACAGATCGCTCAGGGTCTGCCCGCGCTGTACCCGCAGCACCTGCCAGCTGTCACCGGGGATCTGCTGCTGGCGGGCCATTGCTAACGGGGGCAACGGCAGTGCCAGGCTGGTGTGGCTGTCGGCGTAGGGGGCATCGATGGTGTGCGAGAAGCCCGGCACGATCGTGGCCACCAATGCGCCGATGGTCACAAACAGGCTGGCGTGCATCCAATGGCGGCGCGTCCAGCGCTCATTGAACGCAGCGGGAAGGTGTTGCCTCAGCTTCCGGTGCAGGGCGTTGTCGTGCAGGACGTGGAGTCGTTCCTGGAAGCGCTGCTTGCGTGCGCGGCCTTGATCGGAATTGAGCATCAGATGTCGGTCTCTGGCTGACCCGGGAACGCGGGCCCAAACGCCGGTAACATAGACACCTAACAAATTCGCGTCAAACCCTTGTGCCTATTGGCTTTTGTGAAGCCGATCGGGTTAACTTCGCTTTAACACCCCACATAAGAAACGGCGTTGCCGGGAGTAGTCACGTGTCCTCGATTGAAGAAGCCCTTGCCCTGATCGGCCGCGGTGCCGACGAGATCCTCAAGCTCGAGGATCTGCGCGCGCGCCTGCAGGAAGGCCGCCCGCTGCGCATCAAGGCCGGCTTCGACCCCACCGCGCCTGACCTGCACCTGGGCCACACGGTGCTGCTGAACAAGATGCGTCAGTTCCAGGACCTTGGCCACCAGGTCATTTTCCTGATCGGTGACTTCACAGGCATGATCGGCGACCCCTCCGGCAAGAGCCTGACCCGCAAGCCGCTCAGCCGCGACGACGTGCTGGCCAACGCCCGTACCTACGAGGAACAGGTGTTCAAGGTGCTGGACCGCAGCCGCACCGAGGTCCGCTTCAATTCGGAGTGGTTCGGCAAGATGAGCGCGGCCGACATGATCCGCCTTGCCGGCCAGCACACCGTGGCACGCATGCTCGAGCGCGACGACTTCGCCAAGCGCTATGCCGCCCAGCAGTCCATCGCCATCCACGAATTCCTGTACCCGCTGGTGCAGGGCTACGACTCGGTGGCCCTGGAAGCGGACGTCGAGCTGGGTGGTACCGACCAGAAGTTCAACCTGCTGATGGGCCGTGGCCTGCAGGAACACCACGGCCAGAAGCCGCAGGTGGTGTTGACCATGCCGCTGCTGGAAGGCCTGGATGGCGTCAACAAGATGTCCAAGTCGCTGGGCAACTACATCGGCATCAGCGAGCCGGCCATCGACATCGTCACCAAGACCATGAAGGTCGATGACGCCCTGATGTGGCGTTGGATCGAGCTGCTGTCCTTCGATATCAGCCAGGCCGAAGCGGCCTCCCTGCGCGAGCAGATCGCCGCGGGTCTGAATCCGCGCGTGGTGAAGCTGCGCCTGGCCCGTGAACTGGCTACCCGGTTCCACGATGCCGCAGCGGCCGAGCAGGCGATTGCCGGTTGGGAAGCTGCCGTTACCGGGCAGGGCGACATCACCCAGCTGCCGCTGCAGGATGTGGCCATCCCGGCCGAGGGCCTGCGCATCGCGGCCTTGCTGACCGCCGCCGGTCTGACCCCGAGCAACTCCGAGGCCAACCGCAAGCTCAAGGAGCGTGCGGTGAAGGTGGACGGCGAAGTGGTGGAAGACGGTCAGCAGGTCCTGCAGCCCGGCTTCGAAGGACTGCTGCAGGTCGGCAAGCGTACCTTCGCCCGCGTGCGCCTGGTCGCTGCCTGACCGGAGGCAGGGGCCGGCGCAGCCGGCCCCTGCTTCTGCTCCTGCAGAGCGGCGCTGACGCTCTGCCGCTGTTCGCGGGGCCTGTGGCGGCGCCTTTGCATGAACGGATGCAACATCCGATGAAAAAAGTTGCCACACCCCCTTCACAAAGGCCGCGAATAGGGACATACTTTCCCTCCCCCGTCGCAGGGGTCGCCAACAAGGGCTTCGGCGGCACAAGGGACGCCACCACCGACGAACGAGATGATCGAACGAAAGGTGTTGACGGACTCGAAAAGTCCGGCATAATAGGCGGCTCGCTTCGAAGGAGACTTCGCAGCACACGGGAACGGCGCTGAGGCCACTTCCCAAGATCTTTGAAAGTATGCGCAGGTATCTTGTGAAGGCGCCTGCAGGAAGGATGATTGTCCATCTTGCAGACGTTTGATCAAGCAACTATTAATTGTTTTAAAGCAAGCGATACGTTGCCAGAATCATTCATCTGCAGCTTTAAATTTTTGTCTTCGGACAATGCTGTTTTAAGTGAAGAGTTTGATCCTGGCTCAGAGTGAACGCTGGCGGTAGGCCTAACACATGCAAGTCGAACGGCAGC